>DATKFH010000157.1:0-61518 GCA_035511455.1 Candidatus Sulfotelmatobacter sp. | reverse complement strand
GAAAGATCCAAGCCGTTCTTATCTACTCGCCGGATCGCTTGAGTCGGAAATATGCCTATCAAGTGCTGTTGGCCGAAGAGCTGGCCCGCTGTGGAGTGGAGCTGATCTTTCTGCGAGCGCCCTCTGGCGCTACCGCCGAAGATCAGTTGCTGGTCCAGCTTCAAGGGATGATTGCGGAATACGAACGGACACAGATTGCCGAGCGTTCTCGCCGGGGCAAGCGGCACCGCGCTCAGCAGGGCTCGATCAATGTGCTGTCGGGCGCCCCCTACGGCTATCGCTACGTGAAGAAGACCGATACTTCGGCGGCCTACTACGAAGTGGTGGAGTCCGAGGCCGAGGTGGTGCGTTTCATTTTTCGATGCCTATACGCGGCAAGGCCTCAGCATTGGTGCCATAGCGGGCTTACTCAACCAACGCGAGGTGCTGACGCGGACGCCCAACCTCCGCTTTCTGGGAACGTTTGTGGCGGACAGCCGGCATCCAGTCCGTCCTCTGCTTCATAGTCGCGTACATCGTCTACGGCCATCGGCCGGAGGTCGGCGCATCGGCCGATGCACTGGCAGCCTTCTACGACGGCGATCGCATGCGGATTCTGATCGCGACCGTGTTTAACGGCTTGGCTGTCCTCAATCTCATGTGGTTCGCGGGGGCGCTCAGGACCACCCTGGCGGAGGCGGGACGAGACGTTTGGGGCGCGGCGGCGACCGCCTCCAGTGCCGCCCTCGGAGCGCTTTTCCTCTTGCTCATCGCGGTGGTCGCAGCCCTCGCGTACTCCATCGCCGGCTCGGGAAATCACATGCTCACATCGGGCCTGAACGACTTCGCATGGGCAGGCTTCGTGTTGACTTCATTCCCACGCGCGATGCTTATCATGGCCGCGGCGTTTGGGCTCTGGCGGGCACGCTGATCTCGAACACGCTCTTCGCGGCCGGGGTCGCTGCCGTCGTGCTCGTCTTGCTAGGCGTACCACCTGGCTGAGCGGCGGATTCTGGGCACCGGACGGCGTCTATTCGGGCTTCCTCTCGCCCGCCATCGGCCTGGTGTGGGGCATGGTCGTGAGCGCGGTGCTCTTGACCCGCAGCCCTGCCACTCGTGCTCGATGGTGAGGCCGACGCTGGCCCGCGGTCAAGTTAATAAGCGGAGCCGAAGGAGTTTAGGAGGAAACAAACATGGCAAATCCAATTCTGGCCACCGGCGCGGCGGGACGCGCCGGTGGGGTAGGGCGCACGATCACCGAACAGCTGCTGAAGCAAGGCAAAACGGGGCGAGCGATGGTGCGAAATGAAGACGAACGCGCGCAGACATTGCGCGACATGGGTGCGGAGGTCGTGATCGGGGATCTGCTCGATCTCGATTCGATGCATAGGGTGATTGCCGGGTGCAAGACGATGTACTTCGGCATGTCGGTTTCGGATGCCTATCTGGCCGCGACGGTCGATGCGGCGGTAGCGAAGCATCACGGCGTGAAGGCGTTCATCAATATGTCGCAGATGACGGTCTCTCAGATGAGCATTACCGCAACTACTCCGCGCCCACAGCACAAGCTGCACTGGCTCGCCGAGCAGGCGCTGAACTGGTCAGGTCTGCCGGTTGTGCACGTGCGGCCGACAGTTTTTCTCGAAGGCTTCTTCCTGACTTTGACTCCGGATTCAGTCAGGGAATCCGATCAGATCAAGCTACCGTTCGGGGAGGGCAAGACTTCGCCGGTGGCGCCGCAAGACGTTGCACATGCGATTGCCGCGCTGCTCGCCAATCCGCAGCCGCACATTCGGCAAGATCTATCACCTGACGGGTCCGCAGTCCGAGAACATGCATTTCTTTGCATAGGAGTATTCGAAGGCGCTGGGTCACTCCATCGGCAAAAGCAGCCTGGGTGTCTTCGGATGGCTCGCATTCGTCGCTCTATTACATCTGACCAACACTCGCTCGTTAGCGATCATCGGCGATCCCGACGCTAGCGCGTACGGACTCCTTTTCTCCTTTGCGTCCAACAGTGAAAAGGACCAGTTCCTGGATTTGGTCCGTTCGAATGAGGATCTGGGGAGCGACTACATCCAGAATGATTCCATGTACCCCTTCAGCTCAAGAGATTCGTAACGCTGGTCCGCTTGCTGCGGTCCTACCCAGATGTCATGACTATTGCCACCCTAGTAGCGACAATAGTTTTCGTGGGGGTTGAGGATGCTCGTGCGGCATCGTAACGTCCTCTGCGACAAGAGCTGCCGGGAAAGGTATTCAAGTGCGAATGATCTCAGTCGGCGCGCAGCCTTTTCAGGGCCTTCAGCGGAGGGAAACCACGGTTAAGCGTATTGCGGCACGTAAGCGGAATCCAATTTCTTGATAAACGACTTTTGCGCCATTCTCAGACTTGACGTGGAGAAAGGGTGTCTTTCCCGCTGCCAGAATCTGAGATGTGAGGAACGTCACCAGGTCCCGCGCATATCCGCGTCCACGAAAGTCGGGATGAGTGCATACCGCGCTGATTTCCGCAAAGCCAGTGGATTGTAATCGCTCGCCGGCCATTGCCACCAACCGCCCATCGCTCGCGCGTATCCCGAAATAGCTTCCCATCTGGATTGTTTGCGGCAAAAACGGGCCGGGCTCGGTGGCAGCGGTGAGCTCCAACATTTCGGGAACGTCCGTCGTCCCGAGTTGAAGCGGCGCACCAGGCGGGGGGGCCAGTGAAGCCTCGCAACTCATCTGGTCGATCCACCGAGAACGGTCGACTTGCCAGCCGCCGGGCACATCGATGGGACTGGCGGTAAACAACGCGACGTGCTCGCCAGGACTGACCAGCCGTTGCAAATCGGCGAATCCGTCATCCGTGGGATGAAGCAAAGCCGCCAGCGGTGAAACATCCGGCGGATATCGTCGCGCAAGGCCATGCGAGCGGGCAAGGAACTGGTGTTCCGTCGTCAGCGCGAACCAGATCGGGTTGTCAAGAGAGTCTAGCATCGACGGGACCAAGACGATCCGCACCTTGAGTCGCTAACATCCACTCCGGATACTCGGGTGGAAGTTGGCTCGCTCCATCCAAACTCTTTAACTCGTCTTGAGTGAGTTTTAGATGAATCGCCGCCAAATTGTCTTTTAACTGATCCATGCGCTTTGCACCCATAAGCACTGAGGTGACAAAGGGTTTGGATAAAATCCACGCAAGTGCTACTTGCGCCGGGCTGCACTCGTGAGCTTTGGCGATTGGCCCCATCACATCGATAATGTTCCAAGCCCTCTCTTTATTCACAATTGGAAAATCGTGAACTGACCGTCGAGAGTTTTCAGGCTTCTGGTTATGACGAGTAAATTTACCGGAGAGCAGTCCTCCGGCGAGAGGACCCCATACCAAAAGGCCCACTTTTTCAGACTCAAGGAGTGGAACAATCTCACGCTCAAGATCGCGTCCTGCAATCGAGTAATAGGCTTGCAGAGAGTCGAATCGGGCCAAATCTTTCCGCTCTGACACGCCTAAAGCGCGTGCGATCTTCCAGGCCTGCCAGTTGGAGACGCCAATGTAGCGGACTTTTCCTTGCCTCACCAAGTCATCCAGCGCGCGAAGGGTTTCTTCGACAGGTGTGACTGCATCATTTCCGTGAACTTGATAGAGATCAATGTAATCAGTGTGAAGTCTTTTAAGGCTGGCTTCGACGGCATCCACAATATGCCCACGCGAGGCACCCACGTCATTTCGCCCAGGCCCCATTCTGTGGTAAACCTTGGTGGCGATCACAACATCTTTTCTTTCCACACCAAGATTCTTAAACGACCGCCCAAGGATCTTTTCGCTCTCTCCATTGGAGTAAACATCCGCTGTATCAAAAAAGTTTACGCCTGCATCCAAAGCTCCCTTGACAAGTTCATCGGCTCCCTTTTGGTCGAGATTTCCTATAATTTTAAAGCCCCCTTCTCCACCAAAGGTCATAGTTCCGAGACAGAGTTTTGATACGAGAAGTCCCGCATTCCCCAGTGTTTTGTATTCCATTTTTCTTCCCCTTCTAATTCCATTTTTCTTCCCCTTCTATTTGTTTGACATCGGTTTTAATTTCACGATGCCAATCTTTTCTCGCTTCAGCCCAGCCACTCAATGAGGAGCTGGTTCAGCCGGTCGGGCGCGTCCAATGGAATCCAGTGGCTGGCGTTATCGATCTGCTCGTAGCGCCACCGTGCTTTCACGAATTGTCCCGACATCTTCATGCGTTCACCGTCGAGGTAGTGATCGTTTGAGGACCAGATGCCGAGAGTTGGAGCTTCCACGGGCGGCAGTTTGGGAGGCGACGCCGGCAGGCGCGGCGCGAGGTTCGCGCGGTACCAATTGAGCGAAGCCTTTAGAGCATCTGGTCGGGACAGATCTGAGATGTAACGATCGATATCACCATTGCTTCGGAGCATTTCCCGGAACAGCGCCCAGTTGTCGTGCTGCAGCCACCCCTCCGCAATTCCCTCGAACTGGAAAAACAGTTGGTACCAGGCCATCTCCCGCTGCCGCAACGTATATGGCGCAAGTGGATGTGGCACCGAAAGAACGACAAGCCTGCGAACGCGATTCGGGTGGGCAGTAGCCGTCCGCCATGCTACAGAGGCTCCCCAGTCGTGAGCAACAATGTCCGCTCTGTCGATACCTAGCGCGTCGAGAATGCCGACCAAATCGTCGGCCGCGTTCTGCAGGGAATATGCGGCCACTCCTTCCGGGCGATCGGAGCGCCCGAAGCCACGCTGGTCCGGTGCAATGGCGCGGAAGCCATTCGCGAGAAGGAATGGAATCTGGTTGCGCCAAAGAAACGAAGAGTCCGGCCACCCATGCAGCAAGAGCACTGGCTTTCCTCTGCCGTGGTCTTCTACATGAAGGGAAACGCCGTCTCGCGGAATATGATGCTCCGTATACCGAGACGTCGATGGACTTGCTGGAACCAGCTGACTTTCGCGTTCAAGACTTCCGCCAAACGTTGTTTTCGTGAGGGCAGCAGCTGCTGCCAGTACGCCGCCAGACCCGACAATGAATGAACGACGGGAATTGACGGATTTTTGTCTAATGTGATCGTTCATATGCCCTTCTCCATCAAGTAGAAAATACGATTCCTTCGCGATTGCACCCGACTGTCAAAGATTCCCGAATACAACTCGCTTCTTAACTGGCGATCTGTTTCAACCACAGTTCATGACTATTGAAGGCGCCGACGTGCTGAATCGTTCTATGGACAAGCACGATTCTCTGCGGTCCGTCCGACATCCATATGTCACCTCGCATCCTCTAACGCAGATATCGCAGATTTCCTTCTTAACCAGCGTGAGCGCGGCCAAGCACACCGCGTTCGAGTTCTTGTTCCGCCTGGAGCCAATCGTCCACGTCACGGCCTGATTGTTTGCCGCGTTCGAGATAGATTTCGTAAGCGCGACGTCTGATCTCCTCTGTACGCGCCGAGTTCCCTACCGAAATCTCTCCGGTCTCCAGGCTGGGTAGAGGTTGTTTGGGGTTCTGCGCCGCTATTGCTCATTAGTTTTGATGACACATCCATCTCCCTCTTGTTAGTGATTGGATTGCCGTTGTTCGTCGATGCTGTTCGGGCATTCGCTCCGCCTGAGCCATTGCCGTCAGGGCGAGCGAGGTCACATTCAAGAGGAAAACAGGGCCTGTCTGCGTCTGGCGAATCCACCATTGGTCGATCTTGCCAGCCAGATACAGTCGAAGCGTAGCTGGCACTTCCTTCGGAAAGATCTCCTTTATTTGCTCCTGTGTTGGAGGCTTCGTGAATTGTCCGATAGCCAGAATCTTTGTTGTCGGGACTACTGGAAAATTACGCTTAGGCATTTCGTTGGCGTTGGCCGCCTCGTCTTGAACGTTATCCATATCCGGCTCCTATCTTCGTTTGCGTGTCTGTGCCTTTCGTCTGTATGTACCTCTCATTTGTTTCGCAGTCCGGCTTAACGACAAGCGCGTCGCTACCATGTCGCGACCACTCACTCCTTTTCCCTTTCCATCCATTCCCGAATATATGGAGTGCAGTTCTCAAGCTTCACGCCGTCCGCTTCACAACTCATAAAGAAGCGCATTACTTCGCGATCGACCACGCCGACGTCTTTCAGATCTATAACGATGTTTCGGCAATCCGTTTGAAGGCCAAAAAGCCTTCTCAATTCGGCTATCGCCGCTTTTTCGATCCGGCCACTCAGGATGAACACTGCGAATCTCCCTCGTGCCTCAGTCTCAATCCTGAAAGTCATCGATCAGGCCATTTGGCGAACATCGCTGTCCCGGCTATGCCTCACTGCATTTTCTCCATCCGAGCACCAATCACGGCAGTGCAACCGAGTGGCCAATTGGATTTCACTGAAAAACAGGGCTTGAGAAAAAGATTGAAGGGACAGAATCTTAGGAAGTGCCAGAATTCTGGAAATTCAGCAAGGGAGCTCAATGGCTCAATGGAGGGTTTAGCGCTAGAGCTTTTGCGCTACGGCGAGAACGGGGCTCGGTCCTAACTGCATAACCCGATAGGTCGTCGAACCAAATACTGCTACATCCAAAGCGCCGCGGCCACGCACTCCCATAGTCACCATGTCGATTTGAGCGTCCACGGCAAATTGGATGATTTGCTCGTAGGGCCTTCCGATGCGCACTGCTGTTTCAATCTTGAGGGTCTTGCGCCCCTGAGATGCAATCAGCCTATCGAGCTGTTGCTTTGCCGCCCCGATGGCGTCTTCTGTCTTAGCAGGAGTTGAGGCCGCATGCGACACGTGCAGCAGGGTGAGCTCGGCGTCGTACTCCGCTCTCACAGAGATCGCATAGTTCAAGGCCCACTCTGAATCTTCAGAGAAACCCTCCGCGGCCGTGCGTTCCCATGACGATCACGTCGGTGTTCTGTGCTTGCGCACACGCCAAAATAGAGTCAGGGTCTAATCCCTCTTGCACCACGAGCTCTGGCTGAATTTCACCGTCGGTATGCTTTTTACGAATTCCCGTAGTTCCTCCTTGCCACTCTCGCGAAGTGCCCTGACGAATTCTTCATACAGGCCCGCAGAGGTAACAAAGCCCACCGAAGGATCTCGCCAAAGCTCAACGATATGTTGCGCCACCAACCTGGCTCGATAGTGCTCGGCCAGTGATAGCGCATGGCAATACGCCCTTATCGAAAACTCTGAGAAATCGATAGGACGAAGGATGAGAGTCTAATTTCCACAAGTTTACGGCCCAGGCCACGTGAACTCACATCGTTTCGCGACGGTAGCGCACTGTGTTCTTTCCATCGGAGCGCCGATCGGGGGTAAGTGCAACCGAGTGCCCACTCGGATCTCAGTGAAAACAGGGCTCAAGAAATCAAATAAAAGTGACAGTATCTTAGGAAGTGCCAGAATCCTGGGAGTTGACAGGAACTTACCGGACGGCGTGTTTCTTTATGTTGAGCTGTTTGATTTTCAAATCTAGCGTTGACCGCGGAATCCCAAGTTTGGCAGCCGCTCCCTTTGGCCCAGAAACCCTTCCGTTGCTTTCTTCAAGAGCCGTCTCGATGAGTTCCTTCTCATAGCTCCGAAGGGTCTTGGTGAGAGAGCCAGATGACTCAGGGCGAAGTCCGTCCTGACTTGAAAGCCATCCCTCATCGATCCAAAAGGTATCTCCGCTGCAGAGGATGACAGATCTCTCGACGATATTTTGCAGCTCACGAATGTTGCCCGGCCAATCATAGGACTGGCATAACGTAAGCGTATTTTTGTCGATTTTGCTGATTCCCTTTCGTGCCTTCTCCGCATAGCGCTTCACGAAGTACTCGACCAGCATCGGAATGTCTTCCTCTCGTTGCCGGAGAGGCGGCACATCAATCGGGAAAACATTCAGCCGGTAGAAGAGGTCAGCGCGAAATGTTCCTGAGGTAATTGCAGCTGGCAAATCGCGGTTGGTAGCGGCGATTATTCGAACATCAACGGGAATGACGCGGTTACCTCCCACTCGTTCAAATTGACGCTCCTGGAGGACTCGAAGCAACGCAATCTGAGTTTCCGCGGGAAGCTCGCCGATTTCGTCGAGAAAGATCGTGCCCGAATGCGCCAACTCAAAACGCCCCTGCCGGCGCTGCATAGCGCCGGTAAATGCCCCCTTCTCGTGGCCAAACAATTCTGAGGCGATGAGCGATGAAGGAATCGCGGCGCAATTCACCGTAATAAATGGATGGCCAGCCCGCTGCGACGCCTTGTGTATGGCGCGCGCAATCAGTTCTTTCCCGGTACCTGTTTCCCCCGTAATCAGCACAGTAGAGTCGGTGGGGGCGACTTTCACGATGCTGGACAGAACAGTTTTCAAGGCGGGCGAGGAACCCACGATCTCCTCAAACATGGAGACCTGATCGATTTGTTCCCTGAGGGCGAGATTCTCGTCATGAAGGCGGTCTTTCAGGCGCTTGATTTCTTCGAAAGCTTTCCCTAATTCACCCTCAGAGCGCTTGCGGTCGTCAATGTCGGTCGCCAAGATATACCAACGGACAATGCGACCGTCGGCGTCGCGCAGCGGACGCGCTCGCACGTGGAACCAGCGGTAAACGCCATCGGCTCGACGGCCACGATTCTCGAAATCAAAAGCTTGCCCGGTTTCAAGCGCGCGCTTCCAGGCGTCGATCGTGGGAAGAATGTCATCCGGATGAAAAGAGTTGTTTGTCGCCCAATTCTGCAATTCCTCGGTCGTCTTGCCGAAATATTCTAGGACTTGGCGGTTGACGAGTTCGACCTCACCTCCCGCGGTCATGACGGCAATTTGGCCCGGAATACTGTCGACGATAAGGCGCAGGTTCTCCTCGTTCGTCTTGATCTTTTCTAGTGCCAGCGCCAGGGCCGCCTGCGATCGTTGGCGTTCAATCGCTATCAGTGCGATGTGCCTAGCGCCCTCGATGAGTTCGATTTCGGCGTTCGTGGGTATCCGCGGCTCGGAAGAGTATAGGGCAAAGGTACCAAGCACCTCGCAATCCTTCGTCAAAATCGGCTCGGACCATGCTGCGCCAATCCCGTTCTTGATGGCGAGGTCTCGATACTCATCGAGCCAATTTATGTCGGTTGCAACGTCAGCGACGATGACTCGCTCTTTCAAGAGCGCGGCGGCGCCGCAGCAACCTGCGTGCGGAGAGATGCGCAGTGGACTGACTACTGGGAGCCAATCGCGGGGGACAAGGGTGCCGGCAGTATGCCAGAGGCGTTCCCCGTCCGGATCCATCAACAAGACTGTTGATATCACCGGCGAAGCAACAACGTCGATGGAACGGCACAGATCGTTCAGTATATCCTTTAGGCTCGCGCCATCGGCGATCATCTCTAGGGTTCGCTTCTCCGCAGCTAATAGAGATTCCGCCTGTGATGCGGTTCGTGTATTCAGACCTTGTTTGGATTTGGAGCCTGCCGGCTGCACCACGCCGGCGGCATGACTGACTTGTACGTTGTGGTTCGGCTTGAGTCGTGATTCCGCGGAGCTCATGACGTTCTCCATCCTGGGTCCCGGCTTATGACCCTTCCATCGTAAGGGTAGACGTCAAAAACGGTGCATGTCATTGCGGCACACAACTTAGTTCGATGATCAACCTGCGATTCTAGATTCGCACGAGTATCAAAGACGGGAGCAGCACCATGCTGGATTGCCCAGCTGTCGATGTCTTCTCTACTATTATCTTTTTGCGCAGAATCGCTATCGAACCCTTGGCGAACCCTCGGCGGATGATGAGCGATTTCTATTGTCTAGCACCTAGACTGTCGATAGCAGCCTTACTCTCGAAGCACTTGATGCACGAAAGAAATCGGCGAATGCCGGATCGTGGCGAAAGGGGTATTGGCCCTGCCCGGCGCGGTAGTTTCTCCAGAATCTGGCACACCACTGGCACACCGGATCGCCCAAAAGCCCAGCAAAACAGCAGTTGTCGGCTGACTGATAGTTACTCGACCTTTAAGGCTCAAGCGTTCGATCGCCCCTCGATACTGGCTAAGAAATCCTTTCCAATCTTCCAATTAAGAGGAACCCTGGAATTGCTTTCGAGACTCAAATAAAACATCAAGCGGAGGTTTACTGTGGGGAATCCAGTTTATCGGCCTCAGTGGATGATGGTTCTAACGAGCGTAGTCGTTGCCGCAATGTCGGTTACGAGCAGCGAGACCTTCCCTGCCTTCTTCGGAGAGCAGCACCCTCCTGTTGCAGGTGAGACGTTGTCTGTCTCGGCTGTTCCCGCGCTCCACGGTATTGTGGATTCAGGTCGTAATGCCGATCTTCGCTGGTCCGACTTTACGCCCTACAAAACAGAGGTCGCCAAAATTTACGAGACGAACGGTTATTCTTTGCTTTGGGTTCAGAACGGGCGCATCCGTCCCCAGGGCCTGGCCGTGATCGAGATCTTACAAAATGCCGCCGCTAAAGGACTCGACCCCGAAGACTACGACGGCTCGCGATGGCAGGGCCGCGTCCTCAAGCTGGGCCAAAAGCCGTCTGAACAAGACTTGGCCTCGTTCGATACCGCGCTTACGGTCTCGGCAATGCGCTACATCCGTGCCATTCACTGTGGCCGCGTAAATCCCAAGGAATTCAAGTTTCAGCTCGATATGGAGGGGAAACAACTCCCGTTGGCGGAATTCATTCAGACCCAGGTTGTGAATGCAGGCGATCCAGCCGCCGAAATCCAGAAGCTGGAACCGCCCTTCTTGGGCTACCGGAAGCTGCTCGCGCTCTTGCCGGTTTATGAAGGATACGCAAAGCAAGCTGACGGACAGAAGCTACCAACGATCACGAAGACTGTGCACCCCGGCCAAACCTACGCTGGCGTGGTCCGCTTGGGGCGGTTTCTTCAGGTCATCGGCGACATTCCATCAGGAGTGCAGCTGGATCCAAATGCAACGATCTATCAGGGTGCGATCGTTGATGGTGTGAAGCATTACCAGGACAGACATGGGGAAACTCCCACCGGCAACCTTGACGCGCGCACGATCAATGAACTCAATACGCCTCCGGCGGCTCGCATTCGCCAGATCAAGCTAACGCTCGAACGGTGGCGCTGGGTTCCACATTCCTTCCCACAACCGCCCGTGGTTGTGAATCTTCCTGAGTATCGCGTACGCGCGATGAACCCGGATGGCACCGTCGCCTTCTACAAGAACGCCATCATTGGAAAAGCCTACGGCCACAAGTCTCCAGTTTTTGAGAAAGAGATCCAGTACGTTGTCTTCCGTCCCTATTGGGACGTGACTCCCAGCATTCAGCGCAACGAAATCGTGCCACACATCCAGAAAGACCCGAACTACATCGCCAAGCATAATTTTGAGGTCGTCACGCCCAAAGGCGAGGTCGTAACCGACAATGAAGTGACCACGGAGGTTCTAGAAGGCATAAGATCGCTTCACCTGATGGTGCGGCAAAAGCCCGGCGACACGAATTCTCTGGGACTGGTGAAGATCATCTTCCCCAATCCGGAGAATGTGTACCTGCATGGCACAGATGCTCCGGAACTGTTCTCGCAGGACGTCCGCGATTTCAGCCACGGATGCATTCGGGTAGAGAAGCCTGCGGACCTGGTTGCTTGGGTGTTGCGCAACAATCCGGGCTGGGATTTGGAGCGGGTAAAGGCCACGATGAACGGCGAGAAAAACAATCTTCAAGTGAACCTGGTCACGCGAATTCCGGTTCTGATCGTCTACGGCACGGCTACGGTGAACGAGGAAAATCAGATTCGGTTTTTCGACGATATCTATGGTTATGACGCAGAACTCGATAAAGCGTTGGCCGCCGGTTATCCCTTGGCCTGGTAGTGCCTTGAACAAGGTGTCCAGCAAACCGCATCTAACGTAAAATGGGTCTAATGCGGCAGTACATTTTGAATGGGAGTGAAGCAACCTCGGTGTCACGGCCGGGGAAAAAGAGCAAATCCGGCCTCTGTCGTTGGTCACTGATTCTCTTGTTTCTGCTGGCGCCGTTGCTCGGGCGCGGCGGCACAGGATCTGCGCCCGCGGCCGCACACGAGTACCGGCTCCGCTTTTATCACACTCACACGGGCGAGCGGCTGGATGTCGTCTATCGTCGCGGTGATCAATACATCCCCGAAGTGCTAGACGAGCTCGACCATTATCTGCGCGACCACCGTACCGGAGATGTGCGTCATTTCGATCCTCGGCTTTTCGACCTTCTCTACGACCTGACCGCGTTGCTTAGCGATTCCGGTGGTGAAATCGATGTGATTTGCGGCTACCGTACGCCCTGGAGCAATGAATTCCTGCGCACGCGCAGCCCCCACACCGGCGTGGCGCAGCACAGCCTACATATGCAGGCCGAAGCGATCGACATTCGCCTGCGTGGGATTCCGACGTCGGAGCTGCGTGACGCAGCCCTGCGCCTGCATCGCGGAGGAGTGGGGTACTATCGCAACTCGGACTTCGTGCACGTCGACGTCGGGCGGGTGCGCCATTGGTAGTTGCTGCTTACGCTCCAATAGAAGAGAGCAGTGTTGATCTCGTGCGCCATCGGGGCGCCGAGTGACAGAGGGCGCCCATCAGTCTCGCTAAACGCCCGACATGAACTGCCCTGGGGACGGCAATACGGAAACCAGCGGCAATTCAAGAGCCCTGCAATACATCAGTCTTCGACTGATTGGCACTCAATTCAAGGCTACGCTCGCGGTCCAGAAAGAGCATTGTGGAAAGTCAAAGTATTAGCGCGTAGACTATCGGAACTTTCCCTCAAAATGGCACAACTGGAGGTTTGCCCGTCACATGTCGAGAATCCCACTCGCGTGGTACATGCTCTTCACGATTATTACACCGGCCCTCCGAATGTGACGAAGCTGTAATCCGCAAGCAGTTCGTTCATGTAGAACCGCATGACCGCGTTGCCCGCACTCTTTCATGTTTAGGATCCCGCCTTCACCGAAGCGGGCTTGATGTTCTGATTGAGCCGCAACACATTGTTGGGATCATATTTTTTCTTGAGTTCCATGAGGCGACCATAGTTCGGCCCGTACGCCGAGCGGACAAGTTGGTCACTCGTGTCGCCCAACTGGTTGACGTACACTCCATGCGAAAACGGCAGCAATGTGTCGCGCGCGGCGTTAACCCACCGCACGACTTCCTCCTTCTCTGCGGGAGCGCTCCATACGCCCGCCATGTCTATCTCATAACCAGGCTTCCGCAGAGCAAATGCCATATGACTCAAATTCACACGGCTAACAGCCCCGCGCAAGGGCACAATGATTATCTTGCACCTTGCTGGAGCATCATTGATTGCAGTCGTGATCGCGGCAATGGCAGGCACGCTAAGTTCCCGAAGAATTAGGTTCGTTTGGAAATGCGCAACCGGCGCTAGAAGAAATCCACCTGCTGCCTGAGCTTCCAGATAGGACATGACTTTGACGCTGTCATCCTGGGATTTGAGAGCACGCAGCGGCCTAACCATGTCCTTCCCCATTCGTGGATCGCCGCAATAGCAAACATCGATTTTGAGTCTTGGCCCTCGTTCGGACGGCAACAACTGGGCGTAGGCGTCCATTTCATCGGGGGATTCCGCCAGAAACTTAACGAAGGTCTCAAGATGCTCTGGAATACGTCCAGCGGGATACGTCAGCCCTCCCGACACGACCTCGCCTACAGGATGGAGCTCGTACTCCAGCGCGGTCACCACACCGAAGTTGCCACCTCCGCCGCGAATTGCCCAAAAAAGATCGGGGTTGGACTTCTGGCTGGCCTCGACCTGTCTCCCGTCCACCGTCACTACTTCCGCGGATAGCAGGTTGTCACAGGCGGCGCCGTACTTCTCCATTAAACGACCTTCCCCTCCTCCGAGTGTCAGACCGGCAATGCCTACCGTCGGACAACCACCTGACGTTGTCGCAAGCCCAAAACGCTGCGTCGCTTCGTCAAGATCGCGCACGAGCGCGCCTGCCTCCGCGCGGGCTACGCGTTTGCCGGAGTCGACTTCAACTCGTTTCATCGCGGAAAGGTCGATCACTGCTCCTCCATCGCACATCCCGTACCCGAGCCGGCTGTGGCCTCCACTGCGCACCGCCAGCGACAAATTGTGGCTTTGGGCAAAATCGAGAGCACGCACGACATCCTCCGCGCTGGCACAGCCCACGATCAGTGCCGGATGCCGGTCGAATGCGCGGTTGAAAACCAGGCGTGACGAGTCATAATCGGACATGTCCGGCGTGATGACGTGGCCGGTAATCTTCGAAGCGAGTCTGCGGATCGAGGCCGCATCAATCCCGGCGACATCTTGTGCATGACCGAAGAGCCGCTGCGCTGTTGCAAGGACCCTGTTATGGCGCCCGCAGAGCGCTGTTGTCACTAAGGATGTTTGCCGCAGGAATTGTCTTCGACTACTTAGCGTCATTTTCGACTGCTCCGTCGTTGCGGGGGTCGATACAACTACATATTCATGCGATGATCACGAAGTCATCGGTACGCAATCACCAAGCGATTTCTGCCGAGTTCAGCTGGTGAGAGCTCAACCCGCGTGAAGCCCGCAGCTTTTGACATGCTTTCGAGTTCCGCAAAAGTATAAGAATCGCCGGAGGGCGTGGCAGCCAGCATCGTGAGGCTGAAGGCAGCTGCAATAGGCGGCGAAACGCGGTCAGGATTGGGAACGTATTCGGCGATCGCTGCGCGACCCCCTGGATTCAGCGCAACATGTACCTTGCGCATCAGTTTCGTACATGTTGGTGTGTCGAAGCCGTGCAGAAGGTTAGTAATCAAGGCCAGATCGTAGCCGTTGCCGAAATCGATCTCGAAGGCGCTTCCCGGAATAAGGTGGTACCGATCACCCACGCCCATTACCTCAGCATTTTTCTGAGCGACTTCCAGGACATTTTTCCAATCGGAGGCATAGATATGCGCCGCGGGATTTTGCTTCGCCACTGAGATCCCGAACAGGCCGTGACTTGCCGCGATATCCAATACTTTGTGGGCTTCACCTTCTTCGCGGAGCTCAGCGGCAATGATCTCGGCGGGTCTACGAGCCATCGGCATCATGCCGTGGGCATACTTCACCCAATCGGGATTTTCGGGATCAAGCATACCTTGGCCGAGCGCAGTGCCGCCGCGACGCACGGCCTCTGTCAGATGAGCGTGGCACTCCCGTAATCGCCGGGTAAGTAGGAACTCAATGGCCGATCCGAAGTAAGTGGGCGAGTGCCGGTCGAGGAAAACAGCGGAATCTGCCGTAAGAAAGTAGCTTGTCTCTTGCTTCGTCAAGAAGCCATGAATGGTCAGGAAATCGCAGAGAATGCGCACACCGCGTTCGTTCGCCTGGCAACGCTTCGCAATCATTGCCGATGTCGTATTGCCTTCACTAACGGCGGTGAAGATTTGTAGCTCGATGGCGGACTTGATTGCTTCAGTGAGCTGATACGAATTAATCGCATTGAAGAACCGCTCTGGGGTGATCTGTTGACTAGGCACGAAAGTGAGGGTATGTGTCATAGGCGTTGCAACTCACGGTCTAGCTTCGTAAACCAAATTGAAAGGGGTCTCAGTGGCACGCCTGAAGCGGGTGAAGCCTGCCGACTTCACGACCTCGCGCATTCGCTTCTCTCCGGCTTGGGGCACCTAGACACATCCCTACTTCCTGGGAGCGGGAGCAAGGTGTACACAACAATGTCGAAAAGGAATAGTAGACCCGGCCCACTGGATTCAAGTTGTCCTGAAGGTCGTCATTCGCAAACGGCTCAACAATCATCCACGATCCGTCGGGCTTGATCGCACGCCGTACATGAGAAGCCGCGCCTACCGGATCGCCCATGTCATGCAGGCAATCGAAGACAGAAACGAAGTCGTAATTGCTTCCCGAGAACTCCTTCGCGGCGGCAACATCGAAAGTGACCCGATCCATCACACCTTCCTGCTTAGCCGAAGTGCGGGCCAGTTCGATGGATTTATCGTGGTAGTCGAACCCGTGAAACTTCGATTTCGGGAAGGCTTTCGCCATCAGGATGGTGGACGCTCCCTTGCCGCATCCGACGTCGGCAACCTTCGCTCCCCGGGCGAGTTTCTCATTGACCCCTTCGAGAGATGGAATCCACGAGGTGATCAAATTCGCCGCGTAGCCTGGGCGGAAGAATTTCTCACATCCATGGAACACGCTTTCCTCGTGTTCAAACCATCCCATTCCGGCCCCTGAGCGAAACGTCTCGGTGATCCGTGGAACGGCCGCAAGCGATCCCAACGCGAGTTCAAATGCGCCGGGCAAGTATGCTGGGCCATCCTCCCGCGCCAGGGTGAGGATCTGTTCCTCCGTCATGCCGAATCGCTGCGTTCTTGGTTCGTAGGTAAGGTATCCACCTGCGGCTTGCGAAGCTGCCCATTCGCGGATGTACCTTTCGTCGGTGTTGGTTTTCTTCGCCAGTTCAGTGGCGGTCATCGGTTCTTGGGCGAGCGCTTCGTATAATCCGAGGCGGTCCCCAATCACCACCATCCCAGCGTGTACCGAAGCGCCCAAGTCATTGATAAAGCGCCCCAGGAATTCATTCAGTTCATTGGTGTCTACAGACATTGCTCCTCCGTTTGGATTTTGCGTTCTTGTGTTGAATTTTCATTCTTCTTGGGTAACGCAATGTTCGATTCGGGAGGATGGAAAAGATACGGACCCAAGCGAGTCATCAGAAAGGTAGCAAGTACAATTGCGAGAAAAAATCCAACTAGTGGCCGGTTGTAAGACCCGGTTCGGTCAAAGCCAGCACCCATAATGAGGGGACCGAGCGCACCTGCGAGTGCAAAAGCAGCGAATAGAGAGCTATACACCTTGCCGAAGTCGCGCAGTCCAAAGTATCGGCTGGCGAGATACGGAATCAGATCGACCTCTGCACCCAGGCCGAGACCAATGAGGAATGCACCTGTGAATGCGGCAATCCGGTCCCCCAGCAAAAGCAGCGCGATTCCTGAGGCAGAGACAGCAAAGAGAATTGAGGCGAGCCGAGCGGCAAAAGTCCGGTCAAGCAAATATCCCGTTCCAATGCGTCCGATCATTACCGCTGCCCCAATCAGCGAACTGCCTGAGGCCGCTGCACGCATGCCCAGGTTGCGGTCATTAAGCATGGGTGCCATGTGGACTACACATGCTTGTACGCTTGCGCTAACCAAGGTGAAAGCACACGCCAAAAGCCAAAAATCACGATGGCGCCATGCTTCGCGTGCGGTCAGACCATGTTGGACATCGATGCCATCCGTTGTTGCCGATATTCCATCCGGTAATAGACGGAAGTCCTCTGGGTTTTCTTTCAGAAAGCAGGCCACGACCGGCCAACAAATGAGCAGAACTGATGCACCAAGAATCGAATAAGCTGTCTTCCAGCCGACTCTTGTAATAAGTGTTTGCGCGACGGTTGGCATGATCACCGCGCCTAGCCCGATTCCGAGCATAGTCAGACCCAGAGCTAAACCGCGAAGTCTGTCGAACCAGTGCGACACCAAAGATCCATAAGGTATTGGGCCAACACCTCCGACACAGAAACCCAAGAGCACGTAAAAGCAGTAAAACTGGGCGATGCTGCCGGAAAAGAGCCGATTCGCAAGCAAGATCGAACCAAAAATTCCGGTACCTGTTAGGATCACGCGGCGTGCTCCATAGCGATCCGTCAGCCAGCCTATTGGAGCGGCGCAAAGTGCGGCTGCAACGAGCTTCAGAGAGTAAGCTAGCGAAACCGCGGCACGACCGGCGTGGAACTCCTGCATCAGCGGTCTGAAGAACATGCTGAAGGAGTAGACGGAAATCGGTATGCCCCAGAAGAGTCCAAACGCCGACGCAAGCACCACCCACCAACCATAAAAAATCTGACTAGAATGACGCTTCGTGGTTAATGTTCGCGGCGATTGCGCTTGATCGCGGGCCAAACTCTTATTGTCAAAATTCATTTCTACTCGTCGCTCCTCGCTGGTGGAGTAACGGCAGAGCCTCGCTTGGCGAGCACCATAACCTGGACGAACGAGTGAAACGGGGTGAGGCGTTCACACAGGCGTTGCTTCAGTTTTTGTTCCAGGGAGTCGGCGAACGCTTGACGCCTGCCGGCATCGCCAACCACCGAAGCGAGAGACGGAACGAAAATTGCGCGGAAGAATGCAGCGTGGCGGCTGCCAAGCACTTCTACATCGCCGTCCAGTTGGTAGTCAGCCCAAGCTGCGTCCGGCAAGTCGAAGAGCTCGCAACGTTCAACCGAGAGCGACTGGAATTGACCATCCGCGCTGAACGGCTCTAAAAGCTGGGCTCGTCGTCGCGGACACGCGCCCAAGACCATCCGTTTTCGCTCGTCGTCTCCGATAGCCCGCTCACGGACCAGCTCTTCGAGAACTCCATTAGCACAGTTGAAGAGAGATTCAAATCCTGATGCACCGTTATCACTCAGACCTGGAAGCACGACTACCAGTCGGCCACCTGGGCGCAACTCCCGTGCGCGTAGCGATAGAAACAATCTCCAGTCATCAGCTGCTTGGCGATCGAACGCCGCTCGTACGTCTGCTGTGCTGGCGAGCATCACAAAGTGGCCTGGTATTAACGCCGGAACTCGGCTGAGCCAGACCGCCGCATAGGAGCACCACCCTAGGTCAACCTGTTCTCTTGGAAACACGTTTTCGTAGAACGATCTTCCGATGGCAGACGGGAAAATATTGGGATCATCCGTCGAGTACCGTTCAGGATCTCGGTGCAGTACATCGAAGAGAGTATTGAAGTCGTTCGCGTGCTGATCGATGTGAACAACCATTAGGGCTCGCTCAGAGCCAGCACGCTCGCGCAGGCAGCGGATGGCCGCTCGCATGGGAGCCAAAGAGTTTTTCCCTTGTGAAGAACCGTAGTCTGCGATAACGATTGGATCGTTTCCCGGCGGGACTGTGCAGGATTGCGCCGCCTTCTCCAAGTAGGGCAATGCTAAACTACCTCCACCAGCGGGAATTTTGGCGTGCAGATTATAGGAGCCGCCTCCTTCCATCACACCGTGAGTCGATATCGTTACAGCTGACATTTGCTCTCCCTGTTTCTTCTGGCCGTTTTCCCAGTTCATCTTTGCCATCAAAGCCCAATCAGGTTGCGGCAGTTCGCGACGGCCGCAAGTTTTCCCACAGCACCCGGATCGCAATACGCGGATGCATAATGCTCGGCGGAGGAGCAAGCAGGTTTCCGACTCGGTGGAAAGCCAGCGCCGCAACCGGATCGGTATGAGCTGCCTTATGCAACTTGGAAATGTACCAGTTGATGAGCTTCACGCCCGCAGTACGTCGGCCCACCGTCTCGGGAATGCGCAGATCATTGCCGACCGCAATCGTCCAGGGAATCGCAACGACCTTAGCTGCCCGACGAAAGAAGGTCTTTGGCAATGCCAAGTCGCCGTCACCTGAAACGAGCGTGTTTTCCAACTCCACGGCTTGCAGCGCGGCGACAGACATGCCCTGCCCGTATCTCGGGTTGAAGCTACAAATGGCGTCGCCGAATACGAGATAGCCTGGAGGGAAACGCGGTAACAGCTCATATCTCCGCCAAACGCTGGCCGGAAATCTAGCTGAAGCGGCTTCGCCCAGTGGTTCGTTGCGAGACACGACGTCATGGATATATGGCGCAGGCAGGGTCCTTGCAAACGCGATGAACCCATCAAGGTCTTCCGGGGCATAGTTTCCAAAGTGAGCTATTAAAGTAACGGTCCAACGATCCCCCTCCTGTGCCAGCATCACCCCGCCACGTTTGCCTTTCGGGGTTGGTGGAATGACCACGGCCTTGTCACCATTCAGGTCGGTCGGCTTCCGCCGGAAGAAACGCGTCGTGTGGCCCAACCCCACCTGAACAATGTCTTCGACCGGTTTTTCATACCCCAAGGATTCCAACCACTGTGGCGAGCGAGATCCGCGCCCCGTTGCATCCACGACCAAGTCGCCGGAGAGCGTTTGCCCGCCGGCTCGCACACCGGTTACTCGCCCCGACTTTCGGTCCACCACCAACTCTTCCACAGCCACTTCGTCGCGCCGGACAACCTTCGGGTTCGCGAGAACTCGTTCGCGCACCACCGCTTCCAGCAAAGGCCGCGTCATTAGCAAGCCGGTTAGACCACTCCGAGGGCGGCTTAAACAGGCGCCTTCGAAAAACCAGCGCGAGTCGCGCACGATGTCAGCGGCTACAGCGCCCGCTTTCAGCAGCGCCTCGGAAATGCCGGGAAAAAGCTTCTCCAGCACACTCCTGCCGCTCGCGAGCAAGCCGTGGGTATGGCGGCCCTGCGGTACGCCACGGCGCTGCTCGGCAAACGCCGGCAATGCGTCGCGCTCGATCAAGCTGACTCCTTCGAAATGGTCGGACAGTACCCGAGCGGCCAGAAGTCCGGCCATGCTTCCACCTAATACGATGGCGCGTTTCCTGCCTGCACGAAGCGTCCGGCTCATTGCTCCCTCGTGCACCATTACGGCTTCATCGGCCCTCGGGAGAGAGCTCGGTTTGCGATTTCATTTGTGGATATCGCTGTCAGCGGCAGCTTCTCCCTGCGTTTCGGCCTGCTGTCTGGTGAGGGATCTGCCGAATGTTTCGGATCAAAAACAAAATCGAACCCACGGACTCGGACAACCGAAATCGTTCGCCCGTTTTTGTTGTGCTCCACGACTACTACTTCATCGTGGTGTTTGGGCGCTTTCGTCTGAACGACGCCGGCGGTTTCTACGGCGTGACCTTTTTGATAAAGAGCCGCCTGCCCAACATTGCCGTCGGAACGAAGCGAGATGGAGTATTTTCCCGGAGCTAGCTCCTTTCCGTTGCATAGTGCGCTGTATGGTAGTGAGAAGGCGCGGTCATACCGAGTCACGATAACCTTCCTGTCAGCAGTTCTCGCTTGCGGGATCTGTTCCGTACTTGACGAATCGAAGTGATCGGGATCGACTTCCGCTTGGGCATACGCACAGGAAGGGCCAAGTGTGACCGACCCCAACAGTCCTACGGACACGGCAGTGGCCCACGCGCAATACTTCACACCTCGTGTGGTTTTCCGACTGAACTTCACGAGTCCTCCAGGATCTCAGTTCTATTCAATGGATGGACTGGCGGGCGACCGCCGCCCTTCCCCTGCGTGCCTTATGGGAAGGCTCACTACCCGAATGTTTGTGCCTGACCAACTGGTGACCGTCAATGCTCCGACACCTCTCCTTCAATCCCCTCTCAATCCCCTGATAACTCTTTTGTTCGCTATGTGATGTAGGTATCGCACTGAGTTCTGGGGCATGCTAGACTCACCTGCATGTGAAGCTCACCGATGCCGTCTACCCTCCCATCACTGGTACGTTTTGCGAATTTCGAAGTAGACTTGCGCGCTGGCGAGCTACGAAGAGATGGCAGCAAAGTACGGCTGCAAGAACAGCCGTTTCTGCTCCTGACTGCGTTGTTGGAATCAGCGGGAGAAGTTGTCAGCCGTGAAGAACTCCGCAAACGCCTCTGGTCGGCGGATACCTTCGTCGATTTCGACCATCGCCTAGCAGTGGCCGTAAGCAAGCTGAGGGATGCGCTGCGAGACTCTGCCGAAAAACCACTGTTCGTTGAGACCGTAGGGCGGCGCGGTTACCGGTTCGTGGGCCAGCTTGCATCTACCGATTCACTACCTGTGGATTCAAAGGGTAGAGTGGGCGAGATTTCCTTGCCTTCCGCTCGACCACCTACGGAAGGAGAGCTCCCCAAGGTAGCGGCTCTGGGATCAACCCGACCACGAACCAGCAGGCTCATCTTTCTCTCCTCCGTTGGATTCGCCCTGCTCCTTGGTGTGATCGTCCTGCCGAAGTTTCTTCACATTCGATCTGCGAAACAGCCGTCTTTGAGTCCCCGGAGCCTCGCTATCCTACCTCTGCAAAATCATGGCCAGGATTCGAACAGCGACTTCCTCGGATTGTCTCTAGCAGATGTACTAATCACGAAATTGGCCTATGTAAACGCCCTAAGCGTTCGTCCTTCGGCCGCGATTGAGAAGTATCGAGGGACGGCCATTGATCTTCAGAAAGTTGCTGCCGATCTCAAAGTGGATACCCTTCTCACGGGAAGTTTCATTCGAGACGCCGACAACTTGCGGATTACCTACCAACTGGTTGATGCCAAAACCGAGAAGATTTTAGGTCAAGGGGTGATCGACCTGAAGTATGACAATTTGCTCACCGTCCAGGACAAAGTTACCAGCCAACTAATCTCAGAATTGCAGTTGACCTTGTCTCCGACAGAAGCGGAGCGTCTAAAGCCGGAAGCCGTGGTTAAACCACTCGCTTACGAATACTTTCTGCAGGGACTCGATTTTCATGGACAGCACAAATTCCCCCTGGCGATCAAGATGCTTGAAAAGTCCACTGAAATTGATCCCAATTACCCACCGGCCTGGGCCTACTTGGGGGCATCATACACTTCAGACGCAGCATTCGAGCTTGGCGGCCGCGAGCAATATCGCCGTGCCCAAGCCGCGTACGAGCGGGCTTTGGCGATACGACCGAACTTACTTGATGCGCAAATGTTCCTCGCCAACCTCTTGGTAGACACCGGGAAAGTTGAGCAGGCTGTGCCGCTGTTGCGTGACGCCTTGAAGACGAATGGCAACTATGCCGCTGCTCACTGGGAATTGGGATATGCCTACCGATTCGCCGGGATGTTGGACGAATCCGTCGCGGAGTGCGAGCGGGCGCGCCAACTCAATCCCTTGGTCAAGGCCAACGGCTCGGTGTTAAACACCTACCTTTATTTGGGACAATACCAGAAGTTTCTCGACAGCTTGCCAGTCGACGATTCCTCATTCTTTCTCTTTTACCGTGGCTTTGGAGAATTCCACGAAAAGGAGTTCGACCAGGCTTCACGAGACTTCGATCGTGCATACGACCTCGATCCCACTTTGTATACGGGAATCGGCAAGGCCCTCAGTGACTCGATTCACCAGCGCAAGACAGAAGCGTTGGATCTCTTGAACGCATTGGAGAGAAAAATCAGAGACCGGGGAGTCGGCGACCCGGAAGGCACATACAAGATCGCGCAAGCCTATGCCGTCTTGGGAGACCACACCTCTGCCAAACGTGTGCTGCGCACCAGTGTTGAATCTGGCTTCTTCAGCTATCCGTACCTTTCCCAGGACCCGCTGTTGAATGATCTGCGCCGCGAACCAGAGTTCGATCAGATCCTAAATACAGCGCGTCAACGGCACGAGGCATTCAAAAGCGCTTTCTTCAAATAGATGTTCGTCCGTTTGCAATCAGCATTATTTGCAAACTCAAAAGCGCATATCCCCCGAGGCCAAAGTCATAGAAAGCCGGCGAAAGCGACGGAACTCGAACCCGCGGCCTCCTCGAATTGAATCGCCGGAAGCCGACATTTCCGACGCCCTCAAAATTCTAAACGAAGCTGAAATGCGATCATGCGTGGGCTGCTATCTCCGCCGAGGCCGACTCCGAGCAGGCCGGTCGGCGGAGAGGTCGTGTAGGTCAGCGCGCCAAATCCGGTTTGCGTCGAACGCTTTCCAGGAATGCCCGCCAGAACCATGCTCGGAAACCCGAAGTTTGGATGGTTGAAGAGGTTGAAGAACTGCGATTCGAAACGTAGCTTCACGTGCTCGGTCACGGGGAACCATTTCGTCAGATAAGAGTCGTTCCAGAAGAACTCCGGACCGCGTAAGCCGTTGCGGCCCAAGTTGCCGAACCGACAGTTCTGTTGACCGTCGCCGCCGTAACATTCTCCGGTGCTCGGGTCGACTGCCGACACAAATGCATCGGGATTGAGCCACTGGCGTGTACCCGGTTGGGTTACGCCCTGGATTGCGTGATGCTGATAGAGCGGCACCCCCGAAACGACGCTTGCAAACTGCGGACCGCTGCCCTGCACAATTCCATTTCCGTTCGCGGAGTACGGCGTGCTCAGCACCGAGAACGGAATGCCACTGTGCCAAAACGCGGTGCCTGAGATCTGCCAGCCATTCAACGCGTATCCCCACACCTGGTTTCGCACTCGCATGGGCAACTGATATATGTACTGCGCATTGAGATTATGCCGGACATCGTAGTCGCAGGGCCCGTAATCGCGGGCCAGTTCTCCCGGAAGAGGCGAAAGAATCCCACCAGCGGAGAATTGCAGGAATCCTCCGTTCGAGACGGTATCCAGGCAGCGGCTCCAGGTGTAGTTGACCTGACCCTGCAGGCCGTGCCCGAGGCGTTTCATGGCCGTGAGTTGAAGGCCGTTGTAATGACTATTCTCGCCGGTGGAAAGTTGGGTCACTGCGCCGAATCTTGGATCGGTCGGCTGCAGATAGGGGAATGGCGCAAAGCATCCCTGACACACCGTTTGATAGCCGTTCACTTGCGTCAGATAGGGCTGGTTCACGGCGCGGGTGCCGACGTATTGAGCCTGGAAACTGGCCTTGGTCCCGAATTGATGCTCGACTCCGAGGCTCCATTCCATGAAGTAGGGCGCGTGGAGTGTGCCATCCGGGACAGCGATTATCGCAACCGGGGGAAGACAGGTTGCGGCATTTGCCAGCGTCGAGACGCAGTCGAGCTGGCCCGTCGGAAATCCGGCAGCAAACCTATGATTGGCGGCTACGGTCGCATCCACGGCGCTGTTGGGCACTCCGGGCGGAAGAGCCATGCCGCCCACTGTGCCGAGAAGGCCTCCCTGGAAGGTCTGCACGTATGGCGGGTTCACGCCGACCAAGTCGGCGACGCTGCCCGGCAGAATATCGCTGAAGATGCCGAAGCCGGAGCGCAGCACGGTCTTCGGTTCCAGTTGCCACGCGATGGCCATTCGCGGTTGCAGAATCGAGAGCGGCGTTGACGCGAAAACATGACCGAGGCCGGTCTGAATCGCTTGGTTTAGAGGCTGATTTACATCGTGCGAGATGGATGCGAAGGATCCGCGCAGCCGGTCAATTTGGTGATGCGGGTTCAGCGGATTCGAGTTGAAGGTATCGCGCACGCCGAAAGTCCAAGTCAAGTTGCGGGTAACTTTCCAAGCGTCCTGCGCGTAGAGATCGAGATTGAGGAAATTGAAAGGCTCATTGGCAGACCTGGGGAACGTCTTCGTCGCCGTTGATGCGACTCCATAGATGTACTGCGGCAGCGTGGTGTAGGTGACGGTCGCAACCGATCCCTCGCCGAAGTCGTAGTCATTGAGCCGGAAGATTCTCATGTTGGTTCCGAAGCGAAGCTCATGCGCGCCGTGACTCCACGCCAGGTTGTCGTTGATGAAGAAGCGGGAGGCGCGCCTTCCCTGAACCCAGGTATTGTCCAACCCGCCAACCGTCGTGAAAGGCGCATTGGCGCCACTGCCCTGCAAGACGATCGGGAATGCCGCGAGCGTCTTCTGAAAGTCCTCTGGTCCAAACAGGCTTTCATACCAGGAAAAGGCTGGGTTGAAATAGTTCACCAGATGCTGAGAAAAGACGTGGGTATATCCCGCCGCAAAAGAATAGAGAGGTTGGGGAGACACAGAATTGAACAAAGGATTGATTGAATCGGTATAGGCAGCTTGCACGCCGTTGTCGAGTTGGAAGCGAAACCAGGCTGTGTTCTTTTCGTTGAGGTTGTAATCGATGCGAGCGGTCTGCACTTGCTCGTGGTCGTCGCTGGAATGGGACACGCTCTGCCGGTTGGCGCAGCCGTTTCCATCGTTGGAAATTGCAGGTGGACCTCGGCCAACGTCGAACGGACAGCCGAGCACGGCGAGCGGCGATCCACTGGTGCTTCTGTAGAGCGAGAACATCTTTTGATAGAACGGTACCGATTGCGGAGCAGCGGGATAGATTGATCCGGTGACCGAATCCGTGCCGCCAAGCGGAAGCTGTTGCAAGACGTATTGTTGAAATGCCGCAGTAGGAACCGTAGTCGCAGTCACGATGGGCAGAGCAATCCGAACCCACTCACTGTCAAAGAAAAAGAACAGTTTGTCGCGGAGAATCGGACCGCCCAGACTACCTCCAAAGTGGTTCACCGTTGCTCCAGGTTTGTGATTCCCCGGAGTCGCATTCGTGAAATAATCCGCTGCATTCAGGACCGCGCCATTCCACAGCTCATAGAGATTGCCGTGAAACTGGTTGGTGCCGGACTTGGTGACGTAGTTGACCTGCGACGCCCCGTAGCGGCCTTGATCCACGGAATAGGAAAGAGTATTCACGGTCACTTCGGAGATCGAATTTAGTCCGAGCACGAGGTTAGTAGAGAGCCCACTGTTGAGGTTCGTCAGCGGATCGTTGGTTTCCAATCCATCGACGATGTAGCCATTGGAAAGAGCCGGCAGACCGTTGAATTCCACGTTGCCATAGCCGTTGGTTCCGCCGACGAAATCGTTGCCACTGCCCGCTGTGTTGATGAGAGCCCCGGGTGCGAATTGTAGCGGGTAAGTCAAGTCGCCACCGGGATTGGGCAGATCTTCGAGGGCTGGAGCATTCAGGTTGGTGGAGGTGTTGGCATCTTCCGGGTTTACAAGAGGAGGCTCTGAGCCGACTTCAACGGTTTCTTTCGCTTGCGCAATTTTGAGCCGAAAATCGACGGTCTGTTTTTGACCCAGGCCCGAGAACACATTGTCGTTCTGCTGGAGCTGGAAGCCCGGCGCCTCGACTCGGACCGAGTAACCGCCCGGCTTCAGTTGCGGGAAGTAGAATCGGCCTGCGCCATCGGTCTTTGCTTTTCGTATCCCTCCTGTCTCCCGATTGGTGACCGTAACCATCGCGCCGGGTAATGCGGCACCAGCACCATCGGACACCTGACCCACGATGGCGCTCGTTGTCTCTCCTTGCGACAGAGCTTCGACTGAGAAAAGAGCGAACACTTGCACTAGAACGATGCCCCAGCGAACCACGAACCTCATGCATGCAACCCCATGTTCTATTAACTATAGCTGGCTCAATACAGTTAATCAGAGTTAATACAAAGAAGCAAACGAATAAAGTCGCGTCACTGCATTTCATCCCCCTGCAAGAGCATTCTCGTGGAAGATGTTCCCGGATCACCAGGATATTGGGCGGGAAGCCAAGGATTGAGCTGCTCGATGGCGCAATGGTCTGAGCGTCTGTGTCTTGGAATTTTTCTTGATTCGACGATAAGATTCACGACAGCATCAGTGTCGCCAACATTTGTCGGAAAGAAGTGCGGAGCAACAAGCAGGCTCTCCTGCCCCAAACCAAGCGAACATCTTTGCAGTGCCGGTGACTGCCAATGGGTTTGGTTCACGCAATCGAAATATCCCGACGACTGACAACCGGCAAGCGAGCTACTATGACAGTGTGTTTCCCGTTTGCCAGAGAGTTGATCTCCAAACTGCCACCTAACTGACGGACTCGTTCTCGCATTCCCGCCGCCAACCTTTTCAGGGCTGCGTACTACCCGCTTATCCCTACCGGTCATCAACAACTTAACTCGGCAGAGCGGCCCCGGTTTTGTGACCATTTTGTGACCAGCGCCGATGTTCGCCTAAGCATCGGCCCCAGTGTCAGCCGTGCTCCTTGCCAGCGCCCCATCGATCTGATCAGTCCCCGTGGCCGGACTAGTGGCCGATCAGAACGCAACTCCCCGATTACTCCCTGTTTGCCCCTCATCCCGGCAAAAAAGCTGCATTCATGGTTGGACTCGCCCAATCACGCCACCAAGCCGCGTTCTTGGACCGATCGGAGATGGCGGCCATTTTGACGCTTCCGGGCTGCCGATATGCTGGAGTCAGGAATTATCGCGACTGGCTTCAACAACTCACTTCCGGCGCGATGACTATTCGTTTTCAGGGCCTCATTGCCGACGCGAGTCTGGCGGCACCAGGTTGTTCGCGCGATAGTAGACGACGAGCTGGCCGTAGTGCTCGCCGCTGTGTTCGATAGCAGAGGTCCAGATGTAGGAGTTGTGGGCCAGCCGGTTGCCGAAAAATTTCGTTGTCTTGTCCAGCCCTGCGTCGCCTTGCTCTTGAATCACTTTCGCTCCGTCAGCGACGGCCTCCTGCACAAATTTGACGACCTCGGCCTTGGTCTTGAAACGATCACGCGAAGGATTGTCGCCCTCGCCGAAGTCGGGCCCGAGGTTTGATCCGGAAATCCTGCGTATCAGGACGAAATCCAGAGCGGCGGCGTGGAGAAGATTCAGGGCAAAGGTGCGCTCGTCCTTCTGGACCTTGAAATCGTACTTGTCCTCAGGAAAATCCTGCGCCATGGCGATGAGTTTGTTCCCGATCTGATTCCATGCTTTCAGCATTTCATCAGCACGCGTAACTGCCGGAGCGGCAGGTTGATTCTGTGATTGCGCTTGACTGCTGATGCTCGTTCCGGCGGCAACGAGAATGGCGGCGGCCAGTACGAGCCCGGATTGCTTCCACAATGGATTCCTCATGAGTACCTCATCGGATTTTTCAGATTTTTGCAACTCATCGCGCCGGATGCCGTAGGTGAAGATCGCTGCGGCGGAGATGTCTGCGTCCTCACTGTGTTTGGGACTGCGAGAAGCAACTCGGATCCCAGTGCAGGGGCAAACAGTTTCGTCCGGGCCTCCGAGGGTGGTTTGGCTACATTTTCAGTCATCGTTTAGTTACGGTGGTCAGCTGGCGATCTTCTTTTTGCCTGGTCATACACTTCGCGGATAGCGTTAATCACAGTTTCCGGCTCGTCGAACTGGATGTATTCCGAGCTGTGGCGGGCGAATATCTGTTTGGCATTTGACGATAGTGCGAGCCAGCGCGCCTGTGCCCGCGTGGTGTCGCGCTCGTATTTCACCTGCTCCGGCGCGTCTGCTGGCTTCGTTTCCAGATGGCCGACACCCTGGTTGCCGGAGGTGAGCACGCGAATGGGCCGCACACCAAATGAGCGGCGGTGCTGCTGCAGGTAGGTTTCATCCCATGGCGTCCGCTCCATTTCGGAGATGTAGGCGTCATACATCGCGACTTTCGTCTGCGCAATCTCCAAAAGTTTGGCATTCAATTCCGGAGACCATTCCGCCTCCGGCAAGCCGCGAAAAAACTGTTGCGCGCAGGTGCTTTGCGGCTGGCCAGGACGCGACGGCAACATGGGCAAGGGCTTATGTTCAGCGACCGCGTTACGGCAGGCGCCGAGCTGAGAGATGATGCCACTGATGCCAACGTTGCGGCGATGCTGCTCTTCCACCGTCGCCGCCGGTTCGAATTCGTTGGGATCCGCATCGACCATCACCAGTCCCGCGACTTCCGGCATATACTGGTCCGCGAACACCCGCATATTGTCCCCGCCGAAGGCGGAAGCTACCAGAATGTAGGGCCCGCTGAGATTGGCGTTGTGCAGCGCCGTATGTAACTCTTCGGCGATACGCACGCTGGTGCGCGGTATGGGGCCAGGTTCGCTAAATCCAGCTCCTGCGCGATCGTAGCTGCAGGCGCGCGTCCACTTGGCGATCTCCGGCTGCACCTTCGACCACGCGGGCGCCCAGTCTTCCCATCCGGAATCAAAGACGACCGCAGGCGAGCCGCTACCCATGCAGTAGAGATTCAACCGAAAAACCCCTGCGTCAACGAGCTGGCCGGGCCGCGCGTAAACAATGTCCGCGGGAGCGCTGACACCGTTCACTGGCTGCGCGCCCAAAGCAGCGGCTGTGGACATAAATGCTGCCAAAAGCAAGCAGATTCGTTTTCGCTTCATGATTTTCAGTTCCTCGACTTTTTGGGACCGTCGACTCATTCGCGCCTCAATGCCTCAATGAGACGCAAACTCGTTCCTGATCACCTGGCCATCCTTCATTACAAAGCGAACGCGCTCCAACTCGGATATGTCCGCGATCGGATCTCCCGCAACCGCAACCAGATCAGCAAATTTTCCAGGCTCGACCGCACCCACGCGGTCTTGCCAACCCAGCATCTCCGCCGCATTGACGGTTACGGCACGGATCACGTCGAGAGCCGGCATGCCGGCCTCACGCAAATTAACGATGGTCGCAACGCTGTTCTGCCCGCGAGTTTTTCCCGGATAGAACCAGCCCATGTCAGACCCAGCCGCAAACTTCACTCCTGACTTCAAAACCCGCGGAACCAGATCAGCGTAGTGTTTTTGATCGCGGGCATCGGCTTCGGTATTCCTAGCGCGGAAGGCGGGGGACATTACTATGCTGAGCTCATTCATTTTCATAAAAAAGCTGCCAGCAAAAGTTGGCGTCAGGTCGAAGAAGATGCCTTTATCGTGAATCTGCTTGAGTTGCTCATCGGTTACTTGATCGCCATGCTCGATAGAGTCTGCGCCGGCGTCAATGGCAGTTTGAATACTGGGGGTATCGATAGCGTGCACGGCGACCTTGAGGTGCTGCCGATGTGCTTCCTCGACAACCGCCGTCAGTTCAGGGACTGAGATGTCCCCGCCGACTGTCACCTTGATGACATCGACGTTATAGAAGACGTTCTGTCGTACTGCCTGCCGTGCTCGGTCGGGGCTGTCTATCGGCAGGAATTCCTGTTGGAGAATCGCTTCGGCAAGCGCGGGATTCAAATTCTGAACATAGCTACCGAGCGCCATAATCTTGCGTCCCGATGCCAGGATCCTGGGGCCGGGAATGCGGCCGGCGTTGATTGCATCGCGCAGAGCGGCATCGCCGTCCACACCGGAGTGTCCGAGATTGCGCACGGTAGTAAAGCCGCTCTCCAGGTCTTCGCGCGCCAATTGCGCCCCCAGCAAGACGCGCTTAGTGGGCGACTCGGCTATTGCCAACAGTTGTGAGGGCGCAAATATGCCATTGGAGTGGCGCGCGATCTCGGCTTCCGGAGGGACAATCACATCGAGAAGCAAGTGCGTGTGGCCGTCGATGAGCCCGGGCAAAAGTGTCGCGCGACCCAAATCAATGGTTTTGGTGCCGGCCGGTACATGCGCTTGCACTTGCGCAGGCGCTCCTACTTCCTTGATCTTGCCCCCTTCGATCAACACCGCCCCGGGTGAAAGCACGTTCCCTGTCCGTGGATCGAGCAGCCGGCCTGCCCTCACCAATGTCGCTTGTTCTGGCGATTGCGCCGCAAGTTCGTCCGTGAATGGGATGAGCAACACCAGCAGGAGGATGATTCGTGTTTGTTTCATCTTTTCAACACTTCTTTTCCTACTACTTACTGCGGTTATATTACTACATAGTACGTTTTTCAATACAATTAGACGGGCCAGGGTCACGTCGGTAAGCAAGAATTGTGCAGTGGTCAGTGTTTTATGACGAAACAGCAGGCCGTGGGTGTAACCGTTCCAAAGACGCCGCCCACGATCACAGCGGCGAACAACGGGGTCAGTAGAAGGCTTGCTAGGCGGTGTGCCGGTTGTGCCGACCCGGCGAGGCGCGCCAAGCGATGGCTCGGATGCGACCAGGCTGTCGCTCGGAGAAACATCGTTTCTTCGGAAACTGCAAGTTTGGAGAGCGCTCGAACCAGTGCTTGTCCTTGCGCCCGCTGGATGACAGATTCATCGCAGGAGAGCTGGCGATAGAGTGCCATACGCATTCCCGCGAGCCCGATGAGCGGATGGAACCACAAGGCGCACAACGAAACTTCGTAGAGCAGGCGGATCAAATTGTCGCTTCTTTTGGCACGGGCCCTTTCATGAAGCAGGACAGCATCCAATTCTTGTCGGTTGAGTAATCGATCAATGCCAATAGGAAGCAAGATACGCGGATAAAGGACGCCGCCAACTGCGGGAGCGGGATGCCTGCTGTCGAAGCTCACAGGTATACCATCTGCCATGAAGCTGGATATCGCATCATAACGGTCGGCAGGGCTCGACGATCGCGACGCTCTGCGCGCAAAGGGAGATCAATCGTACTAGCATGGCAAGTGCGCCCGTTATCCATATCACGGCATGTACGACGGCCGTCCGACCTTGTGTCATGTCCCACACCGGCCGCCAATGGCACCGAGCGGTGCGGCCCACGCTAAGTGGCTGGTAGAAGCGAAATCCGCGAAGATTGTCCGCCCGCCCATGGCATCCCCTTGATCTCTCTTCAGCGCGCGCTGCGAAAACGAGCAGAAAGATTGATCGTGGTCCATCGGAAGTCCCGCCTTCAGGTTCCTACTGCCGCGATCGCTAGAGGAGTTGAGGCGCTGGATCTAGGGCAATTTGTCGGCGAACTCGTGGCGGCTCAATGAATGCAATCTGCACCAAACGGCCCTTCGCGGTGGTCCCGACATTTTCGGATGGCAGTGCTCGCAGTGATGATCATCGATCCTTGATGACAGTGATTGAAGGCGTTCTGGGTGGTCCTAGCGATTCCTATTGAGACTTACGCTGACCAACAACCGTAGGCTCCTTTCCTTGAAAACCATTTTATTTACTATTCTCTCTCTCCGCTTTGCCCTAAGCGTCGACCTTCCTCTGAGCGACGCTTGCAAGCAGAGTCTAAAGTACGGGATGGAAGAAGCGGAACGCTTGAACCATCGCCACATCGGTTCGGAGCATCTCTTTTTCGGCCTCCTTCGCGAGAAAGGATGGTTCGCCGCAGAACTGCTCGAACCATTCGATGTAAAGCTCGAGCAACTCCGAACAAACATCGAGGTCACGAGCGCGTACGACAAAGCGAAAGAGGTCCGCTGGCTTCGCGCAACCGGGGTATGGCTACGCCGCCTGGGAGCGCAAAACAATCCACGGTTCGCCCTTCGAAGTGGAATACGTACGCGGCGCAGTCAGACGGTGCCAGCACCACAACTGGCTCTGGTGCAAAACATCGTGGAAGCCTCGCGATCGTGTCACCGAGCGGCAGTCGGACAGGGTGTCTCTAGACACTACTCTCGCCAAAGATTCGGCAAACTTCGAGGTCGTGAAGGGCGGCTGGAAGAACGATCAGTGCGTCATTTGCCGCTGGGATTTGTTCGAATCAGATAATCAGATGACGATGCTCACCGATTGGGATACACCAACGGCCGAGACTGGCTTTGTCTGGAATGCTATGACAAGTTCTGGCAGCGCCTCGACTTCATCTCGGGATCGCACTCGGACACTCGGACATCACCCAAACTCCAGTTTCGCCTTGCCCTGCGCTTGAGTCGGTGTTATTTGTTCTCGCTCGCTGTAGTCTGATCCCGGGACACGCCATTGACCGAATCCAATCCGAACGGGCAAGCAGACAACAGCGCCTTTCTCGCACCCGGCGTCTCGCTCGCGGAAGCGGAAGACCCCAATCGCCCGCGGCAGGTCATGGGATTTCGCGACTTGCTGTTGTTTTATGTAATCACCGGCATCAGCCTGCGCTGGATCGCCACGGCGGCGGCGGCCGGTCCGAGTTCGATCGTCATCTGGATCGGGGCCTGGCTGTGCTTCTACACGCCGCTAGCTCTTTCAGTGCTGGAACTTTCCTCGCGCTATCCGAACGAGGGCGGACTCTATGTGTGGAGCAAGCGCGCCTTCGGCGACTTCTCCGGGTTCATGTCCGCGTGGACGTACTGGACGAGCAATCTACCTTACTTCCCTGCCGTCTTGTACTTTGCCGCGAGCAACATGCTCTTCATGCGGCAGGCGGCCTGGCAGCATCTCTCCGGCAACGCGACTTTCTATATTGTCTTTTCCCTGCTTACCTTGAGCGCGGCCACCCTGATGAACATCGTCGGACTCGACGTGGGCAAGTGGCTGCACAACGTGGGCGCGCTCGCGATGTGGAGTCCAGTGGCCATCGTGATTGTGATGGGACTGGTGGCGTGGCATCGTTACGGGTCGGCGACCTCGTTCACGATGCATACGATGGTGCCGAGCACTCATCTCAACGACATCATTTTCTGGTCGGTGCTGACGTTTGCGTTTGGCGGATGCGAAACCGCGTCGTTCATGGGCGAGGAGATAAAGAATGCCCGGCGCACCATTCCCCTGGCTCTGCTTTCGGGCGGCATCACAGTCACGATCTGTTACATCCTGGGGACAGTCTGCGTGCTGCTGGCCTTGCCCTCGAGTGAAGTGAACAGCCTGCAAGGACTGGTGCAGGCGGTGTCGAAGACCGCCTCGCGCGTGGGGTATCCCGGAATCCTCCCGCTGGCAGCTTTTCTGATTGCGCTGAGCAATGTCGGCGCGGCCGGGGCATACCTGGCTGCGGTCGCGCGCCTGCCGTTCGTCGCGGGACTGGATCGGTTTCTGCCGCGCGCGTTCGGGGCATTGCACCCGCGCTGGAAGACTCCGTGGGTGGCGCTGTTGACCCAGTTCCTGCTCGGCGTGGTTTTTATTTTTCTGGGACAGGCGGGAACCAGTGTGAAAGGCGCGTACGACGTGCTGGTCAGCATGGGTGTGATTACTTACTTCATTCCATACTTGTACTTATTCGGGGCGATGATCAAACTGCAGTCGGAGCCGGCCGGGCCGGAGGCGATCCGGGTGCCAGGAGGGGCAGCCATCGCGAAACTGGTCGCGACGGTTGGATTTCTCACCACCACACTGACGATCGCGCTGTCCCTGATCCCGCAGCCCGATGAACCGAACAAGCCACTGGCGCTGCTGAAAATCGTCGGGGGATGCGGAGCTCTGCTGCTGATTGGTGGCTGGATTTACTGGTCAGGAAAACGGCGGGCTGCACGTAGTGGGCTCCCCCGAGGCAGGACTTGATCAAAGCCTCAAGCTTATGTGGGGACAGCCGCCCTCGGCTGTCCGCCGGGCGAAGCCCGGCTGGTCTTTCAGAATCAACTTTGGAGCGATTGGCAAGCGCGAACTGCGTTCGCGCGAACAGCCGGAGGCGGCTGTCCCCATATGAACCACTACACCGGCGTCGCCATCTTTCTCGGAGGATTGAAGAACGGCAGCTTGGTCACATTCACGTTCGTCTTCAGCCGCATCGCCTCGATGGTGATCTCCATCTGCAGCTCAGTGCCGGGGTTCGAAGACTGGGTCTCGATGCTGGCCAGCGCGATCATCTTTTTCAGGGTCGGGGACCAGCTGGTGGTCGTCGCCCTGCCGACTTGTCTCTCCCCTGAATAAACCGGCACCGCGACGCGCGATGCCTGCGACGGAGCGGCCGGAGTGAGGCCGTAGCGTTCGTAGAGCTGCTCGACGTCCGGCCAATCGATTTCGAAGCCGACCAGTTGGCGCGGCACGCCGTTCTTGGCATCACGCTCGAGAGCCCGCTTGCCGATGAAATTTTCCTTCTCCAGATGGACCATCCTGGCAAAGCCGAGTTCGTAGGGCGAGAACTTCTGCGACGGAATCAGAGCTTTCTTGGAACTCGTGTAGTCGACTTCGATCAGCAGCAACCCAGCTTCCACGCGGGCCACGTCAAGAGCCAGCATGCCTGCGGCGTGCAGATCGAACTGCTTGCCTTTGTCGGCCAGCGCATCCCAGACTTTGACCGCGTCGTTCCATGGCATCCAGATTTCATATCCCAAATCGCCGGTGTAGCCGGTTCGCGAAATGTCGACGGGAACGCCGGCAATCTTGCCGCGAGTCACGCGGAAATACTTGAGGTTGGCGATGTCGGCCTCGGCCACGGCTTTCAGCAACTTCGCCGAGGTTGGTCCCTGGAGGCCGAGCGCCGCGACTTTTTCGGAGATATCTTCAATCTGCACGTCCATGTTCAGGCCATTCTGCCGGAACCAGCGCAGGCTGGGGTCGGCGGCGGTCCAGCGATACTCGTTTTCCCCGAGGCGTGAAATCGTGCCATCGTCGATGACCTTGCCTTCTTCGTCACACCAGCAGCAGTAGATGACCTGGCCGACCTTCACCTTGTTGATGTCGCGGGTAATCACCCGGTTCACGAGCCGGGTCGCGTCCTTACCGGTGATCAGATACTTGTAGAGGGGGGATATGTCGATCAGCGCGGCCGCGTTGCGAATGGCGTTGTACTCGTGCTCATGATGCACTTCGTACACGCTCACCGTGTAGTAGCCCGACCATTCGCGGTAATTCAGGCTTTGGCAGAGAGGAAAGGTGCGCTCGTGGAATGCGGTTCCGATGGGCAAGGGTATGGCCTCGACTTCCAGTGAAGTATCGAATCCGGATTATATGCATCGCTGCGCTCGGGCGGCAAACCGGCGGTCGCGTGACTGAAAGTCATCCGCGCTGCAAAAGTGCAGACAAACCGGCCGCTTCCCGATAGAATGTCGATTCGACTTCCGGTCAGCTATGCGCAAAACTATGCCATTGTTGTGGAGCATCCTCAGAAGCTGGACCGTCCTTCCCAGTGGCCTCTGAACCATCGCGGTGCTATCGTACGTCTGCATTCTTCTTTAACTGAAAGTCTTCCCGGTTCGCTCTGCTGATTAAAGCGGAGAGCTGACGGCTGAAAGCTGAGAGCTACGACTCATGGCGAATTCCTACGACGTAATCGTAATTGGCGGCGGGCACAACGGCCTGGTCAACGCGGCGTACTTGGCGCGTGCGGGCAAGAAAGTGCTCGTGCTCGAGCGCCGCCACGTGCTGGGCGGCGCGGCTTGCACAGAAGAGATTGTGCCGGGATTCAAGTTCTCGGTTTGCTCTTATGTCGTGTCGCTGTTGCGGCCGGAAATTATTCGGGATCTCGATCTCCCGCGTCATGGCTTGGAGATTCTCCCGCTCGACGGCACGTTCACGCCCATGCCCAGCGGCGACTACCTGTGGCGGGTGAATGATCACGGCAAGACCCACCGCGAAATCGCCCGCCACTCCCGCGTGGACGCCGAGGCCTACGACGAATTCGGCAAGGCCATGCAGGCCATGTGCCGGTTCGTGAAGCCGATTTTGAGCATGGTGCCGCCCGATCCAACCACGCTCAATCCTCGCGAACTGATGAAACTGCTGTTCATTGGGCGGCGCTTTCAGGGCATGTCGAGCTACGACAAATACAATCAAGTCCAGCTTATGACGATGTCCGCCATTGATTTTCTCGATCAATGGTTCGAGACCGACGTGCTCAAGGCGACCATGTCGGCCTCGGGCATCATTGGCACTTTTCTCGGCGTACGCTCTCCCGGAACCGCCTACGTGCTGTTGCACCACTACATGGGAGAGATCGACGGGGCCTTCCGCGCCTGGGGATTCGCGCGCGGAGGCACGGGAGCGATCTCGAGTGCGATTGCCGACGCCGCCCGCGAGGCCGGCGTCGAAATTCGCACCCAGGCAGCCATTTCGCAGATTATCGTGAAGGGCGGCAAAGCCAGGGGCGTAGTCCTCGCCAACGGCGACGAGGTTTATGCGAACGTGGTCTCTTCGAGCGTCGATCCGCGGCTCACGTTCACCAAGTTCATGGGGCCCGAGCACCTTCCCGGCGACTTTCTTGAGGAAATCAACCGCTACAAGTTCCGCGGTTCGTCGGGCAAGGTGAACATGGCGCTGGACGCGCTGCCGAACTTCAAATGCATGCCCGGACCGGGAGCACATTTGCGCGGCGCGATTTCCATTTCTCCGGCCGTCGAATACATGGAGCGCGCTTATGACGATGCGAAGTACGGCAACTTCTCGCAGCGACCGTACATTGACATGGTGATCCCGTCGTTGACTGACCCTTCAGTCGCGCCTCCCGGCAAACACGTGATGTCGTGCTTCGTGCAGTACGCGCCCTACAAGCTGCGGCCCGGGCTGAACTGGGACGATCAGAAGGAAGGCTTCGGCGATACGGTGGTTAATACAATTGCCGAGTACGCGCCCAATATCAAAGACATCATCATCCACAAGCAAGTCGTCACGCCGCTCGATCTAGAGCGCGAATGGGGATTGAGTGAGGGCAACATCTTCCAGGGCGAACTCTCCCTCGAGCAACTGTTCTTCCTGCGCCCCGTGCCGGGATGGGCGCAATACCGGACTCCGATCAAGAATCTGTACATGTGCGGGTCGGCCACGCATCCCGGGGGCGGCATCATGGGAGCGAACGGGCGGCTGGCAGCGCTCGAAATTCTGAAGGATATTAAGGGGGCCGCGTAACTGTATGCATTGTCATCCTGAGCGAGGATTTTGCTTCGCCCGAAGCGAAGCAAAACCGCAGTCGAAGGACCTCGTGTCCTCTGCCTCCGGCACCGGCACGTTTAGGCGTTCTCGCCTGAGTTGCAGAAAGTTTGCCCTATGAACAGCCAGGGAGGCGCAGGGGACATCGTGATCATCGGCGGCGGCCACAATGGCCTGGTTACAGCCTTCTACCTGGCCAAAGCAGGATTCAAGCCACTGGTTCTGGAGCGCAGCGCTCAAGTCGGCGGGGCTGCAGTTAGCGATGAGTTTCATCCCGGCTTCCGCTGTTCGACCCTGGCGCACACGGCAGGACCGATTCGACCGGATATTGTTCGCGACATGCAACTGCAGCAGCACGGGCTGCGCCTGATCACTCCGGAAGTCTGCGTGACGGCTCTTTCGCCCGATGGGCGGGCGCTTTTGCTCTACCAGGACGCGGCGAAGTCCGCGCAGGAGATCGGTGCCTTCTCGCAGAAAGACGCCACGAAGTATCCGGAGTTTCAGCAGTCGCTGGGGAAAATCAGCACGGTCATCGCCGAGGCACTCGCTACTACGCCACCGGACATCGACCACCCAAGCAGCGGTGATCTGTGGAGCATGTTGAAGACCGGCCGTGCCATCCGCAATCTGGGCAAGAAAGATATGTTCCGGTTGCTGCGCTGGGGGCCGATGGCGGTGGCCGACCTGGCGTCGGAATACTTCGAAACGGAATTGCTGCGGGCGGTGATTGCGGCCCGCGGAGTGTTCGGAACGTTTCTTGGCCCGTGGTCGGCGGGCAGCGCGCTGGTTCTGCTGATTCGCGCGGCAGCCGATCCTCATCCCGCCGGGGCCTCGTCATTTGCGGCGGGCGGCATGGGCTCGGTTACGCAGGCGATGGCAACGGCTGCAAAAGCCGCAGGCGCGGAAATCCGTACGGGCGTCGAGGTCATCGAAATTCGCGTGCACGATGGCGCGGCCACGGGCGTGCTGCTTTCCACCGGAGACGAAATTCGCGCGCGAGCGGTCATTTCCAACGCTGATCCGAAGCGCACTCTGCTGAAGCTGACCGATGCCACGCATCTTTCGCCTGACTTCGTACAGAAACTGCAGCACTATCGCGGCAATGGCACGGTGGCCAAGGTGAATCTCGCGCTCTCCGGTCTGCCGAGGTTCACCGCGCTCAAGAACGGCGATGCCGCGGCGCTCAAGGGACGCATTCACATCGGCAACGAGATCGACTACCTGGAGCGAGCCTTCGACGAATCCAAGTACGGCAACTTCTCTCGCCAACCGTACCTCGAGGTCACGATCCCGTCGCTGACCGATCCCACGCTCGCGCCGGAAGGCAAGCAGGTGATGTCGATTTACATGCAGTACGCGCCCTACAAACTGAAGGGTGATTGGGAGGAGCAGCGGCGGGCGCTCGGCCAGACCGTGGTGACAACCCTGGCGCAATACGCGCCGAATCTGCCGGCACTGATTCTGACCCACCAGATCATCACGCCGCGAGATCTCGAGGAAGTCTACGGCATGACAGGTGGACAGATCTTCCATGGCGAACTGGCTCTGGATCAGTTCTTCACCATGCGTCCGCTACTGGATTGGGCGCGCTATCGCACTCCGATTCGGAACTTGTATTTATGCGGGAGCGGGACCCATCCTGGCGCGGGCCTGACCGGCGGCTCGGGCGCGAACGCCGCACGTGAAATCTTGAAGGAACTGAAACGCTGACTCATCAGTGCTTGGACTTGCGGTCGTTTGCACCCTCGAAGTACTTCTTTATACTCTTCGGTATACCCCGCACGCGCAGTGCTTTTGGTGTTCCCTGTGCCACTTGATTCTTTGCGCCAGCGTGGCCTTAGGTGGCATTCGATTTTTCTGGTGCCACATTTTGCTCAGCACGACGATTGCTCTTCCTCACTCTCATGAAGAATAGCGCCGTTCTACTTATTAGTTGTCCTGACCGCAAGGGCGAAGTCGCCACCATTGCCGACTTCGTTTACCGGCATAACGGTAACATTCTGCACGCTGACGAACACGGCGATGAAGAATCCGGCCTTTTTTTGATGCGCGTCGAGTTCGATCCTAAGGATTTCGACATCGACCTCGCCGACTTCGGGAGGCATTTCGCGCCAATCGCGGAAACCTTCGCGATGAACTGGCATCTGGCGCAAACCTCGCAACGCCCGCGGATGGTCGTCTTCGTTTCCAAGTACGATCACTGTCTGGTCGACTTGCTCTACCGACACCAGAGCGGCGAACTGGCGTGCGAGATTCCGCTCATCATCTCCAACCATCCCGATACTCAGCCCATGGCCGAGTTCTACAAAATTCCATTCGCGGTCATTCCCGTCACCAAAGACAATAAAGTTCAGGCCGAGGCACAAACCTACGCCCTGCTCGAGACGCATCGGCCGGATTTCATCGTGCTGGCGCGGTACATGCAGATCCTGTCGAACGAATTCGTCAGCCGGTATCCAAACCGCATCGTTAATATCCACCACTCGTTCCTGCCGGCGTTTATCGGCGGCCGGCCGTACCATCAGGCGTTTGAACGCGGCGTGAAGCTGATCGGAGCCACCAGCCATTACGTTACACAGGAACTCGACGATGGTCCTATCATCGAGCAGGACGTGGTGCGGGTGTCGCACCGCGACACCGTCGAAGACCTGATCCGCAAGGGGCGCGATCTGGAAAAGATCGTCCTCTCGCGTGCGGTACGCTTGCACGTCGAAAACCGAGTCCTGGTCTACGGCAACAAGACCGTCGTGTTCTAGCTAGAGCGGTGTCCGGGTTGTTGTGGCCGGCCCAGCTCGTGTTGTCATCCTGAGGCGCCGTTTTGACAGCCGAAGGACCTGTGCAACTGGCGGAGTGCATGGATCCTTCGGCGCCAAAGAACGGCACCTCCTAATGAACAGCTTCGATACATGCCGCCTGTTCATTCCTCTTTTAACCCGCTGAAGGCGGGTCCCTGGCTCAGGATGACAAGACTTTGCGATAGCAGAATTCTGGCAGTGGCATTTCAAGCCAGGTACGCTCACGGCGAAACCACCTAAATTTCGCAAGGCGCCCACTTTGACTCGTCGCGGAAGTTCATGACCTTCCGGGAGACTCCCGCTTCTCCCCTTGAGAGTACCGCTCCAGTCGTAACTTGCACCGGTGGTAACCTTTCGTTTTTACTTGAACATTAGTAAAGAATAAGGGAGAAATCTGCTCTCGGGGGCGTTCATTGGCCGAAGATCTTCGGTTTGAACTAGCGATTCTCGCGACCGTTCAGGGCTTCTACCAGAAGCTCATGTCGGACACGCTGGGCGGGGAACTGCCCGTTCCCAGCGGCCTGGACGAGGATGCGCTGCGCCATTCCGAACGCGAGCTTCCCAACACCCTGACCAAAATGTACCGCTGGCTGCACATGCTCGACATGGCTATCACGCCAGCGATGCTGCGCCAGGCGTTGACCTCAGATACGGATTCGGAAGTAGCAGAGGCCTTGTTGCGTTACTTCGTGAGGCGGCGGGTACCCACGGATGTCAACCGGGACAAGACCGATCTGATCGCCACGTTTCTCTACCGGCATCCGCGCGTGCCGGGGCAATGGGAACAAAGCGGCTACACGCTGGACGGCGCTCTGCCCCTGTCACCCTTTGAAATCGCCCTGATCGAAATCCTGGCTGACACGGATGTGCCCTCCCTTCCCGAGGAGCACGTGCAGCTACTGCGGCGTTTCGATCCTCTGCGCGAAGAAGTCAACCGCTTCCGGGACTTCAACGCCCTGATCGATTCGGGCATCGTCGGGCGCGTGCGCGAGTTGAAGCAGTGGCTCGATGCTTCGTTCTATCACCCGGGCGTGCTGGCCACGGTTTCGGCCTACAACGCGATGTTTGGCAAGAAGTTTGACGAGCTGTTCACCAAGGCGCTGACCGAGATCAAGACATTCGGGCAGGCGCTCGAGGAAATGGGCGGGACGATTCTGACCACGGTCGACGGCGTGGAGGTCACGGTAGAACACGTGGCCGCGATTGAACAGAACCAGATGCTGGAAGCCGACTACGGCAGCGCGCTTGAGAAATTCCGCCGGGTTTCAAAATTGAAGAAGGAATTGGACCGGCGTCCGCCGATCCGCCGGTCGCTGCTGGCTCCGGCCGCGCGTGCATCGCACGCTTCAGGCAGCGCCGCGGCTGCTCCGCGGGCGGCTCGCACCGCATCCCCGAAGGCCCCACCCGCAGCTCCCGTATTTCAGCCGCCGACCGTCACGGCGCAGCAGATCTCGGCCGAAGACGGCAAACTCCGGCGCGTGGAAGAATCCATTCGCGTGTTCGTGCGCGTGGCCGATCCAAAATACCGCCAGGTTGTGCCCATGCGTTTCTTCAACCTGACCTTATCGCCGGCGGAAGCGGACGCCTACAACGCAGCCTTCCTGGAAGAGAAGAGCCTGCGCGCCGACGTGGCCCGCACTCTGATCCGCCTGGTCTCGATTTCGGCGCGCATCGCCACGGAACTCGAGGAACTCAAGCGCAGCCAGAAGATGTCGTCGCTGTGGAAGCTCCATGCCGACGCTGTGGTCGTGCTGCTGGACATGGCGAGCACCGCCACCGAAGAAGCCGGCAGTGTGGCCCGCCTCGCCGAGACGGGAGGCGCGGGCGTGGCGGCCAAGGCGATCCATGAGTCAGTGCAGCATTTGCGCAGCCGCTCCGACGGTGCGGTGAAGACGCTGGCTAACGTGAGCTAAGACTGACCCTAGGGCGTGCGTACTTTCCTGGCACGCTCGTCGCCCAACAGCAAGAAGTGCCCAATGTTCCACGTGCAGAGCACGTCAGCTTTCGCCTTGAGCGCGCAAGCAGCAACGAGCGCATCATACGTGGTGCCTCCTGCGATCCCGAGGGCCGCCGCTTCACGAATTGTCGCAAGGTCATCCGCAACATCGAGCGCCACGAAACCGCTCTTGGATCATTTCCAGGAATGTCACGGCCTGCTGTCCGCTCGCCCGATGTTTGCCCGGCAGGCGGGTGACGGTTGCGTATACTTCGGCGATGCTATGGGCTGCGCCAACCGCCGATTCGACATTTGCCCGCGAAAACAGACGAAAACTTCGCTCGTGATGCACATGTCCTGAGATGAATACGGGAACGAGGACCGAAGGGTCAGCCAACCACTTCATCGCCTTTTTCTCGCGGAAGATCCGAAATCTCGTGGAAAAATAAAAAGACGGGCGATTTTGCCCGTCTTTCAAAACCAAAGGCCAACGCTCAGTTGATGTCGAACTGTTGCTGGTGGATCGCCGGATCGCTCTTCACGATGATGGTGCGCGTGGTCAGTTCTTCCATCTCGTTCAGCAGCCGGCCGTTGTTGGACTTCAACTCCTTGGCCACGTCCGGATGCACGCGCAACATGACGTCTTCGTGCTCCAAATGTTTCGCAATCTTCCTCATCTCCACGTAGATTTCATTGCACACGGTGGTGACCGACTTCACATATCCGGTCGATTCGCAGTACGGACAGGGCGCGCCGATGGTGCGTTCCAGCGATTGCTTCACCCGCTTGCGGGTGATCGCGACCAGCCCGAAATCGTTGAACTGTAGCGTCTTCGACGGGGCGCGGTCGTGGCGGAGTTCTTCTTCCAGAGCCTGCATCACTCGCTGGCGGTTGCGGCGCTCATCCATGTCGATGAAGTCGATGATGATGATGCCGCCCAGATCGCGCAGCCGAATCTGCCGGACAATTTCCTTAATAGCATCTACGTTTGTTTTGACGATCGTGTCTTCCAAGCGTTGCGTCTTGCCCACGTATTTGCCGGTGTTGATGTCGATCGCGACCAGGGCTTCAGTCTGATTGATCACGATGTAGCCCCCGCTCTTCAGCCATACTTTCGACTTGAGCGCCTTGTTCATTTCTTCGGCCAGGCCAAACTGCTCAAACAGTGGCGTCTCTTTGGTGTAGAGCTTTACCCGCTTCACGAGGGCGGGCTGGAAGCGGTTGAAGAAGCGTAGAACCCGCTCGTATTCCGGTTCGGTGTCGACCCAGATCACGTTGAAGTCGGAAGTGACCTGATCGCGCAGCACGCGCTCCACCACGTTGAGATCGTGGTAAATCAGCGCTGGAGGCTTCGAGTTTTCGGCGCGATTCTTGATGTCCTGCCACAGGCCCTTGAGGAAACGGATGTCGGCGCGAAGTTCGTCTTCGCTCGCGTTTTGCGCGGCGGTGCGCACGATGAATCCGCCGTGTCCGTTTTCGCGCTCGCTCTGGATGATTCGCTTCAGGCGCTGGCGCTCTTCTTCCGAGGCGATTTTGCGCGACACGCCGGTGTGGTTAACGGTAGGCATGTAAACCAGGAAACGCCCAGGCAGCGCGATGTGGCTGGTGATGCGCGCCCCTTTCTTGCCGATAGGTTCTTTGGCGATCTGCACCAGGATTTCCTGGCCTTCCTTCAGCAGGTCGCTGATCAGCGGAACCGGCGACGACTCGCGGCGCCGAAAACGGCGTCCACCACCACCGCCGGGACCGCCGCGGCGTCCGCGCTGACCGCGCCGTTCCCACGCCGGCCGCGGTGCACGCTGCGTGTACCCTGCAGTCGCCGCCGGAGCACGAACCTCCACGCGGGCGTCGACGGTTCCGTTGCCGCGGGCTTCGGCGTCCAGCATGGCTTCGGCTTCGGCCTGCGCCTCTTCCAGTTCCAGTTCTTCGCTGTCATCCTCGCCTTCGGCGGGAGTTCCTTCCGCGGCATGCGCTTCGCCAGCTTCGGCGTGCCCCAACTCGCTCAACAATGACTGGTGGATCTCCGAAACGACTTCCCGAGCCTCGCCATTCAGGTGTTCCGGACCGGCCGCGCGCGTTTCCTCTTCAAACTCATCGTAACCTTCGTCGGAAGAAGATTCGTACCGGATCGCGTCCGCCTCTTCTTCGTCGATGGTTTCTTCTTCCATCGTGCCGGGAGCGGCAAATACTGGGGTCTCGTCCTCCCGTGGGGAAACCACCGGCTCATTCTTGTGCTCTGGAACCGAACCAATGCTGTCGTCCGACTCCGCTTCGTGGACCTCTTCCACTTCTATCGAAGCGCGTTCCTCTCCGGGCCACCCGAGAGCAGGCACACTGACTTCCTCCACACGCCGGAACTCGCGACTCCAGTCGGTCGATGTCGAGGCAGATTCGGCAGGTTCTTCCGCCACCGCCTGCACCTCTTCGCGGACTTCGTGCTCATGCTCTTCGTGCAGAGGCTCAGCCCCCGCTTCCGCAGAGGCAAAAATCGGCTCATCGTCGGGAAACGCTGCCGCAATTGGTGTTTCCGGCGCGGCGGCTTCTTCCGTCACTACTTCGGTTGCATGTTGGTGAGCTGGCGGCGCCTGCCGTTGTGTCTGGGCAAATCGCTGATACTTCGAAATCGATTCTCCCGGCAGCATGATGGGCGTGTACCCCGGAGGCGGTCCTGCAGGCTGAGTCCTTCCGGATTCTGACGCGCGCGGACTTTCCGGCCGCGCAAAACGCGACTCTGCTCCACGATCAGGGCCGCGGTCGGAACCACGGTCCGCGCTTCGGTCCGGACCTCGATCGGCGCCTCGATCAAATCCACGCTCCCTGCCATCGCCACGGCCATCCCGACGACCGCCACGACGGCGGCGGCGTCCCCTCCAACCGCCCCGCTCGCGGTTTTGACCGTCGCTGCCAGTGCCCTCTTCCTGTACTCCGGCTGCAGGCGCGACGGGCTGCGCCTCGGCAGCCTCTCCTTCGGCAAACTCTGACTCCGATACTGGTTCGATTCCGCCTTCCAAGGGGTGAGCCTCTGAGGCATCCACCGCGACCGGTGCTGACTCCGCGCGCGCAGGTTGCGGGCGCAGGTCATGGACGGCGCGAGTGGCCGGAACTGCGTCCGTAAGATCCTCGTCCTGCTCCTCCAACTCCATAAAATCGGAAACGTACAGGAAGGCGTCGCGCTCCAGGCCAATGTCGACAAAAGCCGACTGCATGCCGGGCAGCACGCGCGTCACGCGCCCTTTGTAGATGGACCCGGCGAGGGTGTATTCATTTTCGCGCTCGAGGTAGATTTCCGCGAGCAGATCGTCTTCCACGAGCCCCACCTTGGTTTCGTGAGGGGTAGAAGAGACAAATAGCTCCTTATTCATCAAACACTCCGGTCCCACCCCAACTCGCTCAAAAGTCGGGCGGGGTTCACCGGGGTGGAGTCAGGCAAGGTGCGGGAGGAGTGAAGGTCGCGATGCCGCCCCGGATAGGGGACGACCTGGGTCCCAGGAGGCGACTCCTGACCAGGCGCGCTGCATAAGCTTGGGAATCTTTTGCACTTATCGCTTTAAATTCTGCCGGGGTTTGTGACCGCACTCTCAGACCCACTTGGGTCGGGGGGCCGTTCCCTGCCCGGCTGCCTTCTTAGCTTCAATCCTGCCCAGCCCTCGACTACTCGACTGGCCGGTGAAATGCCCTCTTTACGCGAGGGCGATCGATATTTTGGGGCTGCGCCTCCAAGCGCAGCAACTGCATCCTTGCCGTCCCCGTCTATGCTCCTGTAACCCGATGTCAGTTTACAAAGCGGCGCATACGAACATTCATTACCATCCCCAGCGCCAGGAACATGAACAATACGGAAGACCCACCATAACTCATCAACGGCAGGGGTATTCCGGTGACTGGCATAAAGCCAACCACCATGCCGACGTTGACCAGGATATGGAAGCTAAGCACAGCCACCACACCCATCACGACGAACGTGCCAGCGCGGTCGGGCGCTGTTTGCGCGTTCTGGGTCAAGCGCATCAGCACTATGAAGTATAACAGCAGAATCCCGAGAGCGCCTACGAATCCATGTTCTTCGGCAAAAGCCGCGAAAATGAAGTCCGTTTGCGGAACCGGCAGGAAGGCCCCGTGCGTTTGCGAGCCTTTCCCGCCCCACAGACCTCCCGAACCTACGGCAATCTTGGATTGCTCAACTTGGTACCCCGACCCCTGCGGATCCAGTTCGGGGTCGATAAAACTGGTTAGCCGCTGCTTCTGGTAGGACTTCAGCACGTGCACCCGTGGAACCAGGAACACCGCGCTGACGCCCACCACTGCCAATAGACCAACGGCCAATCCTTGCTTCCACTGCAACCCACCCAGGAAGACCCCCATCACGGCGATGGGAACGTAAGTCAGAGCCGTGCCCAGATCGGGCTGAGCCAGAACCATCAGCATGGGAATTCCGACGATCGCCCCCGCCTTCATGAAATCGGACCAGGAGAGGTCCCGCTGGCGCATGTCGGCGAAATATTTGGCCACGGCCAGAATCAGGATCAGTTTGACCCATTCGGAGGGCTGAAAGTGACTGCCGCCGATCTTGATCCAGCGCCGCGCTCCCAGGTACTTCGAGCCGAAAATCAGCACCGCCATCAGGGAACCGATGGCCGCAAAGTAAAACCAGTGAATCTGGTCGAGCAGCGCCTGGTAGTTCACCAGGCTCATCACGAACATCGCTCCAACTCCGGCGACCACCCAATAAGTCTGCCTGACCTGAGCCCCCGCGAACTTTGTGTGCATGGTGGCGCTATGGATCTCCATGATCCCCATAGCGCAGAGCAGGAGCACGAAGCCCAGCAGGACCCAGTCGAAATCGCGGTATGAAACGTAGCGTGCCATCAGTTGTTCAGTTGCCAGTACACTTGCCAGCCGCTTTCTCAATCTTTTCATTCCGAGCTTAGCGAGGAATCTGCTCTTTGCCGGCCCAGGCAGAAAGCAGATTCCTCACTGCGCTCGGAATGACAGCGCCAATTACTGAGCAGCCATTCCCGGAGCCGCCGTAGCCAGCGCCATCGGATTCTTCGCCGGTTCAAGAACAAAGCGTCCTGCCTGCAGCCGGCCTTTCGCCTGATCTGAATCCGGAACTGTCCACACTGCGCCAATCTCCACCTTTTTGCCGCTCTTGGGCCTTTCGGCCATCTTCTGCGGATTGCGCTGCTGTTTGTCCACAAACGCTTTGATCACCTTTGCTGCCGTACGCGCCGCCAGATATCCATGTTCGCCCTCTTCTAACAGCGTGCAGACGACGATCTCCGGGTTGCGGCGCGGTTCAACCCCAACGAACCAGCCGTTATCTTTGAACTTCGCTTTCCCCTCGGCGCCGAGTTTGGCCTTGAGCGCGTTGCTGATGGTTTGTGCACTACCCGTCTTCCCGGCGAAGTCAATGTTCTGCAAGTGCGAAAGCGCTGCCGTGCCTCCCGGGTTCACGACCGCGGCCATGGCATCGGTGATCGTCTGCCAGTTCTGAGGATCGATCTTTACAGTCGTCTCATCCGGAACGTTCGAGGCTTGTACCACACCGGGCGGCAAGTCCGTCGGATTGGTCACGTGCGGCCGCACCAGCTTTCCGCCGCTGGCGATCGCCCCAATGGCGCGCGCCATCTGAATCGGAGTGGCCGCGACCGCGCCCTGCCCAATGCCCACCGAAATCGTTTCCCCGGCATACCATTTCTGCTTGAAGTTACGGATCTTCCATTCTTCCGACGGCATCACCCCGCTGACTTCCTGCGGCAGATCGATGCCGGTTTTTTGACCGAGCCCCAGAGCGGTCGCGTATTGCGCAATCTTTTCAATCCCGAGTTTTTCGGCCAGCGTATAGAAGAAAACATCACAGGACTGATAGATCGCCTTGCTGATTTCGACCACTCCGTGGGTGCGGTGCTCCGCTACAACCCAGCATTTAAAGTACCGGCCGTAGAACGTTGCCCCGCCGTTGCAGGTCACGTGCATGTCCTGCGCAATGCCTTCCTGCAACCCGGCCGTCGCCATGATGATCTTGAACGTCGACCCGGGAGCCAGCTGCGCCTGGATTGCTTTGTTCAGCAGAGGCTTGTCGGGATCGGTAACCAGCTTGTTCCACTCATCGCGAGAAACATGCACCGCAAAATCGTTAGGATCGTACGAGGGCCCGCTCACCATGGCGAGAATCTCACCGGTGCGCGGATCCATGGCGACAATGGCTCCGTTTTTTCCCGCCAGAGCCTCCTCGGCCGCGATCTGCAAGTCAATGTCGACGGTCAGCTTGAGGGGCTTGCCCGGGATAGCCTCGGTTTCACCCAGGCGTCCCACTTCGCGGCCGTGGCTGTCGACCAGCGCCTGCCGCGATCCGTTCGTGCCCATCAGCAGATTGTTGTACTGGCGTTCCACGCCGGAAATGCCCACGACGTCGCCCGCGTTGTACAGCTCAAACTGCGGCTGGTTCAACATGTCTTCGCTGACTTCGCCCACATATCCGATCAGGTGCGCCATGAACCCGTTGCGCGGATACAGGCGGCGGTGCGACATGATGGTATCCAGTTCCGGCAATTCGTTGCGGTGGGCTTCGATGAACTGCAGTTCGTCGGGAGTGATGTCTTCTTTCAGAAAAATCGGCTGGTACTGCGGCATGTAGGCGAAGCGCCGGATGCGCGCCCGGACTTCATTCGCGTCGAGATGCAGGCCCTGGGCAATCAGATCGGTATCGCCGGCAAGGTCCCGCGAGGAATCGCGCATCAATAACGCAGTGAACGACGGATAATTGTCGACGATGGTGCGACCTTCGCGGTCGAGAATCTTGCCGCGCGGCGCCAGCACAGGCACATTGCGAATGCGGTTCTTTTCCGCGGCCAGGGAGTAGTAACTACTCTCCATCACCTGCAGCCGCCACAGCCCGTAGGCGAGCACCAGGAAGATGGCGAGGATAATGTACTGCGTCGCCGTCAGGCGGAGTTCAGAGACTTTTTCGTCGCGGCCGAACATAATTCAGTCGTTGGTCGTTCGTCGTTGGTCGTTGGCAAACACTACTTCAGTCCTTAGTTGTTGGGCCTTAGTCGTTGGCCTGGTACTTCTCTTTATTGTAAGCCGGAACGAATTCACACGGGTGCTGGGCGAGGTGACTGAAGTCATGATTTACCGCCGAAGCCAATGGTCCAACGACGAACGACCAGCTACCAACGACGGGGTTCATGTTCTTTGCTTGAACTTGTCCAGGAAAAAGTAGATCACGACGCCGAGCACTGCGTTCGCCAGTCCCGCCAGAAACCCGCGACTCCAACTCCAGTTCAGGGTCAGGCTGGCCAGCCCGCGTGCCACGGTGAAATAGACGGCCGCATGCACGAGGTAAAAACCAAGCGTCACCAAAAGCCTCGCGCCTGCGTTCTCCACATCGAGTTTCACCCCCAACGACGAGGCACCGAAGCCAACCACCGTCTTGGCGATTCCGTACAAACCCAACGGCAGTCCGCCGAGGGAATCCTGCACCAGCCCGATGACCGCTCCGGTCAGCAGGCCGGAAATGGGGTTGCGCCGCGCCATCGCGAAGAAGATGGTGACCAGCAGAGGCAGATCAAGATACGAAAAAAGAGGAAAGCGCCGCGGTACGAAAGCCTGCAGAAACAGCGCCAGCAGCGGAAAGCCGACCGTCGCCGGAATACTGAACCGGTAGACCTCAACCTGCTCCCCCGAAGTGTAAGTAACGGGCACGCTATTGTGGGTTGTTCTCGTCAGCCGGCGGTTGGCGATTGGAGGGCTGGCTCGACGGCTGGGACGTCGGCTGCGACGGAGCAGTTGGCACAGGTTTCTTGGATGGGCCCTGCGCGGGCTTCGTTGATAGACCTGCGGACGGGGTCCCCGCAGACTTGTTGGGGCCAGCCGGCGGCTTCGATCCGGTCACTGGATTGCCCACAACGTTGCTCGGCGCGATGAACGGAACTTTGCTGCGAACGACGGTGATCTTGTGCTCGACGGGAGTTGAGACCGTCGTCGATCCCACCGGGGCTGATGTTCCTACCGATGGGGCTCCTGCCGACGGAGTTCCTGCCGATGCTGCTTGCGGCGATGCTGCTCCCGCCGGTGATGCTCCCACCGGAACGTGCGGAATGGTCGTCGCCGATGAGTTCTTGGACTGCGGAACGGTCGCCGAGCCTATGGGCTTGGGTTCAGGAGTCGCGGTCGAAGCGGACTTCGCTGAACCGGCTGAGGTCCCGGTCGCTGCACCTGCGGCGTTCCCGGTACCGGCTGCCGCATCCGTCGCCGGCTTATCGGGCACCGAGGGCAAACGCTGCGCCAGAATGTCGGCCGCGCGCACTCGAACGTTATCTTCCGCGGTCGCCTGTCTCTCTTGTTTTTCGACCAGCACCAGCACTTCTTCCAGCTGGTCGAGATTGGCCGCCGCTTTGATCTTGATATTCAAGAAAAGGTCTTTGCCGTTCGCCACATTCGCCACAGTCCCGACCGGCAGCCCCTTGGGAAAGATCTGGTCGCCACCGCTGGTCAGGACCGTCTCGCCCACGGGTACCTGCTCGTCGCTCATCACCCGTTCGAGCACGACTTCGCCATTCGCCGTTCCGCGCAGCACGCCCTGCAGACGCGATTTTTTCAGGATCGCTCCCACCCCGCTGGTCTGATCATTGATCAGCAGCACCTGCGAGACCGAGGAGTAGACGAGCATGACCTTGCCCACGATGCCGTCGGCGGTGATCACCGCCATGTCGCGCTGCAGGCCCGCATCCCCGCCCTTGTCGATATAGATGATCCGCGAAAGGTCGCTGCCGCTTGATCCAATCACCTGCGCGGCCACGGTCTTGGAGATGAACTGTTCTTTGAATGCCAGTAAAGTTTGCAGACGGCGCGCCTGCGCCGCGTCCTCGCTGAGGCGCACTTGTTCGATCCGCATGTGTTCAATCTGTTCTTTGAGATCGCGGTTCTCGGCGCGAACGCCGCGGAGATAGAAATAGTTGTGCCAGATATTGCCGACGCCGCGTTGCACCCAGACCACGCTGCGCTCGAAAGGAGTGATCGCGCCGACCGTCCAGATTCGGATCAGGCGCGTGTTTTCGGTCTCGGCGCCGCCGCGCTTAACCTGCACAGCGAGCCCCAGCACCTGCAGAAAGAGCACGCCCACCAGAATAATCAGATTGCGGTAACGGCCGAGGACAGATTCCATAAAAACAATTTCAAAGTTTCAAGGTTTCAAAGTTTCAATGTCCCAAGGAATGATCGTCCGGTTTGAGGGTACTCGCCACCTTGAAACCTTACTCAATCGAAATCTTTCGCAGCAGCTTGAAGTCGGAGAGCATCTTGCCCGTCCCCAGCACCACGCTGCATAGCGGATCGTCGGCGATCGAAACCGGAAGCCCCGTTTCTTCGCGGATGCGCTTGTCGAGGTTCTTCAAGAGCGCGCCGCCGCCGGTGAGCACGATGCCGCGGTCGCTGATGTCGGCGGAGAGCTCTGGAGGCGTTCGCTCCAGCGCCACGCGAATCGCGTTCATGATGGTAGAAACGCACTCGCTGAGCGCCTCGCGAATCTCTCCATCGTCGACGGTGATCGTCTTGGGCACGCCTTCGATCAGGTTGCGGCCCTTGATTTCCATCGTCATCGGCTTGTCGAGCTGGTGCGCGGAGCCGATTTCCATCTTTATCTGCTCGGCCGTGCGCTCGCCGATGAGCAGGTTGTATTTCCGTTTCAGATAATTCATGACCGCTTCGTCCATCTGATTGCCGGCCATACGAACGGAGCGCGAATAGACGATGCCGCTGAGGGAAATGACTGCGATGTCGGTAGTGCCGCCGCCAATGTCGACCACCATGTTGCCGCTGGGTTCGGTAATCGGAAGGCCCGCGCCGATCGCCGCCACCATCGCCTGCTCGACCAGGTGCACCTCGCTGGCTTTGGCGCGGTAGGCGGAATCCATGACCGCGCGCTTTTCCACCTGTGTGATCTCGGAAGGCACGCCGATCACGATCCGCGGATGCACCAGCATCTTGCGGTTGTGCGCCTTCTGGATGAAATAGTTCAGCATCTTCTCGGTGACCTTGAAGTCGGCAATCACGCCGTCCTTCATGGGCTTGATGGCGACGATGTTGCCCGGCGTCCGGCCCAGCATCTCTTTCGCTTCTTTGCCCACCGCCTCGACCTCGCCCGTGTTCTTGTTGATGGCGACAATCGAGGGCTCGTTCACCACGATGCCCTTGCCCCGCGCATAAACGAGCGTGTTGGCGGTGCCGAGGTCGATAGCCAGATCGCTGGAGAAAATGCTGAACAGCGACCGCAGGTTGTGCGCGCGTGATCCGTTGGAGTATCCGTTGTTTGACATGACAAAATGTTTCCTGCGTCTTTTTTAAGCCGCTTCCGGAAGTATCCCGGTCTCTCTCTATCCTGTCGGGTGGCTGTCTCTATTCTACGGGATGCCCGGCCAACCCGCTCAAATTCCAAGTTTCAAGGTTTTAGGGTTTTCGAGGTTTCAAAGTGTAAGAAGCACATTCGACTGTACTTTCTCGCACTCGCCCGCGTAAAACTTTGCAATCTTGAAACTTTGACACCTTGAAACCCTTGCTGTCACTGAATAATGATCTTCTTCTGCTGCGTGTTTACGCCCCCCTGCGCCGTCTGCGCCGTCACCGTGATGACAGCTTCTCCTGTGGGTAACGGCGGCGTGAAGTAATGAAACGCGCCATCGGTGCCGATCATCGGCACCTCACTGCCGTTCACCATGACGCGCGCCCCAATCTGCGTCTTACCCGTCACTTCGATCACATGTCCATGCTGAACGAACGGATCCAGGTCAAGTTCGATGGCCTCGGTCTGGTTCCCTTTCGCGATGATGGTGAAGCGGTTCTTCTCGCTCTCGACCGATTCTTTCCCGCCCGTGTCGTAGGACTGCACCATCCAGTAATAGGCGCCCTCGCCCAGTCCGGAAACCGTGACCGCGGCTGTGTTGATCTTCTTGTCGACCAGTGTAGAAGAAAAATAAGGGTTGCGGGAGATGCGCAGGCGGTAACCAACTGCATTCGCCATCGGAGTCCAGGTAAACTCCACGTCCTTGGTTGATTCGCCGGAGAACAGTGGAGCCATGTTGGCGGGCGCAATCGGCGTGGGCGGCCCGATTTCCTTCGCCTTTTCCAGGTGCGCCTGCTGTCCCGTGAAGCTAACCTTTTCCCAGTTGGCCAGTTTCACCGTTTCGCCGTTGCGCGTGACTTCGCCCGTTCCTTTTTTCATCAAGATTTCGTGATGGTCCGACTTGGGATCGTTGTGCACCTGCGCCGCCGACTCCGGAGCCAGTGACGCCGTGGCCCCCGCCACAATTACCCTCGATTGTGATCCCTGGCTGTAGGTCGCGGTCGAAAGATCCACCGTCCCGGTGCTCACCGCAACGGCAACGTTGGTCTGCTGCTGGTCGTTGGCTGAGTTCTCCTCGATCACGATCAGCGAATCCTGTTTCACGGTATAGCTGGTGCCGTCGTTGAACACTACCTTGGCCATTCCTTCCGAGCCAGTCTGCACCACGTCGCCCTTTTCCAGAGGGACGTTATAATCCGCAGCCATCCAGCTGTTGCCGGTTCCTTTTTTCACCCGCACAGTGCCGTCGAGCGCCGTGAAATGCGCCTGTTGTGCGGTCGAGACCCCACCGCTCGCGCTGGGAGTCATGCCCGCCACCCGCTCCAACAACTTCCCGGCCACATTGTCGGCCTTCTTGATGGCGCTTTCGGTGAACTGCGGAAACGCCACGCGCAAGGCAATAAAAAATATCGCAGCGCCTGCCAGCATGAGCAGGGCCACGCTGCGGTATGTGACCGTCGTCCACGCAACGTGGATTCCCGGTTTGCGATTCGCGGAAGACACTTGGCCTGAAAAATCCCCTAAAACTTCGTAATCGGGCAGTAAAGGAAAACGGTAGCACAAGAAAAACGGAGGGAAGAACAGGTAATCAATTTGGGAGGTTACCTTGGTTTTGTGCGCGGCGACCGCACCTATTTATCCCCACTCGGGCCATCCTGAAGGCAGCGAAGGGCCAGCCCTGGGTTCATGACACGCCGACGGCCCGTCAGCTATGCTGGTGTCCCCTTATGGCTGGCCCGTCCACGCTCCCAGACCGCGACCAATCCAGCCAGTCCATGGCCTTAATCTGGGTGATCGCTCTTGCAACACTCATCTTCCACATATATTTCAACAACCGTTATGGCTACTTTCGGGATGAGTTCGACTACCTGTCGTGCGGCGACCACCTACAGTGGGGATACGTCGACCAGCCGCCGCTCATCCCATTTCTGATTCACTTCTGCCGTGCACTATTGGGCCACTCTGTTCGCGCGATCCGTTTCATTCCTGCCCTGGCGTCTTCCCTGTTGATCGTGCAGACCGCCGCGATCGCCCGCGAACTCGGCGGACGCCGCTACGCCATGTTGCTCAGCGCCATCTGCGCGCTGTTCGCACCGCAGTATCTCTCCAACGGCAGCCTGCTCGGCACCAACTGCCTCGAACCCAACCTCTGGATGGGCTGCGCCTACTTCGCCATCCTCGCCATCAAGAGAAACGATCCTCGTTACTGGCTCTGGTTTGGCGTGATCGCCGGCCTCGGCCTAGAGGAAAAGTATTCCATCACCGTCTTCGGCCTGGGAATTGTGACCGGTCTGTTGCTCACCGAACAGCGCCGCGTCTTTCTGGACAAATGGATCTGGCTGGGGGGCATCGCCGCCTTTCTCATCTTCCTGCCCAACCTGGCGTGGAACATCCACTACGATTGGCCCTTTGTGCAGTTGATGCGCGGCATTCGGGCCGAAAGTCGCGACGTGGTGCTCGGACCATTCCCATACTTCTTCCAGCAGGCGCTGCTGCTCAATCCCCTAACCGCGCCCATCTGGCTGACCGGATTGTTGGCGCTGCTGTTTGCCCCGTCGTTGAGGCGTTATCGCGCACTGGGATGGTGCTATCTGGTCTGCTACACCGTATTCTTCGTGCTGCACGGCAAAAACTACTACCTGGCGCCGGTGTATCCCATGCTGCTGGCCGCGGGCGCGGTGGCGATTGAGTCTGCGCTCGATCGGCCGCGATCTAGGCCACCTCGCCTGCAGTGGTTGAAACCCGTGATCGTCGTCATTCTGCTCGTCAACGGCGCATATCTCGCGCCCGTGGTAGTTCCAATTCTTTCGCCTGACGCCTTCCTCGCGTATGCGAAGACTCTCCCTTTCAAACTCCCGGTGATGGAACACGCTCACGCCCGCGCGGCTCTGCCGCAGTGGTATGCCGACCAGTTCGGATGGCAGGAGATCGTGGATGAAACTGCGGTGGCCTGGAATCGCCTTACGCCCGAGGAGCGCCCCGACTGCGGCATCTTCGCGCAGGACTATGGGCAGGCCGGCGCCATCGATTTTCTCGGCCCCCGCGACGGCTTGCCCGGAGCCATGAGCGGCGACCGCACTTATTTTCTGTGGGGCCCGCACAACTATTCCGGAAACTGCATGATCGTCCTGGACGATCGCAAAGAAGTTCTGGAACGTTACTGGAACCAGGTCGACTACATTGGCACCTCTGCCGGCAATCCTTACGCGCTCGAGCAGCAGATTGACGTCTTCCTCTGCACTGGCAAGAAATTCGATTCCTGGGCCGGCGCCTGGCCAAAGCTGAAGCGCTGGCGCTAGGATCGTTTCCGAATGTTTCTCACCGAATCAATGCCCGTCGGCTATTTTGCCAAACTAACGGGACACAACACGAGGGAGCACCGGTACACAAAACACCCGATTCCTGTGAGGCGATTTCCCTGCGCGCACGCTTGACATCCCATCGCAGAGTCCAACACAATCACTCCGCCGCAGCTAGTTACGCGCGGATCGTTAGACCGGTTCACTGGAGAGGTTTCTATGTTTCGTGCCGGAAGCGAAGCTCTGATCTTTTTCCTGCCAGTTCTTCTAACCACCATCGTCACCGCGCAGAGAGTCTCGATTTCGCAGCCCACAGTTTGGGCCACCAAGCCCGACGTCTCTGCCTTCGAAAAGCTCGAAAACGATCGTCTGTCGGCCGCGCAAACCTCGATCGACACCCTGCTCGCCGCCAAGGGTCCGCGAACCGTGGAGAACACTCTCGCTCCGTTTGACGAAGCGGTTCGTCAGGTCAACTCTGCCACCTATCTGGCGGGGTTGATGGAGCAGGTTCATCCTGAGACCGCTTTCCGAGATCATGCCACCGCCATGTTAACCAAGGCCTCGGCTGCACAAACTGCGATCTCCCTCAACCACGACGTTTACAACGCTCTCGCCGCTCTCGACCTTTCCCAGGCCGACAACGCCACCCGCTATTACGTTCAGCGACAGCTTCTCGAATTTCGCCTGGCGGGAGTGGACAAGGATGACGCCACGCGTGCCCGGCTCAAAAAGCTGAATGACCAGGCTACGGAAGAAGTCTCGATGTTCGATCGCAACATCTCCGACGATCAAAAAACCGTCGAGGCCGAGCCCGGCGAGTTGAACGGCCTTCCGCAGGACTATATCGACCGTCACAAGCCTGGCGCCGACGGGAAGATCCGCATCACGACGGACTACCCGGACGCCCTGCCGGTTCTCACCTTCGCAAAAAGCGACTCGCTGCGCCGCCGCGTCTTAGTTGCATTTAACACGCGAGCCTATCCCAAAAACAAAGAAGTGCTGGCGAACCTGTTGAAGACGCGCTACGAGATCGCCACTCTGCTGAGCTATCCATCCTGGGCCGACTACAGCGCCGCCGACAAGATGATCGCCAAAGGCCATAACATCGCCGACTTCATCCAGCAGATCAACGACGCCGCCCGCCCACTGGCCCACCGCGAGTTCGAAATGCTGCTGGCCGAGAAGCAGAAGACCACTCCGGGCGCGACCGAAATCGGGGATCACGAAAGAAACTATCTCCTTGAACTCGTGCGCCGTGAAAAGTACAACTTCGACTCTCAATCCGTGCGTCCCTACTTCCCGTTCCCGCAGGTCAAGCAGGGCATCCTCGATAGCGCCGCGGAGTTGTTCCACGTCAGCTTTCAGCAGGAGCCGAACGTTCCCGCCTGGGATCCCGCGGTCGAAACCTGGATTGTCGTCGATCAGGGCAAGCCCATCGGCCGTTTCTATCTCGACATGCACCCCCGCCCCGGCAAATACAGCCACGCGGAAATGGTTCCGGTACTTGATGGCATTCGGGGCAAGCAATACCCCGAAGCCATCCTGGTCTGCAATTTTCCCGCGCCGACTGCGACCGATGCCGGACTGATGACCTACGACGATGTGGAAACCTTCTTTCACGAGTTCGGTCACCTCATGCACCACATCCTCGGAGGCCTGCAGCCTTGGGCCGGTATCAGCGGCATAAGCATGGAATCGGACTTCGCCGAGGCGCCCTCGCAAATGCTCGAAGAATGGATTCGCAGCCCGCAGGTGCTGGCCAAGTTCGCCCGGCACCACAAGACCGGAGAGCCGATTCCCGCCGACCTCGTCACCCGGATGAACCGCGCCGCGGCGTTCGGACGCGGCACCTGGGTGACGCGCCAGCTTTCCTTCACCGCCATCTCGTACGACATCTACAAAGGCAAGCCCGAGGACGTCGATCTGGATGCCGTTACTTTCGCGGACTCCCACAGCTACACCCCGTTCACTCCTCTGCCCGACACTCACTTCTGGGCATCCTTCGGCCACCTCGGCGGCTACTCCTCCGCCTACTACACCTACCTGTGGGACAAAGTAATTGCCGAAGATTTCTTCGTGCAGTTCGATCACAAGAACCTGCTGGCCGGGGATGCTCCGGCGCGCTACCGCCGCCTCGTGCTGGAACCGGGCGGCTCCATGTCGGCCAACGACCTGGTCAAGAATTTCCTCGGTCGTCCCCACAATATGACCGCCCTCCAAAAGTGGATGGCGGAAGAGTTCGAGGGCCCGGCAGAAGGAACCAAGACGGCGGGAAAGTAAGAACGCCGTTGTGAGAAAGAAGCAGCTCATGTGGGGACAGCCGCCTCCGGCTGTCCTCCAGGCGCAGCCCGCGCTCTTGGTGAATAACCTTTAAGAAACTTTGGGCCAGCCCTCGGATAGCAACCCACACACCGTATCGGTATCGGTGATCATGGTGTCGCCCATATGCTCCAGCGCAGCCAGGGAATGATTCGCCGCCGCCTCGCTCCCGAAGCCACAGGCGTCGCGTACCAGAATCGGCCAGAAGCCAAGATCGGCGCCCTGCCGGCAGGTGGGATCAATGCCGACCTCGAGAGCAATCCCGGCGATGATAAAGCTTCGAATGCCGCAATCGCGCAACGCAATCTCCAGAAACGTCCCTTCAAAAGCCGACATCGTGATTTTGTCCACAATGCCTTCACCCGGCAGAGGCTGAAGTTCGTCAATGATTTGGAACGCGGAGCTGTCCCTGAGGAACATCGGCTTTACCTTGTCCGGCGAGTCTACGCGCTGCCACGCCATCGCCGTCCGGCACTGGAATGCTCCCATCAATTCCCTGGGCAGGGACAGATGACGCGTAAACAACGTCCGCAATCCGGCGCTCCGCGCGCCCGCCAGCAGCTTCGCCACGCGACCCGTAATCTCTTGCCCATTGGCGATCTGCTTGGTTATTCCCGCCTGCATGTCGTAGACCACCAGCGCAGTATTCTGCGGGCTGATGACCTCCTCGAGGGTTTTCGGAATCCTCACTCCACAATGTTCCTGCATTTCGCACCTTCGAATCACTATCTCACAGTTCACTGCGGCCGCCGCTCGTATGGCTCTCCTGTGTCCACTGCCGAGTCAAATAGATACTCCAGGGGCAGCGGAGCATCCAGCGCAATGTACTGCCAGTCCAGGAAACCGCGCTTCGACAAGGGGAACTCATCCACATAGCTCTTGGCCTCTTCGACGCTGGCGCATTCAAAGACGATGACCACGCCGGGAACATCGGCCCGCGCATAGTTTTCCCGGACAATACCCGCCTTCCACAGTCTCCAGACATTCGCGACTTCCTCTTGTACGTAGGGCTTCAGCGTATCGAGCGTCACCCCCGGCTTGAACGTGTCGTAAGCAATGATTTTCATGATTAGCTCCCAACTCCCTTGATAAACCAATCGCCGGATCCCCGCAAGAACGCACAATTTTGATAGCTGCTCTCCGCGGGGTTCCTGCCGCACGCACCGCATATCCCGCCCTTATGCTGTAATGGATGCTACCGGCGAACCTGAACAGCCTGGCATTTTGGAAGTGGACCAGCATGGACTTGAATGAGTGCCCCGTAAAAGTCACCGCCGATGTCGTCAGCGGAAAATGGAAGCCTCTGATCATCGTGTGTCTCAAACCCGGTCCTCAGCGCTACAGCGAGCTGCGCCGGAAAATTGCCGGCCCCACCCACAAAGTGCTCACCCAGCAACTGCGCCAGCTCGAGCGTGACGGAATTCTGACAAGAACTGTTTATCCTACGGTTCCTTCGAGAGTCGAATACGCCCTCAGCCACTACGGAAAAACGCTCATTCCCGTGCTCAACGCAATGGCCGAGTGGGGGCAGAAGCATGCCGAATTGCTTTCACGGGGCCACGATCTCGACGCATCGTCGCCGGAAGACGGTCGCTTGCTGCGTCCTTCCCGAGAGTTGTAGCATCAATCGAAAGGGTTCTTACTAGGAGAAATCATGGCAACCGACACCTTGGCCACGCCTGCGGGTCTGAGCAGCACCCAGACGCGCGTCTTCAAGAATTTTATTGACGGCGAGTGGGTCGAGTCCTCGACCGGAGAGACTTTCGAAAACCGCAATCCCGCGGACACTCGCGACCTGGTCGGCATCTTCCAGAAATCCAACCAGGACGATGTCAATGCCGCCGTCGCCGCCGCCAAGCGCGCCTTCAAGAAATGGCGCCTCGTTCCTGCGCCGCGCCGCGCCGAGGTCGTATTCCGCGCGGCCGAAATCCTGATCGAGCGCAAGGAAGAGTACGCGCGCGACATGACCCGCGAGATGGGCAAGGTTCTCGCCGAAACTCGCGGCGACGTGCAGGAAGCCATTGACGCCGCCTATTACAACGCCGGCGAGGGGCGCCGCCTCTTCGGTCCCACCGTGCCCTCGGAGATGCCCAACAAGTTCGCCATGGCCGTACGCCAGCCCCTCGGCGTCTGCGGCATGATCACGCCGTGGAATTTTCCCATGGCAATTTCCTCGTGGAAACTACTGCCCGCGGTCGTCTGCGGCAACACCTGCGTGATCAAGCCCGCCCAAGACACCCCGTTGTCGACCTTCAATCTGGTGCGCGCCCTGTCCGACGCCGGCCTGCCCAAAGGGGTCATCAACATCGTCGCCGGATTTGGCTCCTCGGTTGGCACACCGCTCGCCGAGCATCCCGACGTGCGCGCCGTCTCCCTGACTGGATCGTCCGAAGTCGGCCGCATCATTGGAGGCATCGCGGCGAAGAGCTTCAAACATTGTTCGCTCGAACTGGGCGGCAAGAATCCCATGATCGTCCTCGACGACGCCAACCTCGACCTTGCCATCGAAGGCGGCCTGTGGGGAGCGTTCGGCACCACTGGCCAGCGCTGCACCGCGACCAGCCGCATCATCGTGCAGAAAGGTGTTTACAGCGAATTCGTCGAAAACTTTGTCGCCCGCGCAAAGAAAATTAGAGTGGGCAACGGTCTGGATGAGACCGTCGAGATGGGTCCGGCAGTGAACGAGAACCAACTCAAGACCGACTTGAACTATATCGAGATCGGCAAGAACGAAGGCGCGAAGCTCGTCACCGGCGGCAATCGCCTCGACAAAGGCCAGTACCAGCATGGATGGTTCCTGGAGCCCACGGTCTTCACCGACGTCGATCCGAAGATGCGCATCGCGCAGGAAGAAATTTTCGGGCCGGTTGTGTCGATCATTCCTTGCGAAGACCTCGATGATGCAATTGCCATCGCCAATAACATCGAGTACGGCTTGTCGTCATCTCTCTACACCAAAGATGTCAACAAAGCGTTTTCCGCAGTTCGCGATCTTGAGGCCGGCATCACCTACATCAATGCTCCGACCATCGGCGCGGAAGTTCACCTGCCCTTCGGCGGCACCAAGGCCACCGGCAACGGACAT
>DATKFH010000156.1:0-141476 GCA_035511455.1 Candidatus Sulfotelmatobacter sp. | reverse complement strand
GCTGGATACCACCCAGCGCTCTCTTTCCATCAAACAGCCGGAGCGTTCAGTCTTTCGATTGCAGTGCAGCGAGACGGAACCGCGCTGGCGCCACACATTGCTTCCGCCTTCTGAAGCGGGGCGCCCTTCTATAATGCATTGTGAAGATGGGGAAAATAAAATTTGAAAAATGTCCGGTTAGCCCTTAGCAATTTGCTATTCTAAATTTAGAGAGTAAGAAAAAAGAAATCTTTCCGAGCAGGGCGCGCTCCAGGGCGCGCCCTTTGTTTGGTGTGCCGAGCAGGCTCGTAAATCACCTTGCTATTGGATTACTCGACTGCGAATTCTCCAGTTCGAACCAGTTCGAACCCAGTGGCCGAGGGTTCGGAGCTGGAGAGGGTTCGCAAAGAGCGCGAGAAGGGTGGGGCACCCGGGAAACATGTGCTGCAGGCTTTTGGCGGACAAGAGTGGTCCGCCCCAACACATACCGTAGAATGAGGCGGAGCGGTGAAGCGAGACGAAGCGGTGGCGGTTTGGGTGGGAAAACGCAAAGTCCCCATCCTAGCTGCACGGCGGGCACGAGTGCCCGCCCCACACGTGCCCGAACCACACCGCGCACGGCGCAGGATGGGAATGGACATTACCTGGTTGACGGATCGGATTGCTGTTGGGGGTGGGATCTGGAACTCGGAGAATATGGCGAAGGTGGCCGGAGCTGGGATCACGCACATCATCGACATGCAAATCGAGTTTGATGATACGCCGCTGGCGGTGGATCACGGCATCGAAGTGTTGTGGAATCCTACGGACGACGATTTCGAGGCGAAGCCGGCGGAGTTGTTTCGGCGGGGAGTGGAGTTCGCGCAGAAGGCGCTGGACGAGGGCGATGCGAAGTTGTTTATTCACTGCGCGGCGGGGGTGCATCGTGCGCCGATGATGGCGCTGGCACTGCTGGGGACCATGGGGTGGGAGGTGGGAGACGCGATGACGCTGATTGAGGCACGGCGTCCGGTGGCGGATCTTGCAGAGGTGTATGTGAGGAGCGTGGAGGAGTTTTTGGACGGGGGCAGGTTCACGAGTTAGAAGGCAGAATGCGCATCCTTCGACTGCGCTCAGGGCAAGCTGTGGGCTTTATTCTTTCGCGGTTCCGCGGCTCGGGCTAGCCGATTTCTTCGCTCCAGGCTTCAAGATTTTTCTTTACTTGTGCCATGAACTGGTCGGCGACGGCGCCGTCGATGAGGCGGTGGTCGTAGCCTAGCGTGAGGTGGACGACGGAGCGGATGGCGATCGAGTCGTTGCCGTCTTTGTCGGTGATGACGAGTGGCATTTTCGTGATGCCGCCTACGCCCATGATCGCTGAGTTCGGCTGGTTGATGATGGGCAGACCGAAGACGGCGCCGAACTGTCCGGGGTTGGTGATGGTGAAGGTGGAGCCTTCGACGTCTTCGGGTTTAAGCTTCTTGGTGCGGGCGCGTTCGCCGAGGTCGGTGATGCCGCGCTGCAGGCCGAGGAAGTTGAGCTCGCCAGCATTTTTCAGGACGGGGACGATCAGGCCCCAGTCGAGCGCGACGGCGATGCCAACGTTGATGTTGCGGTGGTAGCGAATGCTTTCGCCTTCAATGTTGGCGTTGATGATGGGCCACTGCTGCAGGGCGATGATGGCGGCGCGCACGAAGAAGGGCATGAAGGTGAGGCGGACGCCGTGGCGCTGCTCGAATCCGGATTTGTGCTTGGCCCGCAGGTTCACGATGCGGGTGAAATCCACTTCGTACATACAGTGGACGTGAGCGCTGGTGCGGCGCGACTCGATCATGTGCTTGGCGATCAGCTTACGCATGTTCGTCATGGGGACAAGATCGCCAGGGTAGGGGGCGGGGGCGGCAGGGCGCGGAGGCGGAGCGGCGGGAGCGGGAGCGGGAGGCGCCTCGCTTCGCGAGGCGGGCCGGACGAATGCGTCCGTCCCCACATTAGATCCCTGGTTCTCGATGAACTGCTGGATGTCTTGCTTGGTGATGCGGCCGCCGAGTCCGGTGCCGGAGACTTGGGACAGATGGACGCCGTGTTCGCGGGCGATCTTGCGAACGAGTGGGGAGGAGCGGGCTTCTTCTTCCTCTTCGTGAGTGGTGTGTGCGGGTGCAGCGGGAGCCGCGGCGGCTGGGGCGGCCTTCTTTTCGAGAGCCGGTTTCTCCGGGGCGGCTTTCTCGGGGGCAGGGGCGGCTTTTGCGGGAGTGGCGGCTTCGCCGTCGACAGCGATGGTGCCTACGACGGTGTTCACACCGACCGTGGTGCCTTCGGTGACTTTGATTTCCTGAAGAACTCCGGAAGCGGGAGCGGGAATTTCGGCGTCGACCTTGTCGGTGGAGATTTCGAAAAGGGGTTCGTCACGCTGGACCTTGTCGCCCGGTTTCTTCAACCACTTGGTAATAGTACCTTCTACGATGGATTCGCCCATCTGGGGCATGACGATGTCAGTTGGCATGATTTCCTTCCATGAGGCCCCACGGTTCGCGTAGAGGGCCGGACGCAATCGAATATTATAGCGGTTGGATGGGCAACGGCGCAGTCGCTCGGACTTGGGCTAAGGCCCCGCCATTTATTACGACTTTTAGGGCGATCCTGAAGGGTCCCGCTTCTAGGGTGGCGTGATCGCCAGTCTCTGTTTCGCAATTTCTGAATCGCAAATCTTGCTTCCCAGCCCGTGGTATCCGGGTTCCGCTGGCAGTCACCTTAGTGGTGGTCGTGCTTTTCTTTGCCTTCTTTCTCCTTAGTTTCGTCGGCAGCGGCGGGGGCGGCGTTGAAATTTGTCTTCCAATAGTCCTGAACCGCGGGCGGGAGTTTTTCCAGGTGGGAGAGGAGCATGGTGATCTTCCAGATGTCCTGCTCGGGGAGTGTTTTGTCCCAGGCGGGCATGCCCGTGTAACGCACGCCGGTGCGGATGGTGTAAAAGATGTGCCACTCGGGATCGTCGGGAGGGTCGGAGACGAGATTCGGGACCGGGGGATAAAACGAGTTGCCCAAAGTTGACGGCTTACGATCGAGACCTCCGTGGCAGAGGGCACAATTCATGGTGTAGAGCTTCATGCCGTCTTCGAGGTTCTGATCGGTGGGGGCGAGCGGGTTGGTGACGTGGGGGGCGTGGCGTTCCATGGAGGCGTCGACGGCGCCCATCGAGATGCGGGTTTCAAGATGCGGCGGAGAAACGTTGGCAGCCGTGGGAAAGAACCCGAGCATGGCGAAGCCGAGTCCACCGAGGATCAGCACGAGGAGAGTGACGATTACGCCGAGTAGGAACTTGCTCATGAGGCCTCCGTAGTTATTGTGTCAGATGATGAGGGAGGGGCGCTAGTTGCCGCGGGGTTAGCCGGGCGCAATGTATTGAAATTGACGGTAATCCTTCCCAACTGGTCGCGAGCAGTCGAGCTTCGCTCGAACGGAAATCGGAAGGCGGCCGTCCCCAGATAGTTCTTGTCGCTTTCTTCAATACGCTTTCAGGCGGCGCGCTTCGCGGACTACGTCTTCCACCTTTGGCAGGTAGTGATGTTCTTGGGGCGGGGAGAAGGGAATGGCGGAGTCTAATCCTGCGATGCGGACGATGGGGCCGTCGAGGTCGTCGAAGGCTTCCTCGTTGATGATGGCGGCGATTTCGCCGGCGAGGCCTCCGGTGCGAGAGTGCTCGTGGAGGATGATGACCTTGTTCGTCTTTCTTACGGTCTGAGCAATGGCTCCGCGGTCGAGGGGAGAGACGGTGCGCAGGTCCACGATTTCGAGATCGATTCCTTCGTTCTTTAGAACCTCGGAAGCCTCCAACGCAGTGTGGACCATGGCGGCATAGGTAATGATGCTCAGGTCGCGGCCCTCTCGGGCCAGGCGCGCCTTGCCGATGGGGACGACGTAATCTTCAGCGGGGACTTCTTCTTTGATGCGGCGATAGAGATATTTGTGCTCGAACAGGATGCAGGGGTTGTTGTCGCGGATGGCGGCTTTAGTCAGGCCCTTGGCGTCGTAGGGCGTGGCGGGGCAGATGACTTTCAAGCCGGGATTGTGGACGAACCACATCTCGGGATTTTGAGAGTGGAAGGGGCCGCCGTGGACGTATCCGCCGCTGGGGCCGCGGAGGACCAGCGGGGCGGGCGCTCCCCAGAGGTAATGGGTCTTGGCGACCATGTTGCTGATCTGGTTGAAGGCGCAGCCGATGAAGTCCATGAACTGGAATTCGGCGACGGGGCGCATGCCAGTGAGCGAGGCGCCGAAGGCCGCGCCAACGACAGCGGACTCGGCGATGGGAGTGTCGATGACGCGCTCGGGGCCGAAACGGTCGATGAATCCGTCGGTGACTTTGAAGGCGCCCCCGTAAATGCCGATGTCTTCGCCGAGGCAAAAGACCGTGGGGTCCCGTTCCATTTCTTCCCAGATTCCCTGGCGGATGGCTTCGAGGTAGGTGAGTTGCATAGGGTCGGGTTTCAGAGTTTTACAGTTTCAGCTTTCAAAGGGTCAGAAGTTATGTCTGTCACGAGTGACCGCGAAATCCACAAGGTTCCGCCTAACAGCCATCTCTGGTCCGTTACTTCAAGTGTACGGTGGCTTCGGTTTCTTTGTAACCGCCCGTTCCCTTTCTCACTTTTGGCATGCCGTATTTCGGCTTGATTTCGTGGCAGCCGTTTTCGCAGAAGACACCGCCTTCGGCGGATTCTGGGGTCGGCATCGGGGAGTTCACTGCGATTTCTCTTTCTTCTTCGATGATGCGCTCGACTTCCGCCATCAAAGCTTCATCTTCTTTCGGGGTCAACCACTTCTTTTCTTTCACTAGGTAGTTTTCGAAGCGTGCGATCGGATCGCGCTTCTTCCAGAACTCGTACATCGCTTTCGGCACGTAGCTGGCGGCGTCGTGGATGGCGTGGCCTTTCATGCGCATCATCTTCGCTTCGATCAGCGTGGGGCCTTCGCCGCGGTGGGCGCGGCCGACGGCTTCATGGGCGGCGTCGTAGACCTGGCAGGCGTCGGTTCCGTCGACGATCAAGCCGGGGATGCCATATGCGATGGCGCGTTCGGCAAGGTCTTTGCAGCGGTACTGCATCTCCGACGGCGTTGAGTAGGCCCAGAGGTTGCTTTCTACGAAGAGCACCAAACCCAGATTCTGCACGGCGGCGAAGTTGATGCCTTCATAGGTGACGCCGGTGGACTGGCCACCGTCGCCGATGTAGGTCATGACGGCGAGGTTGCGTCCTTGCAGCCGCGCGCCGAGAGCTACGCCCGACATGACGGGAATAAGGTCGCCGAGCATGGAGATGGGTGAGACCATGTTGCGCTTTTCGATGTCGCCGAAGTGCGAGGTGCCGTCGCGGCCCTTGGTGGGCGAGTCGGCTTTGGCCATGTACTGCATCATGGTGTCGCTGGCGCGGAAGCCGCGGACCAGGAGCGATCCCTGGTTGCGGATCATGGGGGCGAACCAGTCGTCGTTGTCGAGCGCGTAAGCGGAGGCGCAGGAGCAGGCTTCCTGGCCGAGTCCGAAGTAGACTCCGCCGACCACTTTGCCTTGCTTGTAGAGGTTTTCCAGGGCGATCTCCATTTTGCGGTTGAGCAGCATGTAGCGGTAGATCTCGATGGCGTGCTGCTGGTCGAGATACTTGGAGTCGCGGATGGGGGGCACGGGGGCGTCGAGGTCACCTTCGACTTCGTAGCGGACGTTTTCGGCGCCATGGCGGTCTTTCTCTACGCGCTGGCGGACGGTGAAGTTGGGGTGTTCCAGGCGGTAGTCGGGGATGGAGTAGGTGCGGAGCTGCTCGCCGGAAGAGCGAGCCGAGCTGCGCCCGACTTTTCCGGTTCTGAGACCCGGACCCACATGAGTACTGGTGGCTCGCGATCCGTTGCGCGGGCGGTTGCCGTTGGAGCTTGTTTTGGACTTCGGTTTCTTGGTCCCCATTTTGAAAGCAGCGCGGAGGCGCAATGTACTGATGGTATCGCGAGAGCGGGGTGAAGGGCTAGGGCAAGGAGCAACTGCCAACACTAATACCAAAGGGGAAGTCGCCGCCAGAGCTTCCGGAACAACGGTCGAATCTTCCACTCAGTTCTTGAGGGAATCCGAGACGGCGGTTCAACATAGATATATGTGAACGAGCTTCCCTGGCCAGACTCCTTGTAATGGTAGGACTCGATCGTCCGCGATTCTGTGGGCTCACCATAGGATGACAATATCCCTCGCATGGGAGGTTGGGCAATTTCTCCGATACTAGCGAAAAGTCCACCAGCGTCCGTCTTCAGCCTGACAGCGCTGTTATGGAGGAGGGCCGCTACCGGCAGAGTGTCACGCCAATCCACTTTCGCATTCTCCAGAGCCAGCGCCACCAAGCCTCGCTTTATCAACGAAGGATCATTCCGGCGAACCGACTCCACCGCACAGCTATGGGCATAGCGTTCAAAAACAAAAGCGAAAGGACGGTGGACGCGCTGTGTAATTGCTTCTCTCTCGGCCGGCGTTGCGACGTCGAAAATGCCTGTTAAGTTTTCTACAGCTGCAATCGCGGCAGAAGGCAACTCACGATACGGGAAAATGAAATCACCTACCCGCAGGTGGTGGATTGACTCAAAGGCTTTATCGGTGAGATCGCTCACATTTCGCATTTCCGAGACGAACGCTATTTTAGGCCCAGCTGGGATCTTCTTCTTTGTGCAACCGGCGGAACTCGGATGGCAACCTCATCGGTACGCCGACTGCGCGGCCGAGGAGGGCGTCGAGGGTTTCCACCCAGAGGATCTGGCTTTGGAAAACGACGCCGAAATTGCGGGGGATGGATTCGGCGACGGCGTTCAGGTCGAGCGGGTGGCCGAGTTCGTGTTGCATTGAGGTGACCGGTTTCGTCGTGATGCCGCAGGGAATGATCAGGTTGAAGTAGCTTAGGTCGGTATTCACGTTGAGGGCGAAGCCGTGAGAGGTGACGAAGCGGGAGATGTGGACGCCGATGGCGGCGAGTTTGGCTTCGGGGCAAGCGTTCGTAGCGGTGTCGGCGAACCCAGGGTCCTTCGAATCCGCAGAACGATTCTTCGAATCGTCCTGCTCCGCTCGGGATGACAAGGGAGTTGGATCCGTCCAAACTCCCGTCAGGCCAGGGGCGCGCTTCGTCGGGATGGCGAAGTCGGCGCAGGTGCGGATCAGGACTTCTTCGAGGCGGCGGACGAATTCGATTACTCCCAGGGTTTTGCGCTTGCCGTCAGGGGTGGCGAATCCGCGGAGGTCGAAGATGGGGTAGCCGACGATCTGGCCGGGACCGTGGAAGGTGACGTCTCCGCCGCGGTCGCATTCGAAGAGTTCGACGCCGCGCTGGGCGAGGAATTTGGGTGAGGCCACGACATTAGCGGCTTTCGCGTTGCGGCCCAGGGTGATCACCGGCTTGTGTTCGAGCAGCAGGAGGACGTCGCCGATCTTTTCTTCTTTGCGCAGGTCGACGAGTTGCTGTTGCAGGCAGAGGCCTGTTGCATAGTCGACGGTTCCGAGTTGGACGACGGAGATCAATTCAGTTCGCCCCGGATTTACCGGGGATTCACAGGGATAACCCAAAGTAAGAAACGATGCATGGGTCCTTCGCCACGCTCCGGATGACAAGACTTAGATTTATTTGGTTTCATCCGTGTTGTTCCGTGGCTATTACGCGTTAATCGCAATCCCATATACACTGTTCGACGCATCCAGCATGGCTTCCGCCAAGGTCGGATGCGCGTGGATCGTCCACATCAAGTCTTCTACGGTGGCTTCGAGTTCCAAAGCGGCTACTGCCTCGGCGATCAATTCTGTGGCTTGCGGGCCGATGATGTGCACTCCGAGAATCTCGCCGTAGTCAGCGTCGGAGACGATTTTGATAAAACCTTCGTGCTGGCCGACGATGGAGGCGCGCGAGTTTGCGGTGAAGGGGAACTTGCCGATTTTGACGTTGTATCCGGCTTCACGGGCTTTGGTTTCGGTTAGACCGACGCTGCCGATTTCGGGATGGCAGTACGTCGCGCCGGGGATGTGCTCGGGGTTGATCGGCTTGCCGGGCTTGCCTGCGATCTTGGCGACGGCGACCAGGGCTTCCATGGCTCCGACGTGAGCGAGTTGCGGCGTGCCGAGCACGATGTCCCCGACGGCGTAGACCCCGGGCTCGGGGGTCTGCATCCAGGAATCGGTTTTGATGAACTCGCGGTCGGGCTTGATTTTCGTGCGTTCTAGGCCGATGTTCGCCGTGCGCGGCCTGCGGCCGACGGCGATCAGGATTTTCTCTGCTTCGATTTTCTGCTGCTTGCCTTCGGCGGTGATGGTGACGGCAACGCCTGATTTTGTGTTTTCAACTTTGTCCACCTGGGCGCTGGTATGGAAGTTTATGCCGCGCTTGCGGAAAACCCGGGCGAGTTCTTTCGAGACCTCTTCATCTTCGACGGGAACGAGACGGGGCAGCATTTCTACGATTGTGACTTCGCAATCGAATGAGCGATAGATCGAGGCGAACTCAACGCCCACGGCACCGGCGCCCACGATCACCAGCGACTTCGGAATTTCCGTTAAGCTGAGGATTTCAATGTTGGTGAGAACGCGATCATTGGCTTCGAGTCCGGGCAACATGCGGGCCTCAGAGCCTGTGGCAAGAATCACATTCCTGGCCTTTAGTTGACTGGCCTTTCCGTCGTTGGTCAGTTCAACCGTGAATACCCCATTCTGTGCGGGGCCGGTCAGTTTGCCGTAGCCTTTTATGGTGTCAACCTTGTTTTTCTTCATCAGGAATTCGAGGCCTTTGGTGTGCTTGGCCACGATCTTGGTTTTTCGCTCTTGAATTGCCGCCCAGTTCAGTTTGCGCGTGTCTACTCCTTCGATACCGAATTCCTTTGCGTCTTTCAGGTGATCCCAAAGTTCGGCATTGAACAGAAGCGCCTTGGTCGGAATGCAGCCTACGTGCAGGCAGGTGCCTCCGAGGAATCCGTCTTTTTCGATGAGCGCGGTTTTGAGGCCGTACTGGCCAGCGCGGATGGCGCCGGTGTAGCCGGCGGGGCCGCTGCCGATGATGGCTACGTCGTAGATAGTGTCGGGCAAAGGAACGCTCCTCAGTAAGAAGAGATGATCGTGAGCAAACGTTTGATTCTAGAACAGGGTGACGGCAGGGACCAAACCTGTCTGGGTCAGAGGTGAGAACTCCCTGGGGCTTGCGGCGGCGCCGGCGAACACGGGGGCCTTCGACTGCGCGTGAACGCCTTGTAGGCGTTCACGCGCGGCTCAGGATGACAAGGGCCGGTTAGTTGCTTTCGTTGCTGGCACGCTTCCAGGAGATCAGTTCGCCGATCGTCGAACTGGTGCTAGAGACGGGCTGTTTGTAGGCTTCCACTTCGGAGCGAGACGCTTCTTCGCCTACGGCACGGATGCTGAGTCCGACTTTCTTCTCCTCAGGACTCATCTTGATGATCTTGAAATCGTGCTCGAGGCCGGGCTCCAGGTGCAGGGGTTGGCCGTTTTCGTCGGTTGCCTCCGACTTGTGGCACAGACCCTCTACACCTTCGGCAATCTCGACGAACGCGCCGAATGCCGCCACCCGCAGAACTTTCCCGTGGACCACGTCGCCGACGTGATGCGCGGCGAAGAACGACTCCCAGACATCGGGCTGGAGTTGCTTTACCCCCAGGGAAAGGCGGCGCTTGTCTGGTTCGATGGCGAGAACGATGGCTTTGACACGATCACCCTTTTTCAGAACTTCGGAGGGATGCTTCACCCGCTTGGTCCAGCTCAAGTTGCTGACGTGGACCAGGCCGTCGATTCCGTCCTCGATCTCAATGAAGGCGCCGAAGTCAGTGAGGTTGCGCACGCGTCCCTCGACCGTCATACCGACGGGGAATTTTTCATGCAGCGAGTCCCAGGGATTGGCCGCGAGTTGGCGCATGCCCAGCGAAATGCGTCGCTCCGTGGGATTCACGTTGAGCACCACGCACTCGACCTGATCGCCGACGTTGACCAGTTTTGACGGATGCTTCATGCGCTTGGACCAGGTCATCTCGCTGACGTGGACCAGTCCTTCGATTCCTTGCTCGAGTTCGACGAAGGCTCCGTAGTCGGTCACGCTGATGACGCGTCCGGCAACGTGAGCGCCTACCGGATAGCGATGTTCGGCATCGAGCCACGGGTCGGGGGTGAGTTGTTTGAAGCCGAGCGAGACCCGCTGCTTTTCTTTGTCGTACTTGAGGACCTTGACCTGAATCTGATCGCCGACGTTGACCAGGTCTTTGGGATGAGTGAGGCGGCCCCAGGACATGTCGGTGATATGGAGCAGGCCGTCGAGTCCACCGAGGTCGACGAATGCGCCGTATTCGGTGAGGTTCTTCACGACTCCGGTGAGGATCGCGCCTTCCTCCAGGTGCTCCAGCGTCTTGGAGCGCTTTTCATTCTGCTCGCCTTCGAGCAATTCCTTGCGCGAGACTACGATGTTGCCGCGCTTCTTGTTCAGTTTGATGACCGCGACTTCGAGGGTCTGGCCCTTCATGCCGTCCAGATTGCGGATGGGACGGAGGTCGACCTGGGAGCCGGGCAGGAAGGCATGCGCACCCATAATGTCGACGGTCAGGCCGCCTTTGATGCGGTCGATGACCACGGCCTTGATCGGCTTCTTGTCGTGATGTGCCTTTTCGATTTCCTCCCAGGCGTGAATGCGCTGAGCTTTCTGATGCGAGAGATGGATGTAGCCTTCTTCGGTCTCGCCCTTGTCCCGCATGACGTCGATTTCGTCGCCGGGCTTGAACTTGGGCTTGCCTTCGTGATCAAGCACTTCGGCTAGCGCCAGCATTCCCTCCGACTTGGCCCCGACGTCGACCACTACGTGCGTCGGAGTCAACTTCAGCACCGTGCCCCTGATCACGCGATCATCACTGACAGCCTCTTCGGCTTCGGTGGTGAAGGTTTCGAGAGCGGCGGCGAAGTCTTCCCCGGCGGCCGGCTTGTCGTCTGCAACGGGGGCCGCATGCTGCTCCTCGGCGGCCGCTACCGGCTCAGGCTGCTGCTCGTGCTCGGGCTGGTGCTCCGGCGTCGTCGGCTCAGCGTCAGTAACGACGGTTATGGTGGAAGTGGAATCGTTGGCGGTGGTTTCGTCGAACAAGATTATGCCTCTCTGGTAACCGGATGCGGGGCCTGCTCTGCGGACTGCTGGAGGCGTCTTTTGGTTGTGGTGGGCTCACCCTGGCGAATGAGCTTGGACAATCCCAGCTGTCGGACGTTTGAACAGAGAACCCGCGTCCAATGGGAACTTCTCGACTATAGCAACCGCGCGCGAACAGTGTCAAACGCAAATCTCGCTTGTGTTACAGCCATGTTTCAGCGTTACGGTTTCCGAACATATACTGCTATCTGCTAACCTGCCCTCTTATGGATTACCTCTGGACGCCGTGGCGGTATGCATACGTCTCGACCACCGAAAAGGCCGCCGGATGCATCTTTTGCGAGGCGCCAAAGGAGAAGGACGATGCCAAAGTGCACATCGTGCACCGCGGCCAGCACTGCTACGTCATTTTGAATACCTTTCCCTATACGCCGGGGCACGTGATGGTCGTGCCGTACGCGCATCTTGACGAACTGCGGAAACTGCCCGGGGAAGCGGCCAACGAGATGATGGTGCTTTCGCAGCGCATGGAGACCGTGCTGCGCGAGCTATACCACCCGGATGGGATCAACCTGGGGATGAATATTGGCAAGGCCGCGGGGGCGGGGATCGCGGGGCACATTCATATGCACGTCCTGCCGCGCTGGGTGGCAGACGCCAATTTCGTGTCGGTGGTGGGGGAGACGCGGGTGCTGCCGGAGACGCTGGAGGTGACTTGGGAGAGGATGCGGAAGGCGATGGGGTGAGTCTCAGCCCACCAGCCTTTCCATCTCCTTTTCGTTGATCACCGCCACGCCAAGTTCCTTCGCCTTGTCCAGCTTTGACCCGGCATCTGCCCCGGCCACCACGTAGTCTGTCTTCTTGCTGACCGAGCCGGCGACTTTCCCGCCAGCATCTTCGATCATCTTCTTGGCTTCGTCGCGAGTGTGCTTGGCCAGTGTGCCGGTGAGAACGAAGGTCTTGCCGGCGAGCTTGGTGCCGCGCTCCTTTTTCTTGCCCTTAAGCGTAAGCCCCGCCCCGGCCAGTCGCCTGACCAGTTGCTGATTTGCCGGAATGCTGAAGAATTCCACGATGCTTTCGGCGATGCGGGGGCCGACTTCGTTCACGTCCTGCAATTCTTCGACGCTGGCGCTGGCCAGGGCCTCCATGGATCCAAAGTGCTCGGCGAGGAATTGCGCCGTGCGCTCGCCGACCATGCGGATGCCGAGGCCGTAGATGACTCGCTCGAGCGGGAGCTTTTTCGAGTTTTCGATTTCGTCGAGAATGTTCTGTGCCGATTTGTCGGCGAATCGATCGAGACTGAGCAGGTCTTTCTTGCTGAGGTCGTAGATGTCGGCCACGTTTTTGACCAGGCCGCGCTCGATCAGTTGGTTGACTAAAGATTCGCCCATGCCGTCGATGTTCATGACGCCGCGCGAGGCGAAATGCAGAATGGTTCCGAGCAATTTGGCCGGGCAGTTGGCATTGACGCAGCGGTAATCGACCTCGCCTGCGGTGCGGACAACTTTCGTGCCACAGACGGGGCACTTTTCCGGCATTTCGAAGGATTGATGGCCGCGCGGATGATCTTTGTCGTCGATCACCTTGGCAACCTTCGGGATCACGTCGCCGCCGCGCTCGACCTGTACCCAGTCGCCGATCTTCACGCCCAGGCGCTCAATTTCGTCCATGTTGTGCAAGGTTGCATTGCGAACTGTAGTTCCGCCGATCAAAACCGGGGCCAGCATAGCCACGGGCGTCAGTTTTCCCGTCCGCCCGACCTGCACACGAATGTCTTCCAGCTTCGTGATTCCCCCCCTGGCCGCGTACTTGTAGGCAATGGCCCAGCGCGGGGCTTTGCCCGTGAAGCCGAGTTCGTCCTGTAGAGCGGTTCGGTCGACTTTGATGACGATGCCGTCGATTTCGTAGGGCAGGGAATCGCGCTTGCCTTCCCACTGCTGAATGAAAGCCCAGACTTGGTCCATGGAGTGGACTAGGTTGCGGTTCTGGTTGACTTTGAATCCGGCGGTGTCGAGAGCGTCGAGCGTTTTCGAGTGGCGATCGAAATAGGTACGGCCGTTTTCGAGCAATATATAGGGAAAATAGTCGAGGCGGCGTTGGGCTGTGATGTTGGAATCAAGCTGGCGAACCGTGCCAGCGGTGAAATTTCGCGGGTTGGCGAAGGTCGGCAGGCCGTTGCGTTCGCGCTCTTCATTAACCCGCTTGAAAGTTGCGGTGGGCATTAGCAGTTCACCGCGCACCTCGAAATCCTTGGGAATTCCGGCCTTCGTCAACCGGTCTGCGGGGATAATCAGAGGAATCGAGCGCACGGTGCGCACGTTTTGCGTGACATCTTCCCCTACGGAACCGTCGCCTCGAGTCACCCCGCGCGCCAGTTTGCCGTCGTCATAGACCAGCGCCAGCGACATGCCGTCCAGTTTCAGTTCGCAAACGTAGTCGACATCTTTGCGGCCGCTGAGTTCGTGGACACGGCGTTCCCATGCGCGCAGTTCTTCCTCGCTGTAAGTGTTGTCGAGCGACAGCATGGGGGAGGAGTGCGGCACCTTGACGAATCCCTCGCGAGGCTTGCCGCCGACGCGTTGCGTGGGCGAATCCTGGGTTACCAGCGATGGATGGTCGGCTTCCAGGTCCTTTAACTGCTGCATCAGCTTGTCGAATTCGAGGTCGCTGATTTCGGGATTGTCGAGAACGTAATAGAGATATTCGTGGTGGCGGATCGTTTCGCGAAGAGCCTCTATTTTTTTTCCGACGTCTTTGGGCGCGGGCATCGGGCAGATTATAGTCGCCCAGAGGCTCGCATAGAATTATATGGGCCATGCAGATTCTCGAGACATCACGGCTGATCTTGCGGGAGTACCTTCGGGACGATGCGGATGCTCTCTCGCGCGTGCTCTCCGATCCTGAGACCATGCGCTTCTACCCTGCTCCGTATAACCGGGCAGGAGTCGAGGATTGGATCGACCGCAGTCTTCGCCGATATGCCGAGCACGGCCACGGACTCTGGGCGATGGTTTTGAAAGTCAGCGGGGAGATGATCGGCGATTGCGGGCTCACCGTGCAGAACGTGGATGCCGCAGATGAGATTGAGATCGGGTACCACGTGCGGCGCGATCTTTGGGGACAGGGCCTGGCTACCGAGGCCGCCCGGGCGTGCCGCGATCTCGGGTTCGCGCGCTTGCCCGTCGAGCGACTCATCTCTTTGATCCGCCCCGAAAACTTGCCCTCACGGCGGGTCGCGGAGAAGAACGGCATGACCGTGTGGAAAGAATTGACGTGGCGGAACCTGCCGCATCTTGTCTACGCGATTCGCAGAGAGCAGGCACTGGGAAAGTAAGAAGGCTGACGGGCCGTCATGGGAAGCTCACCCGGACACCGTCGCATGGCGCCTCGCTGCGCTTGGCGGGACAGCCGAAGGCGGCTGTCCCTGCATGGATCAAGGCTTGGCGGGTTTGCGCCAAACCTCGAGACCTACACCAGGTCGTCGAGTTTCAGGGCTTGAGGAATGCCCTTCCACGAGCCTTCGAACTGTTTCTGAACGAAGCCTGCGTCGTAGTCGCGCTTCTGTTGCAGCAAGGCTTGGCGCAGGCCCCACAGAGAGCGCGGGTTCCGCGGGTTGCGGTCGAGGTCCTCGCGGAAGACTTTCTCCGCGGCGGCCGTGGCGCCGGTTATTAGTAACGCTCCTCCCAAGGACTCGCGCACGGGGAAGAACCAATCGGGCGGCTCTCCGTATTTGAGGGTGTCCTGAATGGCGACCGCCTGGCGAAGCATGGAAATGGCTCCAGTGGGGTCTTTTTTCGCCATAGCAATCTTCGCACCTAAGATGTCTTCCGCAATTTTCAGGATGTCCTTGCTCTTGTTGTTGATCGGCATTTGGAAGATGACATCCGGCGGAGTGGCAGCCTCAGCGTCGGAGACAATTTTGTATTCCTGTACGGCCTCATCCATTTTGCCGGTGCCGGTCAGAGCCAGGCCGCGCCCGAAATGCCAGAAGACGGAGGCGGTTTTCATCGCAGGATCAGGGGCGGGCATCTTCAGGATCTCGTTCCAATGGTGGAAGCGAATTTCCACCGCTATTGGGATGGTCATGAAGCCTTCAAGCGGGGGCATTTCTTTTACGTGCGGGCCGACGTTGGCGGCCAACAGGTCCGCGTTTTTCCGCGCTTCCGCGTAACTGCCGTTCATGGCGCCGCACATGGCGATGAAATGCAGGTTGTGACTGTAGTACATCATCGGATAAATGCCCTGCGCGCCGGTCGCCTTGATGTAGGCGCGATCCACCGCCGCTGCCTTTTCGTTGGTCTTTACTGCGGCGTCGTAATCGCCAGTGCGGATATAAATGTGGGCGGGCATGTGAACGATGTGACCCGCCCCAGGCGCAAGCGCGGCCAACTTGTTTGCGCCCGCGAGCGCGCGCTCAGGATTGTTTGAGGCCTCCACCGTATGGATGTAGTAGTGGATTGCGCCCAGGTGGTTGGGATCGCGCTTTAGGACGGACTCCAGGGTGGCTACGATTTCCTCGGTGCCCGCTTCGGGTGTGCCGTCCTGGTGCCAAAGTCCCCACGGGTGCAGGTTCATGCCGGACTCGGCAAACAGCGTGGCGGCGTCCAGATCGTCGGGGAATTGGCTGACTACTTGACGCATCGCATCACGATAATCCTCGGCGGCCTTCTTCAGATCGGTGTTCGGGTCGGCCGGAAAGCGCTTCGCCATGGCCTGAATGTAGGCTTGCTCGCTGGGCGAGGCTTCGGCTGACAAGTCAACCGCCCTCTCGACAGCGTCGTGGGCGTGCTTGTAGCGGTCGGGATCGGCGGGATCGTTGTAGTTAGGTCCCACCGCCTCGGCGACTCCCCAGAATGCCATGGCCATTCTAGGGTCGAGATCGGCCGCGTGCTGGAATGAGCGGGCAGCCTCGTCGTGATTAAAGGCATAGATGAACCGCAGCCCCTGGTCAAAGAACTTCTGCGCTTCCGGGACATGGGTGGAAACAGGGTGATGGAGATCGCCGAGCCCGTTCACTAACGTGACGGGGTGGGCTTGTGTGTGGGAGGCATGGTCCTGCGCCATCGCGCCCAGGCAGAACACAGCACTCGACAGCACCTGCGCCAGAATTCGCATCTGGTCAGTCCTCCTGAGTGAATTCCAAAAATGCAGAGCCCCATTTACAGGACAAGCCGATTGTGGAAAAGCGCCCCTAGCAAGTGGGGCCAGCTTATGCCAAATTGAGGTCCTTGCCAAGTCGTTTGCAAGTAAAAGCATGCTGAAGGCTCCCGACCCGGTCAAAGCGGTCGCGGTTGAAAATGCCTATTTCCGCGAGATTCCCGTTTCCCTGCTCAACGCCTTCAACATCAGTATTTGATCGACAACCTTCCACCCGCAGCCTGGAAAGCGAAATCGGCCGAAGGCAAGCGCCGTACCATTGGGGCCATCGTGGCCCATATGCACAACGTGCGTGGCCTGTGGCCGAAGGCGGCCAAGGCGGAAGAAATTCTTGCGCAACTCGATCGCGCGTCGGTGACTCCGGGCAAGCCGTACGCGCACTAGAAAACAGCCGTCACGCTCTGAGCGTGGTCCTTTGCGGTGCCCTGGCCTGCGATGGGCGGGAAGGGATTTCGCCCCGACGTCGCGGGTTTTCTCGGCTATTTGATTGCCCACGATGCCCACCACCGCGGCCAGATCACGATGCTGGCCCGGCAACTCGGCCATCCCTTGCCGCGAGAAAGCTATGTTCGGCATTTGGGAATAGGGTTCAGGTTGAACGTTTTCGTGCTCTAGCCCGCCCGAGTCGATCGTATCGGCAAGACTCTCAGGTACAATCCAGCTGCGATCAGGCTATGCGCAAGGTGGCATTGCTTTACAACCCCGATTCCGGCGGTAACATGGCGCGACGGCGGCGGGAGCTCCAGTCCACCCTCGAGTTGCTTCGAAACGGCGGGGTCGAGGCGGATCTGATCCTTGCTGAGTCTCGGGAGCAGGCACAGGAGCAGGTACGGCAGGCGATCGCCTCTGGTTGCGACACGGTCTTTGCATGTGGCGGCGACGGTACCATCCACAACGTCGCGCAGGTACTGGCGAATTCGGCCGTCGCGCTGGCGATCCTTCCCGTGGGAACCGCGAATGCTCTCGCCCATGATCTTGGCCTTCCCCTTGGCATTGTCGGCGCGGCCGAGGCCGCTCTGCGCGCCGTGCCGCGGCGGGTGGCGCTTGGGCACGTGACCTACGTGGATCTTGAGGGCGCCTCTGACGCACGGTATTTTCTGATTTCGGCCGGCGTGGGCGTGGATGCCCATCTCTTCTACAAACTACATACTGGCACCAAGAAACGCATGGGCATGGCGGCGTACTATGCGAAGGCTTGGAACCTCTGGTTTACGTATCCCATGACGCGGTTTGTGGCCGAGTACTTGGAAACCGGGTCGGACGCGCTCAAACGCGCAGATGTCACCGAACTGATGAGCATACGGATTCGCAACTTCGGCGGAGTCTTGCAGGAGCTGGCGCCCGGGGCCTCGCTGGACAGGGACGACATGCGGGTCGTGTTGTGCCGAACATCCAGCCGTCTGTCGTATCTCGCCTACGTGACGCGCGGGTTGTTGCGGCAAAGGTGGAGAATCCCAGGGATTGACCTGGCGTACAGCACGAAGGTGTCGTGTGGATACCTCTCATCCTCCGCACCGCCGGAACAGCGAAAAATCTATATCGAAGCAGATGGGGAACTGCTCGGCATGCTTCCGGCGGAGATTACGGTGGTGCCGAACGCGCTCACGCTCCTGGCTCCTGTGCCCTGAGCCGGGCCCGGCGGGACGAATTACTTTGCGACTTCGCCCCGACTTTAGCGTCGAATAACCTCGCTGAATCAGGGCTTGCCCTGGCTTTGGGCCGACAGGCCAAAGTAGAATTCTTCGGATCGCTTGGAACCCATTACCCATTTTCTGACGGGGGCGTGCCTGGGCCGTGCCGGGCTCAACCGCAAGACGGCGCTGGCCACGCTAACGCTCGCGCTCGCGGCGGAAGCTCCCGACCTCGACGTACTAAGCCGCCTTCGCGGAGCAGCTTTCGGATTTGCGCATCATCGCGGGTTCACGCATTCATTTCTGGGGGTCCCCATTTGTGCCGCCGTCGTGGTGGGATTCGTTTACTTCGTCTGGCGCCTGCGCGGTCGCAGGACGAAAGATCCCAATCTGCCTCCGCGGTGGGAACTGCTCTACCTCTATGCGTGCCTTGCGGGGCTGAGCCACATTCTGCTTGATTTCACCAATAACTACGGTGTACGGCCGTTCTGGCCGTTCTCGGAGAAGTGGTATTCGTGGGACATCGTCTTCATCATCGAACCGGTGATGCTTGTTCTCCTCATTTTGGGTCTGGTGGTGCCCGGCTTCTTCGCCTTAGTTGACCGGGAAATCGGGGCGCGCCATCGAGGTCCGCGGGGACGGGTCGCCGCTATACTCGCGCTCCTGGGAGTGGTCGTGATGTGGTTGGTGCGCGACTATGAGCATCGCCGCGCAGTGAACGCCCTCCAGGCTCGCACCTACGAACAGGTCGATCCGCTGAGGGTTTCAGCTTATCCGACGTGGGTCAACCCGTTTCGCTGGTACGGGGTGGTGGAAACGCCGGCATTCTTCGGACTCGCGGTGGTCGATTCGATGGGCCCGGAAGTCGATCCTGCGGGCGAGCTTGAGATTCGCTATAAGCCGGAGGAGACTCCCGCCACGCTCGCCGCCAAGCAGTCGTATATGGGGCGTGTGTATCTGGATTGGGCGCAATATCCGATCACGGAAACAGAAACATTGTCTCCTCCGCGAGCGGGCTACCTCGTCCATTTTCAGGATTTGCGTTTTGTGCAAATCCCAACCGGGATCAATGGCGGAGGCGGACGGCGTGTGTTGGGCGCGGCTGTGCAACTCGACAAGAACCTGCACGTAATGGGGGACATTTTTGGTGTGGGGAAGAATCAAGTGTTAGTGCCCGAACCTGGTCAGACTCGCAATTCGGCTGTCCCTTGACGCCCGTCGCTTGAGCGCCCAGAATAGTGACTCAGTTAAGAGGTGATCATGCTGCCCTACATTTTTGTGCTGCTGGCCATTGCGGTGCGGTTCCTGCCGTTTGCTGGTCCATTGAACATTCTGCCGCATGCGTGGCATTTCACGCCGGTGGCTGCTTCGCTGCTTTTCTTTGGGGCTCGCGGGGCGCGGCGGCAGATGTGGGTACCTTTGGTGCTGCTGGCGGCGACCGATGTGGTTCTCACCAAGTTCATCTACGCGTACGCGTTTTCCTGGGACCAGCTGGTCACCTGGACCTGGTATGCGGCCATTCTGTGGCTGGGCACCGGCCTGCGGGAGAAAGCTGGCTTCTGGCGTGTTGGGGCTGCGGCGCTAGCTAGTTCTGTGTCGTTCTTCCTGGTCAGCAATTTTGCGGTGTGGGCCGCATGGCCGCAAATGTATCCCAGGGGCTTCAGCGGATTAATGATGTCGTACACTGCAGGCCTGCCCTTTTTCCGCGGGACCGTGGAGAGCGACTTGTTCTTTTCGGCGGCGTTCTTTGGCACGCCGGTTCTAATGCACGCGCTTTCGGGATGGATGCACCGCTCTTCCGGCGATCACATCGCGGCTGCGTGAGCCGCCTAACATCGGCCCTGGGTCCTACGATTAAGATCAGACGGAGTCATTGAGTCCAAGGTCACGGGCTCAATGGTTCCCTCGATTTTGTTCGTGTCTTCTGTCGTCGCAGCCACCAGAACATAACCCCTCCCAGTGCGATCGCTCCAAGCACCCAATAGAAATGCTGTTTGAACAGGGTCGCTGTCAGTTGGACGATTTGCGGTCCGAACCAGAGAGTCAATAGCGAGAGCACGAAAAAGCGCACGAATCTGCCCACAAAAATTGCCGCCAGGAAGTGGCTAAACCGCATCTCGAAGACCGCGGCGCCCAGCACAAAGATCTTGAAAGGCATAGGTGGCGGCAGCATTCCAGGGAACATCAACGCCCAGAATTCGTGCTGGTCGAAGGAGCGGTGAATCTTCTGGAAGCGCTCTTCCGGAATCCGCTTGCGCAAGACTTTTTCGCCGCCAAGATATCCGACCAGGTACAGCGGGATGCTTCCCAGGGCGGACCCCAGCGAGGCCAGCACCACATACAGGAGAAAGTGCCTGCGGTCCTTATAGACGTAAGCCGCTACAACCGCGTCCACAGGCATTCCGAGCAGAGCAGAATCAGCGAAGGCGATGAGAAACACACCCCAGATCCCGAGCGGAGCGAGCAGCCCCCAGATCCACGCCGTGTAGCGTTTCAAAATGTTTCCGATGGTCTTCAAGGGAACAAACAGTGTACGTGATCAAAACGCGGTTGTAGAGACGCAGCAAGCTACGTCTCTGGAACTGATATTATCGCTGGGCTTGGAGCCACTTATGTGCAAGTTGATCCTCTCTCTTCTTCTGCTTTCGACAACTGGAGTCGCGGCGCGGCAGTACGATCTGGTGCTCGAGGGCGGACGGGTCATGGATCCGGAAACCGGCCTCGATGGCGTACGCAACGTCGCTATCCGCGACGGCAAGATCGTCCGCATCGCAGCCGAACCGCTGAGCGGGCAGAGGGCCGTTCACGCGGCAGGGCTGGTCGTGGCCCCGGGCTTCATTGACCTGCACCAGCATGGCCAGGAACCTGCCAGCCAACGCGTCAAGGCGTTCGACGGCGTAACCACGGCGCTGGAAATGGAAATCGGGGCTCCCGATGTCGCCCAATTTCTGAAGCTGAAAGAAGGACGCTCGCTCATTCACTACGGCACTACCGCCAGTCATGCAGCTGCCCGGGCGCTGGTGTTCGGCGCGCCACTGCCTGCTGCGGTCATCGACCCACGCGCGGGCATTCCGGAGATCCTGCCCAAGAGCGGACCCGCAACCAACCAGCCCGCCGCGGCCGAGCAGATCGGACACATTCAGCAACGGCTACGCGATGAACTCGATGCGGGCGCCCTCGGCGTCGGGATGGGAATTCAGTACACCCCGGGCGCGACCCGGCTGGAAGTGATTGACATGTTCCGCGTGGCTGCCGAGCGCAGGCTGCCGGTCTACACCCACATGCGCAGCTTCGGGCGCATCGAGCCAGGTTCGGACATCGAATCCGTCGAAGAAGTCATTGGAGCCGCCGCCATCACCGGTGCGCCGTTGCACATCGTGCACATCAACAGCACCTGTCTGCTTGATTCGCTCGAATGCCTCTCGCTGGTCGAGGGCGCCCGCGCTCGCGGGCTTGATGTCACGACCGAAGCGTATCCCTACATTGCAGGCATGACTGCCATCAACTCGGCCCTGTTCAATCCCGGCTGGCGGGAAAAGTTGGGGATCGACTATGGCAATCTCGTTCTCCCTGACACGGGCGAGCACCTTACGAAGGAACGCTTCGAAGAGCTGCACAATTCCAGCGTGGCGCAATCGGTGCTGGTGTTCGCTAACACGCAGGAGGTGGTTGACGCCGTCATCCCAAGCCCGTTGGTGATGATCGCGAGCGATGGGGCGCCGGGACATCCGCGTAACGCCGGAACTTACGCCCGGGTGCTGGCTCAATATGTTCGCGAGAAGAAATCGGTGACCTTGATGGAAGCGCTTCGCAAAATGACTCTGATGCCCGCACAGATGCTGGAGCGTTCCACCCCCGCGGCACGGCGGAAGGGGCGATTGCAGGTAGGCGCGGATGCCGACATCGTAGTCTTCGATGCGCAGACGGTCAGCGATCGGGCCACGTTCGAGAAGCCCATGGAGGCAAGCGTTGGTGTGCGCTACTTGCTGGTTGCCGGAACTCTGGTCATCGATGAGGGGAAGATCGTGCCAGATGTGTTTCCTGGGCGCGCGCTGGTGGGGCCGGGAAAGGTTGCGGGCGGGCACTGAGTTTGAGGCCGAGGAAAGCGAGCCGCAACCAAGATCGTCGCGGCCTGGACGGGTCGAAGACTCGTCCCCACACCAAATCTGTCGTCACATAAGGCCTTTTCCAAACGCTTATCGGTGCTCGGTTCTCCCGCTTAGTAAGTCGACCGCATGGGGAATCAACGCCGCCACCGCCTCCAGCGATTGCACCGCTCCTGCGGGGCTTCCTGGCAAATTAAGGATCAGGGAGCGGCCGCGCACGGCGCACACAGCGCGGCTCAGCGCCGCGTATGGAGTCTTCTTCGTACCCTCACTTCGCATGCGCTCGGCCACGCCCTCGAGCAAGCGGTCGCAAACGGCTACTGTCGCTTCCGGCGTTACATCGCGCAGGGCGATCCCTGTTCCGCCGGTAGTCACGACCAATCGCGCTTCGCGCGAGAGGCGAATGAGCAGGTTTTGAATCTGAATGGTGTCGTCCGGAACCACTTCCCGCGCCACCACTTCGAAGTGAAGTTTCTCCAGAAGTTGAGCCACCGCCGGCCCCGACAGGTCTGTACGTTCGCCGCGTGCGCAGGAATCGCTGACCGTGACTACAGCTGCCGTCAGAGCCCGCGGCTCAGCTGTCGAGCAGGACATCTTCCTCTTCTTCTTTTCCGCCTCGGCCGGAGGCGCTGGGGGAGGCAACCGGTGCGGCTTGGCCGGCGGGTGTGGCTTGGTCCTCCGCAGCCGGTTCGGCCTCGCCACCGTCACGCTGCGATTCATCGAGCAGACGCAGGCCTTCCATCAATAGTCCCTGCGTGTTGAGTTGGGTGGTCTCTTTGTTGGTTTTGCCTTCGAAGTCGAGCTGGAAATTTCCGCCAGTCCAGCGCAGTACCTTGAACACAGCCTCGTCGCCGACGAGAGCACCGTAGGTAGCATGCTTTACCTGACCTTCGCTAAAGAACACCTCACACTTTTCGCCTTCGTTGGTGAGCGATAGCTGGCAGCTCTTCCGACCCATTTCCAGTGACTGCATGAGGTCGATCACGTTCATCTGCGCGAGACTGCCGCGCACGACTCCGTCGGAAGGGGCGGTCTTCGCCATTTTTTCCAGCGCAATACGGTCGATCATGCGTTTGACACGGCGGGTCGCTTCTTTGAGGAAAAACGGCTTTTCCAGATAGTCGTCCGCGGCGTCCTGCGGAGACAGTCGTTCGGCGATGTCCGCCTTGCTGGCCATCAACACGGTTGAAAAATTGGCGGTCGCCGGCCGGCTCTTCAACTTTTCGACCAACTGACGCCCGTCCATGCCGGGCATGCGGTAGTCGCACACCAGCAGGTCCGGAGGATCGTCCACTGCCTTCAACAAGGCGTCGGCCGCGTCCGCGGCGGTCGTCACTTGCGAAAGGGGGCCTAGGGCCTGCTGCAGCATGTGAAGCACCATCGGATTGTCTTCCACCAGCAGCAGCTTGACGTTGTTGGCCATGAACGTGACTGGGAGCTATCTCTCCGGGCGGCGGTATTCGCCGCTCTTGCCGCCACTTTTACGCTCGAGAACAATGTCGCGAATCTCGATGCCTTTATCGGCAGCCTTGCACATGTCGTAAACGGTCAGAGCCGCGACGCTGGCTGCGACTAAAGCTTCCATCTCTACGCCGGTCTCGGCCGTAGTCATAACTCTCGAGGCGATGGCGACGCCATTCTCGCACACGCGCAGGTCGACATCAACGAGTGCGAGCGGCAGCGGATGGCACAGGGGGATCAACTCGGCAGTGCGCTTTGCCGCCATAATCCCGGCCAGTCGCGCCACTTCCAAGGCGTCGCCCTTGGGATTGTTCGGCAACGCGGCCATGACCTCCGGTTTCATGGCAACGAAAGCGCTCGCCTCGGCTTCGCGCTTCGTTGGCGGTTTTTCGGAAACGTCGACCATCCGCGCCCGGCCACCGCGGTCGTAATGGGAGAGTTTCTTCGGCATCAATAGCTCTATCTTACATGCTGCATCGCGCCGAAGCAGCGTCTGAGGGAGCGCGACTATCGCGGCAGGACCGCCACCCATTCGCCTGCGGCGATCATTTCACGGTCGGCTGGAATTACGGCGTAGCAGTTTGCGCGTGCGGTGGCGGCGATGTCTCCTGATCCTTGCCACGCCACTAGTTCAACCTCGGAATTCTCGAACTGGCCCGACAAAACTCCTGGAAGAAAGCGCTTGAGGCCGGTCTTGATGCGGATCTCGCGCTTCAGTCGTGCGTGCAGAAAGGCCAGCCTTTCGGGAGACTGTCCGGCCAGCGCAGCAAGAATAGGGCGCGCGAAGAGTTCGAAGGTCACCATGGTAGAGATCGGATTGCCCGGGAGACCGAAAAAATATGTGGCCGGCGGCTCGGCAGGGACGCCCGCGGGACAACGACCAAACACAACCGGGCGTCCAGGCTGGATTTTTGCTCCAGTGAAGAAGAACTCGGCCGCCATTTCCGACAAGACTTGCTCGACCAGATCGTAGCGCCCCATGGAGACGCCGCCTGTCATCACCAACAGGTCCGACTCCAACCCTTTTTCGATGAGCCTTTGCAATGCCCGGGGCTCGTCCGGAGCGATGGGCAGCAGCACTGCAAGCCCGCCTGCCCGCCGAACCTGTACCGCCAGGGAATAGCAGTTCGAATTGCGAATCTGCGTCGGGCCGGGGGAGGCCTTGACCTCGACAATTTCGTCGCCGGTGGTGAGCACCGCGACTCGCGGGCGTCTGTAGACTTCAAGCCGGGACTTGCCCACGGATGCGGCCAGCGCAACGGCCACCTCATTCAGCCGCAGACCCGGATTGAGCAGCCCGCTCCCCTGCGCTGCCTCCGCACCCCGAGGCACAACGTTCTCTCCCCTTGTGACCTTCCTGGTGATCTCGACCCGGCTCCCTTGACGCGAGCTGTACTCGACCATCACGACCGCATCCGCGTTGCATGGAACTGGGGCGCCGGTCATGATGGAAGCGGTTTGTCCGGGACCGAGGCTGGAAGGAATTGCTTCCAGTTTTTCGCCTGCTCTGATTTCGGCGATCACGTCGAGCATAGCTGGGAGATTCGTTAGATCCGCCGATCGCACCGCATAACCATCGCGGGTAGAACGGGGGAACGGAGGTATGTCGCGATCCGCCAACACCGGCTCAGCCAATACACGTCCGGCAGCGTCGAGTAAGTCGACCGTTTCCATTCCAGGGAGGGGAATCCGCGCCCCATGGTTCTCGACCACACGGCGGGCGTCTTCAAACGTTAGGACAGTCGACTGTACTGGCAGGGCAGACATGGAGCGATGATAGCAAGATGTGGAGAGAGGGTGGGACTCGGCCGGGCTGACTTACCTTGCCAGTTCCTGTCCCAGACCCGCGGGATTCGTGGCAAAGGACAAGCCTGTTTCAAGGTCGACAACGCGGTCCTGCACCAGTTGCGCGATCTCGCCGTCGAAGTGCTGCATGCCCTCCGAAGAGCCTGCCTTGATGGCGTCGAGAATGGTCTTGTTCTCGCGTTCACCTTTTTCAATGCATTCCCGGGTGCGGGCATTGGCCTTGAGCACTTCGAAGGCGGCTACGCGGCCGCTACGATCGGCTTTGGAAAGGAGCCGCTGGCAAATGATGTATCGGAACGACTTGGCAAAACGCTCCCGCACCGACTGCTGCTCGGCTGGAGAGAACGAACTGACGACACGCTCCACCGTCTTCGACGCGTCCATCGTGTTCAAGCTGGAGAATACCAAGTGTCCGGTCTCGGCGGCTTCGAGGACGATTTCGATCGTCTCCCGATCTCGCATTTCGCCGACCAGGATGACCTTGGGTGCCTGCCGCATCGCGGAACGCAGCGCGTGGGCAAAGCTCGGAGTGTCGCTGTGTAGTTCGCGCTGATGAATGGTTGAGCACTTGTGGTTGTGCAGGAACTCGATAGGATCTTCGATGGTGATGATGTGATAGTACTTTTCCTGGTTGATACCGTCCAGAAGGACTGCCAGTGTCGATGACTTGCCCGACCCGGCCGCTCCGGTCACGAGCACGATTCCATCCCGCAAGCGAGTGACCTCGGACAACTGTTCCGGCAACCGTAGGGTCGAGAAATCCGGAATCGCCGTCGGAATGACTCGCATGACCACGGCACAGCTTCCACGCTGAATAAAAATGTTGACCCGGAAACGCGCCAGTCCCGGCAGTCCGTAGGAAATGTCACAAGCGCCGTGTTCACGCAAGGTGGTGATTGCCTGCTTGTTGTCCCCAATCAGGTCAACGCCGATGTGGCGCGTATCATCGGGTGTGAGCAGCGTTAAACCTGGGACTTGCACGGGGATCATCTGTCCGTAGACCTGTACCTGCGGAGGTCGCCCCGGAGAGAAGATCAGGTCACTGATTTTTTCCGATGCCCGCAGCATAGCCCCCAGCAAAGCCGGCGTGGCAAACCTGCCGCTTCCAGAAAAGCCCTCTAATGCAACGGAGATAGGTGCAATGGTTGGCGCTGCCATTCGTCCTCACACTCAGGAATCGCACGCACCACAGAAGGAAGAAGACTCGGATACGTTAACTGTACCTGCCGGAAGCCGTAATGCGAAGGACTGCAAGGACATAGCCCTTAGTAATATTTGGCCTTTAGTAACATCGGGCCGCCTAAGACGCAGGAAGGCGGCTCGATGAGCCGCCCTGTTCATGTCTGCAAGTGCTTGGATCGGAAGGCGATCTACTTCTTAGGCTTCTTCTTGTTGCCGAAGCTGGTCTCGACCGAGGACCCAATGCTGGTCAGCATATCCTTGGCTGGCTGCGCGTATGTTCCGGTAGGCTGCAATTCCAGATACTTCTGCAATGCTTCCGCCGTCCCCGGAGGGGCGACCATCTTATCCCCCTGCAGAGTGGCCTTGCCGATCATATTCACGCCCTTCCAATAATAGGCATCGGCCTTAGTAGGATCGGACGCGATTACCTTGTCGAAGGCTGCGATCGCATCGTCCACTTTGCCGGCATTGGTCAGCACTGCGCCGGTGTTGAAATAGTACTGGGTGGCCGCAGTTGGGTCCGTCTGGGCGGCCAAGGCATACGTCTTTACCGCATCGTCCACTTTGCCGGACTTGGCATAGGCTTCGGCGAGATTGTTGTAGTAAGCAGCCAGGGTCTTTGCCCCTGCCGCTGGATCCTTGTCGGCGGGTGCCGCCTGCTTCAGTTGAACCGCTTTCTGGTAAGCGTCGACTGCCGACCCCAGGCGCTTCTGTTTCTCCGCCGGATCGGTCTGCTTGGGTGCCGACATGCGGTAATAGTCGCCCAGCTTAAACCAGATCAGGTCTCGGTTGGGATCGATCTGGGTGGCCTCGTTGAGGGCCGCAATCGCGGTATCGTAGTCGCCCCCGTCCGCAGCCGTCTTTGCCGCATTCAGCTTATCGTTGAGGGTCTTGACGGTGTTAACTTCTTTCGACTGTTTTTCCTTCTGCTCCTGAATCTGCTTCAATTGTTCGGGAGTGAGGCCCTGGCCTTTGGCCTGGTTCTCCTGCTCCTTCTTCATGTCAAAATCAAGAGTGTTTTCGTCCAACTGGACCTGAAAGGCGTTGACGTGGTCGGCTTCCTTTCCCGCCTTCAGATCGTCCTGGCCTTTGTATAGGCTGACGTTGTACTTGCCGGGGGACACACCCAGCGAAAAATACTCACCCTTCTTGTTGGTCTTAAGGGTGTACTTCTGACCGTTGTCCTGGTTGGCGAAAACGACCACCGCATCCACGATGGGATTTCCTTGAGTGTCCTTGCATACGCCTTTCACCGTTCCTGAAGCCTGGGCGAAGACCGGAGGTCCACACAGTCCGAGCGCCAGTACTGCGGAAAAAAGAATTGCGAAGTGCTTTTTCATTTTGCCTCCCGGCAACAAATCCTATTTGGCCGCGTACGCGATCGGATCCTTCACGCCGGCTGCCTCAAACGCACGCCCGCGCAACACGCAGCTATCGCACACACCACACGCCTGATCCTCGCGACTGTAGCATGACCAAGTTAAATCGAAGGGCGCACCCAGTTCAAGGCCAAGTCGAACAATCTCGGCTTTTCGCATGGCGATGAGCGGCGTGACGATTTCGATGCGCCCCTGTTTCGTGCCTGTTTTTACAACGGCATTGAAAGCCTCGTAATAGGCAGGGCGGCAATCGGGATACCCCGAACTATCGGGCTCGACCGCGCCGATATACACTTTTTCGGCGCCCAGTACCTCGGCCCAACTGACGGCCACGGCCAGAAAATGGGCATTGCGAAAAGGAACATAGGTGACAGGAACACCGGCCCCGACCGACTCGGCGCGGGGGACGGGGATGCCCTCATCGGTAAGCGCAGAGCCGCCAACGGCGCGTAGCGCCTCATTTCTGACAATCAGCTGGTCGTGGATGTTCAGCCGCCGACAAATGGCTAGAAACGACTCTCGTTCTCGCTGCTCGGTGCGCTGCCCATAGCTGACGTGGACGGCCGCGGCCTTATAGTCGCGCGCGGCGAGGGCCGCGCAGACGCTGGAGTCCATGCCGCCGCTGAGCAGCACAACTGCCCGCGAATTGCTCGGATTCCTCATGAGTCAATAGCTGATTGGTTATTGGTTGATTTCGAAAACCCACCCAGATTAGGGGGCTCAGTCAGCAATCAGCAATCTTCACACTCCCTTGAGTGCCGGGTCCCAGATGAACTTGTGCAGTTGCAAACCTAGACGGGCCGCGATGTTGTCAGCCAGCATCCACTCCGCTAGTTCCCGGGGATCAACCAGGCAATGCGAACTGTCGCGAGCGCCGCCGGCATCCTTGCGAAACGCCGGCGAGAAAAGCACCGCATGCACTCGCTCCGCGAGGGCGTGTCCCTTCGTGAAGTCGCGCGCAAAATCGTAGTCGGCGCGGCTGCTCAGAACAAATTTAATCTCATCACGGTTGGTCAGCGCCTCCAGGTTCTCCATGTGGAAGGTCTCTGCCTCCCCCGAGTCCGGACATTTAACGTCCACGATTTTGATGACGTCTGCTGGAACCCGCTCCAGGGGCCGCTCTCCGCTGGTTTCGAGAAGGACTTTGTACCCCTCCTGCAGTAGAAGCTTCATAAGCGGGACAACTTCGCGCTCCTGCAGCATCGGCTCTCCGCCGGTGATTTCGACCAAGCCGCCTCCCGGACTCAGACGCGAGACTTCATCCCGCACCTGTTCGACCGTCATTTTGCGGCCACCCTGGAACGTGTACTCGCTGTCGCACCACGAACAGCGCAGATTGCAGCCCGTCAAGCGCACAAACACACAGGGAAGTCCGGCGTAAGTCGACTCTCCTTGCAACGATTTGTAGATTTCGGTGATCTGCATGGGAAAACAAGCTGTCAGCTTTCAGTGGTCGGCTCTCAGCACGAGGCTCGAAAAAAGCGCCTCTCTTAATGATCCGCGGCTCTATTCGCTGTACTTTGCCGTGGTTGTGTCGGTCTCGAACACAGTCACGTCTTTTACGCGCACCCGGCCGTCGGTCACCCGTTGGAGGCGAGCGTTCGACTCGTCGTAGAAGTACTTGGCCAAGTTTTCGGCTGACGGATTCATAACAGTAAATGGTTCGATCTCGTTGATCATCTTGTGATCGAGCCGCTCGATCACGTGCTTCATGACCTCGCGCAGGTCCTTGAAGTCGAGCAGCAGGCCAGCCTTGTCGAGTTCAGCGCCGGCCAGTGTTACGCGAATCTTGTAATTATGACCGTGCGGGTTCTCGCACTTGCCCTTGTAGTTCCGCAGGTAATGCCCCGCGGCGAACGAATCTTCCACTGTGACTTCAAACATGCTCCCCTTCGGCTTCAATCCAGGCCCGGCTGCGCACTGTCGGCGACCTTTATTGTACCGCGAAGGGAACGAATCATACTTGACTCACACCGCCGCAGAATATAGCTTTGCCGATTGATTTCCCTGTCCCGAAGGAGCGCTATGCGTCGCAAGGTCTGTGTTCTGGGTATCGTCTTGTTCGCCATAATCTCCGGTGTACCGGCTCAGAACCGGCCGGTGGCGCCCGAGTTCGACGTCAAAGAGCACTACACCAAATACGAATACCGGATTCCCATGCGCGATGGCGTTCATTTGTTCACTTCGGTTTATGTGCCGAAAGACCATACCCGCGCTTACCCCTTCCTGATTGACCGGACCCCCTACAACGTGGGCCCTTACAGCGTGGATCAGTACCGCGCGAACCTTGGCCCTTCGCCCGACTTCGATAAGTCCGGGTACATTTTCGTTTTTCAGGACGTGCGCGGCCGGTACATGTCGGAAGGCAAGTTCCTCGAGATGCGCCCCCACATCGATAACAAGAAGTCGAACCAAGACGTTGACGACGCCAGCGATCTGTATGACACCGTCGACTGGCTGCTCAAGAACGTTCCCAATAACAACGGGAACGCCGGCATCTGGGGCATTTCCTATCCCGGCTTCTTCACCTCGGCCAGCATCATCGACTCGCATCCTGCTCTTAAGGCCGCGTCGCCGCAAGCTCCCATGACCAACCTCTTTATGGGAGACGATGCCTACCATGGTGGGGCATTCATGCTGGCTGCCAACTTCGGGTTTTATAGCTCCTTCAAGCCGCAGGAAAATCCGCAGCTCCCGCCCAAGGTTTTTGTTCCCTTCGACTACGGTACCAAAGACGGCTATGAATTCTTCCTGAAAGTAGGCCCCACTGGCAATCTCTCAAAGCTCCTGGAAGGGAGGAGCGCACTGTTTGACGACCAGTTGCGGCACGACACATACGATGACTATTGGAAGGCTCGCAACCTGGCGCCGCACCTGAAGAATATCCATTGCGCGGTGCTTACGGTTGGAGGATGGTTTGACGCCGAGGACCTGCAAGGTCCATTCACAACCTTCCATTCGATCGGGAAGAACAATCCTGGTATCTTCAACGCGCTCGTGGTTGGCCCGTGGGTTCACGGTGGCTGGTATCGCTACGATGGCGAGCACTTGGGGCGAGCCGACTTTGCCTCAAACACGGGTGACTTTTATCGCAAGAACATTCTGTTTCCGTTTTTCGAGCAGCACCTCAAAGGGGCGACCGATGCCAAGCTACCCAAAGCGTACGTTTTCGAGACTGGAACGAACGTCTGGAGGCGCTATTCCGCCTGGCCGCCCAAGGAGGTCGAGTCCAAGACACTCTACTTCCACGCCAGCGGCGGCCTGTCGTTCGATGCTCCAGGGGAAGAGACGTCCCCTTTTGACGAATACGTCAGCGATCCGTCCAAACCGGTGCCCTTCGTGAACTACACCGCGCAGAATGTGCCCCAGGAATACATGGTCTCCGATCAACGCTTCGCCGCCAGCCGCCCGGATGTTCTGGTCTACTCAACTCCAGTACTCGAGGAGGATGTGACAATCGCGGGACCGATCTCTCCACGACTGTTTGTGTCGACGACCGGCAGCGATTCGGACTGGGATGTGAAATTGATTGACGTGTATCCGCCGGACTATCCGGACAGCAAACTCGACGCGGCCAAACCGGAGGATCGAGACAAGCCCCGAACCGATGTTGCGCCGCTTCCGTTCACCATGGGTGGGTATCAGCAACTTGTCCGCGGTGAACCGTTTCGTGGAAAGTTCCGCCACAGTTTCGAAAAACCGGAGCCGTTTACGCCCGGCCAGGTCGAAGAGATAGACTTCACCATCCAGGACCTCAACCACACCTTCCGCCGCGGGCATCGCATCATGGTGCAGATCCAGAGTTCCTGGTTTCCACTCACCGACCGCAACCCGCAGAACTTCGTAAATATCCCCGACGCGAAGCCGTCGGACTTTGTGAAAGCGACGGAGCGCGTGTATCACAGCAAAGCGCAGCCCTCAGGAATCGTGGTGGATGTTCTGCCCAACCCCGGAGCTGCAGAAGAGCGAAACTAGCGGCTCGGTCACGCCACGAAGCCGAAAAATTCTTCCACTACCCGCACCTCGGTCGTCTTCTTGTAATTCGGCAGGCTTTCAACGAACACACGCCCGTACTGCTTTTTCAAGATACGGTTGTCGAGAAGGACGAGAAGGCCACGATCGTGCAGCGAGCGGATCAGGCGTCCGAAGCCTTGTTTCAGCGTGATTACTGCTGCCGGCACTTGGTATTGGAAGAATGCATTGCCACCTTCGGCGTCTATCACCTTTACCCGCGCCGCCACCACCGGATCGCTCGGCACCGCGAACGGCAACCGGTCAATGATCACGCAACTAAGTTGCTCGCCCTGCACATCTATGCCCTGCCAGAACGACGACGTCGCAAACAAAACCGCATTCGGTGTCAGGCGGAACTCTTCAAGCAGTGCATTCTTCGGCGCGTCTCCCTGGCGCAACATCGGGAACTCCACCTCGCCCAGGAGCCGCTGATGAATCTCGTTCATCTGCGCATAGCTGGTGAAGAGCACGAACGCCCGGCCACGCGTAATTTCGAGCAGCCTGCGAATGCGGTCCGCGGCCTTTGCTGCAAATTGCGGCGTCCGGGGATCGGGCAGATCCGGCGGCACATAGAGCAGTGCCTGACTCTCGTAATCGAAGTGTGAAGGCAGCACCGACTCGCGGGCGTGCTCCAGTCCCAGTCGCTGCCGGATGTACTCAAACCCTCCGCCCACCGCCAGCGTTGCCGAAGTCAGCACAGCACAGTCCACCTTCGACCATAGGCACTCGCGAAGAATCGGTCCGACATCGATGGGCGTGGCCTGCAAGAAAACATTCTGCCGGCCGCCCTTATCTGCCTCGCTGCGTCCGTGGGGTGAATTCGCCCTGCCGCCTCGCCTCTCTATCCAGAACACCGTGTTGCGATCCTCGGATTCCAGGGCAAACCCGAGTTGCACCTGAATCTCCTGTGTCCGCCGGACGAAGTTGAATACTTCCTCTGGCTTTTGCGGCAGACCTTCCAGTTCTCCCGCCAGCCGCGTGAGGGCCCGATTCAGCCCCAGGAATTCGTCTCCGTTTTCCTCCAGAAACTCTCGCCGGGTCTCAAAGGAAAACCGTCCAACCCCAGGCGGTAACAGCGAAAAGAAGAATTGCGAGCGCTCTCGCAAGCTTCCCAGCGCCCCCGAAAGCGAAGGCGAGAGTATGCGGTTGTGCTGGAGCGAATTTTCAACGTCGCGCGCCAACTCTTCCACTCGCAGGTTGCTTAGGGAGATGCCGAAGTAATTGCCCGCCACATCTTCCAATTCGTGCGCCTCATCGAAAATCACGGCGGCCGCGTCGGGCAAAATGCCCGCATCGGGCGCACCCTGGGCCTGCAGCTTGATGGCAAGGTCGGCAAAGAACAGATGATGATTCACGATGACGATGTCGCTCTCCCTTGCCCGGCGCCGCATTTCAGTGATAAAGCACCGTTCCCACTGGCTGCACTTCTGCCCGATGCAAGCCTCGGAGCGCGCGTCCAGCTTGTGCCAGAGAAGGCTGGCTTCGGGGAGTTCCGCCAGTTCCGCCCGGTCGCCCGTCCCTGTCGTCTTTTCCCAGGCGGCGATGGCGCGATATTGTTCAATCTCGTCCAGGCCGCTGAGAACAGGCTGGTCGGTCAGATCGTAGAGTTTCTTGCGGCACAAATAATTGTTGCGGCCTTTCATATAACAAACCGAGAGCCGGGACCCGGATGCGGGATCTCCGTACAGCGCCTGCTGAAGGAAAGGTACGTCCTTGTAGAAAAGCTGTTCCTGTAAATTCTTTGTGCCCGTCGAGATGATGACCCGTTTGCCCGAACGAATTGCAGGTAGAAGATAGCCAAGAGTCTTGCCAGTGCCCGTGCCCGCCTCGACGATCAGGTGCCGCTTTTCTTCGAGGGCCTGCTCGACGGCCTGGGCCATTTGCAGTTGCCCGCGCCGGAACTCATATGCCGGATGCGTGCGCGAGAGCACTCCTCCAGGCCCGAAGAATTGGTAAAGCGAAGCGTGCTTTCCGCTGGGCGTGGAGCGGTTCGGCGGGGAAGAGGCGGGCTGGGAACTGAAAGCCACAGGAGTCTCTATAATAGCGATTCCGGAAGCTTTCATCGTTGCGGTCCGTACTGAATTTTGACCCAGCCCACCTACAACTCGACCAGCACTCTCGCTACTGCCGCTGTCGGAGTCCCCACCATCGCCATCGCGGGACGCCCGAACGTGGGCAAGTCTACGCTCTTCAACCGCATCGTCGGTTCGCGCCGCGCCATCGTCGGGAACGAACCAGGCATTACGCGCGACCGCCTCTACGGCGATGCCGAATGGCGCGGCCGTAACCTGCGCATTGTCGACACGGGTGGCATCTTGCCCGAAGAAAAAGATCTCATACCGTCGGAGATTTTCCGGCAGGCTCGGGTTGCGCTCGATGAGGCCGCCGCCATCATCATGGTCGTGGATGGACGCGCCGAACTCGCCGGTCCCGACCTTGAACTTGTGCGCCTGCTGAGAAAGGCCAACCGCCCGCTGTTTCTGGCCGTGAACAAGGTCGACAGCGAAAAGCAATCCTCCCTCATTGACGATTTTCATCGCCTCGGCGTGAAGCAGATGTTCCCAATCTCTGCCGAGCACGGGCGGGGCATCGATGACCTGCTCGATGCGATTCTGGAAGTTCTTCCGACTAAGGCCATGCCGGCGGAGAACCCAGAGCTGACCGATGCGAACGACCAACGACTCCCGACCAACGGCGATTCCTCACCTCACGAGACCAAAGTCGCTATCATTGGCCACCCGAACGTGGGCAAGTCGACGCTGCTGAACTGCCTCACCGCCTCCGACCGCGCCATCGTTTCGCCTGTCTCCGGTACTACGCGCGACGCGGTCGACGAGATCGTCGAGCACCACGGACGCCGCTTCCGCTTTATCGACACCGCCGGCATCCGCCGTAAAGGCAAAACGCACCTCATGGCCGAAAAACTTTCCGTGGTGATGGCGCGCAAGCATCTCGAAGCCGCTGACATCGCCCTTCTCGTCATCGACGCCACGGAGGGAGTGAGCCAGCTCGACGCGGCGATTGCCGGATATGCCCACGAGAGCGGCCGTTCCATCATCATCGTCGTCAACAAATGGGATCTCGTGATCGGCGGGAAGAAAACAGATGCGCGCCCCACCAAGGCCGAGCGCATGCGCGAGTCGAAGCGCCCCGGCGACCGCGACGCCTATGAGCAGCGCCTGCGCTACCAGCTCAAGTTCCTGAACTACGCGCCCATCGTCTTCATTTCTGCGCCGAGCGGCAAAGGCACCGAGAAAATCTTCCCGTTGCTCGAACAGGTCGCCACCGAACGCCGCAAGCGCGTCACCACGTCGCAAATGAACCGGTTCATCGAGCGCGTAGATTTCGAACGCGCCTCTGTCCCAATGCGCCAGCGCGTCAAGATCCTGTACATGACACAAGCCTCGGTGGCCCCGCCCACGTTTGTGCTCTTCACCAACCGCGCTGTGAAACTACACTTCTCTTACCAGCGCTTCCTGGAAAATCAAATCCGCGAGGCCTTCGGCTTTCTCGGCACGCCGATCTGGATCAAGAACAGAGCCAGGGACTCGTAGCCATCAGGACAACATGTGGAGAGAGCCGCCCGCGGCTGTCCGCCGGACGTAGCCGGGTTCTAGCCGGGATCGCTTACTCCCCTTCTACCATCCGATCCTGCGTCAGCAGCCCTACTTTCTGCACCCCACCGTGATGCGCCAGATCGATTACATCCGCCACGTACTGAAAGTCCACATCGGCATCGCCGCGGACGAAGGCCACCTTCTCGGCTCGCGTCAGATAGATCTGCGCCAAACGCGTTTCCACGTCTTCCCAGCGTACGTCCTCCCGGTTGATCTTCACCGTCGGCGGCGCATCCTTCGACGTCCATACCACCTGGATCACAATGGTGCGCGACTGCTTTTCGCCCGCCGTCTGTTTCTGATCGGGTTGGGGTATCTGCGCCTTTTCCTGACACTCCTTGTCCATCGCCACCACCAGCATGAACATGACGATAAGGGTCAGCAGCACGTCGATCAGAGGCGTGACGTTAATCTGCGGACGGGACGGACCTCCGCCTGCCATCGAGAATGCCATGGAAATCGCTCCTCTCGGGCACGCGTGTCTTTAAGATCAGACACCTGTTCTTCGGCCAAAGTTCCTAACTGCTTCCTTCACCCCGAAGAAGTAACAGCAGTGAATACTGTGAAGAGGCAAGTTGCACCGTTTCGCCTGAACCTGCATCATGAAATAGACGGTCGCGTTGCGGCATGAGGCGGCCAGGAGAAACGACCTCGCCGATGGCGCGTCCACCACAAGTCCTAATCGCCAGCTTTGTCACCGCGCTATTGTTCGTCCTCGGCGATTCTGCCCGCGCTCAAGACAACTACGAAATCCAGGTTTACAGCTACGACACGGTGCCGCCGCGCTCCACCATGGTCGAGATCCACTCCAACTTCACCGTCGAAGGCAGCAAAACCGTGCAGGATGGCATGCTGCCCACCAACCACGCCGAGCACGAAACGCTGGAGCTCACACAAGGAATTAACGACTGGTCTGAAGTCGGTTTCTATGTGTTCACCAGCATTCAGTCCGATGGCGGATGGCAATGGGTGGGGGATCACATCCGCCCGCGTGTGCGCGTTCCGGAGAAGTGGCACTGGCCCGTGGGGGTCAGCCTGTCGCAAGAAATCGGCTACCAGCGCGCTGCTTTTTCCCCCGACACATGGACGTGGGAGATTCGCCCGATTATCGATAAGAAGATTGGCCCCTGGTACCTGAGCTTCAATCCTGCGCTCGATCGTTCCTTTCACGGTCCGAGCGTGAACAAGGGAGTTGAGTTCTCCCCGAATGTGAAGGTCAGCTACGATTTCACCAAGAAAATTGCGGGTGGGCTCGAATATTACGCGGCCTACGGTTCCCTGGCTGGCTTTGATCCACTCAGAGACCAGCAGCAGCAGTTGTTTCCTACGATCGACGTAGATTTCGGCCCGCAGTGGGAGTTCAACTTTGGAGTCGGTGTTGGCACTACCCGCTCCACCGACCATCTCATCGTGAAATGCATCATCGGCCGGCGCTTTTCATGGCGGCACGCCAAGACCCCAAAGCTGAGGGCGGATCAACCGTGAGCGATCAAGGCTCGTTCCCGTCTGATTGTTACCCTACCGGTTCCGGGTTCGGCACCAGGGGAGGTGGTTCTTCCGGCGGTCTGCTCATCGTCGCCGAGGCCAAAGGAGGCGGATATAGCATCATGCTCAACGCCCGATAGCGCGGGGCAAAGAAATAAATCGAGTAGGCCGGGAAAAACACAATCGCTGGCACTGCGATCAGGGCCGTCAGATACAGAAAGGCTGCCAGCAGCACGCATCCCACGATCACGGCCACTGTGATTGTGAATGCGTTCCACGTGAGCCCGGCCGTCTTTCCTGTGATAACAGCGACAATTGCCAATCCCACGGTCGGGATCGCCACAATCAACCCCAGAATCACAGACGCGATCCCGATGACGATTCCAGCCCCGATGGCGAGCACAATCTTCAGACCCACGTACGCCGCATAGCCGGCCTTTTCCATCTGGATTAGAGGCCAAAGCCGCCGCCATCCTTCGATCGCTCCGATGCCCTCCAGCGCCATCTGCGGCACCACAAAATCCTTGGTCAGCACGTGAATCACGGCTGCGGCGACGAAGAAAATGAACCCCAGGAAAAAAAACACGACTCCGCCCAATACCAACCCCAGCACATGCTCCCGTGGTTGGCTGAACCACCCCATCCCAAAAGCAAGGGCCGCCGGGATCCCAACTAGCACCGTCATTGCCGCCAAGATGGCGAACATGTACCCCAACTGCCAAAGAAAATACCTCCAGGCCGGGCCTTGCCGTCGGGTCCAACCCTGGCGGATGCGGCACTCCTTTTCCAGCACGCTGTCGAAGAGAATGAATCGCATCACGCTGCTGATGTACATCAGGATCAGGCCAAACACTAACCCGGCTACAACCAGCACCGCGATCAACCCGGCATAGATTGCAGGATCGATGGACCCAAGCCCGGGATCCAGCAAATGGCGCGAAGATCCGGTTTGATGCGGGAAACTGGTGGGAAAATTGAGGCCACCGCCAGAGCCTGCCTCCCCGGCAAGCAAACCGACCACCGCAAGGCGGGTCCACTGCCCAAAGCGAAATGGTTGCACCAGTTGTCGTTTGGTGTGCTGGAAAGCCAGAGTGATCGTATCGACTGCGGAAATCGGCAAAGTGCACCTCGGCGGAAGCGCTTCAGCAGCAAGGTACTGCGAACCGTCGTGCGGATCAAATTAATTCGTGAGCGGGAGGTTTGACACTGGGCGCCACCGCCTCTATTCTTTATTACATGCCTCATCCCGCCATCACCGGCACGATGTGCTGTTGTTGCTGCCGCCTGGTGTGTGGGTAAAGAGTCCGCAAAGATTCTTCCAACCCACCCCAGTGAGCGGGTGGGTTTTATCCTCTATCCGCTTTCTAAAGGTTCATAGTGGGGGCGGGCCAAATTTTGGAATCTTGGGCGAATTAACTTACGAAGGAGAAATTCCATGACGACTGCGACGGCAAATGAAACTTACACTGTGCCCCGGATCAACGACACGGCTCCTGATTTCACTGCAGAAAGCACGCAGGGGACGATCCGTCTCCACGAATGGATCGGCGATGGCTGGGCAATTCTGTTCTCGCATCCCAAAGACTTCACGCCGGTTTGCACCACAGAACTCGGCTACATGGCGAAGCTGCAGCCCGAATTCGCCAAGCGCAATACCAAGATCATCGGTCTGAGCGTCGATCCTGTAACCAACCACAGCAAGTGGGCGGCCGACATCGAGGAGACGCAGGGAGCCAAGGTGAACTATCCCATGATCGGCGACCCGCAGCTCAAAGTGGCCAAGCTGTATGGCATGCTGCCTGGCGATGCCGGCGAAACCAGCGAAGGCCGCACTCCAAACGACAACGCGACGGTGCGCACCGTTTTCGTGATCGGCCCAGACAAGAAGATCAAGCTGCAATTGAGTTATCCCATGAGCACTGGCCGGAACTTCGACGAAATCCTGCGCGTCGTTGACTCCCTGCAACTGACCGCCAAACATCAAGTCTCCACGCCCGTAAACTGGAAGCCGGGCGACGACGTGATCATCAGCGGAGCGGTCTCAAACGAAGAGGCGGCGAAGAAGTATCCTCACGGCTGGAAGACGCTGAAGCCATATCTGCGGGTTGTGGCCCAGCCCAAGTAGTTCGGTGTTTGGAGCGTGAACAGCGCTCCGAAGCGAAAAAGAATCGGCCGGGAACTGCGGCGATCTGTGGATTGGCTCGGGTCTGGTGACTCTGGTCAGTCCGCCCAGCCTCCCAGTCTCTGGCCTTCATTTTTCTGTTGCGATCCGGTGATCGTCCCGGTCTTCAAAGGGCGCCCGTTGTTCTGGGTCGCCAGCAGAACCAAGGGGTTGCGAGGGCCGCGGAGAGAACGTTTTGGCCTGGGTCGGCCGGGCTTACCGGCTATCGAGGACGCGATCGCGCACGGGATTTCAGTGCACATAGTTGTTGATCGGCGGCCAGTCGTTCAGGTAGTCGGGGCCGTGGAAGTGCACGAGGAGCTGGTGCTTGACCTCGGGCGCGCGTAGTACTCGTCGCGCTCGCGCCCTCTTAGACTCTCTCTTCGCAGGTCTTCATCTTCTTCCGATCGTCATGTCGGCCTCCAATAAAAAGACCCCAAGGCCGGCGACCCTGGGGCTTCCTGAACTGCATGACGAGAACGTGGCTCGTCGCGCCCGGGATTGTCTGAAGCGCGAGGCTCCCGGGTAGAACGCGTCTGGTCTATCCCCCGTGAAGGGACCGCGCCAGCTGCGGTGAAACAACTCAAACTTGAAGCGCCTTCTCGACTGCCCTGGCGCGCTTCTTCAATTCCTCGTACCGCTCCCTCCTGGGGTTCCACTCGCGGCACGTCTCCACCAGCCCTCTGGCGAACCTCAGCTTCATGTCCGACCGCTGCCGGAAGCCCTGGAGCTGCTCCTCGATGGCCTCGGCCTTCTGGGCGGCCTGTGACTGCTCCAGCGTTTTCCGTTTGTTCGCGCAGGCCGGAGAACAACTAATTTTGGTATCGTTAGCGGATACTCATGCAGGCTTCCCAAGGGGTTCAAGTGAGGTCGCAACGACATGGAGTTGGTTTCGCAATCGTTCAGCTCGCTGATTTTTCTACTTCTAATTTCGGCGCTATCTGTTTTCCTGGTGTATCGCGTATTCAGTCGGTTCAGATCGACAACCGGAATTCCGGGTCGTCTGGAAATTCGTGTCGAGGAACTTGGCGGATTCGGCTATAGGCAATTAGTTCTGATCAGTTTGCTCAGTTTGTTTGCAGAAATGTTGATGATCCGGTGGGTGTCTTCGGACATCAGGATTTTCGCCTACTTCAAGAACTTCGTGCTGGTTGCGTGTTTCCTCGGGTTCGGGTTGGGTTGTTATCTCTGCCGCAGGCGCGTGCAACTAATGGCCCTCATAGCTCCGTTGCTGCTCCTGACTGTAATTCTGAAAGCTCCAATTTCTCCTTTGCGACGCAGCATCACCGCGTTGCCTCAGATGCTGGGAGCGAGCGTTGAGGTTCACGTGTGGGGCGTCCCCGCCCTGCCAACGAACTGGGTGGGTATGCTCCTTGCGATGGGCTTCGTGGTTTCCCTATTCGCCTTGATTGCGACCGCATTTATTCCGTTTGGGCAACTTGTAGGCGGTTATTTGGAGAACGCTCCGAAAGGTGTTACCGCATACAGCGTCAATGTCCTTGCCAGTCTCGCGGGCATTGCCGGATTCACTTTGCTGTGCTTCCTCAACCAGCCGCCGTGGGTCTGGTTTCTCGTTGCCGGAATTTTTTCTTTACTATTCTTCTGGAGACATACGTTCTCACGAAAGGTTCTCGGGATCACGTTCCTGGTGTGCGTTTCTCTCCTGGCGATTCCCGATCACCGTCACGCCAGGACTTACTGGTCGCCTTACCAGAAACTAACGATTCGCCCGGCCTACAAGAATGGCCAGCTTGAGACCTACTCGCTGACCACCAATGATTCGCTGTATCAGACCATTCTGAACCTCTCGCCGGAATTTGTTCAGGCGCATGCTGAAGTTTTTCGCGAGCATCCGTTGGATCGGAATGCGTATAACATGCCCTACCGCTTCTATCCCTCTCCGCCATCTGTGCTGGTGCTGGGATCAGGCATGGGCAATGACGTTGCGGCGGCGCTTCGGAATGGTGCTGGCCGGGTGGAAGCGGTTGAGATCGATCCCCTGATTCTCAAGCTCGGCCAGGAACTGCATTTCGAACATCCTTATCAGTCTCCTCGCGTACTCGTGGTTGTGAACGATGCCCGCAGTTACATCGAGAACAGCCATGACCACTTCGACCTGATAGTGTTCTCGCTCCTGGATTCACATACCACGACGTCGCACTTCACAAATATTCGCATCGACAACTATGTCTACACCCGCGAAGCTCTGCAGCGGGCAAAACAGCTTTTGAAGCCTGACGGGTTGTTGGTCGTGAAGTTTCAGGTCGACACTCCATGGATCGCCGGCCGACTCTACCAGCTGATACAAACCACCTTCGGCCAGACGCCGATTCAATTCCAAACTGACTTGGGCGGCTACGACACATCCGGCCGCTTCTTCGTGGCCGGATCGCCCGAGCGCCTCGCGAAGGCAACCTCGGATCCCTCTCTCGCTGCCTACCTTGCCTCGCACGGCAACATGCCGATGCAGCGAGCCGGCCTGAGTACCGACGACTGGCCGTATTTCTATCAACACGCGCCCGGTCTTCCCATCATTGTGATTCTCGTTTCCGGGGCCGTCTTGATCGTGTTTGGCTGGTTCCTTCGCCAAGCCAGCGGCGAGGGAGGGCGCATCGACCTCCACTTCATGTTTTTGGGAGCGGGTTTCATGTTGCTGGAGGCGCAAATCGTCAGCAAAATGGCGCTTCTTTTCGGCACGACATGGATGGTGAACGCAGTGGTCGTATCAGGACTGCTGTGTTTAATTGTGGGAGCCAACCTTGTCTATAGCGCCCTGCCGCGCATTCCGCTGGCAGTGGCTTATGCCGGCTTGTTCGTTTCGTTGGCGGTGGTGTTTGCCGTTCCCATGGAACAACTGTTCTATGAATCGTGGACACTGCGCGCTGTGGTGGCCACGCTGGCCCTATGCACGCCTGCTTTTTTCGCCGGCATCATCTTCATTTCAAGTTTTGCTCGGGTAGGTTTTCGCGGAAGCGCTCTTGGATCGAACCTGTTCGGTTCGTTGCTCGGAGGTTTGCTTGAGTCGTCGTCGCTATGGTTTGGACTGAAGTCTCTCACGATCCTCGCAGCTCTCTTGTACCTTGCCTCGGCCGTCTTTCTTCGTTCGCCGGCTGGTACAGCCCTTAAAGAGCGTGACGCGCGGGTACCGAGCTTGGCGGCGTCGCGGCCAGGATTGCTCTGAATTTGCTCGTGCTGATACCGAACTGCTCCGAGGTTGAGGAACATACAATAATGCAGCCCGATTCATCAGTGCTTCGGTAATTGGCGTAATCAGGCCTTATCGCAACTTTGCGCCTTTTGTTCGCCAGACGGGCGAAAGGAAGCGCGTCGCTGAAACAGCGTCAGCTCGAAGTCTCGCAGGGGAACTCCGTCGCCCCCACCGCTTATTGCTTTGTCACCTGGATGCTCTTTGCGCCCGTTGTCAGCGTGAACCCCGCTGTGTGAGTCGTGAACGATCCGCTAAGCGAGCCGAACGTCAGGGCGATGTAGGACTGGCCCGACTTCGGGGGACGCTTGGGGTTGACGGTTACGTTGAGGGCGCCAGACAGTGTGGCGCTCGAATTGACATGGAGTGTCGAGCCGAACTGCTCGGTCAGCGCAGCGCTCGACGTCTGGGTGTAGTTGCCCGTCACGGTTAGGCTCCCCTGAGGCGCAACCTTGCCATTGTTCGTCACCGAACTCGCTACGGTTCCGCTTCCGCCGAGCGTTGATCCCGGTTCGACACTGACTGAGGTGGCGCTCAGCGAGCCGCCCATGTTCGTCGTGGCTCCCGACGCTTGTGTGTACGTACCGTTGACCGTCAGTGATCCGCTCACGTCGACGATCCCCTGAGAGGTGAGGTCTTGGGCGACGGTTAGCGAAGCGCCATCAAAGAGCGCGAGCACGGCGGTTGAGCCTACCGAGGTGAGCGTCGCCAAGGCGTTGTGGCCGGAAGCGTCCTCCACGGCGGAGCCCGTGCCGTCCATCGATACCACGGTGCCAAATGCCACGGTGCCCTGCGTCGTGATTTGTGAGATGTCGCTCGGGAATATCAGCACACCACTGGAGACGAGCCAGTTGCCGCCGCTCAGGTTTCCGTTTTGTAGCTGGACTGGGTTGTCTGTGAGTCGTAGCGTCCCCCCGGCGCCAACGGACACGGTGCCGGCGGCGTTCGAGAGCGCGGGGCTTGTGATGGAGCTGTTGTCGTACGAGTCGATCCCGCCCGGAGACGGGAGGTCGATCGACCCTGCGGACAACGTGGTCCCAAACAGAGTGATGCCTCCCTGGTTGATCAGCGAGGTCGCAATCGAGACCTTCCCTGATCCGAACAGGAGCGACCCACCCTCGGCTACCTGAATCGAATGAACAGAGATCGACGGCGTTGCGGTTGCGTCAGCGGTCGTGAGGGTCGGGATGCAGACGTCGCTCGTCGGGCCTGGTACCTTGCGCGGGCTCCAGTTGCCGGCCATGCTCCACGAGCATGATTGTACTGAACAAGCATTCCCGGTCCAGGTGACGCTGCAGGACTGCGCCTGAGCGAGGATGTTGCCGTCGTAAATGATGGCAGCCAGCAAGGCGGCCGCGCGCAAGAACTGCCTTGTGCAGTGGATCTTCATAGCTTTCTCCTGAGCGGTCTTGTTTTGGGAAGTATTTAGCCTTGGGCAGGGTCGAGGCTAGCGCGCATATTATGGGCAGAGTCGGACCAAGACGTGTCTGCGAATGGTCAAAGATTTGTAAAACCTTGGTAAAAGTCTGGCCCGTCTTGCCGCTTCAAGAACCCGTCATTTCTCACTCAACAGAGAGGATTCTTGAAGCGAACGGGGATGTAGTCATCAGAGACGAATCAGGTGAGCACAAAGCCGGTTCGATAACTCTAAACATTCAGGACGGACGGGCTATCCGATCCATCGGGAACGTTGATGTAAGCAGGCCATTTCGCTCATTCAGGGATTTTGAGCACTTAACCGAGATGTTATGCCAACCGGAGATCAACGGATCAACGTCCGCGCGACTTGGCTGGTTCAACCCATACGACAAAGCTCAGCCTATCTCCCTCATAGTCTCCCGTGATCTCCCAACAGCCGGGAGTGGGCACATAGACGCCGGTCAGCATTGCTCCTTTGTCTGAATCCATGATGACATTGGTGGCTGGCTGCTGCGGCGTAGTAAGTGCCGGAGCAGGCCCATCCAGGCGTCTGCCAGTGACTCTTAACTTTGGGATAGGTTCGGTGCGCCAGCTATAACCCACCCGATACCAAAAGATTTTTGTGGTCAGGTCCAGTTCGTGACCAGGCCCGTGTGGCCTCCACTCCCAAACCCAATGCTCATCAATCACAGTCCAAAGTTTTTCTGAGCCGATGTAAAAGAGATTCTCTGGCAATTTTTCAGGGCGATAATCAGCGGGCGGTACGAACTCCGTCGCCGGACGAGGTGTCAGTGAGCAGGAAGCGGGGGCAGATTCGGTTTGGGGTAGTGTTGGGTGAGACGACGCCAGTTGTCCGTTGGCCGTCAAAGCCGCCAATGCCGTGAGGATTAGTCGCAACGCGAGCATTGCAGGATCGCCCTTTCCTTGATTTTACGCCTACAGTTCGTGTTGTGTCGGATCAAAGGACGGTCGTGGCAACAATGTGTTTAGCAAGATGATGTGCTCCTTGCAGTTTTCCTAATATGATATGCTCCTCGCGATTTTCCCGATAAGGAGAGACAAGGAGATTCAGGTGTTGAAGATTTTCTGGGCTGGCTTCCTCTTTTCGATTGCGGTGCGGGCTCTCTCGCAGATCGTCCCCAGGCCAGCCGACGCAGCGCAGTCGCACCTCACAATCACAGATTTCGGACTCGTCTACCCGCTTTCGAACGATTGGGTCCGAGCCACGGAGATGTTACGTCGGAAGGCTGAATCCTCCTCCAACCCCGCGCCGAATTTCGACGTTCTACTGGCTGCGGTGTACGTTCCAAAATCGAGTCTGTCGGAGACCAGTCCTTTCTTTTCCCTGCGCGCTTATCGGCAGCCTGCGACCGATTGCAAGAAGAGCCTCGAAGCCATGATTGCCCACGCTCAGGAGAAGAAGGACCAGCCTGAAGGCGGCGTCGAAGAGTTCTCGATAGCGGGCCGCGACTACTACCGTGTCAATTTGGCTCGCGGTGTTGGAGGGCGTCATCAGTGCATCATCTGCACGACGGCCAACGGCCATTTGCTGGTCTGGAATGCGGGTGCGCCAAAAGAGAAAGGACTAGACGTGATTGTGGCTACGCTCAACTCAATCACACCTTTGCCTCAGCAAAGTGCGACGGGATCCGCGCAATCGAACGGGCCGAAAGAGGGCGCAGCAGAAGGGGAACCCTCAAAGCCGAATGCAACACAGCCCGAGAAAGTGAAAGCTTCGAGCGGGGTTACGTCAGGCCTCTTGATTAAGAAGGTCAATCCCACCTATCCGGCCGACGCCCGCGCTGCATACATTCAGGGCACGGTTCTGCTGCAAGCAGAGATCAGCAAGACCGGCGACATTACGGGTCTTGAGCTGGTTCGACGGCCCAATCGAATTGGCGGGTTCTGCGGTGGCCGCCGTGCGTCAATGGAAGTACAAGCCTTACCTGCTGATGGGACAATCTGTCGCTGTCTCTACGCAGATACAGGTCAACTATCAGCTTCGACCGTGAATCCCCATCTTCTGATTCGTGCAGTTTTTGCTAACAGACTCTATTGCTGGGCGGAATCTTGCTAGGATCTGCCGCACACAACAGAGCCTTCCTCCTTCCTGCTAAATGTCAGCTGTAGATAGAAGAGTAGCTCTCTTCAGCCTTTGGTTACCGAGGATTGGCCAGCAAAACGCTCAAATCCCCCGCCCGCTCGCGCCTCCTGCGATAGTCATCCCAGGAGGGAAAATTGTTGTCAATCAGATCACGCACGAACTTCCTCATCCTCCCGAACCTCCGTCCGATCTGCTCCTCCGTGAGGCTCGTGTCGACGCGAGGTCGCTCACCCGGCCTGCAGGTCTTGGAGCGGTGTTTCTCGTCGAGCTTGCAGAGGAACTCGGTCCTCTGTCTTCGGTCGCCGCCGTAGTACCTTATATAGAAGCTTGAGCCGCGGAGCCGGATCGAGCCCCGCTGGTGCTTGCGGTTTCTATCGTTCGACATGCGCGAATTTTATCGAGCACGGGACGAGAACGGGGCCCCCGAATTTCGCTGGACCCCGCGTCATATAAGCGGTTGGAACGGAATAGCTTTTCTTCACTGCGGAAGCGCATGCGGTCCGGTGATCGTCCCGGTCTTCAAAACCGGCGGGTGGCAGGCAATCCTGTCACCGATGGGTTCGACTCCCATCCGCTTCCGCCATTTACTTTCAATAGGTTAGGGCATTCGCGGTTAGAGTGTCAAAGTGAGATCTAGGGTTAAGAAAAGCTTGCTGTACTACTAACAGTCAAAATGTTTGCAGGCCGCGAAGAATTTCGCCAAGCATATGACTCTAAATGCGTTAGCGTCACGCTCTTTAAAAGGCAAGCGCGCTGACCGCTGAAAGCTCGCGGCAACGCACCCTTTGGTTGCGGCTCCGCCGCGCTGTGATAAAAATGTGATAGAAATCTGCGCGATCTCTGACCTTCTGAGGCATCGCGGTGCTTGATAGCGGTCAGTTGATGGAACCTGATCCCTCACGCTGGTCTTTGCGAGTTCTGTCCATGGCCTCGATTAACGCTCTGGTGTTTTCGTCAAGCGGGCGTACATAGGTCGGTAGGATTTGAGTGTTGTCATGGCCGAGCAGATGGGCAACTGTCAAGTCAGTGGCGTGGCACACATTTGCGCGGCTTGCGAGTGTTGCTCTGAGATCATAAATACGTCGGTCCGCTAGTCCAGCTTTCCTCGCGGCAGTCCGCCAAGCAGTCTTGTAATCCACGAAGTGAACGGTCGGGTTTCGCGGGCTGGGGAAAACAAAGGCTGAATGCTCCGGACCTGACAGTTCACGCCAACGTATTAGTGCGTCACGACAGTGATTTGTCAACCACACTGGGCGTATTCCGGCCTCACTTTTCGAATCACGTATACGAATGCACGCGGGCTCCGAGTCGAACGATACGTCGGTCCACTTTAGAGGCAGGGCTTCTTTCTTGACCCTCAGCCCGGTATCTGCAAGCAGTGTAATCAGCATCCGCAACAGGGGTGGCGCGAAATGCTTTACCCGATCTTCTTCGTCATAAGAAAGCGGTCTGGCCCGGCGCCGGTCACGCCTTTCGTTGGCTCGCCGGAATGTCTATGGGGGTCGCGCTAGCCATGACCGCCGGATACGACACATCGTGGTTGCCGGGCATCAGCACAACACGCTCACGGTTTCCGTTGAAGAACGCATCGGCCAAGGAGATCAGAAATCCGACCGCTTGGCTGTATTGGCGCTCAAGCTCAGCTGCAGGATCGGGGTGTCTGGGACTGACTCCATAGATGAGGTCACCACTCACAACGCATAGTGATGGAGGCAAAATTGGCGGTACTTGATCCTTGTAGCGTTCAATGTCCTGGATGAGTGACTCTAGGAGCGGGCCGTTGGCCAGCTCATCCTTGAGATCGCGATGCAGGTCCGAAATGTGAAGTATGGAGAATCGCATCTTGCCTTATCGAATTGCCTGCCCCAAGTTGCGGATTCTAAACGGTAAGGCGTTGGTACGCGGGCTTGCGCAGCCTTGGCACTATACCGTCGGCGGAACAACCTGCGAAGCGGTGTCTAACTAGTCGTCCGTGTCGCCATCCTCGCCCAGGTTTCTGGGGCGAGCCCAAGGTCGCCCCTTTGGCTGTGAAGGCTTCGCTCTATTGCTGCATTGATTGCTCGTCAATGCTGACCTACAATCGTTCCGTTCTTTACTCTCGCTGGACGGCATTCTAACAATCTTATGAGTTCGAGAGACTTCTTCGACCGGTTCCAGGTGCGGGCATCAGACAACAATTCAACAGGCAAAGCCGCTGAGGATGCCGACGCGCAGAATCCGGCCTCAAGCAGGGATAGACGACCCTCTGAGCGGGGCTTACCTTACCAGAGTCGGCCGCAAAGTCAAGTCCGTTGCGCGGTGTCTGTGTGAGTATATGTACGTCCGAAGTAATCGGCTAGGCGGTTGTATGTAGCCATTCGGTCAAACCGATAAAATCATCGGCGATTTGCCAACGCTGGAATCCAACGACTTCGACCATTCGACGAAATCAACCAGAAACAGCTCCATCTTCTTACGTTGCCGAGAAGCCGACGATGGTAGGGCCATTGCTCGATCAATGAGAATCAATTGCAACGGTCCATGGCCGTGCATCACCGATACCCTCAATTGCCGCGAGTGCTTCACCGCGGCTGGTGTAGATCGGAGGAAGAACCTGAAACAGACCCAAGTAATTCTTGGCAAGACCTTCCACCGAAATCACTGCTTTGCCATCCCCCTTCCCACCTTCTACGAGAGGCAGGAGAGCATTGGCAACGGAACTATCGATTTCGCTAGTGCGCCGTAGATCGATCAGAACCTTTCGAGGAGTTGGAATGGAGGCCCAAATCCTGCTTAGTGTCGGGAAGGAAAACAGGTCGAGGCGCCCCACGATGCTGACGGTAAACGCTGCCCCGCAAGAAACCTCAACATATTCGGCCCGGTACGTCTGCATCAGAAGACGCATAACTAGAAGCTGTCGCTGCGGGGGTTGCGAGTAGGAAACACTAAATTGTGAGTCGCATTTGCCGCAAGAGTGGACTTGCGAATCGTCTTTTCGGCAAAACTGAGGTTTAGCGAGAGATCGACACACCGGGCAGTAGCAGCGCAGCAGAGGGGCTTGGAAGGACCGAATTGCGCTCGCCTCATCGTCAAATACTTCGTAGACGGTGAAGAGTCTTGTGACTTGGAATAAGTCATGAATTTTGCGGGTCAGATTTACGAATTTCAAGATTGCGTTCGCGTTTCGAGCAGCGGTATATGCGGAGACGAGTGTACCGTTGCCACCACTGTCAATGTATCTCACTTTCGCCATGTTTAATAAAATCTTCTTCTTATTTTCTTCGAGTAGTGATCGAATGATATCGCGCAGCGCAGTACTCTCCTGTCCCAATGTGATGGATCCATCCAAATCCACGATGATCACATCATCCGCCGAGCGTGTCGATATTGTGAGAAGCATTTGAGTGGAGTTCCTTCACTTTCCTCGTCCGAAACCTTGGCCCGCGTACGATGAGATTTATAGATTGCGTCATTTAACGAGCCGGTTACCAATCTTTTTGCACTTTCTAGATCGCTAACTTCAGCTCGCGTCCTACAATATCTCCGAAGTGCAGAAGGATTTGAGTGGTTGAGACTCACCGCGCTGCTTAAATGACAGTAATGGCAATCACGCTTACGTCATCTCCGGCATCCTCATCGCGCGCATGCCGTTTCCAGTCGTCTAACATGGCTTCCCCGATCGCTCGTGCTCCCTCTTTGACGTGTGTCTGAATGATCCCGGTGAAACGGTAGCCATATGGATCTCCGGCCATTACATGGTCTTCTGTCAAACCGTCCGTTATCAGGACGAACGCGTCTCCCGGACTAATCCTCAATCCATACTCCTCGTACAGTTCCGGTTTGGCAGACTCGCTGAACGAACCGTGGAGAAGTTCTCCGCGGAGCGGCAGGATGTCACACTTTCCTGTTCGGGCGGAGTAATGAACGGGATAGGGGTGACCGGCATTTGCGATATGCATTATGCCAGAGGTAGGAGTGATTTCGACACACTGCATCGATACCCTCTCAAAATAGTCGTAGCCGCAAATGATCGAGTTCAACTCGGTTAGGATCTTCGGGAGGTTGACTGGGTTGGCCTGCTCCGTAAGTTTGTGGAACAGGTTGCCAAGGAAGCGGGCAACGAACGCGCTCTTAAGGCCAATGCCAGGCGCGTCTCCTATTGCTAGAACGAGGCGGCCAGGCATTGGAACGATCTCGAAAAAGTCAGCTGCTACCTCGGCCTTTGGAAGTACTCCGACGTAAACGTCCAGCCCGGGAAAAGCGGGAATCTCTGGCTCGATAAGTCGCGTTCGAAACGCTTCCGGGCCTGGACGATAGGGTTGAACAACCCTGGCAGCATTTTGGACGATGTCTCCGCCAATGATGGCTCGGAGACTCTCCACGAGCGACACACATCGCTCGACTAACGCCGGATCCTCCATCTTCAGTAAGGCGCGAGTCCAAAGTTCGATGTCTTCTAACACCGCGTAACCCAGGCGCCGCACTTTCTCCTCAAGGAACCGTTCGTCAATGATCCTGCTCAGCGCTTCGGGGCTGCCAGATTCGAACAAATGATAGGCAAGAGAACCTAAGCGATAGTCGTTGACACGGTTCTGTGGGAGCTGCAACCACTCCGCTATCATCCGGTGGGACGTCCGCAGTTCATCCTCATACAAGATGTTTCGGGTCACGAATTCATGGAACCGCGCATGGTAGAAGGTATATGCGCCCTCGAGCTCGAGCAGGAAGGGCTGAACAGGTCGAATACCACGCTCGAAAATCTCGCGCTGTTGTTTGTTCGCGATTTGCCCCAATTGACGAAGCGACAGCGACGTGCGAGCGGCCGATAGCAGCCCCAAAACCTCGCTGAGGATCTCATTTTCCCCAATGTCACGGGTTGCATTCCGAAAGAAACCTTCAATGCTGGGTGGCAGCGATTGCAAGTTGTAGGCTGGGTTGATCCGTAGTTGATCCGCCACGGCACGCAGATAAAGTGGATTTCCTTGCGAGGCTTCTGCGATGCGCTCTGCTTCGGAGGTTGCAATACCAGGGCTGGTTGATCGCAGAATGTCCTCCATTTCCGACGCCTCGAGGGGCCCGAGTTCATAAATCTGCTGCTGGAAAGGAACCCGGCGTTCTAGCAGTCGGTTTAAGCGATCGGTTGGCCGCGAAGTCACGACAAAAAAGACGCCCTTCGGCAGCGTGTCGGTGACAAGGAAAGGGGGATCGTTGCTCGAGTTCGCGGGGAGTTCGTCGAGCGCGTCGATGACGATCACAACTCTCTTCTTATTTTCAACCGCGACCGGCAAGAGTTCCTCAAATGCCTTTGTCAGCTCAGAGAGTGATTCCGGCTGCGTTTCTTGTGCGCCAGACACTTGGAGAAGCTGCGAGGCCAGAGAGCGAAGAATGAGCCGCGAATCTGCCCGACCGCCCGTGCGGCTGATGAAGTGATGAGGGAGTCCCAGTTCTTTCACCAGATGACACGAAAATGCCGTTTTTCCCTGACCGGGTCCTCCGCGCACGACGAAGTAACCGCGCTCGTGGCTTTCCAGAAAATCTTGAAGTGTATTTCTCGCATGTGCACGGCCCACGAAGGTGCGCGCATATTCTTCGATCATCCTTTCTTGCACACTGAAGTAATTAGCAGCAGTGCGCTTTGATGCAGGTGTTCTAAGCGGTGTCAGCGCTACAGAAGGCGAGCTGACAGGGAAGGTTTCCCTGAGAAAATTGGTGAGGTGGATTCTGACGAGTTTTTCAAATTGTGAGGTTCCCTTATAAAGCCACCAAAGCCCTTCTTTCGGATACACTTTCCGGAATTCGAGCACATGGCCCCACTGATCAGTCTCTTCCTTCGACTGGGGAGAGTAAGGCTTTTGATTGAAATAGACCATGACTTGCGGTGACCGCTTCGTCTTCCATGCCTCGTACGCAATCTGAAATTCATGCACAGTTCCTGAGCCGGAATCCTTGGTTGGAGTGCCAAAACGCTTCCAGAAGATGCCGATCAGGACATCGCAATCTTCGATTCGAAGCACCGGATCAATTAAGCCTTGAGGCCCGTCCGGATGAAAGCCCGGATAAGCATCCGTTTCCCAGCGCATCACCTCCAGACGGAGGCCGCGATCAACGCAAACCGATTTGTTGAGTTCTTGGACGACTGCTGGAATAGTGTCCCGCTCAGACTTGACGTCTGCAGATGATGCGACGACCAATCGAAGAATGCGGGCCCCGTTGCCCATTTGGTTCTGACACTAACACCGTACGTGTCGAAATTCCAGTTAGAGATCCCATGAACGACTACGTCTCAATGTGGGTTCCCTTCAGACAGTACTATACTGACCGAGATGTGCATTCCTGGGAACCTAAGAAGTAAGAAGGTGGTACGGATGCCAAGGCGAGCTCTCAAGCAAAACGCTTCTCCGCAGCCGATTGAAGTCATTTCTGCCTCCAAGCACTGGGTGGAGCTGCTTATTCCCTGCACTCGTGAGGCCGCTGAACGCGTTCACTCGTTTCTAACGAACCTGGAAGTCGATCTCCCGAACGACCTGCGCGATGCGATCGGATCGGCATTCAGGGAACTATTACTCAACGCCGTCGAGTGGGGAGGAAAACTGGATCCGAAACGCAAAGTGCGAATTGCCTATGTACGCTCCTCGCGAATTCTTCTGTATCGCCTGGCAGATCCAGGCTCAGGTTTCCACTTTGAAGGCCTGGCCCACGCTGCAATAGGTCAACCGACGGATGAACCGGTTGCACATGTCTCCGTCCGCGATCAACTCGGGATGCGCCCCGGCGGATTCGGCATCGTCATATCTCGCAGCACGGCGGATGAACTCCTTTACAACGAAGCGCAAAACGAGGTGATCTTCATTAAGTATCTCACTGCACGCCCCGCTGTTTCTCTGACGGCGGAAAGTTCTTCGTGACACGCGCTTGCCGTCAGGGCGACCTCGGCTTGAATTTGCTTTGCAGCCCACAGTGGTCGCGCATTATAGACCGGAGCCTGCCCGCCTCTGTTATTCAAAGACTTGGCCCGCGAGCGCCATTGTCACGGGCCGTCAACCACGAGGTTCGCAGGATCCCATCCTTCCCTTTCCGTTCGCCAACCTTGAGTGGCCAAGCGGCACAAGGAAGGCAGCGAATACAGTGCGGGCGATCGATCCGCGGTATTTGAAGCGCTGGGTCACGGTTGTGATTGACGGCAAGACTATACGTTTGGCCGCGATCGAGGCGGTCGGAACTCCGTATGAGAAGGTCTTGATCGGTACCGTTGGCGGTGGCCGCTGAAGACGACCCTCTGCCGCCAGATGGGCCCGGGAGGATTGCAGGCACTGCTGCTGGTCAGAGATCCTTCCCGATCAACTGTTGCAAACCGGCACGGTAGCCGCGGCTGCAGGATAACTCCTTGCCATTCTTCAGTACTACAATGTACTCGCCACTGTTGCAAGGATGTAGTTCCTTAATCTTCCCAACATTTACAATCACCGAACGGTGGATGCGAACGAATTGCGCGGGATCGAGCCTCTCGGAGACCCGGCCAATCCGCTCTCGCAACAAGTAGGATTCCTTGCCAACGTTCAACTTTACGTAATTCGCCGCCGCTTCGACCCACTCTATCTCCTCGAGGTCCAGAAACACGACCCGGCCTCCAGCCTTAATGACCAGTCGCTTTTCTGCCGGCGATTTCGCCTTCGCTTCGTTGAGAAAATCTAGGATGCGGCTCGCTACCTGGCTGTCTTTTGCCTTGAGAATCTCCATACGGGCGCGCTCGATCGCGCGATGAAGCCGTTCCTGGTCAAACGGCTTCAGCAAGTAATCCAAGGCGTGCGCTTCAAATGCGCGGAGGGCGTATTGATCGTAGGCGGTCGTGAAAACAACCACCGGCAAGCGTTCTGGTGGGACGCTTTCCAGGATCTCAAAACCGTCCGCGCCTGGCATTTGAATATCCAGCAGAAGTAAATCCGGTTCGTAGTCCCTCAGAGCCGCAATGGTCTTCGGGCCATCCGGGCATTCCGCCACCACATGAATTCCTGGTTCTTCGGCCAACAGGATGCGTAATTTCTTGCGTCCGAGGGGTTCGTCGTCAGCGATGATCGTGCGGATGTCAGGGGCCATCTGTGTGTCCAGCCGCGGATTCCCGACCTTCGGAGACTAGGTCATACACTAGTAGACGGGGCTCAGTGCGAAAGGGTATCGACACACATACCTCTACACCACGTTCCGGTAATTCCCGTATGTCTAGGCTTTGTTCATTGCCGTAGAGTGTCTCGAGGCGGTCGCGTGTCGCCCGCAAACCCACCCCGCTCTTCTGGTCAAAATGCCCGCCGTCGAGTCCAGGGCCGCTGTCCTTTATCCTCAGATAAAGGTTGCGGTCATCGTGGGTGACATTGATTCGGATTTCACCTCCATCGGAACGTTTCGAGATGCCATGTTTGACCGCGTTCTCCACCAGCGGCTGCAGGAGCAAGGTCGGCACCTGCGCGTCGAGGGTGTCGGGAGCGATCTCCAGCACAACCTTCAGCCGCTCTTCGAAGCGAACCTTCTCGATTTCAAGATACCCATTGGCGAATTCGAGTTCCCGGCTCAACGTGGTTATTTGGGTGGCATCACTCTCCAAGGCCATTCGCAATAGATCACTGAGACGTGTCATCATTCTGTCGGCTGCGCACGTGTCCGTTAGCATGAGCGCGGAAATGGAATGCAGGGTATTGAACAGGAAGTGCGGTTGCAGTTGACTCTTTAGCGCTTGCAAACGCGCCTTTGTCAGCTGGATCTGGAGTTGGGAGGTACGAATCTCACGTTCTCGCGATATTTTGTAATAGGAAATCGCCTGGGCGATAAGGACGATCGGCAAGTAGACGCCAGTGAGGTCGTCGAGTACGTTCGAGAAGAACAGCATCTGAAGCTGCGGCCACTGGACCCGGAACGCGTGGGCGTGGGCATCCCAGATCGCCGACATCCATGTGCGCGATTGCGGGTCCCAGAATGCGTACGGCGTTATGGCCCTCATCGCTACGTGGATGGCGGAGAATGCGACGCCGCAGGCGAGATGGAAGAGAGCAGGCCGCACCCAATTCCCGCGTTGCACCGGATACCGGATAGCAATTGCAAAAACGAAAGGAGTAAGAAGAGCATAGGGGAACATGTGGCTGACTTGGAGAAAGAAAATGTCTTTGAGGCTGCCGCGCCCCGCCCCCCGATACATTTCATAAATCGATCCCGTAGCCACAAGGGCCAAAAACGTCCAAACCGCGAAACTCACGACCCATATCAACCAAGGACGCTGTGGGTGAATGGTTTGCAAGTCATGGGTCTCGATCCCGGCTGGAACCCCACTCTTCCTTGGTCGGCGAGTGAGTTCTCCGCCGCAATGCGGACAGGCTCCCTTTGTTTCCGAGCTGCAGGTTGCACAGAAAGTGCACTCGTACGCGCAGATATACGCCTCCCCAGCCGCCTCTAGGGCCGTTCCACATTTCTCGCAACGGACCTTCATCTCAAGTTGCATTGGGAACGCGGTAAATGGATCAACGTTGCATCACCCCGCCCCGGCGTAAACTCTAGCAAGGCGGGCCAATGTCTGTTTAGTCTAATCCACTTGACGACCACGAGACCGCTCACGCCACCCACGCTAGTCCCTAATTCATGTGCGTTAGTGGTCAAATTCCCGCCATTCGTGGAATTTGAGCAAATCATTCAGTGTCCGCCAAATCCCAAGCTAACGGCGAAGAATGGACTCTTAACACGAAGAATGGACTCTTAACACAAGGGTGGCAGGGTTGTTGCATTGCTGCACAGTAAAAAACTAAGGCCGCGCACTTGCGCGCGGCCTTTGCTCTGAGGGAGGTGCCATTCTGGCGGCACCTCGCGGTTTGACTAGAAGCGAACGCGGAATCCGAACTCCATAGACCTTGGAGTATAGGGACCGCTATTGTTTGTTCCGTTGCCCTCGCCCGGCAAGTTGCCAAAGGATCCGGGACTGCCGACGGCCAGTCCCACGGGATCGAGCAACTGCGCGTGGTTCAGGACGTTGGTGAAGACGACCTGGAACTCAGAACTGATCCGCTCGGTAATTCTGATGTCTTTCTTAACGCTCATGTCCATGTTCCAGTAGGGCAGGCCAGTCAGGACGCCCCAGCCATAATTCTTCGTGTCCAATCCCAGAATGGGGTTGCGGAAGTTGTTGTACACAGCTTGCGGATTGGCGAAGAGATTGACGGGCAAGCCGCCGTCGCCGAAGCCGGGCGTGCCTTTCGTGAGGTGGGCCGAGTTGCCTCCCGTATAGGGTGCAATCAGAACCGCGTTTTCTGTGTTTCCATTGGCGGAAAAGTTATTGGAGTCTCCCTCGCCGTATGAGCCACCCGCATTAATCGTGCCAACCGGTAACGGCTGGCCGCTGCCGGCAGCGAACAGGGGAGCAAAAGTCCACCCACCCAGCAGGTGACCGAGCACTCCTGACTGTCCCTTGTAGAACGGCGGCTGATAGACGACGAACATGGTGTACACGAACCTGCGATCGAACGCCTGTTTGCCATACATAACGCCGAGGTTGAAGGGGTCGGTGGCAGTATCCGCGCTTGTGGCCTGAACTACCGAACCAGTTCCCAATGCCTTCGACCAGGTGAAGTTCGACTGTGCTGTGATGCCTTTCCAGTCGGCCATTTTTACCGTGGCGAAGCCCCCATTGTAGTTTCCGTGGCCAATGCTGGCGTTAATGCCGACGCCCGACGACAGTTGCGCCTGGCCCGTGCCGGCGAGCGGCGTGTTCATCATAGACCGCGGGAGCACCGCCGGATTGAATCCGCCGTTGTCCAGATCGCTCCAGAGACTCCACACGTTCTGGCTGCTGAGGTTGGTGGTGCCGGCATTGCCTTCGTTGATTGCGACTGCTTGAGTGCAGTTCGCGGCGCCCGCTACATTGCAGTAGCCGGTACCGGCCAGCGTCTTTTCGAAGAACGGTTGGGCTGTGACTGCGCCAACGTTACCGGCGCAATTTCCACCGGCGAGGCCGGCCATGCCGCCGCAGTATTGGAGCACCAAATTCGAGTAGGCCTTGTCGAACCGCTGGCCGCCGATGGTCATCATGTAAGGCACGGCATTGACGTTAATCGGCTGATACTCGTGAGTGACCCGCCGACCGATATATCCGACCTCCAAGGTGACGTTCTTTGTCAACTGTCGCTGAATGGTGAAGTCGAATGAATCGACGACGTTGGGCCGGAAATGGGGATCCAGCGCTTCGCCAGCGCCCGCAGAAGCAGCATTGATGCCGGGAAAGTCCGGTTGAGGCAAGGTTGGACTGGCCGCCGCGAGCGGTGCAGTGTTGCCATCGACGCCGACGCGGAAGGCCGTGTTTATATCAGAGGTAGTGCACGTCGGATTTGGCCCTCTTGTGGGGGCTAGGCACTGTACCGGCTGGATTAAGCCAGTCCCCAGCAGAGGCACCAGCACAAGATCGACGCCGTTTAGGCGTCCGTAAATACGGCCGTACCCGCCGCGAATTACTGTGTTATCGTGGCCGAAAAATTTCCCCATCAGACCTGTGCTGTCAAATCGAGGGTTCCAGGCCGCGGCGATCCGAGGGCTGAATTCGCCGTAGAAAGGATTGTACGGATATTTCAAGCCGTTGCCGGTATTGCCCACCAGGGCAAAGCCGACGTCCGGGTTGAATACCTGCCCAAGCAACGCAGCGCGTTGGCGAGCGGCCATGTAACCCTGTACGTCAATCGGTTGATCTGATTGATCGACGAATTCGACCTGTTTACCCTGTTTTTCGACGGGAGGCATCTCCAGCGTCCAACCCAGACCGTAGGTCAGGGTGAAGGTTGGCTTCATGTGCCAGGTGTCGCTGAAATAGACGTTGTAGTAAGGAATGGTGCTCTGGTCGAACGCCGGAGTAAGCGGTGGGTTCAAGGTCAGATTGGGTCCGGACCGGGTGTAGGCGATCTGCGATGCCGAAACGATGCCGTAGATCGCCGCCGCCTCGCGACCCCAAATGCTGGCACTCCCGCCATTCGCGAGCCAAGCCGCCGGGGGTGTAAGCGTGACTCCAGTGCCCGCGCCGGCCGTTGTGCCGAGCTGGTACACCGGCTGGTAATTGATGCCGCCGCCGTTGTCCGTGCGCTGATGCCAGTTGAAATTATGCTGGTAGATGCCGCCAAGCTGGAACAGATGGTTCCCATGCAGCATGGTCAAGTCATCGCGGAACATGTGATCCTTCCCATCCCAGAAGCGGGTACGGGTTTGCTGCGTATTGACATTAAAGGGCGCGAGCTCTTCGTCGCGCTTTTCGCCGAACGGCTCCAGCGCTCCTCCGAGTCCGGATATCTGAATGGTGTCCCCAGCCCGACCCCAGGCCCACCAGTTACGCAAAAAGCTGTAGTGGATATCATTGGTGACGTTCGAGCTGATGTTGGTGGTGAGCCCGGCCACCAGATACCAAGGCGCCTGCGGATTCGTGGATTGGGAAGATGGAACGCCTAGCTTATCGCCAGGGAAGAAGCCCCCGATATCGACCTGGTCGATGGTGGCGCGGGTCAGTTTAAAGTAGCGATAGCTCGACATGAAGTGCCACTTCTTGCTGAAGTCGTGGTCTAACCGCAGCACCCCGAAGTTGGATTTCAGCGGAACCGAGACATTGGCCGTGAATCCCTGCGCGTTGGGTCCGTCACAACGGGGGCCGGCGGCACAGGCGGCGTTGGAGGCAGGTTCGAACTGCCATAGTTGGTGAACCGCAGGACTGAGTCCTATGCCCCGCGGATCCAGAGCCTGCAAATTATAAAGGTTGCCGGCAGGATCTTGCAGAATTCCTAGCTTCATGTTCGCGGAAGGAACTTCCTTATTGATGGGAGTGGAGTTTGGGTAGCGGAAGCCCTCATAGTTCGCAAAGAAATAAGTCTTGCCTCCGAGGAGCTCCTTGGAAATGAGCGGCCCGCCAATCGCGCCACCGAAGCGGCTGTAATGAAAGCTGGGCGGTACATTCGGGGTGCCATTTTGTATCGCGTTGAACTTATTGTCCCAGGTGTTAGCCGAGAAGTTGTTGTCCAGATAATATTCGTAAGCGGTGCCATGGTATGCGTTGGTTCCGCGCTTGGTAACCACCTTCACCTCGGCGCCGGCTGAACTGTTGAAGTCCGCCGTCTGGTTCGCCGTATTGGTCTTGAACTCCTCGACGCTATCGGCGGGAGTCGGTATCACACCGGTCGCACCAGCCGCCACGCCGGCGCTCTGATTAGCAATTCCGCCGGTTGGGTCGCCGGCAAATGACGTGGTGTAGACGCTCATGCTGCCGTCCATATCGTTGGTGTTGTTGCCACCATCCAACGAGAAGTAGCTCTGGTCGACTGCGGCGCCGGCCACGCTGCCGTCAGGGCTGATGCCCGGCTGCAGCGTCAGGAATGTGCTTACGTCGCGCCCGAGGCTTGGTAACGCTTCTAACATAACGCCCGTGATCGTATTCCCGACCGTGGCATTCATGGTTTGCAATTCGTTACCGACGGCTGTCACCTCTACCACGACATTGGCGCCTCCCACTTGCATAGTTATATTCGCGGTGGTGGCCTCTCCTACTTTGACCGTGGTCTGGGCCTTACTGGTCGAAAAGCCCTGCTTGGCGACGGTCAGATCGTAAGTTCCAGGCCCCACGTCGACGAAGATGTATCGCCCCGCTTCATTGCTGGTGACGGAGAGTGAATTTTTCGTTGCGTTGTCGGTTAGCGTCACCGTGGCGCCATTCACAACCGCATTGGTTGCGTCGGTCACGGTGCCGGCAAGCGTGCCAGTATTCGTCGATTGGGCCCACGCGGGCGAGGCACTGCCCTCATATAGCACGGCGGCCGCGAGAAGAAGGAAGGTCACAAGAACCCAGCGGATCTGGTTCCATATGCGCATGGCTTAAGCCTCCTGGAAGATCATTGGCAAGAGCTTTTCAGCATGCCTAAGCTTTCGTGGCGCGTTCGAAGCACGCTGGAAATCAGCGCGCGAAGAAAGAGCTTCCTTCGTGAAGCTACTCAGAGCCAGAAAGCTTGGGCGAGTACAGAAACGAAACTGATGTTTGTACAGTGCAGGCAAGCTACCAGGGAAGGCGCAGCGGGAACGTGTGGTACGGATGCACATAACTGGGGGACAAAACCAAGACAGAGTCGCATGAGCGCATGATTTGTTTGACCGTCGAGATCCACATTCACAGCCATTCGTTGTGATCGTTCTATGTGAATCTGTATGGTGAACGGCGGATCGTTATGAAACTCCGGAGCTTTCAAAGTGACGATGTGGGCCTTGCCGTACAGATAACTAGACGACTACTCGTCGTATGTTGTTGGGACGGTGCCGCCCACTTTCGCAGTCTTCCATTTCGGACGAGTCGCTAACGCATTGAATTAGCTGAAAAACGCGATTCAACGAACTGCGAGCTCTTGCAGAGGCGCATCGACCGCGTTGCATGCGATCACAACCAGGCATCGAGCCGAACCAAGGCGGCATGCATCCATCCCCACTCTCTTTACTCTGCGCCGGAATGATGGACAATCTTCGATAACAAAGCTTTTCGCGGACACTCCGTGTCTTAGAAGCGACTAGAAGCGACAGACAAACGCTAGAGCTTTTGTTGGTTAGTCGAGTAAGCGAATCGTACTTGACAAGTAGGGAGAGAAATCATGCCGGAACCCCAATCAGCGCAAGAACCCAGCGGAGCTCATGTCGACAGAGTGTTAGCGGACATGCACCGGGAGTTCCACTCCCTCTTACAGCAGAGGGCAGTTATCCTGAGGCGGATTGGTACGATCAAGCAAATCATCAGCGGGCTGTCTAACCTTTTCGGGAATCAGGTCGCCGAGGGAGAGTTGTCGGGATCGGTCGATCAAAGGTCGAGTAATCGACAACGGGGATTTACCCAAACCTGCCGTCTAGTATTGATGGAGTCCAAGCGGCCCCTGATGAGTCAAGAGGTCTGCCAGGAGATTGAGCGTCGGAATCCTGCATTATTGATACACCACAGGGATCCGTTGGCCTCGGTATCCACGGTACTAAACCGACTATCGAGGTACGGCGAGGCTCGCGTCATCGTTAACGAGAGAGGGCGCCGCGCATGGATGTGGACCGCAAACGGCGCAGCGGTTGCTTTGACGCAGCCGCCGAACCGCGGAGAAGTGAGTCCACGCCCCTAGCTTCATTGACCTCGGCGGAATCCCGATAACGAGTCAACACTGTAACTTTCCTACCGCGCCGCCCCTTGGACCTTTTATCGAGGGCGAGGCCGCCCATGGTATTGTCCTGATCGCGAACGGGAGATGGTGGCTAAGTCGCAGGCGCAACGGCCGAGACCTGCAAGCGCGAAACAACAGCAGCGTGACACCCTCCACGGTCGCCTGTGCCACCAACACACGATCGAACGGAAGCGTCGGCAAGCTCGATGGCGACAGCGAGATCGCTGACAATCGGCAACCTGCTGTAGCGATTGTCGAGCAGGCCGCCACGTAGTAGCCGGCCGTCCACCCTGAAATCATGCCGACCGAGCCCGCGCTTGATCGCTACTTCCCACAAACTGGCCGCACTGAACAGAAGCTCACGCTCTGAATCGTCGATCAAGGAACGAAAGTCCCGGGACAGTCGATCTGGTGCACCAGCGGCCCAGAACAGAAGGTGCGTATCGAGCCGGAGTTTCATTTGCCGCCACCAAAGATCCGCTCAATCTCCTCTCGACCCATTTGATCAAGTCGTCCGGCACGGAAATCTGTCCCGCCATAAAGCCGAATCGGCGGACTTGAGCACCCGCTGGCGCGCTAAGGGCCGTCACCTTTACAACGGGTTTACCGGGCTTCGCGATAATGAACGACGCACCCTTTGACGTCCCTTCCCACGAGTTTCGAGAGTTGCTTCGCGGCGATCGAGCAAACAGACTTCGAGCAGCGCCTCGCGAAGGTGGAGCAACAGATGGGTGGCTGAACGTGAGCGGTTCAGTTCGCGGGCGGCAAATTGGCACAAATTTGACGATAAGGTTGTTTGGGAAACCAACGCTCCCATTCAGCGCGAGACAGGTTGTGAGTGAGGCGGGCGCAGGCTTGATCTCGCAGATCGCTCGAACGCCAGAGCCAAAGCGCTGAGGACCGTTCTTCGTATCCGGCGAGCACATAGCGGCCGTCGGGACTGAAAGCGGCGGCGCGGAGGTAGCCTGCGTCCGGAAGTTGCCCAAGGCGAGCGCCGGTGACGGCATCCCACACAGTGAGTTGTCCATCAGCAATGGTGGCGAAGGAGGCGGAAGAAGGATCAGGAACGATTCGGTCAATGTCGCCGCTGGCGGTGAGCGAGAAGCGTCGCTTGCCCGACGGGATGTCCCAGGCTTGTAAATTTTCGCTCTGCGCAGTGAATAGGATCGTGCCAGATGGATTGAAGGCGAGGTGAGTCAATTCAGCAGGCAGAGGAACGTGGCTGACGCGGGCTTTGCTGGGGACACTCCAGATATCGACCCAAAATTTGTTTGGCGGTTGATTTGCCTCGAAGGCCAACAGCTTGCCTTCGCCGGCTGCTGCGCGCAGCCGACCGGAAGAAGGGCTGTCCAGCGATGCTGTCGGCTGAAGGCTGGGTAACGTGTATAGGCGGCGAACGCTGTCCTGTTGGCTAACCAGCACCTTACCCGATGGATCGATCCGCAATTCTCCAGGGACGTCAGGCAAGCGAGTTACTTTAGGTTGGTCAATAGCAATGAGAAACAGCTTGTTGCTCCACTGGGCAAGCACGTGATTCAGATCGACGAAGAAGAGCTTGTCGATAGCGGAAGCGCCGTGACATTCGATGTCGCGTAGAGTAGTGCCGCCGATTTCGGCGATTCTCACCAGGGGCTCGGAGTGCGCTGACATCGTGCCCACAGCGAAGCGCCGGCCATCAGGGCTGAAGGCAACGCTCCGTACGTCGGCGGGCAGATCGAAGAAGGCGGGCCGGTCTGCGCGGCTGGCCGCGGAGACGGAAACCGAACCGTCCATGCCACCCGCGGCGAAGCGGCCGCCAGTAAGGCTGAAAGCCACCACTTCGGCGCCGCCGGCATGTGAGACGCGCTCTAGTTCTCGTCCAGAAGGGAGTTCCCACACGCGCGCAGTGCCGTCGTATGAACCCGTGCCGAGTTCTGTTGCATCCGCATTGAAGGAGACGGCTGCAACCGCGGAGTTGTGTTTTAGTTCGAGAATCTGGCGGCCAGTCTCCACGTTCCAAACGCGGGCCAAATTGTCTCCGCGGGCTGCATAAGCCAGGAATTCCCCGTCGGAACTGATGGCGGCGTTAACGATCCATTGCTGCGGAGTGAGGGTTTCGGCCGAAGCGGCATGGGTGGCGTTCAGCAGTCTCCGACCGGTGGTTACATCCCAGACTGAGGCGAAATCGCCACTGGCGATAGCCACGCGTTTGCCGTTGCCGCTGAATGCCAAGTTGAAGCCGGCGTCACCGCCGCCCAGCGTACGAAGAAGCTTGCGCTGCACTGGATCGAAAACCGAGATCACACCCTCGGATGATAGGGCCGCGAGGAGATCGCCGCTGGGACTAAAGGATGTGGAAACGATTTTGTCCGGACATTTGAAGTCGGCCACAACGGCGGCCGGAGCGATGTCGAAAATACGCACATGACCGTCGTCGCTAGCGGTCGCAAGTTGGTTAGCCTTGGGGCGGAACGATATTTGGGAAACCGGTACGCCGTGGGAAATGCGTAATAATTCGCGCGCTCCGGGAAAGGTCCAGATGTGGACGACGCCATCGCCTGCGCCAGCCCCGACCAGCGAACCGGAGGAGTTAAACGCGACGGAAACAGCTGCATTGTTGTCCCGCGACGTGCTTTGAGAAGTGCCCGGGAGTTCGATGCTGGCCGCAGGCTCCTCGTCCGGGGCGAAATATCCAATTGGCTTTTTGTTTTCGACGTCGATGAGTTGAGTGGAGCCGTTGTCGCGCGCTACGGCGAGGGTAGCGCCGTCGCGAGAAAATGCCATGTCGCGAACGCGTTCCGCCGGGTCTGGGCTTTCTGGTGCATAAGATTGCGCGTCTGCTGGTAAGAGGGAAACTGCCGCCCGCAATGCACTGTTTCCTTCGAAGGAAGGGTTGATGCGGGTAGATTCGATGGCCAGAAGCGCGGCCTCGGAAACTCGATCCGGACTGTCGGTGAGGACTCTGACAGAGTTGGCGGCGAGGCGCGCGGCGAGATTTTGGCGCGATTCTTCGTGGCTCACACGAGTTTGACGAAACCCGAAGAGCAATGCCAAAAGAATGGCGATAAGGCCAGCGGCTGCGAGCAAGCGGGTGCGCCGCTGGTTGCGAATATCCGTGCCATCGAGTTCGTCTTTTGAACCATTGTGCAGGGTAGCAGCGAGTTGGAGGACCGCTTCGTGAAAGCGCGGTTCGCGCAAGCGGAGCGGGGTGGCACCGTCGCGCGCCCATTGAACATCGAGAAACAGAGGCTCCTCAGGAAAGGCGCGAAGAAGACTCGTTGGGAGAGCGGTTGTGTGCTCCGGCGTGAAAAAGGCCGAGACGTGATCCCACCTTAGAGTCCCCCCGGTAAGGACAATCAGGACGTGCGACGGTCCATTCTTGCCGATCCAATATTCGGCCTCCTTCGCAACCCAGGGCGAAGCCGCCGCTTCGGGAGAAGCAAGGAGGATGAAGAACGATGATTGATCGAGGGCATCGCGAATACTGGACCAGAGCGCAGGATTCACCGCGAGGTTAGTTTGGTCTCTAAAGATGTGCAAGGCACGCAGCTTGTACCAGGGTTTGGCAAAGGAATGCAAGGCCGATTGAAGGGCAGCTGCCAGCGTGCCATCGGCAGTGTGGCTGTAAGAGATGAAGGCGTTGTAAGCCATCAGGTTTATGAAGATACACCAGCTGCGCCCCCCCGCCGGCCCGGGTCGGACCGCCATTTTATGTCTTGCAGACGGCGGATCCTGGTTTGGAACATTCCACCTATTTCTCGCACGAGCGACTCTCATGCCTCGGTGCGGAGTGATGAAGAAGTGATCTCCGCTTTGGTTAGCCTGTCGGTTTGACATTGTAGTGGCCCAAGCTAGCACGCACGATTGACGCTTGGACACTTCACGGAAGAACAGGCTCAGGGAAGTAAAACTTAGAATGTGTTCAGCACACAACGGTGTGCGAAAAAATATTGGGCACATCGGCGAGAGGAGAATAGGCTTGAAGTCGACGAGGCCGCAGTCGAAGGAGCAACCTCAAGATACTGCTGCGCTCGCCACTCCGAGGCCTGCTCACGCGCTTGGTTGAGTTGGCGGTCGCTGATCTCCGAGCAAGGGGTGTGAAGAGATTGACCCACATCCCCACCACAGCGCCGGATGCAACCTGAAGCCGCATGCAAGAAAGGGCGGAATCGGACTTCACCGCAATCCCGAGATGGAAAGTGTTTGCCAGGTTAATGGTCGCCTTCATGTTCCCGTTCTCCGCCGCCAGGCGCACGGGCGTCAAGCACTGAACGGAAAGGGACTGACAAGAGACACGAAAGCTCCGGCGTGAGAGATGGTATAAAGAGTGAGACGCAGTTTGTCTGGCGCGAAATCAAGAAGCCTCGCGTGTCAGTTTGTCCAAGCGAAACTAAGCCTTTGTTGCAGGGGGCTGCTCAACAGTCTCGCCGAGTGGCTACAAGTCATGCATGATCAGATCTACTCCCAGTCGTGCCAGGCTGGCATCCTCATTAGATGACAATCCGCTGACGGCGACGGCACCGGCGACCTCAGCATTTTTCAAGACCGGAATGCCCCCGCCCCAGCCCACAAATCTGGGATCGCCGTAATACGAGATGTCGTGCCCTTTTTCCGGATGCCTGACTCTCTCTCCAATGTCCTGTGTTGGCTTGCCAGCTCGCGCCGCCGTCCACGCCTTATTCATGGCGATTACGACGGACGATACAGGGGCAGTATCCATCCGGGCAAAGGCGATGAGTTCGCCGCGGCAGTCAGCTACTGCGACTACTACGGCTTTCTGAGTCTGGGTCGCCCTGTCGACGATCAGATCGACCGCGCGCTTTGCGTCGGAGTAATCAAGCGTAGGGATGGTCCTCATGGGAAGCAATCTTGACAGAAGAAGCGCAGTAAAAGAAGCCGCGCCGGAATGATTTTTCCGGCGCGAGGATGATTTGCTGAGTTACTCCGGGTGAGCCGAAGCAGACCCGGAAGATTTGTCGCCAACCCGGTTAGAAAACAAATTTCAGTGCGAACTGAATCAAGCGTTCTGGAGACGCAACACCGCCTTGAACGGTTGAATTGACCACACCGAAGAGGGGTGCTCCGAGCCCGGTCGCGGGCATACCGAAGTACGGATGGTTGAACAGGTTGAAGAACTCAGTTCGGAATTCAATTCCCATCCTCTCCCCCATTTGAGTTCTCTTGAAGACCGCGAAGTCGAAGTTGTTGATTCCGGGGCCGCGAAGTACGGGATCAACCCGCGACTCTGTTCCCGGTCCGAAGTCTGGAGGAGTGGCAAAGCAAGTGGTGTTAAACCACTGGCTGAGGTGGTTGCCGCCGGCTTTCTTGTCGCATCCCGAAACAACATTAGGCCGGATATTTGCGACTCCGAGGTTTGCGGCTTCCAGCGCGGTCGAACCGGAGTAGCTGATCTTCAGCGGGAAGCCGCGTTGGAATGTGGTGATGCCGTCGACACCCCAACCGGAAACCACGCCGTTCGCCAATCCGCTCATGCCTGACAAAAACCTCTTGCCGTGGCCGAAAGGAAGGTCGAGAACGTAGCTGATCACCAAGCGTTGCGAAACATCCTGGGCAGAGAGAGATCTTTCTCCCTTCAGGTTGTTCCAGTCCTGCACGCCGGGAACACCACCGGTCGGCCCTTCGAGCCAACTCGTAAGCGTATCAGTGTTGCTCATGAGTTTTTCATTAGTGTAGGCAACCAGCAACGTACCGCCGCCCTGAAAGCGGCGCGTCACCGTAGCCTGCAGAGAGTTATAGCTGCTGCTGCAGCAACCGAATCCGGCTAACGACAGACCGTTGTACTCCGGATAGGGCCGTTCCAGCTGACCAGCGAGAACCGTAGCCCCATTCAGCGATGTATTTGGGTTCGTCCCCAGCATGGGGTTTGTGACCTTGGTTAGCAGTGCTGCGCCCTGCGACCAGAGCGTATCCGGAAGCTGGTCGATGTTTGTTGAATACTGCTCGAGGTGAACGCCGTGCGAGCCGGCATACGCCACGTCCGCAAAAAAACCGGCAGGCAGCTGACGCTGGATGTCGAAGTTCCATTGCTCGACGTATCCGTACTGCGGATTGCCGTGTCCACTAATCCCATAATAGGGAGCAAGCGTGGGGTTGCCGTTGGCGGCCACGAAACTCGATATATTCGGGGTAGCCAGACCCGTGAAGTTGCGTCCAGGTGGGGCGATGATTCCAGAATTCCCGAAAGGGCCGGACTGAGCGCAGCCGAACAAGTCTGATCCCCGTAATGGAAACACCGAGCTGCCGGTGAAGCCAAACGAGCAACCGGCCCCGTCCAGCATGGCAGTGGGAGTTATAAACGAATCTGGCGTAGCGTGGAGCGGCGTGCTAGCAAGGTTGACGACGTCATTGTCGGGGTTCAGCCCGAATGAGACGTAGTTCGGAATGTAGAAGATGCCATACCCTGCGCGGATCACGGTCTTCTGGTCCAAGGCATAGGCGAAGCCGATGCGTGGAGAGAATGCCTTCTTGTCCATCGGGATGTTGTTCTTGCTGGAGTTGCGGCCCGTACCTACGAGGAACGCCTCGCCGGGGCAACTGGTTCCAGCTCCGCCGCAGCCCGTGACCGTGGCATTGGTCGCCTTCGGATCCCAGTAAGAGAGCCGATTGTAGGCATCGGACCACGTGCCCTGAAGTTCATAACGAAGCCCCAAGTTCACCGTGAGCTTGTTCGTTAAGTGCCACGTGTCGTCCACGTACAGGGCACGGTACACTTGCAGGCCCTTGGTCTGGGCCGGCACCTGAGCGACGCCCTCGGTTTGGTTAACGAAGCTTCCCTGATTTTGCGATAGGCCAAGCAGGAAATCGGCAAATGCAAAATTGGTATTGGAAACAAGATTTACGCCTCCAGTTGAAGTCGTCCAGTTTCCTCCGAAGGCGAAGGCGCCGCTGGCGATGTTGGTCTGGAAGTAGTTGTCGTACCCGTACTCGAACTGCGCGCCGGTTTGAATGGTGTGTTTGCCGCGAATCAGGATGAACGCGGGTGTCACGTTGTACTGGCTGTTGTGATCGCCAATGGCGCTGTTCCCTTGCGTCCTTCCAACGTCGCCCCCAAAAGGAAATGCCGGGGTCGGAGGGGTTCGCATTGAGCTTGGGGGAGTATTGTAGGTTGAAGGCCAGCCCAAGGTTGTAAGATCGAACCCTGACAGAAGTGGCTGACGTCCATAAACGAACCGGCTGCCGGATAGGTTCACGTCGAGAATGGTCGTCGGAGTGAACGAATGGTTCACGCCAATCACGATCATCTTCGTGTGATACTTTTCTGCGCAACGATCTAGGCAGAGACCCGTTCCCAGCGGATTCGACGGCAAATCAGTCAATCCGAAGTAGGCAAATCTCCCGAACAATCGCGTGTTGGACCCAAGATTCTGATCTCCGCGCGCTACGAACTCGTTGGTATTGCCCCCGGACGGTGCTGCGCTCAGGTAATTCCCCGCATCGCCGGGAAGATTTGGCGAAGGGAAATATTTTTTCCACATCACCTGGGTGGCCGTGCTGAATTCCGAACTTGGAATTTGATTGTTTGCGTAAGCCGTCAGACGCTTTCCGGCTGGGTTCACGCTATATGGGTCGTAAAGTTGCCCGGCTGCGGCACTGCACAAGCCGCCGCTGAAAGTGCCGCCTGCCCCACCCTCAGTAACCGGCAGCGTGCAGAGAGAAGAGAAATCGCCCGTGAGCATCGCGGGCTGCGGAACGGTAGTAGTAAAGGGAGATCCCGTGCGCTGCCGGTATTGCTCCCAGCTTACGTAGAAGAAGGTTTTATCTTTGATCACCGGTCCGCCAAGCTGGAAGCCAAACTGGTTCTGTGTCCACGGCGGAGCGACATTTTTTTGACCATTCGTCAGCTCTGTTTGTTTGTTGAAATATTCGTTAGCGTTCAGCACTTTGTTGCGGAAATATTCATAAGCCGAACCGTGCCAGGCGTTGGTTCCCGACTTGGTGCTCAGGTTCACGACGCCGCCGGAGAACTTGCCCCATTCCGCGCCCAGGTTGTTGTACTGCACTTTGAACTCACCAACTGAGTCCTGGGTAGGAATGATGATGGGCAGGTTGATGTAGCCGATATTCAGCGGTTGACCATCCAGATATTGAGCGCCTTGGTTGGCGAATGACCCTCCAACCTGGTAGTTGCCCCAGCTGAAGGGATTCTGGCCGACTGGCGACCCGCCCGACCCTCCCTGCGCAACGGCCGCAGGAGAGACCGTAATAAGGTTGAAGATATTGCGGCCGTTGAGCGGCAGTTCGTCCGCCTTGCGTTGCTCAACCACCTGGCCCAAAGAGGAGGACTCCGTTTGCAGCAATGGGGTCTCCGACGTCACCTCGACGACTTCTGTGACTTGACCAACAGTTAGAGCGGCGTCGATATGTGTATCCTGCTGCACCTGAACCACCACGCTCGGGCGAGCAAAGTGTTTGAATCCCTCTTTCTCGACGTCAATTCGATATTGACCTTGGAACAAATTGACGAACGTAAAGTGCCCATCATCGCCGCTGGATTCGGTTCGCTTTTCGGCCGTGCCGAGGTTGGTCAAAGTTACCTTGGCGCCAGCAATCGCGAGCCCGGTTGGGTCGGTCACCACGCCGGAAATTGAGCCATACGTGGATTGTGCATTCAAGTACGGGCTGGACATCCAGAGAAGCGCGCCAAGTGACAACACTGCGGCGAAGCGACGAGACAACATGGTCTCCCCCAAAAGGTTGGAATGAGATTCTGGATCAACTCTCAAAAGCGTTCGCCGGGGTACACGAACCCCCGACTGGTCTTTTTGAGGTGTCCCCAAAAACAATTACGCGCCGAGGAAAGGATATGTACCAGTTGAAATCGATCGTAATGGGAAGGGACTGCTGCAAGACCCGAGTTTGCTTTAAGCGAGCGACCGCAGTAATTGCCACCCGCTGGACCTCGCCGCCGCGTGTCTAGGGATGATTGGCTTCTCTTCGCAACAACGCATACAGGAAGGGTTTGCCAGTAGGTTTTTGGCTTCCGCCCTGCGGCTCAACCGTAACAAAAACAGCGTCTAGTTCGGCTAGTTGTTTGGGATCATCCAGGCGAAGAACCCAGCGCCGGTTCGATTCGCTGTCCATGTAGAGAATCCCGAGATTCATCGCGTGATTCTTCTCGCCTGATTCAGTATCTCTTTTTCCCCAAACCTGAAATGCGCTTGCATTCTTGACTCCAGGCTGGCGATCGAGATCAAACGCATAGAAGATAAGGGACTTGCTCTGGGTATAGAAGACGCGCCCGAAAGGTTTGCGAGTGCGGCTGCCGCTGTCAACATCAAAGACGTCGGCGATGTAGAGCCTGCGAGCACCCATGAGTTCGCGAATATCACGGTCAGAGGCAAGGTATTGCTCGTTGTCTTTGAGTCTGCGTTCTTGATCGCGGGACGCGGCTGTCAGTTCTTCGACTCTCGATTCCAGAGAGGTTGTGTGCAACAGGGTACGATCGTGCTCGGCTCGCAGGCTTGTAAGTTGAGCCTCTACGAGTTGAAAGGATTGCTCGGCGTCACGGAGTTGGCTGGCCAGCTTGTCGCGCTCTTCTAGTACCTGGCGAAATTGCTCATCGCGTTCGGTTTTCGCGGCTGATAAAGCAGCGGAACGTGATACGGCTGCGTTTAAGGCATCTCGCAGTTTGGTGACTTCCCGTTGACTGCTCGCAAGCTGGGTCTCTAGTCGAGACAACTGCGCGGTCCGGAGGGAGATCAATTCGTCCGAAGCCTTTTGTTCGGGGGCAAGATCCAGCGTATGCCCAGATGATACGGACAAAGCCGGCCCCTCAACAGCGTGGCTGTGACCGCCTAGCCAATGAGCACCTAGGCCGACCAGTATCAGGACACAAGCCGCCACTACCCCAATACCAAGCCGTGCCACATTTCCCGGCGGAACTGCACCGTCAAAGTGCAGCACCTTAGCTCTTGAAACAGGACTGACAGGGTCGTCGATCTTGCGAATACGAGCCAACAGCTTCTTCCGCACTGCGCGATCGTCCCAGTCTTCGCCTTCCTGGTTGGAACCGTAAGCCGCCGCAAGAAAGCTCATGCCCTCAGTGCTGATCACGGCGTACTCGTTGTACGCTTGCCGGCAAGAACTGCAGACTTGCAGATGACGTTCCAAGTCCAGCCGCTCGCTATCAGTAAGCGCTCCTCTGTGAGCTAGTGCGGCTAGTTCCTTGAACTTCTGGTGGTGATCCAGTCGTTCATTTTTGTTCATTGTGTATTTCCCGGAGCCTCTTTACCGCCGGACTCTTGCGCAGTCGTTCGAGACCTCGATAGAAATGGTGACGGACATTGCCGAAGGGCTCGTTGAGCCGTTCGCTGATCTCTCTCAGTTCTAGACCCTGGAAGTAGAACAACTCGAGCGTCTTCCGCTGCATTTGGGTCAGATCTTCAAACGCAGTCAAAAGTTGCGAGCAATCAATTCTGAGACCCACCTCGCGCTCAATGTCGTCCGGCCCCTGTAGTGTATCGTCCAGAGACTCAATATCTGTACCAGAGTAAAAGCCTCTGCGCAACAAATGCGCTCTGCGATCGCGAGCGCGACTAAAGGCGATCTGGGCCAACCACCCTTTGGCACTGCCTTTGGCAGGGTCAAACAGCATGGCCTTCTGGTAAAGAGAGAAGAATGTCTCCTGGACGACTTCCTCTGCCTCACTCTTGTCGTTCACGATCCGAAACGCGATTCCAAAAACCAGCCTCGAATAACGGGTGTAAAGCAGGTCGAGGCCTTTGGAATCTTTGGCTTGTATCCAAGCCATGAGTTCCTCGTCGCTGGGAGACCGGACTTCTGTGGGCTGCGGCCCAGCAAGACAACCTTCCCTTCCGACTCCCCATACCACAGGGAATGAGAGTGCGCGCCCATTGGGGGGAGAGCTCATTTTGGAGAGGCAGCCGTTTGTAAGAAAACCCCACAACTACTGAACACACCAGCGGAAACACCGATTCTACGGCGCGAATCAGAACCTAGGGCGAACCATACATCAGAAGGCAAACGACTTTCCAGAACAAAAGACGCTCTGGAGAGTCAAAATTATGGTTGGCCGAGACTGGTACAGTTTTGCGATCGGGGCCGTATCCAATGGATTGGATAGTGGTGGTTGATTTTCTTTCGAGCTAGCGAAGACTTGTGCTAGCGTTCGCTCTTTGCGTGTCTGAGATTCAGCGAATCAGTGGAGCAGGTGGCGAGCGAAATCAGGGGCTTGATGCGAAGCGTATTACAGGTGTCATTCTTCGGCTTGTTGTTCATGATCGCAGTTCATGGGCAATCGACTCATGCGTCCTTAACAGGAAGGATCACGGATCCGAAAAAGGCCGTGATCACGGCGGCCTCAGTCACGGTCATCAATACGGGTACGGGGATTCACTACCTGGGTCTCACCAACGAAATCGGCGAATACTATGTAACCAATCTGCCTCCAGGAAGATATCGAATCGAGGTGGAAAAGCTCGGCTTTAAGGCCGTGATTCAGTCCAACGTAATTCTCCACGTGCAGGACGCACTGGAAGTGAACTTTGAAATGATGTTGGGATCTGCCTCCGAGAGCGTCACCGTCGCGGGAGAGTCTTCTCCGATCGATACAGAATCCTCCTCGGTTGGAACGGTCGTCGAGCAACGAAAGGCGAACGAACTGCCCTTGAACGGGCGCAATGTTTTCAATCTCATTGTCCTTGCTCCTTCCGTGATTCCCCAAGGCAGTTCCACGGGCACCCCCGTTGGCGTGAATCCGTTCGGGTGGGGCAATTACCAGGTAAGTGGTTCCTTTGGGAATCAGAGTGCCGAATATCTCGACGGCCAGCCACTGAATATCGGCTATATCAACCTGCCGGTGCTGATTCCCACTCAGGATTCCATCCAGGAGTTCAAAGTTCAGACCAGCAACTTGGGAGCGGAATGGGGACGTTTCGCCGGAGGAGTAACCAACCTGAGCACGAAAGGTGGGACGAACTACCTTCACGGGGAAGCTTACGAATACCTGCGCAACCGCATCTTCAATGCGAATGATTTTTTTCTGAACGCCGCAGGGAAACCGCGGCCCCCGTGGGTGCAAAATCAATTCGGAGCGGAAGCCGGCGGTCCTTTGCGCCTTCCGGCCGACGACGGGCACAACCGGATCTTCTGGTTTGCCAGTTGGGAGGGTTTCCGGCTACGAACCGGGGAACCATTCACGACAACCGTTCCCACATCCGAGGAGCGGGCGGGGAATTTCTCGACGATCAACGCTCCTATCGTGGATCCCTGTGCTGGTACGGTGAACGCTCAAGGCGCATGTCCGGGGAGCACGGTCAGGCCCGTTCAATTTCGTGGCAATGTCATTCCGACAAACCGGATTAACCCCACATCGAAGGCGCTCCTCGATCTTTGGCCCACACCCAACACTGGCGGAATTGTGACCCGGTCCGGAACCATCAACAATTTCAACACGGTGGCTCCCACGGGCGGTAATCAGGACCAAGTGGTCGCGCGAATTGACCAGGATATTACGATGCGGCAACGCCTCTTCGTCCGCTACAGCCGTTGGAGCGTAAAGGATCTTCCAATCGATCCCCTGGGGGACGGACTGTGCGCAGATCGATGTGCGGAAAAATATTCGACCAACGCCGGAGTCGCGGCCTACAACTACAACATCAATGCCACCACGGTCTTTGATTTCAACGCTAGCCTCAGCCGCTTCAAGTACAACCGGTCTCCGACGAACGCCGGGTTTGATTTGACCTCGATTGGCTGGCCTGCCAGCTACAACGCGGCAGTGCCGCCCTTCATGCGCACTCCGCCGACACCCTGCGTCGCCAATTTTTCCGACAATATTATGTGCACACAGGGACAAAGCTATATTCAGGATCGCGATACGCAATACAACCTTTCTCCAAGTCTCACTCTCATTCGGGGCCATCACCGCTACCATTTCGGACTACAGTTCGAGGCTGGCTACGATAATTATGCCCAGACCAATGTGGCCAGCGGCTCCTTCGATTTCTGCGCTTCCGGCCAGCCGTGTTTCAGCGGATTTCCTTTCGCCGATTTTCTTCTGGGCTATGCGGATAATTTCAGCAACTTCGAAAACCATTTCTTTGCTCAAGCCGTCGATCCTGCCTTTACCGCCGGAAAGCAGTCTTATCAAGCTTTCTATTTCAGTGACACCTGGCACCTGGCGGAAAAACTAACCCTCAATCTCGGCCTTCGTTACGAACTCCAGAGTCCCTGGACGGAGCGCTACAACCGCCTTTCATACTTCGATCCCAACGCGCCAAGCTTCCTCAATCAGCTTCTGCCGTCAGGCTCACCGCCAGTGAGGGGCGATGTGTTTCTCGTGCCCTCCGGAACGCGCACCAATCTGCCGCTTGCGAAAACCGATTTCGGGCCCCGGATTGGGTTAGCTTACGGAGTGACGCCGAAGACCATTGTTCGCAGCGGATACGGAATCTTCTGGATTCCCAGCGACGTCTCGTTCGCTTTGAATCCTATCAATGACATGGTCAACGCTCCTGGCACAACCTACACGGGAACCGTCGATGGGACTCATCCATATAACTCGATTTCGCTGCCTTTCCCGGATGGCATTTCTCCCCCGCCCGGCCGCAGTCTCGGAACGAGAGGCACTCAGGAATTCCTGACCCGGGTCGTGCAGTCGATCACCGAGGTGGATCGCTCTCATCATCCCGGGGCCTACGCCCAGCAATGGAATTTGAGTGTTGAAAAACAGCTTCCGGCTGGGTTTTCATTGTCGGCGGCTTATGTCGGTTCCAAGGGGACACATCTCGAACAATATTCCCAGCAGACCAACCAGATTTCCGATGCGCTATTGGCCCAGGCGGCGGCACAGTTTGCGGCTGGAGGGAAATCAGCGGTCACGCTTTTGCATTCTGTGCGTAATCCTTTTTTTGTGAATGGGGAAGCGCTAGCCCTGGCCGCGCCCACGACTACGGTCGGACAGTTGCTGCGACCGTATCCGCAATACACCAGTGTGGAACTGGCTGGACAAGGGTCGTTTGTCAGCATCTATCACTCATTGCAAATAACGGCCAAGAGGCGATTCGCAGGCGCGGGTTCTGTTCTGGTCGCTTATACCAATTCCAAACTTATCAGCAACACCGATACGCTGACCTCGTGGCTGGAGACCAGCGTCGGCGCGATCCAGGATAACAATAACCTGCGAGGCGAGCGCTCTCTGTCCTCCCAGGACGTACCCCAACGCCTGGTCATTAGTTATGTGCTGGATCTTCCCTTTGGACAAGGCATGAAATATCTTTCCAACGTCAGCAGTGCCTTGAACAATCTAATCGGTGGGTGGGGAATCGACGGGGTGGCGACGCTCCAGAGAGGCTTCCCTTTGGTTTTCAGCGACGGACTGGCCAACGATGCTACGCTGTTTGGCACGGGCTCACGTCCAAATGTGGTGCCAGGATGCAACAAGGCATCAAACGGACCAATTACTGCCCGCCTGAGCGGGTGGATCAATGCGGTGTGCTTTACTGCTCCTGCCGACTTCACATTCGGGGACGAACCGCGAGTCGATCCGTCGCTGCGCTCGCATGGCGTGAACAATTTTGATTTTGCTGTCTTCAAAAAGGTTCTTTTCCGCTCGGACGGACGGGCAGGGATTGAATCTCGGGTGGAGTTCTTCAACTTGTTCAATCGCACTCAGTTTGGTCCACCGAACACAACCTGTTGTACTGCGAATAACGCGAACTTTGGATTCGTCACCAGCACCGCTCCGGGAACAAACCCGCGACTGGTCCAGTTCGCGTTTAAAGTGTTCTTCTAGATGCCGGTATGACGAGCACACAACTCGCAGAGCTTCGACTGCAGCCTGACTGAAATGCTGGACCGCTTGCTACAGTTCGCCTGTGTGATTGCACTTCTCGCGCCAGTCCCCGGGGATGCGCCATTGCTGGAGGTGAAGTCACCGCGCGGGATCGATTTCATTCTGGAGAATTCGCCCACGCCACAGAAATATCTGATTGAGACCATGCCCGGTGGCGTCGCTCTGCTCGACTATAACGACGACGGGTTACTGGACATCTTTCTGGTGAATGGCGGCCGAATCGAAAACCCCATGTCAGCACCTGAGAACTTCGACCGCCACGACCCTCGCTACTGGAATCGCCTCTATCGGCAAAATAAGGATGGCACTTTCACCGACGTGACTCAGCCGGCAGGTTTAGCGAACGTTGGTGACGGTAACTACGGCATGGGCGTGGCCGTGGGCGACTACGATAACGACGGGTATCCTGACTTATATGTCACCAGCTATGGTAAAAATATTCTCTATCACAACAATGGCGATGGGACGTTTACTGACGTCACGGCGAGGGCGGGAGTAGCGGGCGGTGGCTGGTCGGTTTCGGCCGGCTTTTTCGACTACGACAATGACGGCAAGCTTGATCTCTTCGTGACTCGCTACATGGAATGGGACACTCAACACAGTAAGGACTGCGGTGGCAATTTTCACACCTACTGCCCGCCGGGTGAGTTTCCACGGACGGCCAACATGCTCTACCACAACCGTGGCGACGGCACTTTTGAGGACGTGACTGCGCGCTCTGGAATAGCAGCCATGAAGGGACACGGCTTGGGGGTCGCCTTCGCCGACTACGATGGCGATGGATTCACCGACATCTTTGTCGCCAACGACGGCATGCGGCAATACCTGTTTCACAACAATGGCAACGCCACATTCGCGGAAGTTGGCATGGAGGCTGGAGCCGCTCTCAACCTGGACGGCGGACCGTTGTCCGGCATGGGCGTTGTGTTTCAGGATTACGACAACGATGGCCTGCCGGATGTCATCGTTACCACGTTGCCGCGCCAGACCTACGCCGTGTTCCACAACGATGGACATGGCTCGTTCAGCGATCGAGGGTTGCAAACCGGCGTGACCATGCTTTCCGGAGTAACCTCGGGCTGGGGCGTTGGCCTGGAAGATTTCGACAATGACGGGCTGAAAGATTTATTTGTCGCGCAGGGCCACGTTCTTGACAATGTGGAAAAGGTTGATCCCTCGTTGCACTATCTGGAGCCTACGTTGTTGGCGCTGAATCGCAACAGCCGCTTTGAGTCTGTCGACCCGGGAACGGCCGCGCTGGTCGCCGCTCGTGGAGCGGCCTTTGGCGATATTAATAATGACGGATCGATCGACGTCGTAACGACCGTGCTGGGCGGCCATCCCCAGGTGTTTATGAATCGCGGCACAAATGCGCATTGGCTTACGATTACTCTTCGCGGCACGCGCAGCAACCGCGACGGTTTCGGTGCCAGGGTCGAAGTGAATGGACAAACTCGCTTTGCCACCTCTGCGGGAAGCTATGAATCCGCTAATGACAAACGCCTGCACTTCGGACTGGGTGCCGCAAAGACCGCCAAAATAGAAGTGTTCTGGCCCTCCGGAGTGCACCAAGTCTTGAATGATGTGAAGGCAGATCAATTCCTCGAAGTACGCGAACCGGAGCGCCCTTGATTGGTTCGGCAGTAGTTCGCGCGACGATGGTTGTAACGATGCTGATGCTGTGCGCGCCGTGGATGTTGGCCGGGCAAGCCATCTCCCCGGAAGCCCAGCAGCACTGGGATGCCGCCCGCCGGGCGGAAACCCAAAAGCAGTTCGATGTGGCGGTCGGCGATTACCGCAAGGTCACGGAACTCGAACCCACTTTTGCCGCCGGCTTTGTTGCTCTTGGGCAGGCTTTCATGGAGCAGCACGATTTTTCGAATGCGCTCCCTCCGCTCAAGCACTCTCTCGAGTTGGACACGAACCTGGTTCCGGCCCATCAGCTTCTGGGTTATGCGCTCTTGGCGCAGGGGTATGCAGCTGAGGCGATTCCGCATCTTGAGCGTGCTCATGAGCAGGGCGCGCTGGGGATTGCGCAGGTCGAGACTGGTCAGTTCGCGGAAGCGATCACTAACCTGCAGGCCGCGTTGCAGAAGCGGGCAAACGATCCCGACCTCCTCTACTACCTGGGCCGGGCCAGCGGACTATTGTCTAAGCAATCGATTGATACGCTGTTGGCGGCTTATCCAGACTCGGCTCGCGCTTACCAGTCCATGGCTGAAAACTATCTCGTGCTGCGGCAAATGCCCGAGGCGGAAAAACAGTACGAACAAGCTCTGAAGCTGCGGCCCGATACGCCGAATCTCCACCTGGAACTCGGCGAGGTATTCGCCAGGACATCTCGATGGCCGCAGGCAGAGGAACAGTTTCGCGCCGAATCCAAGCTCCAACCGGGAAACGCGGAGGCGGCCTACCGGCTCGGTGACGCACTCCTGCACCAGGGGAAGTCGCGCGAAGCGCGAGCGGCTCTGGAACGTTCGAACAAGTTGCAGCCGCAGATGCCCGAAACGTTGTACGCCCTCGGTAAGGCGGCCTGGCTCGAAGCCGATGCATCGGCCGCCGAGAAGTCCTGGCTTGAACTTCTTTCGATTGAGAAGCAGGGAGAACTCGCGGCGCAGACTCATTTTGCTTTGGCCGGACTCTACCGCAAGCAGGGCAAGACGGCCGAAGCGGAGCGAGAGATGAAGCAGTTCGAAGAGCTAAAGAGCAGCGGCTCGAACCAGACTGCGTCGGACCCGCGGGAATAGGCTTCGAGGCCGATGGGTTCGCGGCGACAGTGAACAACTTGGCGGAGGGCATAGAGGCCCCCACCTTTGATCTTCATGCGCTGTATGTCGGCGCAGCCTTTGGCGCCCACCCGAGCATCTGGGTACACAATTTAGAGCCAGCCGGGAAGCTATGAAGTGATACGGTAACGTAGATGGCTTCATCGAATCGAATCCGATGAGGGGGCGAATCCGAGGTCTCGAGTTCCTCGGCCTTTTTTGTGCGTCGATTGCGATCTGGCGGACCCCACTTGCAACGGACATGAAACTCGCTCTGAGCAGCAATGCGCACACCCATATCCTGCTTATCCTACCGCTCAGCGTTGCTCTGATTTACTTTCAGGCCAGAGGGGCTCTCGCCTGCGAGCGGGAACGATGGCTTGGCTTGATCCTGCTGACTGGTCTTACGCGGTTTCACAAGGTGGGACGTTTGGCCTCTGTCGCCCAGCGGGCGCTTTTCTTTAAGCGTTTATCTTTAAGCACTATTTGCGCTCGTGATGTGCTGGATCGGCAGCGTAATCCTTTGCCTGGGGCTCCGAACTTTCCGATCGTTTCTGTTTCCTCTGTGCTTTCTATTTCTAATCACACCTTTCCCGGAACACGTCTTGAATTGGATCACGGAGTTCCTGCAACAGCAGACCGCTGTGGCCGCGGGCCCTCACGAGCCAACGACCCACCTTCTCCAGGAGGGATTGCGGCCGTTTGACTAAGACTGCGATTGGGTTAGCGGACCTCTGTTGTTACGGATGAGTCGTGCGAAGTGTAGACTACTTCGCCATCGAGCAGCGTCATCAGACATTTCAGGTTTTTGATCTGCTCAGCGGAGACGGAGTAGAGGTCGCGATCCCACACCGCAATGTCGGCTCTTTTGCCCACCTCGAGGGTACCGATCTTATTTTCGAGAAACATTTGGCGCGAACCCCAGGCGGTGTAGCTGCGGAGGGCGGTGTGGATATTCACGCTTTCGGCGATCCCAAAGGGCTGCAGGCCATAACTGCCCTTGGCAGTTTGGCGCACTATGCTGGCCCAGAGTCCAAAGCGGGCCGCCACTGGGGTGACGAAGTAGTCCGACCCGCCGGACCACAGAACACCTCGGGATTGGAGGGTCCTGAACGGCTCCAGCCGCTGGCCCCGCTTGGGACCGTAACCGGCGGCATAGATGTCGCCGATCCACCAGAGGAATCCGGGCTGCATTTCCGGATATCCAGAGTCGTATTTCTTTTGCAAGTTAGCCATCACGTCGAGGGCGTGCGAAGTGGGCAGGTTGGCGTGGATGATGCTGTGGCGCAGGCCGGGATGGGGTTGCTCCTCCTCGACTAGGCTGTAAGTATCGACGACCCAATCCATGGCACGATCGCCGACGGCATGGGTGCCGACGGGCACGCCGTTGTTGTGAAAGAGGCGAACCATTTCCTGGTAAACGGCAGGGTCGACTTGCGGGTAGCCGCGATTGCCCGCGCCTGACCTTGTGACATCTGGAGTCGTGGCGTTTCGCAGCCAATCGTCATAGACCCAGCCCGTTCGGGCGCCACCGGAGCCATCCATGTAGATTTTGGCGCCGCAGGAGAGCAGGCGGTCATTGCCAAGCGTGGAGGGCAGGCGAGGAACGGCGTTGACCTCGGCCAGCGCTTTGCGGGCCGACTCCAGTGTCGAACCGGCGTGCCACAGGACGCAGATGCGTTCCTTGAGCTGCCCCTGATCGAGGAGGGATTTGTAGGCGTCCCAGTGAATCTGTTGGATGTCAGGATCTTTGACGGCGGTCATGCCTTCGCTGTGGAGCACCTGCTGAATGTAGAGAATCCCCTGCCGCATCTGCTCGGGAGTGGTTGGCGGGACGAGGCTGGTGACGGGCTCCATGGCGGATTCTTCTTTGAGGACTCCGGTGGGGTTGCCAAGGGCATCGCGGTCGATGGTGCCTGCGGTGGGGTCTGCTGTGCCGGCGTTGATGTGGGCCAGCTTGAGGGCGAGTGAGTTGGCGACTCCATAATGGCCGGTAGTGTGGATGAGCCAGACGGGATTGTTGGGGGCGATGGCGTCGAGATCGGCGGCGGTGACATAGCGGTGTTCGGCGAGCTTCCCCTCGTCCCAGCCGGAGCCGGTGACCCACTCGCCAGGTTTGACGAGAGCGATCTTGGCCTTTACACGGGCAACGATTTCAGCCACCGAAGTGGCATCGGAGAGTTTCACGCCGTAGAGTTCCTCGACACCTCCTTCGGCGATGTGGGCGTGGGTGTCGATCAGGCCTGGCGTGGCGGTATGACCGTGGAGGTCGATGACACGTGTGCCGGGAGCGTTGCCGGCGAATTCCAGAACGTCGGCGTCCGTGCCGACTTTCACGATAACGCCACGGCGGATGGCGATGGCCTGGGCTACTGAATCGTGGGCATCCACGGTGAGGATGTGGCCGTGAATTAGGACGAGGTCGGCGGCGGGGTTTTGCGCAGGGAGCATGGGAGTAAACGGCAGGATCCCCAGTAGGACGCCTGACGCAGTGAGTTTGCGGTGCAGAGACATCGTTCGATTCCACGCGCGAGCGCGGCTATTTCTCATAGACCGTCGAGCCTCCTGTGACCGTGCGCACAATCTCGATATCTTTGATTTTCTCCTGATTCACCCTGTGAGGATCATCTGCCAACACGACGAAGTCGGCCAGCTTTCGAGGTGTGATGGATCCTTTGATCGCTTCCTCATGTGAGTTGTACGCACCGTTGATGGTGTTCACCTGCAGGGCTTCATCTACGCTGATTCTTTGGTTGGCTCCCCAGATCTCTCCATTCCAGCCGGTACGTGTCACCATGCCCTGAATGCCCATGAGCGGGGCGAACGGCCCGGGGCTGAAATCTGAGCCGGCCGCGGCTCGAATTCCGGCGTCAATGAAGGAACGGTAAGCCATGCTCCGATTCATGCGTTCTTCCCCATAAAAGCGAAACTTGTCGGAGTTGTAGTACGCATAGGTGGTAAAAGGGGCAGGCACTGCGCCAAGCGCCTTGATGCGCCGCAGGAGATCATCGTTGATCAGCGTGCAGTGAGTGATCTTTGGGCGCACGTCGGGAAGTGGTGCAGTCTGCTGCGCCCGCTCGTACGCGGTAAGCACCATGTCGATGGCCACATCCCCATTCGCATGGCAGTTGGGTTGAATGCCCGCCCGCTGCACGCGCTCCGCCCAGGCGTTGAGATCCTCCTGTTTTTCGGTGATATTGCCGCGGTAAGGAGGATTGGTTCCCGGATACGGCTGGCTCAGCGCCATCGTACGCTCGGAGAATGAGCCATCGGCGGTGTGCTCTGAGGTGGCGCCGAAACGAATCCACTTGTCTCCGAATCCGCTGCTGATACCGTTCTTGATCATTGCCTCCAAAATGTCCCCGCTGGTCTCAAAGCTCACCCGGTGCAGTAGTTCGCCGCGTGCCCGCACTTGCTGGAGCGTAAATAAATCGCCGCCTTCGTGGTGAACGCTTGTCAGTCCATAGCGGACGAACTGTTTGGAGATGTATGCCAGCCCGTCGCGATCACGCTGCTCCTCCTGCTCTGCCGTGAAGGTCTCTCGTTGGCCAATGTTGTTGAACACGTCACGCGCGCGATCAGTGACTCGTCCGTTGAGTTCGCCGTTTTCGTCGTGGTCGTAGGTGCCGCCCATCCGGTTGGGAGTGTCCTTGGTTACTCCGGCTAACTCCAGCGCCGTGCTGTTGTAGTACGAGGTGTGGCCGCCGCGATGATGGACGCATACCGGATGCTGCTTTGAGACCTGGTCTAGGTCGTGCACGTTGAGTTGGCGGTTGTCTTTCACCTTGGTGTCGTCGAAGAAGTATCCGTCAACCCAAAAGCCGGCGGGCATCTTCTGAGCTTTGGCTCGGAGTTTCTCGATGATGCTGGAGATCGTGACAAACTCAACCTCATAGGGATTGCCGACGATGACCTCGTAGAGCAGGATGTTGCCACCCGCGTGATTGTGGCAATCGATGAATCCGGGCACGACCGTCATCTGCTTGGCGTCGAAGGTCCGTGTCCCTTTGCCAATGAACGCCTTGGCTTCTGTTGTGCCTCCAACAAAGACGAACCGTTCGCCCTTAACGGCAAAAGCCTCCGCCGTCGGCATGCGGGAATCCATGGTATAGATCTTGGCGTTGAATACCACCAGATCGGCGTGGCGTGGATCGTCGTCGGTGCCCTGCGTTTCGCTGAACGCCGGGGCACCCAGAAAACTGCTGCTTGCAAGGCCGGTTAAGCCGGCTCCTGTCAGGCCCAGGAATTCCCTACGACTGTGGCGGTGTTTGTTCATCGCTCCTCCTCTTAACCACTGAATTTCCAGTGTAAATACTTGTTAAGGAAGTCATACCATTGCTGCATACCAAGTTTCTGGATATATTCCAGGTCCCCTGTATCTATGAAGTCTTCTATGGGGTGGCTCTTGTGACCGTCCAGGTTTAGCCTATAGCGATCGAGTGCATCAAGCCACTACTCGTTCTCATCGCGCAAGTCCCAAAGATCATTGATATCCCAGCGCCATTCGTCACCGAACTGCATGGCAAGCGTGGGATTAGGAGCACATCGCTCCTACCAAACGCAGCACCTGGAGAAGTTCGAGATCCCAGACTTCTGCCACGCTTAGGCGATCGCGGCTATGGGCCCGAGCCTAGCGGATCAGGCGCCCGCAGCTACAGCTTCGTGCTTTCCATCCGCTGTGATTTCCCAAATTGCTCGGTAACCCTGGTCAATCGAGATATTGGTGTAAGCGTGGCCGTCGGCATCAGAGTTAGCAATGTGAATGCGTCCGAAAGCCTGCCGGCCGATGACGCACGGCCGCTCGGACGAACATTTACACGGGTGGGTCTGCCGCTAACAGCATCGGCTCTGGATTTAGTGGGGGCCAATCGTCCGGGACGGGAAGTGGGGGCGCTGTTTCGCCTAGGCTTGATCTGCAGCAACCTAGCGAATGGTGGGGTAACGCCCGACTGTCCTACCTCGCTCGGCGGTCCTAGGGCGCAGGTTCCATACTGGGACCCTCAGTTCTCCTCACTCTTTGCGTGGTCCTCTCTCGGCACCAGCAGTTACAATGCCGGCCAACTTATGGTGCGTCATCCTATGGGTCATGGCCTGCAGGTCGACTTCAGCTATACCTATTCGAAGTTGCTCGATTTGGGTTCGGACCCCGGTGGCTATTGGTTGGACTTCGGACAAACCGGAGAAGCAGAATCAGGGAACACGGAGGAGATGTTGACTCTCAAGGGCCAGATGGCTATGGCTCAGGGTGTACACAAGCACCTTAAGCTGAAAGAGGTCAAGCCAGAGTGGCTCGCTGACACGGCTCAACCACTTGCATGGTAGCCACTCCATCATGGCTGGCGTCGTATCGCCATATCACTCATCCTCGACTGCTGAACCTTCCCAGGCTATGTCCCTGCGGCGACGGATGCGACCGTGATCGTGCCGCCGTTAAGAGCTCCCACAACTCGGGCACGCTGTCCAGCCACTCGCCTCAGCGCCTCCGGCTCTCCTTCGAGAAGATAAGTGTGATCTCCGTTAACGAAACTGAAACTGGCTCCGCCGCGAATGCAGAGGCGCGCGCAGTCGGTGGCGGTGGCCCCGATTGTGGCGGAGTGCTTGGCGAGACAGCGCGAGCAGGTCACCATGCCAACATAGGTTTGCTGGCGGTCGGTAGGTGGGGCCGCTGACTGCGCTGGCTCGGCGGTCTGTCCGAAGGCCAAGACGGCAGCACCTACGACCGCAAGCGCGAGCGCGAGGCCAAAAGCTGCCCCGGCGCAAAGCGTGATGACCTCGATCCAGAAACCATTTTTCATAACGGGCCTCCAGACAGCGACGCGAGTACCAGGTGCTAGACGGCTCATTCACCGGCCCGATGCCTACCCCGAAACGGAGTGGGCGAGTTGATTGCACATTTCGTGGATCATTTCTTGCCTGATCTCGTATTCGAGGAGATCGCTATCCGTTGCCGTTCCGAGGCTTCGTGATTCCAGAACCTCGACTTGCTTTCTGAGTAGTTGATTAAGCTCGACTCGCAGTTCGTAGACACGATCGTCTTCCATGGCTGCCTTCCTCAGTAGCGAAGCGGCACCTTGGATGCATGAGGAACAGTTTGGCGAGAATCGGCCCAGCAGACCATACCGTACACACCGTACGTAAAGGTAATGTCGATGACGAGGCGATTTCCGTTCACCCGTCGAATCGTATCCCCTTCGTTCTGTTGTTCGTCCGCCATGCCTCCGGAAAGGACCCACGCGAGCCCACCGATGGGATGTCTTTGATCGCAGCAAAAATAGGAGGATCGACGTCAGTTTTTATCGGAATCCGCGGTGCCGTCTGACCACTTCGAGATTGGAACCAGAAACACGGTCAATCGGTCCAGAGTATCCTCTCCTGCGAAAATCGGAGAGCCCGGCAGACCCGCGCCCCAGGCTTTGGCGTCGGTTAGCGGGACGAAAAACATCAAATGTGGGTGCCAGTGCCCGTCACGGTCGCTCAAATATCCTTCTTGCGACATCATGGAGCACATAGAGCCAAATTTCAGCGCGGGCAATTCCTTCCTGTCGAACGCCGCCTGGATTGTGTCGAACATCTGAGTTTTCGATTTTTCTGCCAACACCCACTTGGTTTTAGCGATCGTGAGTGGAAGATACGACCGCGCAGCTGGTGCGTTGAAACAGATCATGTGCGGATAGGGTGTATCAGCCGTCTGTGGCTGTGCTTGCACTACCAGGCTCAGCAGGAAAGCGGATACGAGGACGGTTAATCCAATTATCCTTACCATTCTGATCTCCCCCACTCCTTCTCGAATACGCCGTTGTGCCACAGGATGTGAATGGAAACCGGCTTGGTTTGGGTGCAAATTGTGTGTCAGATCTGGAGATTGTCTGCTGCCGAAAGGTGCCCGTTCTGACTTGCGCCCAATCAGTCGCTTTGTGTGAGCTGGGTAAGTGCGGCAACGTCGCACACCTGCACTACTTCCCGACGGATACTGACGATCCCTAACTTTTGCCAACGACAGAGCAAGCGGCTTACCGTGGACAGAGTCGTCCCCGTCAATTCCGCCAATTCCTCGCGGGAGAGGTGGATTTCTCTATCTCCGTTGTCGCTGCACCCGAAGCGGTTTGACAGGCGGATCAGTTCGCTGCTGAGGCGTGGCCCAACATTTAGGGTCGACACTTCGCGAAAGCGCTGCTCCATCTCGCGCAGGCGTTCGCCAAGAGCATGAACCGTATTACGCTGGAATGCCGGGAAGCGATCCAAGAGCTTTGCGAAGTTTGCGGCCTCCCACACCAGAGCGACCGCAGGTTGAACAACCTGCGCTGTCGAAGAGTGTTTGCAATTTGCGGACGGCTCGAAGTCGCCCACCATCTCACCCATCCCGCTGACTCTGAGTATCACTTCGTTGCCGTTCAGTCCTAACTGCGTGATCTTGACGCAGCCAGAAAGTAACATCAGTACCTGCTGGATGGGATCGCCCTCGGAGAAGATGGTCTGGCGACGCCAGAGGCGTTTTTCGCAAGCGTCGGAAATAATTGTGGCGCAGGCGGAAGGATCGACGTCTGAGAACAGCGTCAATCTCCCAGCGAATGCGGTCTTTTCGCTTGGCGAAGTATGGCTATTCCAAACTGCTCGCTCCCGATTCGTAAACCTTAGTTTCACAATAGCCTGCGACTTGCTCAAGGCAATCTTAGGGGCAAGTTTCGTCCGCTTGTTTGCGCGGCAACAAATGGCAGCCCAGCATTCTGCCTTGCCCAGGATCGCAAAGAGATAGCGGAGTACGGGCGCGTTAAGGGCGTGCCGGCCCCGGAGTGGCCGTGGCGCTCTCCGCCCTGCCGCTTGCTTGCCGGCGGCTCGCGGAATCGCAGCGTAGTTAAAGAAGCGGTGGGGCTTTGTTAAACGAAACGGGGTGCCCCACTTCCCGCCGCCTTGGCGCAAGTGGGTGCTTGCGCCTGCTTACGGATTACTGCAGCTTCCTTGATGCCCGCCCGGCGGCTCACTCAGCAGCAGTGCCACAGGAAAAGAACGGAATAAATCTCCAGCGCGGAGAAGCTGCGTTCCCGTGCCGCTCAACGGAATGCATTCACCCGTGAATGCGTTGTGAAGGCATTTTGTCCCGCTGCTCGACATCTCCAACTTTGTTTCGCCCCACACCCCTGGAGCGCACACGTTGTCGAGGCTCTCGCCGAGAAGCTTGGCGCAAAGACGCGGCACGGCAACGATCGCGGTCTCCCCATCATGTTCACGAGCAAACGCGACGAGGTGTGCTGACTTCTCTCCGCTCGTCTTAATGGGAACGTACCTCCCGCGCTGAAACAGTGGCGCTTTTGCTTTCCGAATTGTGAGCGTCTTCCACGTCAGATACAGCTTGACCGCGTCGTTATCTGTGCTGGTCACAAGGTCGCGAGTGGGGTTCGCCAGCCGATGTTGAGTGTCTCCATTCCGCAGAAATTGATCAAGTAATTGACTGCGTCGCTCGTAGTCGACAGGCTGCCGGTTGTCCGGGTCGACTAAGCGGAACTGCAGCAGTTCATTTCCTTGGTAGATGTCAGGCACGCCTGGCGTAGTCATCTTCAGCAGACATTGCGCCAGGCTGTTGTTGAATCCGATCCGCGCGACCCGACGCTCGAAGTCCTCAAAGTCCAACAAAAATTGATTTTCGACACCCCGCTCTAGAATCGTGCGAATAAACTCGGCTAACGCGCTTTCGTACTCCGTATTGTTGTTCGCCCAACTGGTGCGCTCTTTCGCTTCACGGGCGGCCTTGAGCGAGTATTGTTCGATCCGCTCGGTAAATGCTCTCCAGCCTGCGCCATCGAGTGTCTCTGATGGCCAGGTTCCAACCAGCGTTTGATACAACAGGTATTCATCATTGCGCGACGGGGCATAAGCTCCGTCGACGCGACGTTTCTTGCTTCGATTCCATTCTCTCCAACGGCGCAAACGAAGCCGCCAAGCCACAGGCATCTCGGACAGCACGTTGATCCGCGCCCGCACATCTTCCGACCGCTTGGAATCGTGCGTCGACGACGAGAGCATCGAGTCCGGCCAGTTCTCCAGCCGCTCTTCATTGGCGCGATGAAATTCCTCCACAATGGTTCCAAACTTGTTCGGATTTCCTCCCACTTCATTGAGTGAGACCAGACGGTTGTATCTGTAGAACGCTGTGTCTTCCAGCCCTTTCGCCATCACTGCTGCGGTCACCTGCCGAAACTTCATGGCAAAACGGATAATCGCCCACTTGTACCAGCCGCTATCGCCTCCATTGACCTCGATCAACAGCATCCGGCGAACGAAGTCAAATACGCTCAGGTCGGCGGCAGTGCTTCTTTTTCTCCCGGCCGCCACCGCTTGTTCGATGTAGCGCCGATCCTCAGCCGAGACCTCTGGTCCGTTTCCATAGGTGCGATATACCGGGAAGCTGGCAATAATCTCGGCTACGGCGCTCCGCAGGCTGTTCAAGGTGAAGTCGCATGTATAGCGGCTTGCGAGGGCGATCCGGATGAGCAGATTCGCGAGCACATTCAATTCGCTGGCCAGCACCACTTTCAGGATCAACTTCTTACAGGCGTAGACCAAGTCGCCAAACTCTTGCGCATCGCCGGTAAAGGATCGGTAAATCCGCTCCATTTTGTCGCCAGCAGCGTGGTCCACGAACAATCCGTTGACCAGATTGCTGAACTCGTAACCGGTAGTCCCATCAAGCGGCCACTCCTGGCGCAGCCGTTCTTTGCCGGTGAGAATCTTTTCCGCAATGACATACGCTTCCCGGTTTTGCGGTTCGAGTTCGTTCGTGAGCCGGCCTTGCAGCCGCTGGAAATATCCCGCCGGATCGTAGAGTCCGTCCGGATGATCGATGCGCAACCCGTCAACCTTCCCCTGCGCTACCAACTCAAGGATTAGTTTGTGGGTGTTGGTAAAGACGGCGTCGTTCTCGGTGCGCAGCGCCGCCAGTTCATTGACGTCAAAAAAGCGCCGATAATTGATGTCGTCCGCCGCGACTCGCCATTGCGCCAACCGGTAGACCTGTGCCTTGATCAGTTCGTGCAACGCATCGAAGCTCCGCGGATCGTCCGGCTTCCCTCCAATGCTTTCCACGTTCGCACTCAAAAAGTCGCGGGTGTCGGTGGAGCGGATGGAAAGGGCCGCCAGACGCTTCTTCTGCACTTCCTTTTCGCGATTGCGCTCGGCTCGTTGTTCAGGACTCAACCCTCGCCGCCCCGGAAGATGTCCGAATCCGGTGATGATGCTTTGCAATTCAAGGAAGTCTTCGTTCGTCGCTCCTGACTTTTCCTGCAGACGCTCGATTTGATAGCTCAGAAGGCGTGGGTATTCCCGAGGATCGACCGGGAAACGATGCTGATGGTAGAAGATGCTGAACTCACCGCGTTCCGCGGCGAACACCGGTTTCAGCTCACCCTTCTCCAATTCATTTCCGTACTGCTCCGCGAGCACAGGGACCAGAACTTTCCCCTGCAACTCGTCTTTGATCGGATCCCAATCGATATCGAAGAACTCCGCGAATTCCGACGCCTCGCCGTTTTCGAGCACGTCTAGCCACCACGCGTTATCGCTACCCATCACGCCCATGTGATTGGGCACGATATCGAGAATCTGGCGCATTCCGTGACGGTGCAGCTCCGCCACGAAATGTTCGTAGTCCTCGACCGTGCCGATCTCAGGATTCAGTGTGTTGTGATCGATGATGTCGTAGCCATGCAGGCTCCCCGGTCGGGCCCGCAGGTAGGGCGAAGCATAGCAATGGCTGACGCCCAGTGCGCTGAGGTAGGGGACGATCGCGGCCGCATCGCGAAAGGTGAAATTCGGATTGAACTGCAGCCGGTAGGTCGCGGTCGGTATCTGATCTAGCCGCTTCATGTTGGAGAGGATCTTCTTGTTTCAACGGTCGCTCCGCCACAGCGCACACCCATCCAGCATGACTCTACACGCGCCTGGCCGTTCTCACCATACGGTATTTCATGGAGCTCCCGCCAGGGGTCTGAGATCAGGGGCCATCGCTCAAGGGCTTGAGGGCACTGCCCGCTGGCCACTCCTCAGCCACACCACTGACCAGCCAGGCAGCCAGCCCTGTTCAAAGGCTGAGCTGACGTCGGGACCGCTGCAGTAAAAGTGGACTCCGGAGTGCTTCTGAGTTACGGCGACCCGCTCGTTCCGAAGATTCGCGCGTAACTCCAGTCGCGCGCCATCGTCGAAGAGCCAGTCCATTGACAGCTCTCGGCCCCCCTTTCCAGAGAACTGGCAGCGTACGCCACACCGTGCCGCCAAATGCGGAACAATCACGCGCTGCCGCACTCCAAGCAACTCGCGATAGAACGTCAGCCACTGCCGGTGGACGGAAACCGTCTGGCACTCCCAGTCGAGCTTCGATTGCCGGAACGTGTCCTCGGCATTCGGATCAGGAATGGATTCCCTCACGGCGGCAGAATTGAATTTCGCAAAGCGCGCGAATTCGTTTCTTCGTCCATTTGTAACGGCGGCTGCCAAATCGCCCGAGAAATCACAGAAAAAAAGAAACGGCGTTACGGCGCCAAATTCTTCGCCCATGAACAGCAGGGGCGGAGACGGCGCGAGCAGCAGAATCTCCATCGCAGCCTGCACCGCCCGCGGCGGAGCAAGCTTCAAGATGCGCTCGCCAAACGCACGATTTCCCACCTGGTCGTGGTTCTGCAAAAAGGAAATAAAAGCGGTTGGGGGTAATTCGCTGCTAGGCTCGCCACGCGTGCAGCCATGATACTCAGAGTAATCCCCCTGATACGCAAATCCTTCCGCCAGACAACGACAAAGATGCCGGTCCGGCGCCTGCGCATAATCCGAATAATAACCATCGGACTCGCCCGTAAGCAGCACATGAAAGCAGTGGTGAATATCGTCGTTCCACTGCGCGTCATACCACGGCACCCCGCCTTGCTCATCGCGGCGCAGATAGCGCGCACTGTTATCCCCATTTTCGAGGATCAGATGCACAAATCTCTCCTTCCCCAATCTTTCTCGTACCGACCGCGCTAGTTCCGTGAGGATGTCGGGCGTCGAATCGTCTGCAATGGCATGCACCGCATCCAGACGCAGCCCATCGAAGTGATATTCCTCTAGCCAATACAGGGCATTGTGCAGAAAGTAATCCCGGGCTACCCGGCTATCCGGCCCGTCAAAGTTGATGGCGTCTCCCCACGGGGTGTGATGACGATTGGTGAAGAACTGCGGCGCGTAGAGGTGCAGGTAGTTCCCGTCGGGACCGAAGTGGTTGTAAACCACGTCGAGAAAAATCATCAGACCATGTGCATGCGCCGCCTGCACCAGTTGCTTGAGGTCTTCCGGACGTCCGTAGCAACTGTCGGGCGCAAACGGCAGAACGCCGTCATAGCCCCAGTTTCGCTTCCCCGGGAAATCCGCGACCGGCATCAACTCCACGGCGGTAACGCCCAGCTCGTGCAAATAATCCAGCTTGCGCTCGATTCCCCGAAACGTTCCCTCGGGGCTGAACGTTCCCACATGCAGTTCGTAAACTACCGCTTCCTCCCACGGGCGCCCTCGCCATTGTGTATCGGTCCAATCGAAAGCTAAAGGGTCCACTACTAAGCTCGGCCCGTGCACGTCTGAGGGCTGAAAGCGCGACGCCGGATCGGGAACCTTTGTTTGCCCATCGATCTGAAATTGGTAGCCAACGCCCGGTCCGGCTTCGCGCGTGATGAGTTCAAACCATCCCTGCTCCAACCCGGCAAGAGGCAACTGCGAACCGGCTTCCACACAGAGCGTGACACGCTGCGCCTTTGGAGCCCACAAGCGAAAACGCACGGTTCCGTCCGGCAGAACCTCGGCTCCAAAGGGCATCCCGTGGCTACGCTTCATGCCGGCGATCCTGTCGAATCTGGCCGTGCTGGCGCTCGACCAACAGCGCCAGAGAGCGCGGCTGCAGCGAGTAGTTGGTGCTGGCCTCATAAGCCGCGCCGGGACTTCGTGCTCCCGCGACAGACGTATCGATCAGCGACAGCCAAAGCATTCCGGGAGCCGCGGTTGGCAAAGAGAAGGGAACCGCTTCATGATGCGCATTCAGCAGCAGCAGAAAGTTTTCATCGCTGACTGCTTGTCCGCGGTCATCCATCTCGCCCAGCGACGATCCCGACAAAAAAACGCCGAGCGTGCGCGCGTGTTCCTGGTTCCATTCTTCGTCGGTCATTTCGCGGCCATCCGGTCTGAGCCACAAAATATCTTTGACACCGGCTCCCTTAATCGACCGTCCTAGAAAGAAATTCCGCCGCCGAAACACAGCATGATCCCGCCGGAGGGCGATCACCTTCCGTACCAGCGCAGTCAGGTCCTTTTCAGCGTCGATGTGGTCCCAGTTAATCCAGCTGATTTCATTATCCTGGCAGTAAGAGTTGTTGTTGCCGTTTTGGGTGCGGCCGACCTCGTCTCCGGCGAGGAGCATCGGCACGCCTTGAGACAACAGTAAAGTCACCATGAAATTCCGTTTCTGTTGCGCCCGGAGGGCGTTAATTGCAGGATCGTCGGTTTCGCCTTCGGCTCCGCAATTCCAACTGCGGTTATTGTCGGTTCCGTCCCGGTTTTCTTCGCCATTCGCTTCGTTGTGCTTGTGATCGTAGCTGACCAAATCATGCAGCGTGAATCCATCGTGCGCCGTCACGAAGTTAATACTGGCATAAGGCCGCCGCCCGCTCCGCGCATACAGGTCGCTTGAGCCGGTGATGCGGTAGGCGAGCTCACCGATTTGCCCGCCATCGCCCTTCCAATACGATCGAAGCGCGTCGCGATACCGGTCATTCCACTCTGCCCACCCAGCCGGAAACTTGCCAACCTGATATCCGCCCTCGCCCAAGTCCCATGGCTCCGCGATCAGCTTGACCTGCGACAACACTGGGTCCTGATGGATGATGTCGAGAAAGGCACCCAGCTTGTCGACTTCATGCAGTTCTCGCGCCAGCGTCGCCGCCAAATCAAAGCGGAAGCCGTCGACATGCATGTCGAGCACCCAATACCGTAAACTGTCCATAATCAGCTGCAGCACCCGCGGATGCCGCATATTCAGCGTGTTTCCCGTGCCGGTATAGTCCACGTAATAGCGCTGGTTGTCCGGGACAGTGCGATAGTAAACAGAATTATCGATGCCCCGAAACGAAAGCGTCGGGCCCAATTGATTGCCCTCCGCCGTATGGTTGTATACGACGTCGAGAATTACCTCGATGCCGGCCGAATGCATCGTCTTCACCATCGTCTTGAACTCGCTGATAGATCCTGTGCGCAGGTAGCGCGGCTCGGGCGCGAAAAATCCAATCGTGTTGTATCCCCAATAGTTGCGCAGGCCCTTCTCCACCAGCTGTCGATCGTCGATGAAATCGTGCACGGGCATAAGCTCGATCGCAGTGACGCCGAGCTTCAGAAGATGATCAATCACCGGCGCAGTCGTCAGTCCGGCATAGGTTCCGCGCAACGGCTCCGGAACCCGCGGATGCTGAATGGTGAATCCCTTTACGTGCATCTCGTAGATCACGCTCTTGTGCCAAGGAGTGCGTGGCGCACGGTCCGTCCCCCAGGTAAACGCCGGATCGATTACCATCGCTTTCAGCATTCCGGGAGCGCTGTCGCGACGGTCGAAAGAAAGGTCTGCCAACCGGTGCCCGACGCGATATCCGAAGTGTGCGTCGCTCCACTTCAGATCGCCCACGATCTGCTTGCCGTACACATCGAGCAGCAACTTGTGATGATTGAAACGATGTCCGTTGGCTGGATCGTAGGCCCCGCGGACGCGATACCCATAGAGCAGTCCGGGCCGCGCCTCGGGCAAGTAGCAGTGCCACACCTGATCGGTCTGTTCCGTGACTCGTACGCGATGCAATTCCCGTCGGCCGGTCTGGTCAAACAAACAGAGTTCCACCGATTCCGCATGCTCGGAAAATAGGGCGAAATTGACGCCTTCTCCGTCCCAATTGGCGCCCAGTGGATAGGGCCTCCCGGGCCAGACGATGGGTTCACTCTCGATAACCATTCTATCCTTGACTGAGCTTTACGCTTTTCAGACCTGGTTGAATGCGTGACTTGCGAACCAGAGTGGCGCGACCGAGCGTCTCTCGTCAAGTCAAGTAGCGTCCGATGAAGAGAATTCCGCTCCCGGAATGTTGCCTGCATAGTTCTTCAAATCGGAAGATCGACAGCCTGCTTACAGGCTGCGGAAACGCTCTTTCACTTCGCGGACGAAGTCCATGAAGCGCGGCTGGGTAATGATCTGGGGATGCCAGCAAAGATCGCGCTCAATCAAGTCGTAGGTTTCGACGATGTGGGCGCCGGGCAGCGGTCGGCCGCTGGCGTCATGGTCGCGGCCCATCAGCCAGAGGTGGTCGGCCACGGCAGATGCGGCCGTGATGTCGTGCGTGACCACGATGATAGTGTTGAGTTCGTCCATGTTCGCGACCTGCTGAATGAGTTCGCTGGTTTTTTCCAGCATTAGCAGGTCGAGGCCGCTGAAAGGTTCGTCCATCAATAAAAAGTGATCGGAGCAGAGGATTTGCTGGATGATGGCGCAGCGCTGGCGCTGTCCACCGGACAATTGCACAGGGTAGAGCCGCGCTTTGTCGAGCAGATCGAACTCGGTCAGATATTGGACGACCCGGTCGTGAGCGGCCTTGTCGTCCCTTTCCTTTTGCTTGGCCGCGAGCAGAAGGTTCGACATCACCGTGCGGTGTTCAAACAAAGGATAGTTCTGGGCCACAACTCCGACTTCGCCAGGCTGTACGGGGCGGTCTTCGCCGTTAATGGTGACGCGGCCGGACGTCGGTCTGTTGAGTCCGGCGATGATGCGGAATAACTGCGTCTTGCCGATGCCGCTGGGCCCAAGGAATCCGACAACCTGGCCCTGGACGCGATCGGGACGGATGATGTCTCTAATCTCGGCACTGACATGCTTCAGGATGGGACGGCCGTCGTATTCGAGAGAGACGTCCTCAACCTTGAGCAGCGTTTTTCCGTAGCTGTAGGGCACCATGCTTTTCTACGTTCGCTCCAGAGTCAGATCAGCGTACGGGCAGAAGATTTTTCGCAGTAGACCGATGGCGTAGTCCTGCCCCAAGCCCAGCACAAGTATGGTGAGTTGAATGGCGAACACGGCGCTGAGATGAAAATGTTTGTTCTGGTTGAGCAGCATCGCGCCCACACCGCCCTCCGAGCGCGAGATGCCTTCGACCATGGTTAGCATCATCCACCCCATGGCCGCGTTCTGGCGGAGCACTTCGAACGCCTTGTCGGCCTGGCCGAGTACGACCACTTCGTAGACCACACGCCACTCGCCCATGCGCAGGGTGCGCGCCAGATCGAACTTTTCTTTGGGGATGCTGGCGACGACTTCAGCCATCCCAGTAACGAAGAACACTGATACCGAGAAGACCAGCAAGAACAGTTTGAGTTCGTGTCCGGTGCTGGCCATGAGGGTGAAGAAAAACGTCAGGCCGACCATGGACAGGAAACGCAATTTGCTGAGCAGGTTTACGATCGGGCGAAAGAACGGAATGACGGTCAAATAAGCCATCAACAGCGACAGCACGGTCGACAGCGCGATGGCCTGCAGGTTCAGGTAGAAGCTGGTGATCAGTTCGCCGCCCAGGCCCTGTGTCCACATTTCGCTGAGCGCCTGCAAGACTTCTTTGGGCCTGGGGAGGAAGACGCTGGGCGAGAAGACCCAGATGAAAAACAGCATCACCAATTGGAGTCCGACCAGCCACCGTACCGTTTGTTTCGAGATCACCCGGTTGGGTGATAGGACCTCAATCGCCTGGTTCATGTTTGCCTTGTCATTTCGAGCGAAGCGAGAAATCTGCTTTTCGTGCTCTGCCGGCAGACAGCAGATTCCTGGTCGCGACGCTCCTCGGAATGACACCTTCGGAGGTGTGAAACTTAGCTGCCGAGCAGCGTGATTTCCACGCGGCGGTTGGCGGCCTTTCCGGCGACCGTTTCATTGGTCGCGACCGGATTCTGCGAGCCGTGCCCGGCTATCTTGAAACGGCTGTCGGGGAAGTTGCGCGGGGCGTGCTTCTGCAGCCAGTCTTTGACCGCCGCAGCGCGCGCATCTGACAGCGCTTGATTTATCTGCTCACTGCCCGTGTTGTCGGTGTAGCCGTCGACCTGAATAAACAACCCGGTGATGGCCAGGGAGTCCTTCAGTTCCTGCATGGTGCGAGCACCTTCCGATGTGAAGGTCGCCTTGCCGGTGTCGAAGTTGATGGAATAGGAACGCTTCGAGACCACCGGGCCGCTCTCGTTGGCGGCGTACTGCGGCGCTTCACCCTCGGCTCCGCCGCTGCTCATGCGCGCTTGCGCCCCGGTGATGAACGACTTGTCTTCAATGTCCTTTACGTCCGGGATGGGCGTGTCTTTGAACAGCGCTGGATACTGCTGGGTTGCGATATTGGCGAAGACCGTGTAAGTGGAGCGGAAGTTATCGTTGGTTCCGGGCTCGAGGCCGAACAGGATCAGATTGTCGGCGAGGTTGTTTACGGTTGAGCCGCCAAGATCGACTCTCAGGCCCTGGGCATCCGTCTCGGTGACGCCCTTGTAATACTTGTACCAGTAGGCTTCGTCCTGATCGTTGTAGACCTTGGCACTGATCGCCGAAGCCTTGTGCAGCACCTGATCGAATGCCTTCACCTGGTCCCCGGCTTCGAACGTGGCTGCCAGCAGGCCCTCGATTTCAGCTCGATTATGTTCGAAATAGTTCTTGGGGCCGAGAATCACGGCCGGCATCTGCGAACGATACTGTTTTGAACTGACGACTTTGACGAGGCCGCCTTTGCCTTTGGCGATGGTGACGTCACCCGGCGTCCAGGTCACGACCGCATTGACGCAGACATGCTTGGTATCCCCGGTGAGATGTCCATCTTTCACGACTTTGCGATCGTCGCACTTGCCGGCGACATAGTCCGCTGCGGCCACGTTGTAGTCGGAGGCATTGAGCCAATTGACGGCGTCCGGGTCCCAGGTCTTTTCGTCGGGATTATTTTTGATGTTGTTGTCGCCCTCCCACTTCTGCGCGATATTCCAGTCGCCATCTCGCAGCACGCCTTCGACCAGCAACCCTTTCGCGGCTTGCGGATTGCTCTTTACTTCGGGAGGCGCCATGAGTGAATCTTCGCCGCGGCTGTAGCCGGTGGCGCCGACCACCTTCGCCTGGAACTCTGGTCCGAGCTTTTTCAGTTGCGGATTGACGGCAGCCAGAAACTGGCCCGAGCCGTCGCCCATGATAACCACGAAATTGGCGCCGTTGGAGCATTGCGCCGAGCCATTCGAGATTTCGCGGGCGCAGGCAATCAGGTCTTCCTGCATCTTGCCGGTGTCATCCTGGCGGACGAGCGACAGGTTGACCCCGTGCTTTTCCATCAGCGAGCCCTTGGTCGTGGTGGCCCCGCCGTTGGCGTAGATCATGTTGATCTGTGCGTTCCATTCCCAGATTTCGCCACGGATCAGAGTGGCGCGCACGTTCGCCGCAGTCGAAGCGGGTAGGGGCGCCGGTTCCACATTTTGCACCAGCGCTTCCTTGACATCAGGCAGGGCGGCTTTCTCTGGCACGAGAGCTTTCATCACGCCAGGAGTTGGAATCCATCCGAGTTCGGCAGCCTTGCGCAGTCCAAAAACGAAACCTACGACGAGCAGGAGAATAAGGATGATTTTTGGGCCTGTCTTCAGACGTGCCATGTTAGCTTTTCCTCCCCGGATACAAACTTCGCCCTAGAAATTGACCTACTTAAACATGTCGCCGTAATCGCTCGCGCTCTTGGCCGGACTTGGCGCGTCACCTGTCTTCTTGACCGGAACCGGAACCGGCGCGGCGGTTGCTCCCGGCAGCAGGAATGGCGTGTCGGTGGCGCCCGAAGTAAGAAGTTTCTGTTCGTAGGCATCGAGTTTTTCCAGAGCCTCGGTTTCGACGGCGCCGTTTTCCAGATCGATCGTATCCATGAAGTTCTGCGCCAGGCGTTGGAAGTCTTCCATCTCGCCCAGTTTGCGGCCAGCTTCTTCCGCCAGTTTCTCCATGGTCTGGTTGTAGAGTTCCTTCTCGTCGCCCGTGCCTTTGATCACGGCCAGCGCGGTGCGATAGGCGCGATAGGCGGTGTTGATGGTCTTGTACTCGATTTCCGCCTGCTTGACTTCGTTGTCGGTGTCTTCGATATAGAAGTCGATGTGAACCGCCCATTTGCTCAGCAGGTCGTAAATGTTCTGCAGCTTGCTCAGGAGTTGCTGATAACTCAGATTCGATTTCTGCAGCCGCCCTGCCTGATTCGCCTTGGCCTTCATCTGCAGCGCCATTCGGAGTTGCTCGTTCTGGTCGGCCGTTGTCGTCGCGATCTTCTTGGCGTGAGCCGCCAGGCGCATATTCTCGTTGGCCATGGCCTGATTCTTGTCGATGATGTTTTTCAGGTACTGAATCTGGCCACTTACGTTCGAGATCTGCTGCGACATCACGTCGCGCCGCTTGCGCATCTGCGACAGGTGATCCTTCAAGATGCCGATGGGATCAATATTGATGATCATCCCGGTGATGGCGCGCATCAGCAGGCGGAACATCAGGTGGGTGCGGCTGCTGAAAACCACGAACAGGATCGCACCCAGGATCGCCGCGAGATACACCATGTGCAGCGTATCGGCCAACATCGAGACAATGAATGGCACAATCTGGCCCCAGCCGTAGACCAACCCGGCCGCGGCGAGCACGATGAAAATCATCCCGGTCTTGCCTTCCGGCCGCGACCAGAAAGACTTCAAGTCCTGACCAAGATTCGGAGCAGACGGTGTGATGCTCATGGTTTCTCATCCCTGGAGAAGACTGAGGTACTTGGCCTTCTCCTGATCGATCTCGAGCGCGCGGCGTTGAGCCGCGATGGTGAACTGCGATTCAGCGCGCTGAATCTTGCCCTGCGCGCCCACCAGTTCGGTCGTCATCTCTGACAGCCGTTGCTGGAGTTGTGCGATCTCTTTCTGCTTCTGCGCAATCGCGTCGGTGACTTCCTGAACGTGCTTCTGGCGGTCATTAATCTCGCGCTGCTTGGTCGCTTCGGCAGAAGCTGCGAACGACTCTTGCTCATTTTGCAGTGCGACTTTCAAACCATCGAAGGTGGCGAGAATTTTTTCCTGCGTGAGCCCTTCCTGGGCCTTGGCCTGAACCACCGCCGTTCTGAAGCGGGTGCGTTCGTCGAGGGAAGGAATCGCTGCCAGCGGATCCAGATACTTGTGAATGATGGCCGCGACCTGAGTCGACTCGAAATTCGTCTTCGCCAGAATCTTCTGGTAGACGTGCTCGACTTCTTCGCTCATCGGCTGAGTGCTCATCGCTGGATACGTAGCAGCGGGAACGGCCGCTACCGGCGCCGCCGTGGCGGGCACAGTCTCGGGCGCAGCCTGGGAGTGGGCCTGCGGCTTGGCTTCCGCTTTGGGGTCGTCGTCTTCGATGATGACGTGCTTGATGCTATCGATGAATTTATTGCTCATAGCTGGTGCTCCCCACTGTTCTGATACGTACACGGGCGCCCGACAGTTTCCCGGACGAACGGACCATGAATCTTCTTTTCTCGGTATGGTACTGAAAATGAGCGCTTTGGCATAGTTACGCGTGGGGTGGGTGCCTGCCCTGCAAACAGCCACTAACCCCGGCCACAAGGGCGATCCCGCGCAGCAGGTAACAAAGGATGCTATGTCGTGCGAGAGGTGATGTCAACGGCGGGAGAAGCGCGAAATATTGCACTTCGCGAAGTGGTGTTTGCAGAAATCTACTGGCTTTCGGTCGGGCTATGCGGTCGCAGCGATCGCGCGATCAGGACCAGCCCACCGACCAGCAATATCAGCATCACCACGGTATTGAACAGACTCGTCGGCTGGAAATAGATATGCAGGTTCGCGATGATGCCGGCGAAGATGAACAGCGCCCCGGCGACCGTGAGCAGCCATCCGAATGTGCTCTTGCCGTTCCAGAAAAGAATGCCGACGCCGAACAACATGGGCAGGAGCGTGATGCCAAAACTGCTGCCTCCCCAAAAGCTCCAGTAGGAGCCCACCACGCTGACCTGGTGCGTGATCAGAAAGCCTCCGACGCAAGCCATCGCAAAACCGAGCAGAAAGATGCCGAGACCGCCCGGTGTTCCGCCGACGTCGCTGACAGAACGGTTGTCGTTGTTCATGAGCGGAAGCATAGCACTTCGTGACTCCTTGGGGAACGGAGAAGCACGTCGTTCGGAAACGGATTCATCCGACTCTTAGTGAGTGCATGCTCCGGCAACTTGCTTGCTTCCGCTAATGTCTCTACACTCGTCCCGAACCCGGTGACAGAGGCGATCTAGGGCCGATCGGAGATCTTAATTCTTGACCTGGTACTTTCTCTTCTTCTTCCTCTCAGGATTTTGCAGCGTCTTGTACGAACTGGTCTGGTTGCGGGAGTCCATGGCGCAGTTCGGCGTAACCACCGCCATGGTTTCGATTGTTCTTTCCGTATTCATGGCTGGACTTGGTGTGGGGTCGTGGGCCAGCGGCAAATGGCTGGGCCGGTCCAACGGCGCCGGCCGCCTCTCCGCGTTACGCGTGTACGGACTCATTGAGTTGCTGATAGGGGTGTCGGGCATTTTCGTGTCTTACGAGTTGCTATTCGGGCGGCGGATTCTCGAGCATTCAGGTCTGTCGTCCTCGATGGCCTACTACTGGCTGGCTGGTCTGTGGGTGGCAATCACTCTGCTTCCCTGGTGCACGCTGATGGGCGCCACCGTCCCAGTCGCGATGCAGGCCATCGGGCAAACCCTGCCGACCGAATCACGACGCTCGTTCAGCTACCTCTACACCGCCAATGTCGCCGGAGCGGTGATCGGAACGACGGTTCCCTTGCTCCTGATCGAACTGCTGGGATTTCGTGGGACGCTGAAAGTTGGCGCGGCCTCGAACGGGTTGATCGCTTTGTCGGCATTTGCCTTGTCACGACGGGCGCCGAGAATTTCCCCAGCCACTTCTTCCCAGGCGGGACCGTCGACAGTTTCTCTTTCGGGAGGCGGTGCAATCCTCGCGCTTCTATTCCTGAGCGGGCTGACCTGTATGGCGATGGAAGTGGTTTGGGTTCGATCCTACACGCCTTACTGCGGCACGGTGGTCTACACCTTCGCGTCGATCCTCGGGGTCTACCTGTTGGCCACTTTCTGGGGAGCGATCGGCTATCGGTTTTGGAGCAGGCGGTGGACGCGCGAGAATCCGGTGGTCTGGAGCGCCCTCGCAGCGTTCGCTTTGCTACCGCTCCTGGCGACGAATCCGGAGTTGCACATGGCGCGACTGCCGCGGCTGTTGTTAGGTGTCCCGCTTTTTACCGGGTTGCTGGGGTTCATTACGCCGATGCTGGTGGATCGCTTTTCGGCGGGCAATCCAGAACGGGCAGGGACCGCTTATGCGGTCAATGTGGCAGGCTGTATCCTGGGGCCGCTGGTGAGCGGGTTCGTTCTTCTGCCTTTCCTAAGCGAGAAGTGGGCCCTGGTGTTGCTGAGCGTACCTTGGCTCATCGTGGGACTTGCTCCGCTCCGTACCAGAGCCAACCTCCGATTCGCGACCCGGTCAGCGATCTACGCTGCGCTGGCGATAGCCGGCGCGCTCATCGTGACCGGCAGAAGCTACGAGGAGCACTATAGCAACCGCAAGGTGCTTCGGGACCCGACGGCAACCGTGATTGCGATCGGTAACGGGATGCAGAAAACGTTGCTGGTGAACGGCTATGGCATGACCAGCCTGACTGTGATCACCAAGGTGATGGCGCATCTTCCCTTGGCTTTTCTCGATCGGCCACCGGAGAATGCGCTGGTGATTTGTTTTGGCATGGGCACCACGTTCCGATCGCTGCGTTCGTGGGGAATTCCTGTAACCGCCGTGGAACTCGTGCCCAGCGTTCCGCGCCTGTTCAGCTATTACCACAGCGACGGAGACGCGGTTTTGGAATCGCCCCTGTCTCAGGTTGTGATCGACGATGGTCGCCGTTACCTCGAACGCACCGATCAGCAATTTGACGTCATCACGGTTGACCCTCCGCCTCCTCTGCAAGCGGCGGCATCCAGTCTGCTTTACTCCGAAGAGTTCTATCAGGTGGCGCGGCGCCGTTTACGTCGGGGAGGGATTTTGCAGCAGTGGTTGCCCACCACGACGGACGAGGATGCCGTCGACGTCGCTGCCGTTACGCGTTCGTTGCGCAATTCTTTTCCGTATGTGCGCGCATTTCCGGACGAATTTGGTATCCACTATTTATGCAGCGATCGTCCCATCTCCCAGCGTAGTCCTGAGGAGTTGGTGCGGCGAATGCCCGCCGACGCGGTGCGCGACCTTACGGAGTGGGATGAGCCATCGGCGGATGGGCCAATGGATGCGGCGGAAGACCGGCTTGGCGACCTGCTCAAGGGCGAATCGACCTTGGATCAATTGCTCGCCGGATCACCCGACACGCCCGCTCTGACCGACGACCGTCCGATCAACGAGTACTACGTCGTGCGCAATAGGGTACCGCACGAGCATATTGCAAGTTCGATTGCTAAATGATGTGAGTTGCCCTATGCGCATCCTTTTAATTGGGGGGAATGGTTTCATCGGGCGGTTCATCGTGGCCGCTCTCAGACAGGGAGGACACGCGGTGGCGGTGTTTCACCGCGGCACGACCGAGGTACCCGCGGGCGTGGTCGAGATTCGAGGCGACCGTAACCAACTCGACGCCACTGCTCCGGAGCTGAAGGGCTTCGCTCCCGATGTCGTGATCGACCTGGTCATCAGCTCGGGTCCGCAGGCGGAAGAGCTGATGAACTTCTTCCGTGGCGCGACCGGTCGCGTGGTCATGCTGAGCAGCATTGACGTGTATCGCGCGGTGGGCATTTCGGACGGCACCGAGAGCGGGCCGCTGCAGGAGGTGCCGCTGACTGAAGAGTCGGAGCTGCGGCAAAATCTGCATCCCTACTCACCCGAGAGCATGCAGCTCATGCGCAAGTTTTTCACCTGGGCGACGGATGATTACGACAAGATCCCGGCGGAGCAGGCGGTGATGAACGACCACGAACTTCCCGCCACGGTGCTGCGATTGCCGATGGTCTACGGACCCGGCGATCCGCTCGATCGTTTCTACCCCGTCGTGAAACGGATTACCGATGGACGGCGCCGCATCATCTTCCCCGAAACGATAGCCGCCTGGCGCTCGCCGCGGGGTTACGTCGAGAACGTGGCCGCAGCCATTGCGCTTGCGGCCACCGATGATCGCGCCGCGCAGCGTCTCTATAACGTGTGCGAGGAGCCTTCGTTCAGCGAACTGGACTGGGCACGGAAGATCGCCGGCGAAATGGGGTGGGAGGGGGAGTTCGTCATCTTGCCGGTGGAGCGTACACCGCGCCACCTGCTTAAGCCCGGCAATGCCGCGCAACATTGGACGGCGAGTTCGGCGCGGATCCGCCGCGAACTGGGGTACGAGGAGCCGGTTGCGATTGAGGAGGCGGTCCGGCGAACGATACGCTGGCAGCGGGAAAATCCGCCGGCCGTCACCTTGCTGGCGCAATTCGACTATGGGGCGGAGGACGCTGCGATGGCGGGCTACAACGGATGACTTGCCGGGGCCTTCGCTCCTGCCTTCTGCAGCGCGTCTAGTTCCGCCAAAACTTCCGTGCTGTGCTTGACCGGATCCACGCTGGTGTAGGTCTTGGCAATCTTGCCGTTGGGATCGATGAGGAATGTGTGCCGGTTTGCAAATTTCACCAGACCTAGATTCGTCAGCGAACCGTAGGAGTCGCTCACCTTGTGGTCGGTGTCGGCCAACAATTTGAAGTTCAGGCCTTCCTTGGCGCAGAACTTCTTGTGCGAATCCACGCTGTCGATGCTGACCCCAAGCACGACGGCGTTGCGCTCGGCATATTTCGTCTGGTCAGCTTGAAAGTTGTGGGCTTCGCGGGTACAACCCGGCGTTTGGTCCTTGGGATAGAAGTAAAGGACCACCCACTTGCCGCGATAGTCCTTCAGGCTCACCGATGAGCGTTCCTGCGAAGGCAGCGTGAAATCGGGCGCGTTGCTTCCTTCCGCTGGAGTCGCTGACCGCGACAAGACCCGCGGAACCAGCAGCACAGCAACGATTACGACCACCACCAGCAGCACAATGCGCACCATGGAAACCTCCGCGGGACCGCAGGCCGCCATTCTAAACCCGGCAGAGCCTGGTTTTCCGGCAGCAAAAATTCCCGCGCTTGCACTATGATGAAGTATTGCGCATTCTACGACGGAGAAACCAGACGTGGCTCAGACGGAAACCGACGGCTCAGAAGTTTTAGAAACCAGGGAATGGGTCGACTCTCTGGATTATGTTTTGTCCAAGGGCGGTCCCAACCGGGCCGGCCGCCTGCTGCAACAGTTAGCTCTGCACGCCCGGCGTGAAGCCGGCATCAACCTGCCTTTTTCGGCGACCACTCCCTACCAGAACACGATTCCGGCGCGGCAGCAGGCTCCGTTTCCAGGAAGCCAGGAGATGGAACGCCGCATCAAGAGCCTGGTTCGCTGGAACGCGCTGGCCATGGTCGTTCGCGCCAACAAAATTCAGGAAGGCATCGGCGGACACATCTCGACGTTCGCCTCCGCGGCCACGTTGTACGAAGTCGCGTTCAATCATTTCTTGCGGGCGCAGACCGAAACCGGCGACCGCGACGTGGTCTATTTTCAGGGACATGCCGCGCCGGGCATGTATTCCCGCGCGTATCTGGAAGGCCGCATCCCCAAGGAAAAACTGCAGAACTTTCGCCGCGAACTGAAACCCGGTGGCGGACTGAGTTCCTACCCGCATCCCTGGCTCATGCCCGACTTCTGGGAGTTTCCGACCGTCTCGATGGGCCTGGGTCCGATTCAGGCGATTTACCACGCGCGTTTCATCAAGTACCTGGAGAATCGAGGACTGAAGCAGAGCACCGGCGGAAAAGTCTGGGCCTTTCTTGGTGACGGCGAAATGGACGAACCCGAATCGCTGGGCTCGATCACGCTTGCCTCGCGCGAAAGGCTCGACAACCTGATCTTCGTCGTGAACTGCAACTTGCAGCGGCTCGACGGCCCAGTGCGCGGCAACGGGAAAATCATCCAGGAGCTGGAAGCGATTTTTCGCGGCGCGGGATGGAACGTCATTAAGTGCATCTGGGGCTCCGACTGGGACAACCTGATCCAGAACGACCGCGACGGACTGCTGGTGAGGCGTCTCGGTGAGATCAGCGACGGGCAGTACCAGAAGTATTTCGTCGAAAGCGGAGCCTACTTCCGCCAGAACTTGTTCGGCAGCGACCCGCGCCTGCTGAAGATGGTCGAACATCTTTCCGACGAACAACTGGCGCGCATGCGGCTGGGCGGCCATGATCCGATCAAGGTTCACGCTGCCTTCCGGGCTGCCGTCGACCACACCGGCCAGCCCACCATCGTTCTCGCGAAAACCATCAAAGGCTATGGGCTCGGGGAAGCGGGCGAGGGCAAGAACATTACGCACCAGCAGAAGAAACTGAACGACGAAGAGCTGGAGATGTTCCGCTCCCGTTTCGGGATTCCGATTCCCGACGACGAACTGCACAACGCTCCGTTCTACCGCCCGTCCGACGACAGCCCCGAGATCAAGTACATGCAGGCGCGACGCCAGCAGCTCGGCGGATACATGCCGCAGCGCAAAGTTCGCGCAACGCCGCTAAAGCCCTTCCCCGATTCGCATTTCGAGGAGTTCCACAAGGGCACCGAGGGTCGCGAAGTCTCGACCACCATGGTGTTCGTGCGCTTGTTGGCCAAGTTGCTGCGTGACCCTGAACTCGGCAAATACGTCGTGCCTATCGTCCCCGACGAAGCCCGCACGTTCGGCATGGAAGCGCTGTTCCGCCAGGTTGGGATCTATTCCAGCGTCGGCCAGAATTACGAGCCCGTCGATATGGACACGCTGCTCTACTATAAAGAAGCCAAGAATGGCCAGATTCTCGAAGAAGGCATCACCGAGTCGGGCTCGATGTGCTCATTCATCGCGGCGGGCACGGCATATTCAAATCACGGCATCAACACGATCCCGTTTTTCATCTATTACTCCATGTTCGGCTTCCAGCGCATCGGCGATCTGATCTGGGCGGCTGCCGACATGCGCTGCCGCGGATTTCTCGTCGGCGGTACCGCCGGCCGCACCACGCTGGCTGGCGAGGGCCTTCAGCACCAGGATGGTCACAGCCACGTGCTGGCGCTTCCGGTGCCGAATCTGCTGGCCTACGATCCTGCGTTTGCTTACGAGATTGCCATCATTATTCAGGACGGCATCAAGCGGATGTATATCGATCAGGAATCGATCTTCTACTATCTGACCGTCGGTAACGAACCCTTGGCGATGCCGGAAATGCCGCGCGACGGCAAGGTTCGTGATGGAGTACTGAAGGGGCTTTACCGCTTCAAAGTTTCGGCCAAGAGTGACGCCAAGTTACGCGCGCAATTGCTGGGCAGCGGAGCGATCATGTTCGAGGTGCTGAAGGCACAGCAGATTCTGGAAGAGAAGTACGGCGTTGCCGCAGATGTCTGGAGCGTCACCAGCTACAAGGAGTTGTATCGCAACGGCAACGATTGCGAGCGCTGGAACCTGCTGCATCCCGCAGATACGGCGAAGGTTCCCTACATCACCGAGACTCTGAAAGATGCCCAAGGGCCATTCATTGCGGCGTCCGATTACATGAAAGTCCTGCCCGAGAGCCTGGCCAAGTGGGTGCCCGGCCAACTCGTCACTCTCGGGACCGATGGCTTCGGTCGCAGCGAGAGCCGGGTTGCACTGCGTGACTTTTTCGAAGTTGACGCCAAGCACATCGTGCTGGCAACTCTGGGCGCGCTGGCGCGCGAGAAAAAAATCGGCACGGATGTAGTGAAGCGCGCGATTCAGGAACTGGGGATCAATCCGGAAAAGGCCAACCCGGCGATCAGCTAAGTAGCGCACTGGCCCCCGAGACCTTGCGGCCTACGCTGTCAGAAATTCGCTTATTAGAAAAGGAAATCGACGCGGTGATTGAATTTAAACTCCCGGAATTAGGCGAGAACATCGAACAAGGTGACTTGGTGCGCCTGATGGTTGCGCCCGGCGCCGCGGTCAGCGCTGGCCAATCGGTAATGGAACTCGAGACCGACAAGGCAGTTGTCGAAGTCCCGTCGTCAGTGAGCGGAACCGTGCAGGAGATTCGCGTCAAGGAAGGCGACAAGATCAAGGTCGGCCAGGTGATCTTTACCGTGGACGGTGCGGAGGCGAAATCTTCTGCGAACTCGAGCCAAGCCACTGCGGAATTGCCAGCTCCTCGACGGCAGGACGGGCCGGCGGCTCCGTCTGCGGCCGCCCCGGTGACGCCTGCCCCCGCTCCCAGCGCAGCTTTTTCGCCTACCGCCAGTGCCAGCGAGTTTAAGCTTCCCGAACTCGGCGAGAACATCTCCCAAGGCGATCTGGTGCGCCTGATGATCTCAGCAGGCACCAAGGTCGCCGAAGGCCAGCCGGTCATGGAGCTTGAAACCGACAAGGCTGTGGTCGAAGTGCCATCGTCGGTGAGTGGGGTCGTCAAGGAAGTGAAAGTCAAAGAAGGCGAGAAGATCAAAGTGGGGCAGGTGATCTTCACGCTGGAGGGTGGGGCCCCCGCGAAACCCGAAACGACCCGCTCGCGCAACGCGCCGGTCGAACACGTTTCCGGACAGCACGGAGCACGCCTGGCATTTCAGGCGGCGATCCGCGCCGAAGGCAAAACCGAAGAACAGGCACTTCCTCCCGACCAGCCCCAGCCCGTGCCCGCGCAATTCAGCATGCCGGTGCAGCTAGGCAAGGTTGCCGGGACCGAGAATCGTCAGCCGATTCCGGCCGCTCCGCATGTGCGGCGCCTGGCGCGTGAGGTTGGCGTCGACATCTACGAAGTAAAAGGCACGGGCCCCGGAGGCCGCATCAGCGAAGACGACGTCAAGGCTTACGCCAAGGCGCTCCTGTCGGCCGCAGCGGTCGCATCGCAGGTGCCACTGCGCGCCGGCCACTTCGCCACGCCGCAGCTGCCGGACTTCGCCAAGTGGGGCAAGGTCGAGCGCGTCTCGATGCGTGGCGTTCGCCGCAAAACGGCTGAGCATCTGGCGGAATCGTGGATCACTATTCCGCACGTAACCCAGCACGATCGCGCCGACATCACCGAACTCGAGCAGTTGCGTGCCCGCTTTGCTCCCAAGGCCGAAGAAGCCGGCGGCAAGATGACGGTCACGGCGATCGCTCTGAAAGTGTGCGCCGCGGCGCTGAAAGTTTTCCCGCAGTTCAATGCCAGCATCGACATCGAGAAAGAAGAAATCGTCTACAAGCAGTACATCAACATCGGCGTCGCCGCCGACACCGACCGCGGATTGCTGGTTCCGGTGATCCGCGACGTGGATAAGAAGAATATCGTCGAACTCGCTGTCGAATTGTCGCAGTTCTCGAAGAAGGCTCGCGAAAAGAAGCTCACCCCCGGAGAAATGGAAGGCGGCACATTCACCATTACAAATCTCGGCGGCATCGGCGGTGTCGGTTTCACTCCCATCGTCAATCATCCCGAGGTCGCAATCCTCGGCCTCTCGCGCTCGCGCATCGAGCCGGAGTGGATCAATGGAAAGTTCGAGCCGCGCCTGATTCTGCCGCTATCGCTCTCCTACGATCACCGATTGATTGACGGCGCCGATGCAGCCCGCTTCCTGCGCTGGATCGCTGAAGCCTTTGAGCAGCCGTTCCTGCTGTCGGTGCAGGGATGAGGAAATCCGGTCTCAAAGTTTCAACCTGCCGGGTTCAAAGAGGTGGTGTCGCTTTGCAACCGTGAAACTCTGAAACCTTGAAACCTTTTCACCCAAATGACTGAATCCCAATCGTTGAACATTGCAATAGTCGGCGGCGGCCCCGGAGGGTACGCCGCAGCCTTCCTCGCCGCCGATCTCGGCATGACGGTCACACTGCTCGATCCCGAGGTGAACCCGGGCGGAGTCTGCCTCTACCGCGGCTGCATCCCGTCGAAGGCCTTGCTGCACGTGGCCAAGCTGCTCGAAGAGTCGCACCAGGCCAAGAATTGGGGAATTGAGTTTGCCGCGCCGAAAATCGATCTGGCGCGTCTGCGCACCTGGAAAGAAAGCGTGGTCAAGAAGCTGACCGGGGGGCTCGGCGTTCTCTCCAAGCAGCGCAAGGTGCACTACGTGCAGGGACGCGCCGGGTTCGAGAATTCGACCACGCTGCGGATCACAAAGTCCGACGGCACAGAAGAATCGCTCACCTTCGACCGCATCATCCTCGCAACCGGATCACGCCCGGCCATCGTCCCCACCCTAAAGCTTGAGTCGCCGCGCATGATGGATTCCACCGGGGCTCTGAATCTCGAAGACATCCCCGGCACGCTCCTCGTCGTCGGCGGCGGATACATAGGCCTCGAACTAGGCACGGTGTATGCCGCGCTGGGCACGAGCGTCACGGTGGTCGAAATGCTGCCCGGACTGCTGCCGGGAGCGGACCGTGATCTGGTCGCGCCTCTAAATAAGCGGCTGGAAAAAATGTTTGGCGGAATCCTGCTCAATACCACAGTGGCGTCGCTCAAAGACGAAGGCAGCCGCATCCGCGCCACCTTGGATGGCCCCGAGGTCAAGGAGCGCGATCAAGTGTTCGATCGCGTGTTGCTGTCGGTGGGCCGCAAGCCGAACTCAGAAATCCCCGGCCTCGAAAAGACCGGCGTGCATGTCGGCCCGCGCGGCTTCATCCAGGTGAACAAGCAACTGCAAACCGATGATCCCGGCATCTATGCGATTGGCGATGTCGTCGGTGAACCCATGCTTGCTCACAAGGCCATGCATGAAGGCCGCGTCGCCGTGGAGGCTATCGCCGGACACAAAGTCGCGTTCGAGCCGAATGCTATTCCCGCGGTCGTGTTCACCGATCCCGAGATCGCGTGGTGCGGTTTGACCGAAACCGACGCCCAAAAGGAAAACCGTGAGATCCAAGTAGCCAGGTTTCCCTGGGCTGCCTCCGGTCGCGCCATCACCCTCGATCGCCCCGACGGCATGACCAAGCTCATCTTCGATCCGAAGACTGAACGTTTGCTGGGCGTCGGCATTGTCGGCGCCGGCGCCGGTGAGTTGATCGCCGAAGGCGTGCTTGCCATTGAAATGGCGGCGCTCGCTCGCGATGTGGCTCTCACCATTCATCCTCACCCGACGCTTTCCGAAACTATTATGGAGTCCGCCGAAGTTTTCTTCGGCACGAGTACGGACATCTACCGCCCCAAGCGAGGATGAAGCGGCCGGCCCCCTTCTCCCCAGTGCTTCGCAGGTTCGGTTCCGATAAGATGATGTCTCACTCTTTCGACTCGCGCGACTTCACCCCGAAGCGCACGCACAGTCGAACGGAAGAGAAGATGATGCCTTCCTTTCCTCGCGCGCTCTGGATTTCTGTTCTCTGTTTCGCAGTTGGCTTGCCGGCGCTGGCCCAGACTTCCCTCAGCCAGGTCCTGCAACCTTCTTCCAGGCCGGCCAGCGCATCCAACCCGCCCACCGATCCGTTGAACCGCACGACGCCATCGGGGACCGTGCTGGGATTTCTCCAAGCCGCGCAGAACGGCGATAACGGCATCGCTGCGCAATATCTGCAGATGAGCGTGGCGCACCGTCAGACCGACGGCGAGCAACTTGCCTCCAAACTGAAGTACGTAATGGACAATGCCTTCGCCGGGAGTCTGAGGGACGTCAGCACTCAGCCCGAAGGCACTCCACAGGAAGGCGTTCCCCCGGGCCGTCAGAAGGTAGGCACCATGTCCGCTGGCGACGTGGAAGTCGACCTCGATCTGGTGCGCGTCGCCGATCCCAGTGCCGGCAAGATTTGGTTGATCTCCTCCGACACATTGACCAGGATTCCCGAACTCTACGAACAGGCGCAAGCGCGGCAAGTCGAGCACAAACTTCCCAGCCTGCTGGTCAAGCATCAGTTCGCCGGGATGCCTTGGTGGCAGTGGCTCGCACTGCTGGTGGCAGTGCCGATCGCGGCCGGCGCCGGCTGGCTTGTGCTGGTTGGGCTGGAGATTCCGTTGCGCTGGTGGGCACGGAGACGCGGCCACGCGGATGTCGCCAACTGGCGCTCGGTTTCGGGTCCGGCCTGGCTGTTGGCGGGAACCTTCATTCATCAGGCCATCGCCTACAACCTGCGCATGCCGCTGTTGCCGCGGCACTACTACTACGAAGTCACTTCGGTCGCGCTCATCGTTAGCGCAACCTGGATCTCCTGGCGCGTGGTTCGCTGGTTGTTGTGGCGCGTGCGCAATCGGGCCCTTGTCCGCGGAAACACTGGCACAGGATCGCTCATGGTGCTGGGGGAACGCATCATAAAGGCGGCCATTTTCGTTGCCGGCGTGATGGCGGTGCTGGGAAGGCTCGGCTTCGACATGAGCACAGCGCTCGCCGGCCTTGGTATCGGCGGCCTGGCAATCGGCTTCGGCGCCCAGAAGACAATCGAGAATCTATTTGGCGGAGTCTCTGTCCTTGGCGACGAAGTCATTCGCGTCGGTGACGTCTGCCGGTTCGGCGACCGCACGGGCACGGTAGAAGATATCGGATTGCGATCCACGCGCGTTCGCACCGATGAGCGCACGCTGCTGGCGATTCCCAACGGCACCGTCGCGACGATAAACATTGAGAATCTCAGTCGCCGCGACAAGATCCTGTTCACGACAAAACTCGGATTGAGCTCCGAAAGCAAGTCCGACTACGTCCGCTACGTGCTCGCGGAAATTCGCCGTCTCCTCTACAGCCATGCCCGCGTCGAAAGTAATACCGTCCGCGTGCGCCTCATCGACATCGCCGGCACTTCTCTGACCCTGGAGGTTTTTTCCTACATCCTCACGCGGGACTATAACGAATATGCTGCCATCCGCGAGGATCTGCTGCTGCGAATGCTGGATATTGTCGAAGATTCCGGTAGCGGCCTCGCGCGTCCGGCCCAGACTCTCTACATCAAACGCGATGCGGGTCTGGCAAAAGAGAAAGCCGACAGCGCCGTAAAGAAGATTGAGGAGTTACGGGAAGGGAAGCAATTGCCATTCCCAGACTTCCACGAAAAGGATATCTCATCGTTTCGTGGGTCGATTGATTACCCGCCGCAGGAGTCGGCGCTGCGCCAGCCCGCGGAGGACCAAGGTAAGTCGCACTAGTCGAGCGGCTTTTCATGCCGTCGGCCCGGTGGCCGGATTATTTCTGCTGGGCTGCGATTTCCGCCAGTCGGTGTGTTCCCGAGCGTCTGGTCCCCGAGCGGCTGAAGTCAGGTGGAGAAAACCAGGAAGAAAAGCTAAAGACGCGCCGACCATCGGCGCGCGAGCCAATTCAGAAACACGTGCGTCGGGAAGTAAACGAGCAGAGGCACAGCGACTAAATAGACTGCAACGTACACCCACCCCGGCATGACGTGCTGCTCATGGAAAAATAGTCCCCGAGCCCAGTTCACATCCATCTCGGGATGCCAGTAATAATTGATCGGCACCACGATCCACGCGGTCAGCGTTTGCAGCCGCCAACCGCGCCGGTCGTAGCCCAGCCGCCAGATTGCCCACAGCAGCAGCGGCGGAGTCACCACGTGAAACAGGCTCAGCAGGCGGATGAACAGCGGCAGGCCGGGATCGAACATGTATTCCGTGCCGCCAATCATGTGGTGGCCGGTCAAAAGGGCGTCGGCAAGATCGACAGTATATAGCGTCTGGAATAACAGTAATCCGCATGCGACCCAGGAGAATGCCAGCGCACTTTCCAGCCACAGGCCGATGCCGATCAGTACATTCCCGATGTCGCAGAAGAACAGAAAATTCTGTGGCCCATACTGCTTCCAGTACACCGGAGCCCAGACGATCAGCCACGCCGTCCAGGCGATTTTGAGCCACAGCGCTACCCGCATGCAGGGCCATTGTATGCGACCGCGAATCCGCCATCTTGCAGACCGCCTCTGCCGGCTCGCATAGCCGGCCAAGAAATCAACATAACTCGAATTACCAGCGTAACTTGCTGGCTCTTACACCTGTTACCTACGATGGCTTTGGTATGGCTTTCCAAGCTCTTCTCTTCTGTCCCGATGACAAAACCGCTCGCACTTTGACGCAGGTCTTAGGCGAGCTGGAGTTCAGCGTCGAGGGCTGCACAGAACCTTTCGCTGCAGTGAAGAAGTTGATGAGCCAGCATTTCGACGCTCTCGTGGTGGACTGCGATAACGAGCAAAACGCCACATTGTTGTTCAAAAGCGCGCGCAATTCGACGTCAAACCAGGCGTCGCTTGCCGTGGCCATAGTGGAAGGTCAGGCCGGGGTGGCGAAGGCGTTTCGCATCGGAGCCAACCTCGTCCTGACCAAACCTATCAACGTCGAACAATCCAAGGGAACTTTGCGCGTAGCTCGTGGACTTTTGCGCAAGGGCGAGCCGGGAAAACCAGGGGCGCAAGCGACGACAGTAACCGAGGCTGCGCTGGCTGCTGCGACTCCACCGGCCGCCGCCACTGCACCTGCGCAGCCCGCTCCCACCAGACCTCTTCTCCCCGCGAAACTGGCGGCCACGGTTGTGCCCGCGTCCACAATAGTTGCGCGCCCGGCGCCTCCTCCAGCGCCCAAACCAGTGATCAGCGTTGCAGAGGCCCAGGCAGCAGCGAGTTCGGGCTTGGCTCCGCAGAGCGAAATCGACGATGCCGCCCGCATCTCGGCCGCGGCAGCTGCCAAAGCGCTCATGACACCGCCTGCGGTCAACAAGATTACTCCGTCAGCACCGCCGGCACCGAAGCCGCCAGTGGCTCCGACTCCTGTTTCTGCCGTTCGGCCTGTCTTCGTCGGTGCGCCGGAAGGTCCTGTGGGCAGCTTTGGCAGAGGAACCGCCAGCGCACCCGCTCCGGCACGAGAAACTCCGGTTGTTCCTGTTCCCGAAGTAATTCCGCCCACTCCTCCCCACAAGGCCGAGGAACTCTTCGCCAAGCCTTCGGGGCCTGCGCAGAGCGCGAAGCCCGCTTCGACCACCGATGCGCCAGTCGTATCTGAGCCATCGGCCGCACCATCATTCACCTTTGGCGGAGCTAACACTGCCGAGGAATCCGGTGGTGGGAGCAAGAAGATTTTGCTGGGGGTGGCAGCAGCCGCGCTGGTTGCAGCGGGTTTATACGTCGGATGGTCGCATTTCCAGGGACGCGCCAGTCAACCTGCCAGTCAGTTGCCCGCCGTCTCGAGTTCCTCGACAGCCACGTTGAACAGCGCCCAGCCTGCGCCCCCGAAGCCTGCCGCATCCATACCCGTGCCCAGTTCGCATCCCGCTGCGCTACCGGCAACCATCGATGGCCAGCCAACCGCGACGTCAGGGAATAACGAACCCGCTAACGAAGTAAGCACTGCAGAGGAAGCCCCGACGCCGCTAACAAATTCGCTGTCACCAACAAGCAAATCTGCCTTTTCCGCCAAACCCGCTGCGACGCCACTCGTCGTGAAAGGTGGTGCAGTTCCGGCGGTTCGATCGGCCCCTGCGGCTCCAGATACGCCAGCTCCGAGTGTCATGGGGATGGCCGCAACAGGCTCTGGCGGAGCACTTTCGAACCTGGTCGATACTTCTCCGACTGGTCCCCAGCCAATCCTTCAGAAGGTGAATATTTCCCAGGGTGTATCGCAGGGATTGCTGATGAAGAAAGTTCAGCCGGTCTATCCCAGGACTGCCATGGCGATGCACGTTGAGGGCGTCGTCGAATTGGCGGCAACCATCTCTAAAACCGGTGACATTACCAGCGTGAAGGTGCTGAAGGGCGATTCCCAGTTGACGCGGGCTGCCATTGATGCAGTCAAACAATGGAAGTACAAGCCTTATCTGCTCAACGGCGAACCGGTCGAGATCACGACCCAGGTGACGATCAGCTTCAAGCTGCCTCACTAACCGAACGGCCCATCCATCAGAGAGGGCATGCGAATCACTTCGCATGCCCCTTTTCTCTCGAGCCAACATCTTGCCTGATCAGTCTACCGGCTCGCCGGTGCTCGGATCCAGGAAGAGACGGCGGCTGTGCCCCCCGCCCTCGAAATTGAACATTGGGCTGATGGAACTGGCGATTCCGTCGAAGGAACCGTTGCCAATCCGGGTTCCGCCCAACCAGTTGTCTTCGACAAACCGGATGATCGAACTCTGATCGGTAACGGTGTTATCCACGAAGTTGCGCTTGGCCCAGGGGGAGATCACCAGTAGCGGCAGCCGTGGTCCGTGACCGCAACGGCCCAGGGCGTTGGTGTTAGCTGGGTTCAGCCCCGGCAACGAGAGGGGTGAGGTGCCGCAGGCGCCGGGTCCAGAGAGGCCGTCAGACGGGCCCATCGAAGGGTTGACGATTGGGCCCATCTGGTGGTCGTACATCCGTCCGAATCATCGTACATAACCACCACTGCGGTGCTTCTCCACGAGGGCAACTTTTCGAGAAAGTTGATCGTGTTGACGAGGAAGGTCTGCTCATCCAGGGGATCGGAGTAACCCGCGTGTCCGTCCTGGTAGGCCTGGGCCTTCAGGAAGCTCACGGCGGGGAAATTGCCCGCGGCGGCTGCGGCGAAGAAATCCTGCAAGTCATACTGATGGTTCGCCGGTCCGGCATTGCCGATCTCGGCCAGCGAGGCAGGACGAGTGTGCTTCAGGTTTGCCGTGGATGCGTAGTAGTTGAAGAAAGAGTGGTGTGGGATGTAGTCGCTGGTGGTTCCAGCAAGTCCGGCTGAACTTCGGGTGCACCCGGTCGAGCCATTGGCATTGACGGTCGAGAGATTGAAACCACCCATGAACGATCCCCAAGTCACATCTGCGGCGCTGAGCAGATCGCCGATATTCTTGCTGCCCATCGTAACCTGATTGCGCGTGGGATTCGAGCAAACGTCCCCGATCGGGTCAGGGTCGCCGATCACGGTGAGCGAATTATCGCTGCCGCCGTTGACCTCGTTGCCGGTCCCATTCAGCGTGGCCGTAACTCCGTTGGTCTGTCCAGACACCAGATTAATCACTCCGGGCGTCGAGGGGCCGAAGGTGGTGCCGTAAGAGTTGTCGCTCATAGCGAAGTTCTGGGCATAGTTCCACAATGCGGTCACGGTATTGCCGTCATAGTAGCCCATCACGATGCTGCTCCCGCCCGATCCCGTGCTCGCCGGAAACAGGTCCATGACTCCGGCATCAAACGCCCGTTGCTCGGCCAGGTAGTCATGATCCTGGTCCGAGGTCACCGCTTGCGAACGGTCGAGCCGGAAAGGATTCGAAGCTCCGAAGCCGTTGGCAGGATTAAGGTTGGGATTGAAGTTAAGCAACGCGTTGCTGAGGCCGTTTACCGTCGGTGTGTTTGGCGAAGCGACGAACCGCGGTTGCCCGGAGGGATTGGTCGCGACCGGGTAGGTTCCGAAATAATGGTCGAAGGAGACATTCTCCTGGAAGATCACAACCAGGTGCTTGATCGGCGTCGCCGTCGCCGTCGCATCCGCAAGATTCGACGCCGGCTTGGAAGCGGCAAACGCGGGCATGACGGTTGGCCCCAGGGCTGTGGTCAACGCCAGTAGCAATGCCATCGTCTTCCTGGGAGCTTCGGACTTCAGCTTTTCTATCATTAAAATCCTCCTGTCCCCGGTCGGGCTCAGTGCCCCACACTGCGGCCGCGTTTCTTGCCGGCGCGCGCACGTACTTGCCCCCGGGGATGGAGGAACCTTACCCGCCAAATGTTTCACGAAGGTTGCACGGGAATGAAATGAACATGAAATGAACCACACAACTGTGTGAACGGAATAGAGGCTTTTCCACAGACGTTTGTTGGCATGGAACTGAAAGCCCAGAGGGGAAAACTATTGCAGCGAGGTTCTTCGATAAAGATAGTTCGACAAAACTAGCACAGCAAAGAGAGCAAGCAGGGTTTCAATTGGTGAAGCGAGCCTCTCCTCACTCTTACTGCGGCTCGAGCACTTCGTCAACCACCACCTTGCCGCCTTTGTCGGCGGTGATGACTTTGTGCACCGGCGCGTATCCCGTAAGCGTAATGTCGATGACGTAGTTGCCGGGATCGAGCGCGACGTCGAACGGAGAATTCTTCTCGATGATGTGCTGGTTGATTGCCACCTGAGCGCCCTTCGGCTGCGTGCGGATGCTCACCACTGTCTGCCCCGGCTGTGCGCCTTTACCGCCGAACAGCTTCGACATTTTCCCAACGGTCCGGATGTTATCCACATTGCCGAGTGGCCGTAACGTCGGCGCAAAGTTGAAAGTCTGCCCCAGCACGAACTGAGCATTCATGGTCTCGTCGATATATCCCATCTTGCGGACCAGGACCACGTGCTGCCCTTTGTCCACGCTGACCTGCGACGGAGTTTTCGTGCCTGTGTCGCGACCATCCACATAAACGTTGGCGCCGGCAGGGTCACTCGAGACCACCGCCGTTGCCATCTGCTGGGACAGGTGGACGACAACCGTAGCCCGATTACCGGATGTGACCGTGACCGCGCGCGTGTCCGTGGAATATCCCGGCTTGCTGACCGTAATCGTGTGCTGCCCGGGTTGAAGGTTGGTCAGTGCAAACGGAGTGACGTAGCTCGAATCGGTTCGTCCATCGACCTGCGCCTGGGCGCCCTGGGGCGTGGAATCGACCGCCATCTGTCCAGGAATGATCATCGGCGCCCGGGCCGGAGCCGCTTTCTTCTTTGCGTTGCGTGACTTCGCGCTTGCCGCGGGCCGCGTCGCGAGAGTCTCCTCTTCGGTTGCCTCGGGCTCGCTTGCTGCGGGTGCCGGCTCGCTGTTCGCCGAAGGCTGCGGCGCAGGATGGTCGGCCGGCACAGATGTTGGCTGTGCAGGAGTCGCCGCTACCGAGGCTGGCCGTCCGGAGCTAGAGTCGTCGTCACCGTTCTGACTGCGAACGTAAATAGTTACCCCGATGCCGATCACCAGAATCAGCACGGCGGCGCCGCCCAAGGCATAGCCAAGAAGCCTGGGAGGCACGTTTTTGATTTCTTTTATCGCTTTCTCGGCCACCTCGCGCGGCTGCACTTTGGGCTTCTCGTCGCGCTTCCGGACGCCGGAAAACACGCTGGGCGATGACGCGGTCTCGGGCACTGGCTGGTAGGAGGACGGCACCGGTGGCGGAGGCGCTAGGTACGCTTCTTTCAGCGGAGGCAGTTCGGCGATGTCGGAAAAGCTTGTGCCGCTGTTTCCCACCTGTGCGCCTTCGGCCATCATCGGATCGACGGCGATTCTCGGGCCGTCGTCGGCCTGCGGTTCGAATGTCTCCACCTGTGGCTCGAAGGTTTCGACCTCAGGCTCATCCGCCACCGCCGAAGACATCGAGGCTGGTGGCTGTCCGGCCGCTGCCATAGTCGCTTTCACGCTTGCGGTTATGAACTGGTCCGACAGATCAATGTCCGGAACTGAGGAATGCGGCGTGGCATCCGAGCCGACTCCCGCCGCGGCAGCAGCCGCCTTCGGAAGGGCAAGCGTTGAAGCAGGCTTTGCCAGCGTCGCCGGCCTTGATTCTGGCGACGCAGCCGGCGCTGCCGTCCCTGCAGGCCGTGCCACAACAGGCTTGGCCACAACAGGCTTGGCCGGACCGGGCTTGGCGGAAGGCACTGCGGTTGCTGGACGTGCCGGGCCAGAGACTGCGGCTGCGGTTCCTTTGGCCGTGGGTTTGGCTGAAGCCGGCGTCACAAACTTCGATTGCGCTGCAGCCTTCGCCTTGTCCGGAATCGCCGCGCCTTTGGGTGACTCGGGTTTCTTGGCCGCCAGGCTCTTTGACTCCTTGCATTTCTCCAGATCGTCGAGCAGGTCCCGGCCGCGTTGATAGCGCTCGGCCGGATCCTTTGACAGCGCCTTCATGATCAGATCGCTGAGCAGCGGGTGCACCTTCGGATTCACGTGAGTGGGCGGAACCGGCGTGCTCTCGACAATGCTCTGCCGTAACGATTCCATGTCGTCGCGATCGAATGCCTTCCGCTCCGTCACCATCTCGTAGAACATCGCGCCCAGGCTGAACAGATTCGAGCGTGCGTCCATTGTCTGGCTCTGCACCTGTTCCGGCGACATGTAGTGCAGAACGGTCGGAAGTCCTTGCGTCACGTGCTGCACAAAATTGCCCACGCTCGATACGCCGAAGCTGAGAATCTTGACAGTCCCATCCCAGCCACACATGATCTTGGCCGGTTCCAGGTTGTAGTGAACAATGTTGTGCGACGCTGCGTGATCGAGGCCGCCGCACAATTGCCGTCCGATGTCGAGCAGGTCCCAGATGGAAAATCCTTCTTTACGCGACAGCATCGTGGCGATGCTGTTGCCTTGCACGTATTCCATGGCGGCGCAGAACTGGCCGTCGATTTCACCCGCGCCGAAGACCGGCGTAAGGTTGGGACTGCTCAGAATCTTGGTCTTCTCCGCCTCGGCCAACAGGGCCTGTTCCAGCCCCACCGCGCCTTCGCCGAAGGCACTAAGCTGAATGGCTTTCAGGGCAACCGTTTGCCCGCTCTCGGGATCGTTGGCCTTGTACACCGCCCCTGTGGGGGACTTCGCCAACTCGCTTAATATTTCGAAGTTGCCGATTTTCGTAGGCATTTTCTTTGGTACTCCATGCACCGCGAGCCATTCGCATCGCCGCGAACGAGCCTCGGCGAGCGGAGCCCCCGGGGATCGGGTGTGGGTAGGATATCGCTGTGTCAGGCTGGGTTCGAGTTACCAAAGTAAGGGATGGCGCAGCGGCTTCGAGCGAAACTACTAGCTGCAGGCCGATCTCAGTCGCTCTGCCACCCGGCGCAGGTGTTCGATCAACTCTGGAGGCTCGTGGACCTGGAAGTCCACGCCGAGCAGCATCAAGTGGATCGCAAGGCCCTCCATGGAATGGGACCCGGTGTGGAGCATGCAAGCGCGTTCGTCGATGGCTTCGAGCGTGCCCGCAGAAGGCGGCAAGCGCTTGGCGATGGCCTCGACGGGAGCGTGCAAAGTCATCCGCGCGCGAATGGGATACGGCACGCTCGCCAGAGATTTGGAAACAAAAGCAGCGAAGTCTCCACCCGGCGGCTTTCGAGGCGTGAATCGCGTCGAGGTTTTCAGCTTGCCTGCGATTCGGTCGACTCGGAAGGTTCGCCAGTCTTTGCGAGCCAGATCCCAGGCCACGAGATACCAGCGATATCCCGTATGCACGAGCCGGTGCGGCTCTACGGTTCGCCCGCTGGGCGCGCCCGTACGGTCGTGGTAGAGAAAGCGTATCCCTTCAAGATCGCGGCAGGCGCCAGCGAGGGCTGACAAGCGTTCCGCGTCGACCGTCGGACCTCGGGTCCCCAGCGGCACGATGAATCCATGGAGTGCCGCGACGCGCTGGCGCAAACGCGGCGGCAGTACCTGCTCGAGTTTCAGCAGCGCGCGCACCGACGCCTCCTCGATACCTCCGACACTGCCGCTGGCCGCGGTGCCTAGTCCGAGCGCCACTGCCACGGCTTCGTCATCGTCGAGCAGCAGGGGCGGAAGGTTTGCCCCCGCACCCAGTTGGTAGCCTCCGGCTGTCCCCGTCGTCGAATGCACCGGATATCCCAGGCTGCGCAGGCGGTCGACATCGCGGCGCAGGGTTCGCGCGGTGATGTCGAGCCGCCCCGCCAGATCAGCGCCGGACCAGTAGCGCCGAGCCTGAAACAAAGACAACAGCCGAAGCAACCGAGCCGAGGTGTTGAGCACGGCCGCTATTGTGCCATAGATCGAGGACTGAATCTGTCCTCAATGCCTGTTACCGTTCCGGTGGTCGATTCCGCCGGGTTTAAGGCAAGTCGCGCCGGAGAAAAATCATGACGCTTACTGATCTGTTTTTGGAGGAACTGGAAAGAGAAGCCGCCAGTTCGCGCCTCACCCTCGAACGTCTGCCCGAAGGACACAACGACTGGAAGCCGCATCCGAAATCAATGCCACTCGGTTACTTGGCGTCACTGGTCGCGACCATGCCGTCGTGGGTGGTGTCGATGGTCAAGCAGGACGAACTGGATCTCAAGTCGCCCGCAGCCGCGAAATTCAAGCCGCTGGAATGGTGCAAGCGCAACGAGCTGGTAGCCGCGCTCGATGCCGCCGTCGCCGAGGCGCGCGAGGCCTTACGAAGCACGACCGATGAACATCTCATGACGACCTGGAAGTTCAAGGTCGGCGACCACGTAGTCAGCGAGAATCCTCGCCACGTCATGATTGCGGACTCTGTTTTCAGCCACCTCGCGCATCATCGGGGCCAATTGACCGTCTACTTGAGGCTCAATGAAGCCTCGGTGCCGGCGATTTACGGCCCCTCGGCGGATGAGGGCCATTTCAGCTAGTACAGAGTGCGAGCGAGCCAGCCCGGACCCCTGCCGTGGCTGGGGCGCCCGAATTGCAGCGTAACTTCGCCAACCCGCCCCGGTTCTATTTGTTATGTGCTGTTTGGGATGACATTTGTCATCTCGCTCTGATGACGATCTCCACTTGTGACCTGGGCTCGAGTGGGGAAGGATACATCAAGACGAAAGCGAAAGCCGTTGCGCCCAAGAATTCAATCCGTCGTGGTTGTGGAGGGGGCGCTCGATCGTCTATTCTGGTCGGCGTGGGAGGTGCCCACCTCCCGTGCCCGGCCCGCGGTTCTCCCTGGAGTTTGCTCATGACATTGACTCGGTTCGTCACCAAGAACGCGTTCCGCAACAAGCGTCGCAGCATTCTGACGGTATTGAGCATTGCTTTCTCACTACTCTTGCTGACCCTGATGATGACGATCTGGCGGGCTTTCTATCTCGATCAGGGCAGCGCCGAATCGGCCGAAAGGCTGGTGGTCCGGCACCGGGTTTCGCTCACCTTCAATCTGCCCGGCTTCTACCGGGAAAAGATTCGGGCGATCCCGGGGGTGGTGTCGGTGATCCCGGTGTCCTGGTTTGGCGGGATTTACAAAGACCAGAAACCCGAGAACTTTTTCGCGCAATTCGGCACCGATCCGGAAGAATTCTTCAAGACATACCGAGACATTCAAATGCCGGAGGACCAGATAGCGGCTTGGCAGCGCGATCGTCAGGGGGTAATCGTCGACTCCTCTCTGGCGAACAAGTACGGTTGGAAGCTGGGTGACCGCATTGTTTTGCAGGGGACGATCTATCCCATCAATCTGGAGTTGAACATCCGCGGCATTTACCACTCCAACCCAGACAACAAATCGGTTTACTTCAACGCCAAGTATGTGGAGGAAGCCGTCGATTTCTTCAAGGGACGAGCGGGCACGTTCAGCATCCTGGCGGCATCTCCTTCAGATGTAAGCAAGGTTGCGGGCGCCGTGGATGACATGTTCCGCAATTCGCCGCAGCCCACCAAGTCGGAAAGCGAGAAGGCGTTTGGGCTGGAGTTCGTGGCCATGATGGGAAACGTGAAGGCGTTCATTCTGAGCATCTGCTCGGCGGTGGTTTTCGCCACGTTGCTGGTTTCCGCCAACACGATGGCGATGTCGATCCGTGAGCGCACGCGCGAAGTGGCGGTGCTGAAGACGCTGGGTTTCACCCGGCGCGGGGTGCTGGGCTTATTCGTCAGCGAAGCGGTGGCGTTGTCGCTGGCCGGCGGCCTGATCGGCGCGGGTCTGGGGTGGCTGATGGTTTATGGCCTTACCCATTCTCCGCAGTTCTTCAGCTTTTTCCCCATGAAGGTGACGATGGGGATATGGGTCGTCGGCATGCTGACCTCCGGGCTGGTGGGACTGCTGAGCGCAGCTCTTCCTTCCTATCACGCTTCGCAAATCAATATCGTCGATGGATTACGCCACATCGGGTGAAGTCATGACGCTGGGCAGTTTTGTCGTGCGCAATGCGTTTCGCAACAAGCGGCGCAGCCTGCTGACCATGATCAGCATCAGCTTCTCCCTGTTGCTGCTGACGTTGATGATTTGTATCTGGCGCTCGTTTTATGTAGACCAGGTTGCACCGGAAGCGGCCCGGCGCTTGATCGTCCGCGACCGCGTCTCGCTGGCGTTTTTCTTGCCTGCCTACTACCGCGACAAGATTCGCTCGGTCCCGGGAGTGATGGCAGTGGCGCCCCTCACCTGGTTCGGAGGCCGCTATATGGATGATCGTCCGGAGCACTTCTTTGCGCAAATGGCGACCGATCCCGACGAATATCTGAAAGTGGCATCGGACAAGATTGTCCCGCCAGGGCAAGTAAAAGCCTGGCAACAGGATCGGGCCGGAGCCTTGGTGGATGTGACGCTCGCGAACAAGTATGGCTGGAAGCTTGGCGACCGCATTACTTTGCAAGCCAACATTTTCCCGACGAATCTCGATCTGACGATTCGCGCGATTTATCACCGCGATCCGCCTCAGAATGCGCTGTACTTCAACGCCAAATATCTGGAAGAGGCGGTGCCGTGGTTCAAGGGACAGGCGGGCTGGTATGCCGCCCAGATCGACTCGGCCGACCTCGTCGCGCGTGCTGCGCATGAAATCGATGACATGTTCCACAATTCGCCACTGCAGACGAAGACGGAAAGCGAAAAGGCCTTTCAGTTGGGGTTCGTCGCCTCGCTGGGCAACGTGAAGGCGTTCATTCTCAGCATCTGCGGTGCGGTGGTATTTGCCATCATGCTGGTCTCGGCCAACACCATGGCGATGTCGGTGCGCAGCCGGACGCGCGAAGTGGCCGTGCTCAAGACGCTGGGCTTCACGCGCCAGCGCGTTCTGTCCATCTTCGTCAGCGAATCCGTGGCCTTGGCCCTCGCCGGCGGGCTGCTCGGAGTTTTGGTCGCGATTCCCGTGATCGCCGGTTTGACCCACCGGTTCATCGGGCTAGGCATTCCGCTTGACATGAAAGTGAACGTGGTTACCGGTGGCTTGTCATTGCTCGTGGCTTTGATCCTGGGAGTAGTCAGCGGCTATTTGCCGGCATACAAAGCTTCGCACATGAACATCGTGGAAGGCCTGCGTCACATCGGGTGAGTTTGAGATTTCATCGAGTCGAGTCTAACGAGTCGAGTCTAACTATGGCGATACCGATTAGCTACAACGTCCGCAATTTAAGACTTCGCAAAGGCCTCACCATCATGACCGCTCTGGGCATCGCCCTGACGGTGACGACCGCGATCTTTCTGATGGCGCTCATCGCGGGGCTCAATCGCGCGTTCGTCAGCAGCGGCAATCCGTTGAACGTGCTGGTGCTGCGGAAGGGCTCAGAGGCGGAATTGTCGGGCGGCTTCGATGCCTCGCTCTATCCTACGCTGAAAACTCTTCCCGGCATCGCGAAAGACAAACAAGGCGAGCCCATGACCTCGGGCGAGTGGGTCGTCGTGATCATCCTTCCGCGCAAAGACGGTACCGGCGAAGTCAACGTAACCGTACGCGGCATGATGCCCGATGGACTGGAAATGCGGCAGTTGTCCGACCCGGGCCATCGAGGTGTGAAACTTGTCGAGGGACGCTGGTTCCAGACGGGTCAACGCGAAGTTGTCGTCAGCAAATCGATTCAGAGTCGCTTTTCGCATGCCAATATCGGCGATACTATGGAATTTGGCAAAGGATCATGGAAGGTGGTGGGAGTGTTTGACGCCGGAGGCTCGGCCTACGAGTCTGAGGTGTGGGGCGATGTAAACCAGATGGCTTCCGACTTCGATCGTCAGGGCGGATTCGCATCGGCGTACTTGCGTGCGACCGATCCCATTGCCGCCGAGGCGCTCAAAAATCGCGTCAGCGACGACCAGCGCCTCAAGCTGGAAGGATTCATCGAGACTGACTACTACGCCAAGCAGACCAGTTCAGGAGCACCGATCAAGGTGATCGGGTTCGTGGTTGGCTTCATCATGGCGATTGGGTCGATTTTCGCCGCCATGAACACGATGTATGCGGCGGTGGCCTATCGCGGGCGCGAGATCGCGACGCTGCGGGTGATTGGCTTCTCGCGACCTGCGATTCTGACATCATTTGTGCTGGAGTCTCTGCTGCTGGCTTTGTTGGGCGCGGCTGCCGGCATTGTGCTCATGCTTCCGTTTAACGGCATGCAAACTGGCACCTCGAATGCAGTCACATTCAGCGAAGTCGTGTTTGCCTTGCGCATCACCCCGCAGGTTGCCGGATATGCCATTCTGTTCGCGCTCATCATGGGATTCGTGGGTGGGCTAGCCCCCGCGTGGCACGCCGCACGGCAGAATATTCTGAGCGCTCTGCGCAGCTAATTTAGATGGCCGCGTCGGCCGGAAACAATTAAGGGCCTCGGAACGTAAATACAATTATGGCGATTGACACGAAACACGAAGATTTGCAGAGCCTGCGCATCGACCGTTCGCAGCGGGGCGACAGTGGCGGAGAACCTCCCGTTTGGGCGCGCCGCTACATCCTCGGCGGTATCGCACTCGTCCTACTGCTCGGCCTGACTGCTTTGGCCTACCGCGCGTTCTCGTCGGATACGCCGCAAGTCGAGGTCGTCCGTGCCTCGGCCGAGACCAGCGGGAATGACGTGGGTGGAACCGTGCTCTCGGCAACTGGTTATATCGTGGCCCATCACACTATCAACGTGAACTCCAAGGTCACGGGCCGCCTGGCCTGGATCGGCGTGGAAAAGGGCGACAAGGTCAAGGAAGGCCAGGTGCTGGTGCGCCTGGAGGATCAGGAATTCCGCGCGGCCTATGAACAGGCCAAGGGCGCGGTGGCCAACGCGCGCGCCTATCTCGATGAACTACAGCACGGCTCGCGCCCGGAGGAAGTCCAGCAGGCGCAGCACAATCTCGACGAAGCCCGGGCTACGCTGGCGAATGACAAGTTGACGCTCGACCGCACGAAAGAACTAGCCAGCGGCGGCGTGGTTTCACGCCAGCAATTGGACGACGCTACGGCGAAATTCGACGCCGATCAGCAGCGCGTGAATTCTCTGGAAAAGGCGTTCCAGCTCTCAAAAATTGGGCCGAGGGCAGAGGAAATCGAACGAGCCCAAGGCGCGCTCATGCAGGCGAAAGGCCAACTCGACTATGCCCAGTCTCAACTGGACGCAACCGTCATCCGCGCGCCCGTTACGGGCACCATTCTCGACCGCACGGCGGAAAAAGGCGAGCTTATCACCGCGCAGTTTGCCAGCGCGGCTGCTGGCGGACCACAGGGATCAGTCGTGTCTCTGGCGGACCTCAATGATCTTCAAGTCGAACTCGACATCGCGCAAGCGGACTTCTCCCGCCTCGGTCCGACCCAGAGAGGGATCGTGACCACCGATGCCTATCCCGACAAGCAATACGACGGCCAGATCGCACAGATCTCGCCGGAAGCGAACCGCCAGAAGGCGACTGTCCAGGTCAAAGTGCAAGTGCTGAACCCGGGCAAGTATCCAGACGTTCAGTTGCGGCCGGAGATGAACGCCACGGTGCGTTTCCTGGCCAACGACTTGCCCAAGAATACGAAGGATCCGTCGGGCGTATTCGTGCCGTCAACCGGGATTCGCGATCGCGACGGCAAGAAGATTGTGTTGCTCGCTTACAACGGAAAAGCCGTGGCACGCGAGGTTCACGTCGTGGGCCAGCGGGCCGACGGAGCGCTGGTCGAAGGGCTGGTTGGAGGCGAGAGCGTCATCACCACGGCGCCGCCAACTCTGAAAGATGGAGACAAAATCAAAATTAAGGGGCAATCATGAGCACTGCTACACAAAACAACGTTGCCACCAGCACCAAAGTCGTGCAGGTCCACGGCGTCAGCAAGGTTTTCAAGCGCGATGCCTTTGAAGTGACGGCACTCGACGACGTGTCGATCGACATCGCCAAGGGTGAATTCCTCGCCCTGATGGGCCCCTCGGGGTCGGGCAAGACGACGCTTCTGAACATGATTGCGGCCATCGACCGCCCCACGTCGGGAGAACTGCTGGTGCAGGGGCAGGATATTTTCCGCTTCAATGACGCGAAGATTGCCCACTGGCGCAATGAGCACATCGGCTACGTCTTCCAGACCTTCAACCTGATCCCCGTGCTCACCGCGTTTGAAAATGTAGAGTTGCCGCTGCTGCTCACCAAGCTGAACGCACAGCAGCGCCGCGACCACGTCGTGACCGCGCTCAAGCTGGTCGGGCTTGAGGATCGCGTCAACCATCTGCCCAAGCAACTCTCCGGCGGCCAGGAGCAGCGCGTGGCTATCGCTCGGGCCATCGTCAGCGATCCCACCTTATTGCTTGCCGACGAGCCGACCGGTGATCTGGATAGCCACTCGGCAACCGAAGTGTTGGAGATTTTGAAGCGGCTGAATGAGGATTTCCACAAGACGATTGTGATGGTCACTCACGATCCGCACGCGGCTTCCTACGCCCATGTTACTCGGCATCTGGAGAAGGGCATGCTGCTGCCTCCCGGGTAAGAGGTAACCAAGCGAGTAAACAACGGGAGATCGGGCCGGCGAAGGTTTCCTTCGCCGGCCCGGAAAACTCAACTTAGCAGCGCAATTCCCCAAGACCACTGGGATCCGCTGACTGCTCGGCGGTTCGCGAAGGGGCCTCCGCAACCCAAAGCCACGCCCGTCTGCCGTTGCCCAAGAACACAGCCTGCGCTTCGCCGTATTCCACTAATCGGTTGAGAACAGTAGTGATGGAGGCCATTGGGTCCTTGTGGCGAGCCAGCAGCAGGGGCATTTTCTGCTGGAAGTATTCGCAGATGTCGCGGGCGCTCATGGCCCGTCCGGCTTCCATCAAGATCATTCTGCATGCCTTGGTAAAGCCCGGCTGCCGGCCGCTGCTCTTGCGGTCGACCAATTCCATAAGCTCTTCGCTTAACACCTCATCGCCAAACAGATTAGCCAGCCCGGCGATGGTCTGCTTGACCGTGCCGATCCGCTTCATGACATCCGCGCGCTGTTGCATCAATTGACGCAGTTCGCCGTGCGCTTGCCGTATTACTTCCTGCACATGGCCTACGTCGTACCGCTCAGATAGCCCGATTGAGCCGTTCCCGTTCTGCCCGTTTTCCATACATCCCCCAGATTTTTAAACGTGTGTTGATCGCCCCGCCAATTCGTTTCAGCGCCTATATTGAAACTGGTGTAACTCCAAAGAACAAGTGCGCAGGGAGCACGATTGATTGTTGGACAAAACTTCCCCAAATTCTCCAGCGGGGGGCAGAACCCCACTCAGAGTGCTATACGTAGAATGTCCTCCCGGCGTTCCCTCAATGTTTTGAGAGTGTGCCTTTGCAAACATCCGGCGTCTTGATGTTAGACGCTGCGATTGCAGATTGGTTAACCGGCAGGGCACGACAGGGACCAGAACGCGCGCGAGCGGGACGAGATCACATTCATTCAGCCTGAATTATGGGAGAACGATGACAAGCAGCCTGCCGCCCGAATGGTAACCGTGCCCGGTGGCGTTTTTGCCTCCTGAACGGGATTGGGCGGAAGATAATAACTCACTGTCTTTGTTTTGTTATCTTCTTTGGAGGCTACTCAATCGGCGACCCGCCAGCAATCACTGCCTTAACGGCAAGTCGAACCTTCGCTCAAGTGCCGGAGTAAAGGCCTCCCGCCGTCCCGAAGCGAACCCGTTGACCGTTTTTGGAATTCCAAAAGTTGCGGACCAGATGAACCGAAATCCGCTGACGCAGATCCCGCCACATTCCGATAGTAACCATTGAGGAGCAGTTCCGTGCTAACAGCCGTAGAACCCGCCGTTGCCCCCTTCGCGTCTTGCTGCTCGGCAAGAAAGAGGAAGACTTTTTCCTGATACGCGAGATTCTGGACCGGATGCGCAGCATGCTTTCGGCTGAACTGGAACACGCGCACTCGCTCGAAAAAGCCAAAGCGATGCTGCAGCAAAGGCCCTGCGGTCTGGTTCAGTTTGAACACGAAACCGGAGATGCCAGGGCTGTCCACCTTCTGGCCGATCTTCTTCATATCGGTGTTTCCATCCCGTATATCGTGCTGACCGAGCATGCCGACGAACACGCCTTCGCTCGATGCCGGTTTGATCACCTCGTTTCCAGACCCTATAATCAGGCTGCGCCACCCTGCATGAATCCCTTCGCAGCCCGCCAGGAACCGAAAGCTGGCACTCCACCGCCACCCGTGAATCGGACTCCGCTCTTTCGGGCAGCTCCTGCTTCCCTGATGATCCTCATCGGATTGTGGCTGGCGATCTACTTCGCGGGCATCTTCACGCCGCCATTACTCGACGACGTGGACACGATCCACGCCGAGGCGGCGCGCGAGATGCTGCTTCGCCACGATTGGGTGACCATGTACACCAACGGTCTCCGCTACCTGGAAAAGGCGCCGCTGATGTACTGGGGACTGGCCGCCAGCTACGAGCTGTTCGGGATCAGTGACTGGAGCACGCGTCTGCCACTCGTCCTGGGCTTGCTCGCCCTGGTTCTAGCGACCTACGGGCTCGGCGGTTATGCGTTCGGTGAACGCGGAGGGCTCCTGTCGGGCGTGGTCCTGGTGACCTCGATCGGGCCCTACATCTTCACCCGTTTTCTGATTCCTGACGCGCTGGTCGCGCTGTGGCTGACGATTTCCTACTTTTGTTTTCTGCATTCGTTGGAGGAACAGACACCGTCGCGTCTGACCTGCTGGGGATTCGCTGCAGCGTGCGCATTGAACGTGCTCACGAAAGGCCTGATCGGACTTGTGTTCCCGATCGGCACGATCGGCCTCTATCTATTGTTGACCGGTAACCTGCGCCAGCTCCTGAAACTGCGACTGATCTCCAGTACGCTCGTCTTCGTTGTTCTGGCGGCGCCCTGGCACATCCTGGCCGCCATCCGAAACCCAGCCCAAGGCCAAGCCCGCGGATTCCTTTGGTTCTATTTCGTCAATGAGCACATCATGCGGTTCCTCAACAAGCGTGTGCCCGCAGGATACGACACGGTGCCGCTGGTGTTGTTTTGGGCCTTCCTGGTGCTGTGGCTCGTGCCGTGGGCCGTTTTTCTGCCGCAGGCGTTGCGCGAAGTTCCCCTCCGCTGGCGTCTTTTGCGCGCGCCGATGGATCGGCGGCAGAAAGCGAACCTGCTTTTTTTGCTGTGGGCTTTGGTGATCCTCTTGTTCTTCAGCTTCTCCACGCGACAGGAGTACTACACCATTCCCGCCTTGCCGGGCGTCGCACTGCTGACCGGAGGGTGGCTGTCGCGCGAATCAGGGTACGACGCGAGCGAAGCCGTCCGGCGCGCCGGGCGCATAGGCTCGCTGGTCCTGATGGTGGTGTGCGTGGTCGCCGCCGCCCTGGGCTTGGCCCTGCTTTCTCTTGCTCATCCACCGCCGGCGGGAGTGGATCTGGCGGACCTGCTGAAGAAGAATCCGCAGGATTACGATTTCTCTCTGGGCCACGTGCTCGATTTTACCCCGCAGGCGCTGGGGATGTTCCGCGGCCCGCTGCTGGGCGCTTCTTTGTCCCTATTGCTGGGCACAACTCTGAACCGGTGGATGCGGCGCCGGGGCCGCCCTGCGTGGGGCAATGCCGCGCTGTCGCTCATGATGGTGGCTTTGCTCACGTGTGTGCACGTTTCGTTTGCAAGGTTTTCGCCGATTCTCTCGTCGCACGACCTGGCGGTCGCGATCCAGAAGAAATATCAGCCTGGCGATCTCATCATCATCGACGGAGAGTACCACCAGGCATCGACTCTCAATTTCTATACCCATGTGCCCGTGCGCGTCCTGCACGAGCCCAGCGGCAATCTCTGGTACGGCGAGAAATTTCCGGACGCGCCCCCTGTGTTCGAAACTCCGCAGTCGTTTGCCGTCCTCTGGTCAAGACCTGCCCAAGTTTTTCTTTGGACCGACCAGGAAGATCCCAAAGAACTGGCAGGAATGCAGCGCTTCTTGCTGGCGCGCAGCGGTGGGAAAGCAATCTTTACCAACCGCCAGCCGTGAGCCGTGGGTGTCACCGGTTTCGAGTAAACAAACGTTCCGCGACAAAGCTATAATCGTCCTTCGCTGATGTGCCTACCGGATGATCCCAGGCGTTCTTAGCGGTCATGGAGTCGATCTTGTTTGGCGGGCGCTCCTTCTGCTGGCGCTGGCCGGGTCGTTCACCTCCACCATCTATCTGGCCATGACGCTGGTCGCGACCTCCCGCCATCTGAGTCGGGCGAGCATCGCTCAAGCGGACGCCCGCGCAACTCCAGCCCCTTCGCTGCCCCCGGTCACGATTTTAAAACCCGTGCATGGCATGGAAGAGCAACTGGCCGCTAATCTGGAAAGTTTCTTTCAGCAAGACTATCCCAACTATGAAGTGATCCTGGGAGTCCGCGACGCGGACAATCCCGCAGGGAAAATCGCGGACGAGGTACGTGCCCGCTACCCCAACGTCCCGAGCCGCTTGATCGTGTCCGGTCCGCCGTCCTGGCCGAGCGCCAAAGTTTTTGCTCTCGACAAGATGATTGCGGCCTCGTCGCGCCCCTACTTCATCATCAGCGACAGCGACGTGCGGGTCGCGCCCGACTTTCTGCGCAACACCATTCCCCCGCTCCTTGATCCCAAGGTCGGCATGATCACCTGTATGTATCGTGGTATTCCTTCTTCTGACTTCTGGTCGTGGCTCGAGGCTCTCGGCTTGTCGGTCGAGATGTCTTCGGGAGTGATGGTTGCCGATATGATGGAGGGCATGCGGTTCGCCCTGGGACCCGCCATGGCCGTGCGCCGCGATGCGATTGACGCGATCGGCGGCATCGCTGCCGTGGCCGACTACTATTCCGACGATTTCGAACTGGGGAACCGCATCTGGGCCAAGGGATACAAAGTCATTCTCTCCCACCACATCGTCCGCAACGTGCTGACCAGCCGTTCGCCGCTGCGCACGCTCGGCGATCAGTTGCGCTGGATGAAGAGCACCCGCTATTCGCGACCCCTCGGACATGCCGGCACGAGCCTGACCTATGCCATGCCCTTTGGGATTCTTGGATTCATTGCCGCTGCCGCGCTGGGCCGCTGGCAGCTTGGAGTCGATCTGCTGGCCCTGGCCTGCGTCAACCGCATCATTCAGTCGATCGCGGTGGGATGGTTTGTGACCCGCGACCCGCGCGCCATCTGGCTATGCTGGCTCTATCCCGTGCGCGATTTCTTCGGTTTCGTTGCCTGGGCCCTGAGCTACTCCAGCAGAGAATTCTACTGGCGCGGCGAGACCTACCGTTTCGGCAAGGGAGGAAAAATCGCGCCGTTGGAACGCCCGAACCTCGCACGGCGCTAAGGAACCACTCGCATCAGCCGTCCATTCTTCAATTCAAAGCGATCCCCGCGCCAAGTGACGGTGTGCCCGGCAAAACTCGCGAGCCAAACCAAGACCGCAACCAGATCACGCACCGGAACCAGGCACAAATTCTTTAGCAACGTGCGGTCTTGCAACACGCCTTTGGCTACCGTCAGCGCGACGGCGAGACGCAACAAGGCAACGCCTCCGAGCACGGCCCACGACCACGGCTCGGCATGCGACAAAATCAAATTAACCAGCGCCCAGGTTAGGCCGAACGTGGAAGCCAGTCCGACATATCCTCCCTTGCGCGAGTCGCGCACACCCCGCGCCCAGCGAATCTGATGAGCCAGGAACCCGGTCAGATCGTAGTTTGGAAGATGCGTCTCGACGACCACATCAGACAGCACGACCTCTAACCCCAATCCCGCGATCCTCCGCCCCAGTTCGTAGTCGTCCGCCAGAAAGTCCACCAGGGATCGGAATCCACCAATTCGCTCCAGGTCGCGGTGCCGGAAAGCCAGCGTTGAGCCCAATCCAAACCGCACGCCGCCCTCCAGTTGCCGCGCCACCAGCACTCCGGCGCAGAAATCCGTACTAATGCCGAGCGACTCCAACCGCGAACCGAGCGTCGGCGCGGCCACGCCCCGATAAAGACAAGTGACCATCCCAATGCCTCCGTCCGTGAGCGGGCCCATCACGCGCCGAAGGTAGTCGGCCTCGACCTGAATGTCGCTGTCGTTGACGATCAGGTACGCATAGCGAGCCGCCGGCAGCATTTGCTCAAGAGTGCTGACCTTCACGTTGGCCCCGAGTTGGTTCGGACAGACCACCAGCCGGATCGTGTGTCTCGGAAATTCCTCCTGCAACCGCCGCACCGCCGCGACAGCCGGATCGGCGGCATCGCTCACACCGAAAATGATTTCGTACTCGGAATAATCCTGCCGACAATGGCTGCGAAAACTTTCATAGATGTCAGGATCAATTCCCTTGAGCGGCTTGAGAATCGAGACCGGGGGCAGGCCTTGCGTGGGGCGGGGGCTCCCACCCGCCTTGCGCCCACGCAGAAATGAAACTGCACTCCACAAACAAAAAAGATAGTAGATGGAACTGGAGATGCAACCGAGAATCGCGACGACCTGGATGATCCTACCGGTGTAATGAATCATGCGCCAACGGGGGCCAGCCTACTCGTACCGCAGCGATTCGATCGGATCGAGGGTCGCCGCCTTCCATGCGGGATAAATTCCGAACACCAAGCCCACCGCAGCGGCGGCACCGAAGCCGAACGTGGTCCAGAACATCGACATGCGCGCCGGAAGGGACGGCCAGACCGCAGGGATCACCCAGACCACGATCGCGCCCGCCAGAATGCCAATCACTCCACCGGTTGCTGTCAGCATGATCGCCTCCAGCGTGAATTGCAGCAGAATATCCCGCTTGCGCGCGCCAATCGCTTTGCGCACTCCGATCTCGCGCGTACGCTCGGTCACGCTCACGAGCATAATATTCATGACCCCGACGCCGCCGACAACCAGCGCTACGCTAGAAATCGCGAACATCCCAATAAACAGGGCGCCGGTGAGCTGGTTCCAGACGTCGGAAATCGAGTCGGAAGTGAAGACCGCAAAATTGTCGGGCTTGTCGAATGCAACTCTTCTCCGCCGCCGCAGCAGTTCCCGTATCTCGTCAATGGCCTTGGGCACGTCGTCATGCGTCGTAGCTTTAACGCTGATCCAGTGCTGCTTCAATTCCGGATGAAGCGTCTTAAAGGTTCTCAGCGGTAGAAAAACGCGGTTATCGTTCGGATCTTTGCCTCCGCCAAAAACCGACTTGATCTTCTTGACCGTTCCGATCACTTGAAACAGCCGCCCTTCAATATTGACCTCTTTGCCCAGCGGGTCCTGGTCCCCGAACAATTCCTGCTGGGTGTCGTGGCCGAGAACGACGACCGGGGATCGATGTTGGTCGTCGATGTCATCGAACCATCTCCCGCTCGCCATGGGCAGATCAAACACATCTTTCACCGAGGCCGTGTCACCTTCGAGGATGGTGTTCTTAACCTTGCGATCCTGATATTTGACCGCATAACTGCCGACGCCGAGTTCGGGACGAAACAAACGAATGCCGGCAGACACCGCTTTGACATGGGGCAGCTCTCGAATCGCCTCCGCGTCCTCAAAAGTCAGCTCCTTCCGAGTGCGCATCTCCTCCGACATTCGCCCGAAAGTGAACGGCTCCAGATGAAACACAAAAACGATATTCGATCCGATGCTGGCCACCAGTTCGCGAACGTTCTCGTCGAGCCCGCGCCCAATCGACGACACGCCAATGACCACCGCGACTCCGATCACCACCCCCAGCACGGTCAGCGCCGAACGCAGCTTGTTGCTGCGGATGGTGTCCGTCGCCATCTGAACGATTTCGCCGAATTCTTCTCTGCGCATCATGGAAATCAGCAAGCTCTCTCGAGATCAGCAAGGCCTCCGCTGGTCATTCCGAGCGATAGCGAGGCACCTCGGTTTGTGCCAGCACCGGCATGAACCAATCCACAGTTTCACGCTCTACATTTCAAACCGCAGTGCCACAATCGGGTCCAATCGCGCCGCCTTCCGAGCAGGATAGACTCCGAAAAATACTCCCACGCTGGCCGCAACCGTCAATCCCGCCGCTACCGCCCATAGCTTGATCGACGACGGCATTCCGATCAGGAAGGTTACAACTTCCGCGACCCCCACTCCTGAAAGCACGCCCAGCACCCCACCAATTAAAGCGAGAATCACCGCCTCGATCAGAAACTGCAGCAGCACGTCGTCGCGGCGGGCGCCGAGCGCCTTTCGAATGCCAATTTCGCGGGTGCGCTCTGTCACCGAGACCAGCATGATGTTCATGATGACGATTCCGCCGACGATCAACGAAACCGCGGCAATGCCGATGGTCGCCATAAAGAACGTATTGCTCAGCCCCGACCAAATCCCCAGCAGGCTGGCGTTAGTTTCGATCTCAAAACTGTCATCCGCTTCCGGACGGTCGTGGCGCTGCACCCGCAGCGCCGCCCGCGCCTCGTCAATTGCCTGGTTGAGTGGAACTCCGGTGGCCGCAGCCTTGCCCCAGATCGCGATGCTGCTATTGTGCCAGCCGTATTGTTTGAGATACACCGTCACCGGGATCAGCACATAATTGTCCGCGCTCTGCCCCAGGGTTTTCCCCTTCTTTTTTCCGACGCCGATGACCTGGTACGTCCAGCCATCGATGCGAATCTCCTGACCCAGCGGATCGGCCGCACCCAGCAGGTGTTCCACGATGTCGGTGCCGACCACCGCTACCTGCGAATGATTGTTCAGATCGGCGTCGTTCAACATGCGTCCTGAGGTCAAGTCGGTATCGAGGATGGTCGCTACCGAAGGCGTAATGCCCTGAATCGTCGTGTCGCTAATCGATTGCTCGTTATGTTTCACCTTGCCGCTGCCGCGCATCAGCGCGCCCACGTATTCGCAGTGGCGGCAGGCTGCGCGTACCGCCTCGTAGTCCTCCAGCAGAATGTTTTTACGCTTTTCAGCGGCAAGGAAATGATCGACATTCGTCTCGACCGGAGACATTTTGGACACGATGAACACGTCGGCGCCCAGGTTGAAGATCTTCTTCGCGACGTAGTCGTTAATGCCCGAAACGAACGTGACCACAGCAATCACCGCCGCCACGCCAATCACGACCCCCAGCAACGTGAGCACCGAGCGTAGCTTGTTCGCCCACAGCGAGCGCAGTGCGATGCGAATGGATTCCGCGATGTTCATAGAGCAGGCGTCGGACGTCAGGCATCAGAGGCGAAGCCCTGACCCCATCAGTCTAGCGCGAATCCACGGCGGTCGCACCGGCTGCCGTCCAAAGCGTCCAAAGCTGAGATTGGACGCCGCGTCCTTCGCTTATAATGATTCCGTGGGCAGCCGGACCGGGCGGTCGCTTCCCGCGTCTTCGGGCGCGGGGAGAGGAAAGTCCGAACTCCGCAGAGCAGTGTGCCGGATAACGTCCGGGACGTCAGGTTCAAGCCTGACGGACGGAAAGTGCCACAGAAAACATACCGCCCCGTCGGCAACGCCAGGGTAAGGGTGAAAAGGTGCGGTAAGAGCGCACCGCCGCGGCAGTAATGCAGCGGGCAGGGCAAACCCCACACGGAGCAAGACCAAATAGGGAGGAAGTCCGCGGCTTCGGTCGCGAACACGTGCCGGCTCGGTGCGTGAAACCTTCGGGTAGGTCGCTAGAGCCGCACAGCGATGCGCGGCCCAGAGGAATGACCGTCCCGCTGGAGCAATCCGGCGGACAGAATTCGGCTTATAGGTCCGGCTGCCACAAGTTCTTATTTTCACTTACAGAACACTGGACCTCGTTGTGACGCCGGTGTGACGCAGTTGAACGGTATCAGACGTAAGTTCGGTCTTCGTTTGCTTGAGAATCGCCTTGCGCGAACCGAGAGTCATTCTGGCGACCGGCAGCTACATAGGAGAAGGATTCGACGACGCTCGCTTGGATACACTCTTTCTGGCAATGCCCATTTCCTGGAAGGGAACGCTACAGCAATACGTAGGGCGTCTCCACCGACTTCATGATGCCAAGCGTGTTGTGCGAGTCTACGATTACGTGGACTCCAACGTCCTTATGCTGGCGCGAATGTACGCCCGTCGCCTGAAAGGGTACAACCTGATCGGCTACACGATCCGGGACGCCAGCAACGAAAGATCGTTCTCTCAGCAGGTTGAAAATCGATCTCCCAAAGAGCCTTTGATCAACGGAGAAACATGACGAAACGGAACAGTCGCCCGGCAGTTCTGCATCTGCGGAAGCTGAAAGGCGAGTCTGGGATAAATCGGTCTTCGCTCGGCAAGGCGAGGCTGAAGGAACTGATCGAACAAGCGATCGTGGATGCTTACGGCGAAGAAGAACAAGCAGGCGGTTTTTTCACCATGATTGAGGAACACCTAGCGTTGCCGTTCTCTGTGAAGGTCCTCGGCGTCGATGCTGACGTGGAGAAAGTCGACATGACGCTAGATGGCCAAATTGTCGCCATTTGCCGTCGAGGCAAAACGCGCCGGAAGATCCCAATCCTGGACCTGCCTTTGCCAACGCCGGCACCGGCGGGCGTGGAATGGATTGTCGCTTATCGTCACTGGCGCCGAGGGTCCTGGTGAGCGAATACCAGTATTATGATTTCCGCGCAATCGACCGTCCGCTGACGAAAAAAGAGATGGCCGCGCTACGTTCCATCTCGACGCGGGCCGCAATCACCACAACGAGCTTCACGAACCACTACGAATGGGGAGATCTAAAAGCCAATCCGAGCAAGCTGCTGGAGAAATATTTTGACGCTTTTGTCTACTTCGCGAACTGGGGGACGCATGAGTTCTATATTCGCCTCCCGCAGGAATCGGTTGACTATAAGTTGCTCAAGGCCATGATCCCAGGCGAGACCGTGCGTGTGCGAAGAACCGCGAGATTCGTGATCGTTGAATTTGGATGTGAGTCGGAGTGGGATGGCGAGGACGACGGGACCGGATGGATGGCCTCCCTGATGCCTCTGCGCTCAGACCTGCTTCGCGGCGACCTCCGATGCCTGTATCTCGGCTGGCTTCGCAGCGCGCAGGATGGAGGACTTGATGAAGATGAAATGGAGCCGCCCGTGCCTGCAGGATTGCAAGAATTGTCCGGTTCCCTCGATGCTCTGATCGAATTCCTCGAAATCAACGAGGATATCGTCGAGGTTGCAGCGCAGGCTTCAAAACCACTCGCTGCTGGACCGAGCCGCAAAGAGCTGTCCGCATGGATTCGAGGCCTGCCTGAAAAGAACAAGAACGAGTTACTCATTACTGCGGGAGTGGAGTCGAGTGAACTCTGGCGAAGCAATCTCATGCGGCGTTTTCAGCGTCAAAACTCTCAACACTCTTCGCAGACGGTTGCAACGGCCCGGCGCAGTGCAGGCGATATCCTGGCCGTGGCCCACGCGCGAGCGAAAGAAAAAATCCAGCAGATGAACGAACGGCGCGCGGTAGAAGAGGCAAGACGAAAGGCCGAGGACGAGGCAAACCGAGCTCGCTATCTCGATCAACTAGGGCGACGCGAACCGGAAATCTGGGAGCAGGTCGCCATACATATCCTGAAGCGGCAGCCCAACGACTATGCCAGGGCGGTTGGCTTGCTGACCGACTTGCATGATCTCGCAGTCCGCCGGGGCAAGAGGGCCAAATTTCAGATGGAACTTGAGAAGATCCGGCAGACACACGTCGCCAAGGAGAGCTTCTTGCGTCGACTTGCCAAGGCAAACTTGTAGGTAGGCTGATCGCGACTACCCGCAAACAATCGTCTCGGAACGCCCATTGTGACGCCGGTGTGACGCAAAACCTGCCAACACTGCCAAAGTTGACATCATTGACACTTCACGGCGACTGATTTCAAATAAGTTGTCTGTTTGCAGTGCAGTCCGGCGAATTCGGCTCACAGGTCCGGCTGCCACAAAGCCTTCCTTTCAGTCACTTGCAACACAGCTAAAGTTCGTTGTGACGCGGGTGTGACGCAACAATGCGCCCGTTTTCGTTGACTTCACCCTCCATCGTACTTACTATGGGCGCGCTGTTCACCTTCTGCGTTGCCATGATCGGCCAGACTATTTCGCATTACCGCATCGTCGAAAAACTCGGCGGGGGCGGGATGGGTGTGGTCTACAAGGCCGAAGACCTCGACCTCGGGCGCTTCGTCGCTCTGAAATTCCTCCCGGACAACGTCGCTGAGAACCCGCAGGCTCTGGACCGTTTCCGCCGGGAAGCTCGCGCAGCTTCTGCACTGAACCACCCTGCACCATTTATGAAATTGGACGTCATGAAGACCGCCCGTTCATCGCCATGGAGTTCTCGCAGGGCGTAACCCTGAAGCATCGCATCGCAGGCCGCCCGCAGGAGATTGAGGCGCTGCTCCCGCTGGCCATTGAAATTGCCGACGGACTCGACGCCGCTCACACGGCCGGCATCATCCATCGCGACATCAAGCCGGCGAATATCTTTGTCACGCAGCCAGGCCACGCCAAAATTCTCGACTTCGGGCTCGCGAAAATCGCAACCAAGCCTGCTTCCGCTGGAAGCGATTCGCTGACGGTTACGCTCGATTCCGAGGCGTCACAGCTCACCAGCGAGGGCTCCCTGTTAGGCACGGTCGCCTATATGTCGCCGGAGCAGGTGCGCGCCAAGGAACTCGATGCCCGCACCGACCTGTTCTCTTATGGAGCGGTGCTCTACGAAATGGCCACGGGCAAGCCGCCGTTTGATGGCGCCAGCGCCGGAGAACTATGCGGCGCCATTCTTCACCAGGAAGCGATTCCGCCATCGAAACTGAATGCAAGCGTCACACCTGCTCTGGAAGCGGTGATCCTCAAGTCACTCGAGAAAGACCGTACTCTCCGCTATCAGCACGCGTCAGACATCCGTGCCGATCTGCAACGGGTAAAGCGCGACTCGGATTCGAAGGCTAACAATATCCGAGAAGCCCCGCCCGGCGAAAACAAATCTGCAACCAAGCCGGCGCCTCCGCGACCGGATATACCTTACTGTTGCACTCGTGGCCTGGGCCGCGATCGGGTTTGGAATTTACAAGTACCGCTCCCGTCCAACTCTGCCCGCGAACGGCCGCGCGCCGCTGTACGCGGCAGAGCTCACCAACTCCACCGGCGACACCGTCTTTGATGATGTGCTGCGCAGCATCGAAGCCAACGAATTGGACCGCTCTCCCGCGGTACAAGTTGTAACTCCCTCCGATGAAGACGTCGCGCAACTGTTGCAGAAGGCTGGCAAAAGTGCGGATGACCCTCTGACCCCGGAACTCGCCAGGCAGCTCTGCGAAACAAAAAAAGGGCGCTTCTTCACAGATGGAGAGATTAAGCCGCAGGGCGACGGTTACGTGCTCGATCTTTCGGTTCGTGAATGCAAGTCCGGCACAACGGTCGCACAGCAACAGCGCGCGGCAAAAAACAAAGACGAGGTCATGCAGGCGGCGAGTCAACTGGCTGCCGCTATCCGTCTGCAGCTTTCCGGCAATTCGGCCAGCTCTTCCGGAAGCGCACCGGCACCTTTGCCCTCCTCATCAGTGCAGGCCTTTAGGGCTTTCCTTTTGGGCGACAAACTCTACGAAACCCAACACAAACAGAGTGCTGCAATGCTTAGCATTGCCACCCAACTGGATCCCAATTTTGCACAGGCATGGGCCCTTCTGGCGCACGCAGATTACAACCTGCAAGAAACAAACCGGGCAGCCGACGACATCAGCCACGCCTTCGCCTTACGCGCAAAGCTCCCTGATGACGAGACAGCGAGCGTGGAAGCACGTTATTACACAGACGTCACCGGGGAACTCTATAAGGCGATCGAAGTCACGCAAACCTGGGAAAAACTGCAGCCGAATGAGTTTGAACCCCACAATCTGTTAGGCGGGGTCTACTCGGATCTCGGTATGTACGAAAAAGCGACTGTTGAGTATCGCAAGAACATAGACCCTTTCCCGAATTTTCCGCATGCAATCTCCAACCTAACGGTGATCCTATGCGCACAAGGCTGCTACGACGAAGCTGCGACCCTGCTGCAGCAGATACGGGAAAGTCAGAAGATAGGTTTCCATGACCACCGGGAGCGCTACCGGGTAGCAATGCTGCGGTCCGATCAAGCGGCGCGCGAAAAAGAGCGCACTTGGATGGAGCCGAATGCCGACGAGCCATCTGCAATCTCATTCTTGGCGGGCATCGACCTCTACGAGGGACGTTTGGAGACAGCCCGTCAACGAACTCAACACGGAGTGAGCGTCTCGGTCCAGTCTGGGATGTCGGAGACAGCCTCCCACATGCTGATCGACCTTGCCCGAGGGGAAGCTCTGTACGGAGAAGGGGCCCGCCGCCAGACAAATGCTCGGCCAGGCGTTGAAGCTGTCCGATTCTAAGAAAACCAAGGAGCTCACGGCCCGAGTGATGACCCTCAATAGCGAGGAAAGCAAAGCCCAAGGGATGATCAATGACCTGCTTCACGAACATTCCACTGATACATTTTTCAATGAGTTGGACGCCCCGCTGGTTCTCGCTGCTTCCCAGCTAAGCTCGAATCAAGTTGGCGCCGCCTTGCGCACTCTTGATCGAGTGAAGCCCATTGACTTCGGCTTGGAAGATGGACTTCTTTCTAATTACATGCGGGCGTTGGCTTATCTTCGGCTGCGGCGCCCGGAGGACGGCGCCCTGGAATTCAGCGCGGTTGTGGCTCATCGCGGCCAGAAGCCTTGGAACCCAATCTTGGTTATGTCGCAGCTCGGCTTGGCCCGGGCATATGCAATGCAGCATCACGTTGCCAAGAGTCGTGCCGCCTACGAAACCTTCTTCGCCGATTGGAAGACTGCCGATCCCGACCTTCCTACCCTGAACCAAGCCAAAGCGGAATACGCGAAGCTGCTGCGGTAGAGCCATCGGCGATGGGTGCAGAATCGACTCACGAGAGGACCGTAATATCCTGTGACGCCGGTGTGACGCAAAGCCTGCCACCACTGACAAAGTTGAATCTTTGACAGTTCGCAGCGATTGATTTCAAATAACTTGTCTGTTTTGCAACCTAGCCCGGCGAATTCGGCTGATAGGTCCGGCTGCCACAAGTTCTTATTTTCAATGCATTATAGAAGGGCGCCCCGCTTCAGAAGGCGGAAGCAATGTGTGGCGCCAGCGCGGTTCCGTCTCGCTGCACTGCAATCGAAAGACTGAACGCTCCGGCTGTTTGATGGAAAGAGAGCGCTGGGTGGTATCC
>DATKFH010000155.1:0-4529 GCA_035511455.1 Candidatus Sulfotelmatobacter sp. | reverse complement strand
CCGCGGACTGCGCGGCGCATTGCGTTGCGGCCTGACTCAGGAAGTTATCGCCAATCTGGTTGATCTGTTGTGAGTAGGATTGCAGATGCGTGCCTTTTGAACCTACATACGCGATCGAACCAAAGAATCCCCACGGCAGGTTGCGCTGAATATTCAGGTTCCACTGCTGCACGTAACCCTCGGGATGATTTCCGAGATCGGCAATGGTGGGATTTTGGACCACCTGAGTCGCATACTGCTGCGTGCCCAAGGTGCCGAGGGTTCGCCCAACCGGTGGCACGATGCTGGGCAGGAACGGGGTGTTGATGGTGTTGATCGGCACGGTACCATTGATGGTGCCGTTGTAAGAGGTGGTCGCGTCATTCAGCAAGTCGTTGTTCGGATTGAGACCAAACGAAACGTAGTTGGGAATGTAGAAGATTCCGTAGCCTCCGCGAATGACGGTCTTCTGGTCGAAACTATAGGCAAAGCCAACGCGCGGCGAGATGTTCGTCCTGTCGAGTGGTATGGCGTTGCCGCCGCCGGTGGGCACGAGGAACACGTCACCGCGCACTCCGGGCAAGCCGGGTACACCGGCGAGGCCCGCGGTCGCGGCGGGATTGGACAACCAGTTCTGGGCGCTGGGGTCAAAGTAAGATAGCCGATTGAATCGCTCCGACCAGGGTCCCTGCAAATCGTAGCGCATGCCCAGATTCAGGGTCAGTTTGTTGGTGAGGTGATAGGTGTCGTCGGCGTAGAAGCCCCGATATATTTGTTGACCCGCGATCAATGCGGGCACCACCGCCTGGCCAAAGAAGTGGTTCTCCACGTTACTCGGATTGTCCGCGTATCCCAGCAGGAAATCCGCGAAGCTGAAGCCCGTGAAGCACGCCTGCCCGGACCCGCAGAAAGCGAACGAGCCGCTGGCCACATTGGTCTGCGCATAGTTGTCACGCCCGACGATCAGTTGGAACCCCAGTTTCAGGGTGTGGCGACCCCGCACCATGGTGATGCTTGGGGTTAGGTTGAATTGCGTGTTGCGGTCCTGAATGAAGCTCTGGCCCTGCGTGCACATGATGTTGTCCGCGAAGTTCAACACGCACGGCGTCGGCGGAGTCCGGGCGATAGACGGAACCGCATTGTTATACTGTGCCGGCCAGCCGATGCTGGTGAGATCGAAACCCGAGTTGATCGGCGAACGATTATAGGCGAAGCGGCTTAGACTCGCGTTCAAGCCCAGAACCGTGCTGGGCGTCAGCGTATAGTTGTAACCCAGCGCGGCAGCGTGGCTGCTGTATTTTTCCGAGCAACGGTCGGCGCAGAGCCCCGTGCCCAGGGGATCCACTGGCAAGTCCAGCACGTTCCAATACGTATAGCGGAAGAAGATGTGCTGATTCGCACCGAGGTTCTGGTCCAGACGTCCGACCACTTGATTCTGGTTGCCCCCGCCGCTCGTGGCTGTTGTGTAGTTGTTCGTGTCGATTCCGCCAGTCATGGGGTTGATGGTACCTGCCGTATTTGCCGCCGGGAAATATTTCAACAATGCCAGCGAGGTGGGGTTCAGCCGACTCGTTGGAATCACATTGCCTGGGAATTGTGTTGCGGGTCCCGTGTAGCCTGGGCAAGCCACGGCGGTCGTAACCGTGCCGCCGCATGGATCCATTACCGGCGTCGTGATCGCGGAAAAGTTGCCGGCCACTTCTGCCGGGGTGGGCACGGTAGTCGTGAAGGCGGTCCCCGTCCGCAGGCGGAACCCTTCCCAACTGAAGAACCAGAAGGTCTTGTCGCGACCGTCGTACAACTTCGGAATGATGAGCGGCCCGCCGGCATTCGCTCCGAATTGGTTTTGCGTGAACGGAGGCCTTTGCTGTCCAGCTTTATTCAAGAAGAAGTCATTCGCATCCAGCACCTTGTTGCGAAGATACTCGTAGGCTTCGCCATGCAGGCCGTTCGATCCCGATTTCGTGCTCAGGTTGATCACGCCGCCGGAAAATTTCCCCCAGTCCGCTCCGAGGTTGCTAGTCTGCACTTTGAACTCTTGAATGGAGTCCTGCGTAGGAATCACGACGGGTAAATTGATGTAGCCGATGTTGAGCGGTTGGCCATCCAGGTATTCGGCGCTCTCATTTCCGAACGATCCGTTCACCTGGTAGTTGCCCCAGCCAAACGGGTTCACTCCAACTGGCGTGCCCGTCGCACTACCTTGCGGCACCACCGACGGCGCCAAACTGATCAGGTTGAATACGTTGCGGCCGTTCAGTGGCAACTCATTCGCTTTCCGTTCTTCGACCACTTGTCCAATCGAAGACGTCTCCGATTGGAGTTGCGGCGTTTCGCCGGTGACTTCCACGGTCTGCGAGACCTCACCGACCTGCATGCTCACATCGATGCGTACGCCCTGTCCCACTTCGACAACGACGTCGGGTCTCGAGATTCGTTTGAAACCGGGCTTCTCCACATCGATTCGATACTGGCCGGGCAACAAGTTCACGAAGGAATACAAGCCGTCCGATCCCGTCTGCTGGACCCGCTTTTCTGTTGTGCCCGTGTTTGTCAGCGTCACGTCGGCGCCAGAAATGGCGGCGCCGGACGAATCCGCGACCAGCCCGGCGATAGATCCGTAGGTTGTTTGTGCGGACACTGACGGACTGAAGAGGGTTGCGACCCAAAGGCCAAGAACCAACATCCACAATGCAAAGAACCGGGAATGCAACTTTCTCATGTTCTACGCTCCTAACGGCGAATCCGACTAGCGGAATGACGATGGCTGTCGTTGAGACACACCAAACCCCTGGGCTCCAACGTGGAACCCTTTTTCCTACACATCTCCTCGACATTTACGGCTTGCCTATGAATACGAAGGACCGGGCTGTGATGTACCGGCGAATTACGACAAATGCGGATTAACAAGACACGAGAACTAGTAGATGGCAGATCTACAATTTTTGGGAACTAAATCGACCCACTAGACGGCTTGTTGCGTCTAGTGCGCGTGAACCAACGCGCACTCATTCGCCGCAGCCAGCCGGGCCTCGAGGTACCCGCGCTTTCTGTGGTTTTTACGGTGGGCTTTTCATCCGCCCGCAGGCGTGCCACCAACTTCGTCCACGAAGCGGAATCATCCCACGAGTGGGATTCCTGGAACTCTGGGGAGCCTCCCGCGAGCACTGATAAGCCCTGCGTACCTAGCACACGATATTGTGAAAGTGTCTTGCGACAGACTTCACATTTCTCAAGATGCTTTTTAAGCGCGGTTAACTCGTCCGCGGTGAGGCCTCCCGAAGCAGCGAGGGCGCACATCTCCCGGAATCTTCCATGTCCCGTGTCGTCGCGGACGTCGCTTGACATCGCTTGCTCTCACGAAGACGCTTCACGAATGCGCTTTTGCGCAGTCGCTCCAGTCCTCGATAGAAATGGTGGCGCGTGTTTCCTAGAGGTTCGTTCAGCTTCTCGCTGATTTCCCGGAGGCCCAAGCCTTCAAAATAAAATAGCGCGAGCGTGCGTCGTTGAACCTCGGTTAGCTGGGCAAACGCTTTCTCCAGTTGCGCCCGGTCGAGTTTCGACGCGATCTCTCGATCCAGGTCGATCTCTCCCGCTAACGTATCGTCCAGGGACTCGAGTTCTGTACCAGCATAGAAGCCTCGCCGGGCAAGATGAGCCTTACGGTCCAAGGCCCGGTGAAGGGCGATCTGCAGGACCCAGTTTTTCACGCTGCCTTTCGAGCCGTCAAAGAGATTTGATTTCTTATAGAGGTAGAAAAAGACTTCCTGAACTAGATCTTCCGCCTCGCCGGGATCGCGCACAACTCCCCGGGCAATACTCAGCACGAGGCGCGAGTAGCGGGTGAACAGGATTTCCAACGCATCAGAATGGCTGGACTGCAAGCGGGCCATCGCTTCTTCATCGCTGGGAACATGTTGCCGGGATTTGGCAGACGCCTGCCGGTTCACTTCCCAAGCGATTGGGAATGTTAGCGCCCGCCCTGGTGGCGGCGAACTCATTCGGGTCCCTATTCCACGCCATCCCGCTGGCACCATCAGCGGAAATCAGCGCTGCATCGGCAACTCCCCGGCAAAGGCCGACGCCAGAATAAAAACTATTCTCTCTTCGACGCATGGCGACGGCTTTTCGATGCATCAAATTCATTCAAATTGTTCAATAAAGTTACGGAACCGCTGGTACAAAAATGGACCGCGCGCCGTACATGCGTTTCCCCTTGGTCGCCGTATTTGCTTCCTCTGTCCTCGTAGGGGCGGGGCTTGTTTACCCTGAGCTTCGAAGAGCCCCGCCAAGCCGCGTTTTGGCTTACCACTCAACATCCGGGCGGGTCTCGCTCCCCCAGCCATTGCGTCTTGGCTCTCCCATTATCGCAACCAGTCCGAGCTACCTTCCCAACCGCGAAATCGCGGATCGCGCCGCATGGTACCCGCACATTCCATGCACCCCGGCTCCGGGCGGCGTCGATGACGAGCATATATATAGATCGCGTGCCGAAGTCGCGTAATGCCGCCACGTGGGTCGAAACAAGAACTGCCGGATATCCAAGGCGC
>DATKFH010000154.1:0-2976 GCA_035511455.1 Candidatus Sulfotelmatobacter sp. | reverse complement strand
GAGAAAGACCGCCACTTTGGCAATTTCGTCCGGCTGCCCCATGCGACCGAGCGGCACTTGCGAAGCCAGCGTGCTATAAAACCCCCTCCGTTGTTCTTCATTCGGCGCAAGACCCGCGATGCCCGGAGTTTCGATCGGTCCGGGACTGACGACGTTGACGCGGATTTTGCGGTCCTTCAAACCCAAGGTCCAGCAGCGGGCAAAGGATCGTATTGCCGCTTTGGAGGCGGAGTAAACGCTGAAAGCGGGCATAGCCGTGGAGCCTGCTGTGGAGCCCGTCATGATGATCGACCCGCCATCTGGCACCAAAGGCAGCGCCTTCTGAACGGTGAACAACGTACCTTTCACATTCGTATCGAAAGTGTGATCGAAGTGCTGTTCATAAATTCCGCCGATCGGAGCGAAGCTGCCGCCACCGGCATTCGCGTAGACGATGTCGAGCCGCCCTTTTTCGCGTTTGATTTGTGCGAAAAGATTGTCCAGGTCTTCGAGATTCGAGGAGTCGGCCGTGACGTGGCCGCTCATAAGCTTCGCGGCTGCATCCAGCTCGGCCTGTCTCCGTCCGGTAACGAAGACGTACGCTCCTTCCTTGACGAAACGCTGCGCAGTGGCAAGGCCGATTCCGCCCGTTCCCCCTGTGACCAGCGCGATCTTTCCTTCAAGTTTCCCTGACATTTGTTTCTTCCTGGTCTTGTTGCAAAAGCGTCCAGCAGTCAACGCACTTGAGCGAAGCTCTTGCGCAATTCGGCAACGAACAGATCGGGCTGCTCAAGCGCGGCGAAGTGACCACCTTTCGGAACCTCGTTCCAGTAGAAGAGCTTCGAGTAGGTCTCCTCCCCCCACACCTTCGGCGGTGTGAAAAAGTCGCCTTTGAAGATACTCACCGCGACCGGCAGTTCGAGCGGCATTCGGGCGAAATCCTTCGCGAAACTCTCGTAATAGAGCCGTGCAGAAGACGCAGCGGTGTCGGTCAGCCAGTAAAGAGTGATGTCATCCAACATGTGATCGACAGAGATGGCCTCCGCAGGATCGCCCTTGTGGTCGCTCCATGCCTGAAACTTCTCGTAGATCCACATTGCTTGCCCAACCGGGGAGTCGGCAAGACCGTACCCCAGTGTCTGCGGACGAGTCGTTTGAATGGAAGCGTAACCTGAGGCATCGCTCGCATATTTGCCGAGTTCAGCCAGTGCCGGCTGCTCTGCGGCCGTATAGCCGCCGGGTGGCGCTGGTGGTGGTGGAAAGAGGATCGGAAGATTCAGATGAATGGCGACAAGCCCCGCGGGCTGCTGCTTGGCCATCCAGCTCGATACGCCAGCGCCCAAATCGCCGCCTTGTGCGACGTAGCGGCTGTAACCTAGGCGCGCCATCAGCGCTGCCCAGGCGTTCGCAATGCGCGGAAGACGCCACCCTGGTTCGGTCGGCTTGTCCGAAAAGCCAAACCCGGGGAGGGAGGGGATTACGACATGAAAGGCTTCATCGGCCGTACCGCCGTGGGCCGTCGGGTCCACGAGAGGTCCGATGACCTGCATAAACTCGATGATCGACCCAGGCCAACCATGAGTAAGTATGATTGGCAGGGCATTCTCGTGCTTCGATCGAACGTGAATGAAGTAAATACCTAGACCATCAATCTGTGTACGAAACTGCGCCAGCCCATTCAGTGTGCGCTCAGCCACACGCCAATCGTAGCGAGTGCGCCAGTATTCAGCGAGCGCTTGTGCTTTGGCCAGCGGTACACCCTGCGACCAATCCGTTACCGGTTCCTTGTCCGGCCAGCGAGCATTGGCAAGTCTCTTTTTAAGATCGTCCAGTGCTGCCTGCGGGATATGGACCTTGAAGGAAGTGACTTCCTTCGTCGTTGTGGGGAGCACCATCTGCTCAGCTTTGGCGGCGATCCCTTGGGCACTCACTCGCATCCCCGCAGACAATATGCCGGCACCACCGGTTGCTGCAGCCGCACGAATGAAGGTACGGCGCGAGGTGAGTGGCGCCGGTACTCCCGTTCTGTTTTCTAAGTCGTTGTTCATGGATTGCTCCTCAAGCGCGGCGTCCGTGCGCGGAAACTTCATCGTGGGACCTCCGGTGTGCCTTGCCAAGACTTCAATCGAGCCCATCACGAGCCCCGTTCAAGCGCGGAGCGTGGTGAAACAGGCGCGCAATTCGTGAACGAAGGCTGCCGGCTGCTCGAATGCCGCGAAGTGACCACCCTTCGGCAACTCATTCCAGTAGATGAGCTTGGAATAGTCCTTTTCTGCCCAACTGCGCGGTGCGCGGTAAATCTCCCGTGGGAAGACACTCACACCCACCGGAAGATCGATCTTGCCGCCGACATAGGTGGCCGGATTGTTCTCCCAATAGATTCGGGCTGTGGACGCCGCAGAATTTGTCAACCCATACAACGATATGTCGTCGAGCATCTGGTCGTTCGTAAGTGCGCTTTCAACGTCGCCGTCGTGGTCGGTCCAGGCGTGAAACTTCTCGTATATCCACGCTGCCTGTCCGACCGGAGAGTCTGCGAGGGCGGTCCCAATCGTTTGTGGTCGCGTCGCCTGTTCCAGGAAGTAACCGGCCCCTTGAGTCTGAAAGATTGCCGCGGCATCAACGGCGCGCTGCTCGTCCTGAGAAAGGCCCTCGGTCGGTATCTTCTGCGGAAAGACGAACGCCCAGTTAAGATGAATAGCCGCGAGCCCTGGCGGTTGGATATGTCCGAGGGCAGTCGTAACCCCAGCCCCCCAGTCACCTCCCTGGGCGACCCAACGCTCGTAACCGAGGCGCTTCATGAGGGCGGCCCACGCGTTGGCGATTCGCGCGACGTTCCACCCTTTCTCGGGGGGGTTGTCCGAAAAGCCAAATCCCGGGAGAGCAGGAACTACGACATGGAATGCGTCATTCTCACTGCCACCGTGCGCGGTCGGATCGGCTAGCGGGCGGATCACGTCGAGAAACTCGAATACGGACCCCGGCCACCCATGGGTC
>DATKFH010000153.1:0-111943 GCA_035511455.1 Candidatus Sulfotelmatobacter sp. | reverse complement strand
AAAGGCGAAGGAAGCGAGGCGGGCTGGGGATTGCGCTTTTACATGCATATTCCAATGATGAAGCTTTTCGCGAAAGGTGGCAAATATTGACACGAGGGTTGGACGCGGATCTAAGGTCAAAGTGATCTGCCCGTTAGACGTACCTGATAAGTGAAAGCCAAATCCCTGCACCACCTGGGCTGTGCTGAGCGTAGAATGCGGTGCGCCGATGCGCACCGCGTTCGCAGTCGAAGCATCCCTACCGGCACCACCGCGGTATAAGTCTTGGGCATTTCCTTTGCATCCGCACACACCCTGCGCCCCAGGCAGCCTTGCCGCTTGATAGAGATGCTTTCTGCGCTCAGCACATCCCAAAATCTCTTGGAAATAAGGCTTTATTCTCAGCCGGATGCAGACCTTCCCGCGACGCTAATTCTTGTAGCTATTCTGGTGCATTCCCGCTATAATTAAGTCGCGTTTGATCTTTAGAGCTTGCTTCGCAGTACTTGCATCTCCGCTTAACCCAGCGCGTGACCTGCCTGCAGAAGAATCCTTGAAAGCTTCAGCGCTACATCAACGAAAAGGAACATCGTATCAACATGGAAACAGGAACAGTGAAGTGGTTTAACGACGCCAAAGGCTATGGATTCATCAGCCGCCAGAACGGCGAGGATGTCTTCGTGCATTTCTCCGCCATTCAGGCCAGCGGCTTCCGCAGTCTGCAGGAAGGTCAGCAAGTACAATTTGACGTGGTTAAAGGCCCCAAGGGCTGGCAAGCTGAGAACGTCAAGGGCGTCTAACACCGCTTCCGAGTAACAATTCGAAAATGAGGGCGGCCGCGACGGCCGCCCTTAGTTTTTTCCGCGGTTTTTCCGCTTCGTTTTTCGCTCCAACCGCTAAGGCTGCTGGCTGCGCATCAGCACCACGTCAGAGTCAGTGTGCCCCCGTACTATCGCCAGTTTGCTCCCATCGGGGGACCAGTGATAGTCCCAGATTTTCTCGGCTTTGAATATCGTGAGCGCCTTGCCCGGGGAACCGTCGAGCGGCTGCTGCCACAAGTTGTCGGCACCATTTTCGCGAACCGCATACACCAGCGATTTGCCGTCGAGCGAGAATTGGATCAGATTTGCCGCCCGTGGCCTCTGAAATTCAACCATTCGCGGTGCAGCATCCTTATCCGTCGGAACCAGGGCAATTTTCTCCTCGTGCCCGCCGGCATGGTCAATGGTGGCAAACGCCAGGGTGTGGCCGTCGGGAGAGACGCCGAAGAAACCCGCCGCTGCCAGCTCCGACACTTTTCGCGTCGGGCCCCCATCAATCGCCACCTGCATCACCCGGCCTGTTCCGCCGTCGAGGTAATAAACCGAGCGCGAATCGGGGGCGCACACCGGAAAATTATCCTGCTTGCCCTGCGTGAGTTGCTTCAGGTTTCCGCCGGAAGTATCCGCCCGCCAAACATTCAGGCTGCTAGCGCCGCCCCGCAATCCGAGAAGCAACACAAGGTGACGGCCATCCGCGCATTGCCAAGGATCGCCTCCCGCCGAATCCTGCTCGGTCGCGAAAGAGCCCTTCTCTCCTGAATCCGGGTTCACCCAATGCACTTTGTTATCTTTGTCATAGATCAGGCGTCCGTCGTGCGTCCAGGTAAAATTGGTAAAGGTGGCCGCCGGTGCGACCTGCCGCACGTCAGCTCCCCCGGACCTAGCCGACGTCACTTCCAGATTCCATCGCCCTTGGCTGAGCACCGTCGCCAGCACTTGCCCGTTCGCCGCAACGCTCAAGTCGGAATAATCGTTCGTGTCCCGCGTGACCGGGTCCATCCGTCCGACGGGATAGATGACAAAAACAATCTGCTCCTGGGTGAAGTTCGAAGACCGGCTCCGCTCCAGGGCCAGCAACCCGTGCCCGTCGGGCATCCAGGCGGCCGAAATGAGCGCAGAGTCTGAGCTGAGAACCAGGTGCTGCTGGCCGTTACGGGTATCCACAGCCATGAGCCCGGTAAGTGCATCGCCCGGCTGATTCGCGACGCACAGAATGGTCGCGCCGTCGGGCGACCAGGCTGGATTGTAGAGAGCCTGCCCGTTCGGTCCGCTGGCCAGCACGGTCTCTTCGCCGCTCTCGAGCGAGCGCACGATCAGCCGGTATTTCCCCGGCTCCGGATTGTCGTGGCGCATGAACGCGATCTTGCGACCGTCGGGCGAGAAGGTGATATTCGAATCCACGTCCTCGGCCAGTCGCTCGGGAGTGCCACCCAGAAGCGGCGCGCGGTAAAGATACCGCAACTCCGCATTGCCGGGATCGCTGCGTACGAAGTAAAGATAATTGCCATCGGGCGAGAAGTGCAGACCGTTGTAAGAGACGTCGGCCGGGGGCTGTACCTGCGTATTGCTATTGGTGGGGACGTTGCGCAACCACAAGCTGGCCAGCCCGCTGCTGTCCCTCATCAGGCTGAGAATGTATTTTGCATCGGGAGAAATCGCGACCTCCGCCGCGTTGCCCTCCTCAGTGAGCTTGGTCACCGTGAAATTGCGGAACGGCCGCATCGGATGGCGCGTCACCAACGAATAGATCCCGTACCCCGCTGCCAGGAGCACGACCATTCCCAGGAGCGCGACGAATCCTGTTCCCAGCTTGTGCTGTCTGGCCTCGACAACGATAGTCGAGCTTTGGGACGGACTGGACACAGCGGCCACGGGCAAGGCAGAGCCGGATCCCGAAGCAGCCGGTCCGGTCGGAACCGGAACCGATGCCGAACCGGAGGCCGCAGCCACATTCTTCCTCCCCGGCTCGACATCTCGCTTCAGCCGCTTCAGATCGCCGCGCAGATCGGCCGCCGACTGGTAGCGCAGTTCGCGATCCTTTTCGAGAAGCTTCTCGATGATCTCCCCTAGCTTCAGCGGCAACGTTGCATTGCATTGCAGGGCCGAAGCCGGATCCAGTTCGAGAATAGCGTGAAACACTACCGCCGACGTCGCGCCCGAGAAAGGCAGCTTTCCGGTCGCCATCTGATAGATCACCGTGCCCAGCGAAAACAGATCCGAGCGCGTGTCGAGTTCCTCGCCCCGCGCCTGCTCCGGCGACATATACGAGATCGTGCCCACGGTCGAGCCAGGACTGGTCAGGTTCGCGGGCCGGGGTGAATCTTGTGTGGCCCCGATCGTTTCCATCTCCAGTTCAGGACGGGCCAGCTTGGCCAGACCGAAATCGAGCACCTTCACCTGCCCACGCTGCGTAAGGAAAATGTTCGCCGGCTTGATATCGCGGTGGACGATGCCTTTGGCGTGCGCGGCGTCAAGCGCGTCCGCCAGCTGGATCGCAACCTCCAGCAGTCGCTCGGTCGGCAGCGGGCCCGCCGTGAGTTTCTGATCGAGACTCTGCCCCTCCAGCAACTCCATGGCAAGGAACGACTGGGGCTCCCCGCCCTCGCCCGCAGTATTCTCCACCGCATAAATCGTGCAGATATTGGGATGGTTCAGCGCCGAGGCCGTGCGCGCCTCCAGCAGAAAACGATCGAGAGCATTCTGATCGCGCAAAAGCTGCGGCGGCAGAAATTTCAGCGCGACCCTGCGCCCCAGAGTAAGATCCTCGGCCTCATACACCACCCCCATCCCGCCGCTGCCCAACCGGCCGATCATGCGGTAGTGCGAGATGGTCTGGTTGATCATTGTCTGTTCCATCCCAACCAAGAGGGGGAGTTACATCTTAGGGGGGATGCCGTGGGCCGTCAAACAGGCCTCAGCATCGCGAAAACTCTTGACGACAGGGTTTTAATTGAGTGCCGTCGCAATTGCTCGAGGAGCAAATCCCGAGATGCGCCACCTAAGGTCCGTCACCCCATTGTTCCTAACCCTTCTCTTCTCGTATGTCTTCCTCTTAGCTCAGGCGAAGGACATGACCAACGAGGAACGCAACCAGGTTGAAAGCATGCTGCTGCGGCTTGCAAGCGATGTTCCCAAGCACTTTACGATCCCAATCTGCACGGCGTCGATTGGAAAGAAAAGATCAGCCTGGCTCGCGAGCAGATCAAACAGGAGAAGTCGCTTAACATGGCTCACGTAGCAGCGGCCCTCGACAGCTTCAACGACTCTCATACTTTCCTCATCCCGCCTCGCCGACCTTACGTCCTCGACCACGGCTGGGCCGTCCAGATGATCGGCGAGAAGTGTTTTGTAACCCGCATTCGGCCGAATGGGGACGCTGACACTCATGGCGTCAAGGCGGGAGATCAATTACTCGCCATTAACGGCTATAGAATTGGCCGCGACAATCTGCACAAGATCGAATACGCGTTTTATGTCCTGCGTCCTCTCCCTCAACTCACAGTCATTCTTCGTGATCCGCAGGGGCAAGAGCGCAGGGCTCTGCTCGAGGCCGAATTCCGACACAGGGTACATATGCGGGATCTGGATGCGAACACCATTCAGAACATGCAGCTTGAGGAGGAAGACTGGGTCCGCGAACAACAGATCCGGACTGCCGAATACGCTGACGATCTGCCGATCGCCAAGCTGCAGTCGTTTATGTTCGGTCCGAGCGAAGTCGACAAGCTGATCTCCGGAAGCCGCAAACACAAGGCCTTGATACTCGATCTTCGCCAAAATCCAGGGGGCAATGTGGAAGTGTTGCAGGCGGTTGCTGGCAGCCTCTTCGACCACGATATCAAGATCTGCGACCGCATTGGCCGTGACTCGACTAAGCCCATGGTCGCCAAATCGAATCACCATCCGTTTGCGGGCAAGCTCTACGTGCTGATTGACAGCAAGTCGGCTTCGGCGTCGGAACTGCTCGCGCGGGTTGTTCAACTGGAAAAGCGCGGCATCGTCATCGGCGATCGCAGTTCCGGAAGTGTGATGGAAGCTAAGGTGTATTCCTACTCCGCAGGTCTGGACATGCTCATGTTCTACGGCGCGTCCATCACGGATGCCAACCTGATCATGGCTGATGGCAAGAGCTTGGAACATTTCGGGGTCAGTCCCGACCAGGTTGCTATCGCTACTCCGCTCGAGGTGGCAAGCGGGCGCGATCCGGTCCTGGCTCGTGCTGCGGAAATGGCGGGTGTAAGAACTACTCCAGAAGACGCCGGCAAGGTTTTCCCGTTCGAATGGCCGAAGGATAAGTAAAAGAGGAGGCCATCACCCTCACTTTGCACCCGGAAGCGGCCGATCCTGTTCCTTCTCCAGCCTGTCCACCATCTCCTTCGGCAGTCCGTGCAGTAGCTCGAGAAACGCGGCGTTGGTCCAGCCAAACCCGACCACATTCATTTCGTAGCCCAATTCCACATGCGCTTCCGAGGACCGTGTCACCACGTTATACTTTTCCCGAATGTTGCCGTCGCGCCGGAAATTTTCCGCCACCATCGACAGGAATTCATACGAGATGCGATCCGCGTCGGCGTTGTAGCCATAGCGCCGCAGGCCCGCGATGGCCACCATCTCGATGTTCCCCCAACCATAGGGCAGATCCCACTGTGCACCCGTCTCTTCTGTGCTCATCGGCAATCCGCCGGGCTGCTCGAATTTTCTCAAGTTGTCCGCCACAGCCTTTGCTTGCTCAGGCGTGGCCAGCCCCGCCCACAGCGGATAAAACGTCGACGCATACCGGTAGGTGGACATCTGGCTCGTCTGCAGGTTGTAATCGAAGAACAGTCCTTGCTCCGCGTTCCACAGATAGCGGGTAATCAGCTTTTTGCGCTCTTCGGCCCGCTCGTTCCACTTGTCCACGTCGCCGCTGCGACCCAGCCATCGACTGATCCGCTCCAGATCCTTTTCCGTCTTGTAGAGCAGGCTGTTCAGGCACACAGGTGCATAGTGATGCGTGGCCGCGCCAAAGGGCCCGAAGCGGAAGCTGACATCAAACCCCGACTCCCGCATCGACCGGTCGCCCTTGTAATAATCCACGCTGAGTTTAAACTGCCGTTCCTTTTCGCACTGCGGACGCGCCATGGTGAGCGCCTCATCGCAAACCTGAAGCGAATACGGCAAGCCCGCCACGGGTCGCGCCGCCTCCTCATGTTGTTTGAACTCCACTACATAGTCGTTGGCCTCGGCCGGATGAAAAAAGAAATATCCCGCCACCTTGCGGTAGAAGCCGGTCTCGTCCTGCACCGCCTCGGCCGGCGGGCCTTCGCCGAAATCGTAGTAGCGGGACAGTCCGGTCTGTCCGGCCAGATGCGGATCTCGGGTCCACATCGCGTAGTCCTTTTCGAGGTCGGCATAAGCCCTTTCGAGAAAAGCCGGGTCGGGGTGACCATTCTTCTCCATCGCCTCGTACACATCGACGAACATGGAACTCAGGAATGGCGGCTGTGAGCGCGTCAGATAATAGGTTCGGTTGGCGTTCAGCATTGCGCCGTAGTGCTCGATCTCAAAGAAAAAGTTGTCGACCATGCCTCGCGCCAGTTCAGTACGGCCGGCCTGCAGCAATCCACGAACGATGAAGTAACTGTCCCACCCATACATCTCGTTGAAGCGTCCGCCTGGCACCACATACTTGTGCTCCAGATACAGAAGCCCGGGTGGCTGAATCTTGCTGGCATCAATTTCGCCCAGGCGATGAATCTCAGCCGGCAAGTGCTCGACGTGCACGTTGCAGTCTCCGGCGAGCTTCTGCACCGTCGGCGGCTGGGCAAAACCTGCGGGCAAATACAGCACCGGCGCTGCCTTAATTTTCGGATCGACGATGCTCTGGCACTCCGTCATGGAGCGGGTCAGAGTATCCCACGCCACAGAAATGTAATCGAGAACCGGCTTCAGTCCCTGACCTTTGGGGGCCGTCTCGGCCGGCGAGTGTTCGACCGAGGCCACGCAAACAACGACGAGGATGAAACATCGAACAGCGGAAGTAGGCAGGCGACGAAACTTCATCGAACGAAGGCTCATAGGCTCCTGGGAAGAGCTTCGCCATCATAAATGCGCGGGGCGACCTTCACAAACCGGTTCGGAAACGTTTCCGTTTATCCGACTTTTTTCGGCCCCGAGGCCGATCTCAGCCTTTTTTCGTTTATGCTATGTCGTTTCCGGTTTCTGGCTGAGGGGGCGCGCAAGTGATCCGATCCAAAGCAGTCCTTCGTCTGTCTTCCGTCCTGTTGGTTTACCTTCCCACATCCGCCATTTGGGCCCAAGTTCCTGAGAGCACCTATCAGGAACTGCACTGGCGCATGATTGGTCCGTTCCGTGGCGGTCGCACTCGCGCTGCCGCCGGAGTTCCCAGCCAGCCGAATGTGTTCTACATCGGACAAGTGAATGGTGGGGTTTGGAAATCCGACGACTACGGCCGCACCTGGAACCCCATCTTCGATCACGAATCCTCGCAGTCGATCGGCGCCATCGCCGTTGCTCCCTCCGATCCCAACATCATCTATGTCGGCAGCGGTGAGGGTTTGCATCGCCCCGACCTTTCCGTCGGCAACGGAATCTACAAATCCACCGACGCCGGCAAGACCTGGTCCCATCTCGGTCTCGCCGACGGACAGCAAATCCCCGCGCTTGCCGTCGACCCCCGCGATCCCAACCGCGTATTCGCCGCTGTCCTTGGCCATCCCTATGGGCCGAGCGAAGAGCGCGGCGTCTATCGTTCCACGGACGGTGGTAAGAGCTGGCAGCGCGTCATCTCCAAGGACGAAAATACAGGCGGCTCCGACGTCGAGATCGATCCTTCGAATCCTGACGTTGTGTACGCCTCGATGTGGGAGGTCCGCGAAGGCCCTTGGGAAGACGGCAACGAATTCAACGGAACAGGCGGCGGACTCTTCAAATCCACCGATAGCGGCACCACCTGGCATCCTGTGACTAACGGCTTGCCCAAAGACCTATCTCAGATTTACGTGGGCATCGCGCCCAGCGATCCGCGCCGCCTGTATGCCACGCTTTCCACGGCTGCGGGAAAGCTCGCGGTCTACCGCTCCGATGATGCCGGAGAAAATTGGGCACAAATCACCACCGATCCCCGCTCCTCCGGCCGCATCGGCGGCGGCGATCTCCCTATCCCCAGAGTCGATCCAAAGAATCCCGACCTCATTTACATCGCCAGCACCGTCACCATGCGCTCGACCGACGGCGGCAAAACCTGGTCCGGCTTCCGCGGCGCTCCGGGCGGCGACGACTACCAGAACCTCTGGATCAATCCCAACGACGGCAACATTATTCTTCTGGTGAGCGATCAAGGCGCGATCATCACAGTCAACCGGGGCGCCACCTGGAGTTCCTGGTACAACCAGCCCACCGCGCAGCTCTATCACGCCATCGCCGACAATTCATTTCCCTATCGCGTTTGTGCCGGACAACAGGAGAGCGGCTCGGTCTGCATCTCCAGCCGGGGCAATGACGGCGCCGTCACCTATCGCGACTGGCATCCCGTGGGCGTGATTGAGTATGGGTACGCCGCGCCCGATCCGCTCGATCCCGACATTGTGTACGGCGGCGGCCGAAGTGAAGTGTCCAAGTTCCACTGGTCCACCGGACAGGTGCAGGACGTCACACCCATCCCACTCCGCAGCGCGAAATATCGTACCGATCGCACCGAACCGCTGACGTTTTCCCCGGTTGATCCGCATACCCTGTACTACGCCAGCAACATCCTGTTCAAGACCACGGATGGCGGACAATCCTGGCAGGCCATCAGCCAGGACCTGACCCGCGAAAATCCCGGCGCACCCGCCAGCGTCGGTACTCTCATGCCCAAGGGTGCGGACCAACAGCGCGGCGTCATCTACGCGCTGGCCCCATCCTTCAAAACGCTGAACACCCTCTGGGCCGGAACCGACGACGGCACGATCTGGACCACGCGCGATGGCGGAAAGAATTGGACCGACATCACTCCGCAAGAACTTAGCGCCTGGAGCAAGATCACCCAGATTTCGGCTTCGCACTTCGACGAGCAGACAGCCTACGTCTCCGTCAGCCGCTTTCGCATTAACGACATGCATCCCTACATCTATCGCACGCACGACGGCGGCAAAACCTGGCGCCAGATCGTTACCGGCCTGCCCGACTTCGGGCCCGTGGACACCGTGCGCGAAGATGCCGTGCGCAAAGGCCTGCTCTTCGCCGGCACCGAAAACGCAGTCTGGGTTTCCTTCGACGACGGCGACCACTGGCAGTCGCTGCAGCTGAATCTGCCGCACACCTCGATGCGCGATCTCTGGATTCATGAAGACGATCTGATCGTGGCGACGCACGGACGTTCCTTCTGGATCCTCGACGACATTGCCCCCCTGCGCGAAGCCTCGGCAGAACTGGCGGCCACAGCCCATCTCTTCACTCCCGCGACCGCCTACCGGGTCCAGCGCAGCACCTACACCGACACGCCGCTTCCTCCCGACGAGCCGGCCGGGGCAAATCCACCCGATGGCGCCATCCTTGACTACTACTTGCCGTCCAGTGCATCCGCGGTCACTCTGGAAATCCTCGACGCGCAAGGCCATACCGTTCGCCGCTTTTCCAACACCGACAAGCCCGAAATCTCAAATGACGATTTGCAGAAGCAATTGATCCCGCTGTATTGGGTGCGCGCGTCGCACAGACTCTCGACCGACGCAGGCATGCACCGCTGCGTCTGGGATTTGCACTATCCCGCCCCGCTCGCCACGCGACACGACTATCCCATCTCCGCAGTTCCGCAGGACACGCCGCGGTTTCCCCTGGGCCCGAATGCTGTGCCAGGGCGCTATACGGTCCGCTTGAAGGTCGACGGACGAGCGCTCACGGCGGGCCTTACCGTAAAGCTGGATCCGCGCATCAAGATTCCGGCCAGCGCCCTCGAGGACAAATTTAAAGCCGAAGCGCACCTGGCCTCCATCATCGAGGAATCTTCCCGGGCCCTGCTGCAGGGAGGTTCGATTCGCGAACAGTTGGAGAAATTGAATGCCCCGGCAAGCCCCCCGACCGGCGACGCTGTCCAGGCGTTCCAGAAAAAACTGACAGCCTTGCTTGGAGCCCCGGGCGGGTTTTTCGCTCCGCCCTCGCAAGAAGTCACACTCAGCCGGGTCAACGGACAGGCAGGCAGCCTGTACCAGCAAGTGTGGCAGGTCGATGCCGCTCCAACCCCTGCCCAAGCGGAAGCCGTGGCCACAGTCGAACGCGACAGCGCCGACGTGGTGAAGCGCTGGAATGCATTTTCGAGTTCCGACTTGCCCGCGCTGAACCGACTCCTCCGCGACTCGAAGACTCCGGAGATCCACATCGAGCCAGACCCGCGCCACGACGAGGCGCAAGTGGACGAAGAGTAAACGCACCAGGCGAATTCGCCCTTACGCAGATTGTCCTCCCGAGCAACTCGAGGGATTCTGCTTTCCCGTCTTCCAGCAGGAACCAGCTCACGCTGAGACGCGCTGCGGCCACGAGTTGGTGCATCTCGCGCTCTTGAATTGCATTTTTTGCAACTCCTCTCCGCCAGACCAGGAAGAATTGGGAATTCTTGCCCTGACTAATCTTGCTCCTGCGCGAGCCCGGGGTATAATTCACGTCGCTTGCGGCCTTCCCGTGTCCAGCCCTGTGAATTGGGGCTGCCTCCATCAACGTCCACGTCCGAAAGCTGGTTTCAAACCACCACGAGGTTCATGAATCTATGAAGTCGCTTCGAATCTGCGGACTTGCTCTGCTTGCACTGATGATCTCTTCTGTTATGGCTACAGCTCAGGAACCGTTCGCCCCCGGAACCTGGAAACCTTTGCTCCATCCGGTCCCCGGCGGCAACCTGGCAGGGCACGCCATGCTTCTCACCGATGGCTCGGTCCTTGTAATGGACTCGAATTGCAGCGCAACCGGAAACTGGTATCGCCTTGTGCCCGACAAGACGGGCAGCTACCTCGACGGAACCTGGGTCGCTGCCGGCTTCCTCGAGGGCGGCTACAATCCACTCTATTTTGCCTCGCAGGTGCTGCCCTCCGGCCAAGTCGTGATCATGGGCGGCGAATACAACGGCTGCTCTTCCGTCTGGACGACCCTTGGCGCGCTCTACAACCCCAGAGCCAACAAATGGACGCCGCTGCGTGCGCCCGCAGGCTGGTCGACCGTCGGCGACGCACAGAGCATAGTTCTGCCCAGCGGAAAAATGATGCTGGCCAACTGCTGCACCGCACAAGAAGCCATCCTCACGCTTACCGGCGGAACTGCGAGTTGGGCGCCTACCGGCACCGGCAAGGCCGACGCTAATGACGAAGAAGGTTGGACTATGCTGCCCGGCGGCAAGATCATCACCGTAAATGCCTACGCCAGCGGCGGCTGCTGCGCCAAGGGCTTCCAAATCTACAACCCCTCCACCGGCGCCTGGACCACGCCGACGGGCAACACGGTGGTGAACCTTGTCGACCCGGGCTCGGCCGAAATCGGACCGCTGGCGCTGCTTCCCAACGGGACTGTATTCGCGGCCGGCGGTACCACCAATAACGCCATCTACACTGTGTCCACTGGCAAATGGGCCAAAGCCCCGAGCTTCGGCAACGGCCTCGACATGGCCGACGGCCCCGCCGCAGTGCTGCCCGATGGCAACCTTCTTCTGGACACGAGCCCCGGCGTATATAAGAACGGCAGCTCATTCTTCGAATGGGATGGCGCCGCGCTGCACCACACCACGAATCCGACCAACGCTCCGGTCGATCCTTCGTTTGTCGGCGAGATGGTGGTGCTGCCCACTGGGCAGGTTCTCTTAACCGACCAATCGTCCAGTGTGGAAATCTACACGCCGGGAGGAGGCCCCTGTTCCGGTTGTGCGCCGACCATCTCGTCGGTGGCCAGTACGCTGACCCACGGCAGCCTGAACAACAACATCCATGGCACTGAATTCACCGGCGTAACGCAGGGCGTCTACTACGGCGATGACAGCCAAAGTTTCTCGAACTTCCCTCTGGTCCGCATCACCGACTCTGCCAAACGTGTCGTCTATTGCAGAACGCACAATTGGGTGCCCGGGGTGGCGACAGGAAAAACGGTGGTGGGGGCGCAGTTCGACATTCCCTCAACCGTTGCTCTCGGCGCGGCTAGCCTGCAAGTGGTGGTGAACGGCATCCCGTCCGGAGCGGTGAATGTAACCATCGACTGATTTCTACATGTGATTTCGTGCCTGCTGCCCTGTGATCTCAAATTCAGGCGCCGCGCTCCCGGAGGCGCCTGTTGGTTGTCCCACTCCCCTAGAGAGCGGCGACCGCTTCCTGCAGCCACGCTGCGATTCGATCCGGCTCGGCTCCTGGCTCAAACTGTATGGGCTTCCCAATCTTCACCTGGATGCTCCAAGGCGCAGCAAATCGTCTGCCCGCCTGTTTTACTTCGAACAAGCCATCGATCCGCATCGGCAGAACAGGTACGCCGAGATTCGACGCCAGCAGCCCGATCCCGGCCCGAAAGGGTAGCATCTTCCCATCGGTCGTGTGCCGCCCTTCGGGGAAAACGAGTACGCTATATCCGCGGTCGACTGCTTCACCCGCGTAGGCAAAACTGCGCCGAAACCCGGCCTCGCGCGGCAACGGGAACAGATTCAGAAGCGACACTCCCAAAATCCACTTCGCACGGTCATATATCCGAAACAGCAAAGCGCGGCCAGCCGGAGGCGTTCGAAGTGCCTCCAACGCCTCGCCACCGGTGGCTGTGGCCAGCCGATGCCGATAACGCGCGGGCAGCGCCGTCAGGATGAACCCCGCGTCCACGTCACCGATATGATTCGACAGCACCAGCAGCGGCCCAGTGACGCCGCGCAGGTGCTCGCGCCCTTCGATCCGGGGCCAGCCGAGCAACACGATCGCTGGCCGCGTCAGCAGGTAATGCGCCAACAACCGCACCCACCGGACCGGCCAGCGCAACGTCCAACTCGGATAGTGATAGGCAACGCCCGCTGACGCTTCTCCGCGCAGCATTCGTTCCAGATCGCCCACCGTCCGCATGGTGTTGAATCGAGTCTCGCTGAGATCGACTTGGTAGCGGTCCTCGAGCGCGCTCAGCAATTCCACGCGCTCCAGCGAACTCAACCCCAAGTCGGAATCGAGGCTCGCGTCCTCGCTCAATCGGCCCACCGCGCGCCCTGAAACCCGCGCAATCAGATCCCCCAGCGGATTGCTTTCGCTGCCAGCCCCGGCTTGGGCACCCCATTTTTCGCGGGTTTTGTGGGCCAGAAGTGGGGATTCCGGAAACATCCGAGCTCGCGCAATTTCTGCGATCAAATTCCGCCGCGGCTTCTGCGTGTTCGTGCGCGGAAAGTCTCCCTCCGGCCACTCGATCCACATTCTCATCCGCTGATACTCCGCCAGCGTTTGATTGGCCCGCCGCACGACATCGTCCGCCCGCCCTCCCGGGCGCAGAATCACCACAGCGCACGGTTCCGCATTCCCACCCCGCTCAATACCCACGACCACGCAATCTTTCACCTCCGGTTGTTCTTCGAGCGCGGCTTCCAAATCCTCGGGGTAAACATTGGTCCCCCCGGGAGTCACGATTACTTCTTTTTTCCGCCCCTTGAAATAAAGATTCCCCGCCTCATCGAGCGCACCCACATCCCCGGTGCGATACCAGCCTTGCTGGTCGACAACTCTCTGCGCCCCAGGCCCGTCCCAATATCCAGAGGCCACGCCTCCGCCGCGCACCAGGATCTCCCCGTCCTCGGCCAGCTTCACTTCGCGGCCCGGCAGTACTTTGCCGATCGATCCTTTGCCCAGCCGGAACGGATGGTTCACGCTGATCAGCGACGTCGTCTCGGTGAGCCCATATCCCTGGATCACCGCGTATCCCAGCCTTCCCCAGAACTCCTCAGTGTCGTGATCAAGAGCAGCGCCGCCGGAAATGAAAGCCCAGAATTTCCAGCCAAACTGACGCCGAACGGCGCGGAAAGTCCACCAGCGCCGGAGAAAATGTTCGTCCTTGGCCGCAGCGAACCGGCTGCGGAATGCTCCACTCTCTCCCCGGTCGTTCACGTCGCGCTCGATTTTCTGCTTTAATGCCTGCAGTACGCGCGGCACGCACACTGCCACCGACGCCCGCTCGCGCCGGATCGTGTTCACCACCTCGGAAGGCCTCAGCTCGGCCTGAAAGATCACGGTCCCGCCCAGCAGCGGAGGCAGATACATCGCCAGAAACTGCCCAAACACATGGCTGAGGGGCAGCAAGTTCAAAAATCGGAGCGGATGCACCAGTCGCTCATATTTCAAATACTCGCGCATCTCGTGCTCCAAGGGAGCAATGTTGGCCAAAACGTTGCCATGCGTGATCACGACACCCTTCGGATCGGACGTCGTACCGGAAGTGAAGACGATTTGCAGAATGTCGTCGCGCCCGAGCCCAACACTCGCCGGGGGGGATGCGGAAGGCCCCAGCGCCTTCACCTCCTCTAGAGTCAAGGTTGCGACCGAAAGCCCTGCAGCCGCGAACTCGTGCCCATGCCGTCGCGATCCCACCAGCAGCTTCCCCTGTACTTGCCGAAAGACCCGCATCGCGAAGTCGGATGTGGCTCCATCGTCCAGGGGCACGACAATCACGCCGCTCAACACACATCCGAAGAACGCTGCAACCCATTCCGCGCAGTTCTCTCCCCAAAGCATGACGCGTTCGCCCTTCGCAATTCCCCGGGCCTCAAGGGCGCGCGAAAAGTTGCTGGCCATCTGCAGGATCCCGCCGTAAGTAAACGACTCAGTCCGATACCCGCGCCGCTGCCGGTAAGCGCGCTCGTGGCGATGCGCCTGAAAATTCTCCAGGAAAAATTGCGCAATCGACTCAGCCAAGAATTTTCCCGCCCTCCACTTCAAGTCTAGTGGAACTGCCTGCCCCATAAACCCGAGCCGTACAGTTCTCAAACTGCACCATCCGGCCGGCGACCTGTGGATGCATTTTGCTCCGCCGTTGTGTACTCTGGCTCCCTCTCATGCGCAGGCTGGACGTAACCCGTTCTCTGGATCGCCAGTTAAAGCTCACATTGGCGCTGGTGCTGGCGGCGGCGAGCTGCACGCATCCCCCGAATTCGGGAAATGTCCAGTCCGGATCGGTATCCGCGACTGCCAGTCGTGACCTCTCCCAGGATGAAGCCGCCGGCGGCCATACCCTAAAAAAACACGTAGGCCGCACGGACGCCGAACTGCACGAGCGCCTTGACCAGGAGCGCGAAATCTCCGCCGCCTCGACATGGAACGACCGCGCCAGCGCCGAGGCCGCGATAGGCGCCGCAATCGCCGACCGGAACGACAAGATCTCCCGCTGGCTCGGACGCGACAGCCACCCGAACCTGGTTCTCGACTACGATGGCGACCCCGCCCATCCATTTGGCCGTACATTGCGCCGAGGCGAAGATCAAGTCCAGTCCTGCGCTCACGCTGTCATCGTGCTGAAGTGGGACGGCCCGAACCGCTACCACGTCCTGACCGCCTACCCGGAGTGCCGCGCATGAACTCCGATCATCTTCCCAAGCGGCCGACAAGCGCTCCGATCTCCGCGGCCGATTTCCCCGCCCTGCGTAGCTTCCTGCGCGGTTATTTTCACCAGGACATGAAGGATGAGTACGGCTCGCCGGAAGAAGCCGTCCGCGAATTCTGTGAAGACGCTAGCGCGGAAGAACGAGCACAAGTAGCGAGGGAATGGGCGAGGTTCCTGGAGCAGACCATGGGCCAGCCGCTGGAAGAAGTAAACCAGCTTTTCACCGGCCCTTTGGGAAGTTCGTGCACGATAACCGATCAGGACCTGAAGCGCATCTCAGCTAGGCTCACGTTGCCGAGCAAGCACTCCAAGAAGTAGTACCCTCCGCAATAATTCGCCGCTAAGATTCGGTCCGCTCGCGGAGGACTATGCTCGTGAACCGATTCGTGATCGGGACCCTCATCCTCAGCGGGATTGTCTCAGTCGCCCAGAACGCGCAACCTCTTCAGTGACTTTCCGTGGTCGAGACCGGGGACATGCCGTTCTATCCGCAGTTTCCTCGAATCGCGCGAATTGAAGGAGACGTGCACCTCCCGGTTACGACGGATGGATCCGCCGTTACCTCAGTCGGGGTGGAAAGTGGCCAGCCCATGCCGGCAAAGGCCGCTCAGGACCACGTCCAGACCTGGAAGTTCGAGCCTCACGACCCGACTTCTTTCGCGACTGGTGTTTTCCTACAACTCGTCACCTATTCCTGCGACCCCGACGTGCGCCCGACAACGGCATCGTCCTTAAGCTTCCCACCGAGGTGGACATCAGTTCTCACCTTCGAGTTCGGGACTGCCATTAGCGTGGATAGAGGACACGAAAGGCTGCTTCTTGACGATCAGAACATCGCCTTCCTAAAAGGCAACTGGCACGTGGGAATTGACCCTGCACCCTTTCAAGGAAGAGACTCCTGTCTACGGCGCAGCCTCAACTCTTCGCTGCGCCGGGTTCATTGTCTTCGAGTGGGGAGAGCCCGAGATTGTCGCGTGGGCGCCGTCGAAATGAGCAGAGCTACTCCCGCCCCACACCCAGCGCATCCGCCACGCGATTGATGTAGTTAAACCACGACGCGATCAGCGTGATCTGCAGAATCCCCCGGTCCTCAAATCCTGCCGCCCGCAACCCATCGATGTCATCCTTCCAAACCTTGGTGGCGTCCTTGGTCAGTTTGACCACATAGTCGAGCATCACCCGGTCCTGGGCCGAGATCGGCGCCGTGGTGTAGTCCTTCTCCAGAGCCTCGACCACTCCCTTATCCAATGTCACCCTACGCAGAAACTCTGCGTGCGACTCGATTCAATAGACGCACCGGTTGATCACCGAGACCATGGTGGCGATCATCTCGTGCTGCCGCCGCTCCAGCGGCAACTCCGGCGACATGAGCGCCCCAAAGGTGGCAAAGGCGTGAAACAGCGCATCGGGAATCAGCGTGTGCGACCCCACAATCGACGACGCTCCCGACGGATCGGGATGCACCGGCTCGGCATACTCCTTCGGGTAAAATAGTTTCTCGCCCTCAATCGCACTGCGCAACTTCTCGTCGGCCTCGGCCAGTGAAACAGTTCGAATCCAGGTCATAGTTGTGCTTGTCCCCCTGCAGACGATCCCCAGGAATTGAGGAAAGATACACTCTTCCCCAGCCGTCCACCTATAGCAGGTTCATACTAGAGTCTCGACGCTTGGTTCTATCCTGGGCATTCGCCGGCTATCGTTTCCGCTCGGCCGGCGTCTCTGTTGCGACGCGTACCGCAATCCAGGTCATGAATGCTTCCCGGTTGAAATCAATTCTGGTCATAGTCTCGGTCGCCTCGCACAGTTTCGCGCAGGGGGCAGCTGCCAAGACGACGCCTCAGAGTGATGCAATGGTCTTGGTGGGTGGCGGCACCATCCAGATCGGCATCGATGCCTCCGAGATTCCTCAGTTTGAAAAGATCTTCGACATTTCAAACGCACAGCTCTTTCAAGATGAAGTTCCGAAGCACTCAGTTACTGTCGGCGATTTCTATATCGACCGATACCTCGTGACCAACGCGCAGTTCAAGCGTTTCATCGACGCCAACGCCGAATGGCGCCCGGGACATATTTCTCCCGAACTGGACAACGGCAATTACCTTCGCCATTGGACGACATCAGAGCTCACTACGAAGGCTGACCATCCGGTCGTGAACGTCAACTGGTATGCGGCTGTGGCCTATTGCAGGTGGGAAGGAAAGCGCCTGCCAGCGGAGGCAGAGTGGGTGGATGCGGCGCGTGGTGGCCTGAAAGCGCTTTTTCCCTGGGGAGACGAACCTGTGGACAAGACCCGCGCCAACTCTGCCATCAGCCGCCTGGGTACGACGTCTCCGGTTGGCCAATATCCCGCCAATCGATATGGACTTTTCGACATGGTTGGAAACGTCTGGGAATTTCTTGCGGACCAGTGGAAGCCATATTCTTCAACCGCGCAAAAGAACCCCGTGGCAGGCGAGAATCGGTTCCTCGACGGCACGGCGTTTTTGCGGGCCAAAACGCGACGGGTCATTCGCGCTGGCAGCTTTGACGGAGCTCCCGTGAACCTTTGGGTCGAGTATCGGGACAGCCATCCTCCGAATGGTTCGCGTGAATTTGTTGGCTTCCGCTGCGCGAAGCGATAGCGTCTCAGAAAAGCGAGCGTCTCGAATTTACAATGTCAGCAAGCAGCTCTGTGAGAATCGCCTCCAGGTGCAACGCCACGCAATCGACATAAGGAAAATCAGTATTCGATTCGTTAAAGAGGAGTGAGAGATCGGTGCCGGCGAAAATGATGGCATCGACGTTATCCCGGCTGACGATGGTTCGCGCAAGAGCAGACATCTCTCGGTGCAGCTGGGGTGAGGTCTTTCCAGTGCGAGCAAGCTCCACGTAGGTGTTATGGATGAACTCTTCCTCTTGTGGGGTTGAGCGGACAACTTCCACCTGATGGTTCACCGCGCCAAAGAGTGCCGACTCCATGACGAAGCGGGTGCCGAAAACGGATACCCGCCGAGTCGCTCGCGCCGCCAGTTCCCGTGCGAGAGGTTCGAAGATATTGCACACTGGCAGGGGAGACGAGGCCATGAGTTCCCGCGCGCAAAAGTGTGGAGTGACGGCTGGGATGGCTGCGACCTCGGCTCCAGCCGCCTTCATCCTGCGGATGTAGCCGTTTAGATATTCGGCTAATCCATCGCGATCGTTCGCCTGAACATAGTCAAAGACCCGAGATGTCTCGGCATGGACAATGACAATGTCGAGTGTGCGGCCTTGCGCCTCATGCGCCTTGGCTAACTTCTCGTAGTAATGAATCGTGGCTCCGACTCCCAGCCCACCCACCAGACCCAAGCAGCGACTCTTGTTCATTGCATCAAGGTTAGTGTGTTTTCTTGCTGTTGGGCTAGTGGGTCACAACATCCAAAAACCATGCTTTCTGAGCAGTAGAAACCGCGCCAAATCCGCTAGCCGAGGGCGCGTTCCCTGGTCATTACCCCGGTTCCCTTGGTAACCCGTTCGTACACTCCCTTTCGGTAACCCTTGGTAACCATGCCTTCGCTGACCTCCAGACGTACAATTGCCCTTGTCCGGTCGGCCATCTGCCGATATGTGAGATGACCCTCGCGGCCTGTACCTGGGAACCGTCCCCGGGACGTTCAGTAGGTTCTGTATTTAGACCGGGGTCTGGAGTTCGCACTCTTATGGCATTGTTTGGCTTCAACAAACAGAAAGTCCTAAGCAATGCGGAGAAGTATGTCCAGCAGGGCAAACTGCAGAATGCCATCTCCGAGTACGAAAAGATCCTCAAAAACGACGCCAAGGATCTAACGGTTACCAACACCGTCGGCGATCTCTACTCCCGTCTCGGCGAAAGCGACAAAGCCACCGAATGCTTCAAGACTGTCGGCGATGCCTATGCCAGCCAGGGTTTCACGGTCAAGGCTATCGCCATGTACAAGAAGATCAGCAAGCTCAAGCCTTCGCTCGAGAGCCTGCTGAAACTGGCTGAACTCTACACTCAGCAAGGCCTTTTCAACGACGCCCGCGCCCAATACTTGCAGGTCGCCGAGGAGTTCCTCAAAGCGGGCGAACTCGAGAATGCAGTCCGCATCTTCCAGAAGATTCTGGAGATGGACCCGGAAAACAGCGCCATGCGGGTTCGTCTGGCGGAAGTTTACGTGCGCCTCGGCAAGAAAACGGAAGCGTGGCAGATCTTCACCTCCGCCGCCGAGAGCATGCGCTCCAAGGGTTCGCTTGGCGGTGCTGATGAAGTCCTGCAGCGCATGCTGACCCTCGATCCGGGCAACACCTATGCGCTGCTCATGCAGGGCAAGAACCTGCTCGAGTCGGGCGATGCCGCCGGCGCCGTCGCCACTCTGCAGAAAATCGCCGACATTGATTCCAACCCCGATGGACTCCGCGACCTGCTGAAGGCCTATCTGCAAAGCGGGCAACTCTCTGAGGCCGGCTCCGTCGCCAGCAAGCTACTGACCGTCCATAACGACCTGGCCGCTATTTCCACATTCGCCGACGCTCTTATGCAGGCGGGCCAGTACGAGACCGCGCTCCAGGTCTACGACCAGCACGCCGAGCGCCTGCTGGCAGAAAATTCCGACAAGGTGCTCGATCACCTGCACAGCATCATCGGGCACGTGCGGGACAATCCCGACTCTCTGCAGAAACTGTTGGAGCTGTTCAACAAGGCCGGGGAGAACACACACGTCAGCGAGGTCCTCGAACTGCTGGCCCACGCCAGCGTGCAATCTGGCGATCTACCCCGCGCTCGCGATTTGTACCAGAAGTTGGCCCAGGTCGAACCGCAGAACCCCCTGCACACGCAGAACTATCAGCAGGTGGTCAGCCAGCTCAGCGGCACTTCCGGCACCAAACTCATCACGCCAGAGGAAGCCGTAGTTCTCGTCGACGATATGGAAGCCACGGCGCCTTCCGTACACCAGCATTATTCCGACGAAGTCTCGCTCTCGATCCGCTCGGCTCTCACCGACGCCGAGCTTTTCATCTCCTACAACATGCCGGCTAAGGCCCTTGGGCCTCTGGTTGCGGTCCTGCCTCTGGCGCCCAACGATTTGCGGGTCAACCAGCGGCTGGCGGCGCTGCACACGCGCGCGGGGCGATTTGCCGAGGCGGCCATATGTTGCCGCACCTTGCAGACCGTGTATTCCGACGCCGGATATCCCGAGGAAGCTACGCGTTACGGAGAACTCGCCGAACGCTACGAGGAACGCACCACGGTTCCGGCCGCCACGGTTTCCGAAGATGATACTCACATTTTCCTGGACGCCGCGCCTCAAGTTCACGCTGGACAGAGTGCCGCGCTCGACAGCTCTGTGCCCGAGTTTGCGATTGATGAAGCGCCCGCCGACGAAGTTTCGCCGGGTCACTTCGAAGTCCAGCCCGAACACACTGCGGCCGCGACGCCCTGGCCTACTGCCCAGGCCGAGCCGGAAGAAATTGCAGTCGAAGCGCCAAGCGATCATGAGTTCGCTGTGGTCGAAGAAACTCCAACCGCTTCTTCCGAGGCGGCCGTGGCTTCCGAGGAAATCGATCTTTCTTCGGAATGGGATGACTCCATCACGATCGAAGGCGATGCCCCCACTCCCGAAGTCGAACCCGCCGAGGCGGCTGCCGAGGTTGCTGCTCCCCACGACAAGACTGACGAGACGATTGAAGAGATTCGCTTTTATCTTGGCCACGGCATGCCTGAGCAGGCGATGGCCGCTCTGGCCAGGCTCCAGACCCTGACGCGCGATCATGCCAAGCTTGCCGCGATCCGGGCCGAAGTCGATGACGCCATGGAAGCCGCGGCCAAACAGGAGGCCGAGGCTGAGCCCGTCGTTGCCGAGGAACCCCAGGTCGAGGCACCCGCCGCGGAAGAAGTCACCGTCGAAGAAATTTCGGTCGATGACATCCCCGCCGCCGTCGAGGTCGCGGGCGTACAGTCCCCCGCTGCTGTTGAAGAACCGGTAGCCGCCCTCGAGCCTGAGCCTCTGGTTGCGCAGTACCCGGTCGTCGAGAAGCAACCCGTTGCTGTCGAAGCCGCCATCGAGCCCGAACCGCAGCCTGTGGCTTCCGCGCCTGCGTCTCGCCCCGGCGTCCTTACAGAATTTGTTTCCGATCTCGAATCCTCACTCGGCGACAGTTTCCTTCCCGGCACGGTGGCCAAGCCAGGCCCGCTAGCCGAACCTCAGTCCGTCAACAGAGAATTGTCTTCCGTTCGCGCCGAGCCCCGAGTGGCTGCCGAACGCAGTGCCCCGGTGCTGGGCGAGTTCGTCGCCGAGATCGAAGCCTCGCTGGGCGAAGACTTCCTGAAGGCCGCACCCGTCCCCGAGCCCGGGCCCGTCGCTCCGGTCGCGAAGGCCACGCCCGTTGCCGCGCCGCCCGCGCCCGCCGCTCCGGTCAAGACCGCTCTACCCCAGGTCACTCAACCTCTGGCCGCGAGCGCCGCCGCCGCATCCGGGAGCGTTACCGCTCAGGCCGCGCCTGCCGTTCCGCAGCGCGCGCCCGCAACCTGGCCCACGCCTGCAGCCGAGACTCCCAGGCCGCAGCCCCCTGCCAAGCCTGCACCGCCCGCCCCGGCGCCTCCGGCAGCCGCCAAGGCTTCACCTTTTGCCGACGATGCCGGCGTAGATCTAGCGGCAATGTTTGGCGAACTCAAACAAGATCTCGAGGCCGATGTCGCCGCTTCCGACGAAGATCCGGAAACCCATTACAACCTCGGCATCGCTTTCCGGGAAATGGGCCTGCTCGACGAGGCCATCGGGGAACTCCAGAAAGCCTGCCAGTCCTTCGATCGCGGACATCCCTTCCCGCAGATCATGCAAACTTACACCTGGCTGGCGCAGTGCTTCCTCGAAAAGGGCGTGCCGGAAGCCGCCGTCCGCTGGTATGACAAGGCTCTCAACGTTACCGGCATCGACGGCGAAACCCGCGTCGCCCTCAACTACGAACTGGCCTCGGCTTATGAGGCCGCCGGCGACAAATCCGCCGCGCTCAAGCACTTCATGGATGTCTACGGCAATAACATCGACTATCGCGACGTAGCCGAGCGCATTAAGGCCCTGAAGTCGTAGAATAGCACGATGGGTTTTGCCCCCAATCCTCTCCACCTGGGATGCTGTGCCCACCCCTCCCGTTTCCGTGCCGTTGCTTCGGGGAGGGTTCGCCGATGACCGATCCGACCCCGCTCTCCGGCACTCCCGGCAGCGCTCCGGAGACGCCTCCGGCCCAGTCCGAGACGCGCACCGCGCTTCTCGATCCGCCCGGCCCGCCCGCTGCTCCGCGGCACGCTAGCCGTTTGCAGCTCTGGATGCACCGCGCTTCCGTTTTTCTCTTTGTCCTCATCAGTGCGGTAGCAGGGGTGCTGCTGATCATTCTTCCCTGGACCCCGGAGTGGACCGATAACTACTTGCTGCTGACGTATCCCAGCCTCCGGACCGTGGTTTCCAGCGGATTCTTTCGCGGCTTCTGCAGCGGCCTGGGCCTGCTTGATATCTGGATTGGCTTCTGGGAGGCGCTCCACTACCACGAGCAGCAATAGTGCGGAGCGCCGCCGCTCATTCCTGTGATCCTCGATTCCGGTATGCTGATTGCCCGGCGTTGGACAGGTTGAGTGTTGAAGATGGGGCTAAGTCGGAGGATGAAACCTGCTAATCCCCAGCCGCGTGACGGCGAGAGAAGAAAGCCCACGACGCAAGCCGTGGTCGCAATTGGAAACTGAACCAGCTCCGAAGGGGCGCAAGAAAACCGGCCACACTGGTTCCGTAGGGACGGCACGGTTTATCTGACGCCACGTCCGGACTCAAGAACGTGAGTATCTATGACTGACAAGCTCAAAGCCGCCCCGGTCGCCTACCAGAACGAACCTTTCCTGAACAGCCCCGACGGCCGCATCCTCCGCATTCTCGCGGAGTACCAGGAGCCCCTGGCCCGCTTCCGCCGCGAACAGATCCAGGACACCGTCGTGTTCTTCGGTTCTGCCCGCTTTCAGGGACGCAAGGACGCCACCACAAACCTGTCTGCGGTCGAGGACAATCATGCCGGCATTCCCGCCGCCAAGCTTGCGGAGGACCTGAAACTCGCCCACGCCGCGGTCGATATGGCACGCTACTACGAAGACGCCCGCAGGCTAGCCCACCTGCTGACCAAGTGGTCCATCCATATTCCCGCCCGCCGCCATCGCTTCGTCGTCACCACCGGCGGCGGCCCCGGCATCATGGAAGCTGCCAACCTTGGCGCCCACGAAGCCGGCGGCAAAAGCATCGGACTGAACATCCAACTGCCCTTTGAGCAATATCCCAACCAGTACATAACTCCGTCGCTGAATTTTCAGTTCCACTACTTTTTCATGCGTAAATTCTGGTTCGCCTATCTCGCCAAGGGACTCGTCATCTTTCCCGGCGGCTTCGGTACCATGGACGAACTGTTCGAAATCCTCACCCTGGCCCAGACCGATAAGCTGGCCAAGAAGATCCTGGTCGTCATCTACGGGAGGGAATACTGGAACCGCATCATCAACTTCCAGGCTTTTGTCGATGCGGGCACCGTCTCCCCGCAAGACCTGGACCAGTTCAAGGTCATCGACTCCCCTGATGAAGCCTTCGAGTTCCTGCGCGACGGCCTGACCAAGTACCATCTCGGCGGAACGCCGAAAAAGCAGGCCGAAGTCCTGCCCGAGATCGCGAAAACAAGGCCGTAGAAGTTCGGCAGTCGACGCCCTACCCTACAACCATGCGCAAACAGATTCAGATCTTTCTCCTCGTTCTCCTGGTTGCCGCAGTACGAGAGGCGATTGTCGCCCAGTCCCAAATTGCCGGCTCCACTGCCGTAGTCGAGCAGGGCAAGTTCACTCTGCATAAATTCGAACAGCCCATCGGACTGGAGACCTACGAAATCAGGCGCGACCCCGATTCTCTTGCGGTGAAGATTGACTTCAAGTTCACCGACCGCGGCCATCCCGTTTCCCTTTCCGCGATCTTTCGCGGCGCTCTCGATCTCACGCCGGAGGCTTTCGAGATCAAAGGTGCCACCGCCCGTACCGCTTCCATCGACAAAGCCATCGCCATCGACTCCGGCAAAATCCACCTCCGCACGCGCGACCAGCAGAGTGACTCCACCCCGCCTTCCGGCCCGTTCTTCACCATCGCCGGGTACGCTCCGACCACCATGCAAATGCTTATGGTCCGGTACTGGGCGACGCACGGATCTCCGCCGCAACTGGCCACGCTGCCGAGTGGCACCGTGAAAGTGGAGCCTCGCGGCCAGGACACAATTCGCGTCGGAGCAAAAAACGAGCAACTCGACCGCTACACCATCGAAGGACTGATCTGGGGACGCGAGACTCTGTGGTTCGACTCCAATCGCAACCTAGTCGCCGCCATCACCACCGATGCCGAGTTTGACCACTTCGAAGCCATCCGTGACGGCTACGAAAGTGCGCTCGGTGATTTCGTCGGACGCGCCGGAACCGACGGCATGAGCGCGCTCTCCGAAATCTCGAAAGGCCTCTCCGGCAGCCGCGCCTCCACCTTGGCCATCGTTGGCGGAACCCTGATCAACGGCACCGGCGCGGCCCCAGTCCCGGATGCGGCGGTCGTGATCCACAACCGACGCATCGTTGCAGTTGGTCCGCGTTCGAAAGTGAAGATTCCCAGGCACGCGAAGGTCGTCGACGCGCAGGGCAAGACCATTCTCCCCGGCCTCTGGGACATGCACGCCCACTTTGAGCAAGTCGAATGGGGCCCGATCTATCTCGCAGCCGGAGTTACGACGGTCCGGGATTGCGGCAACGAATTCGAATTCATCACTGCCGTCCGCGACGCTATCGCGCACGGCCATGGCCTGGGCCCTCGCCTTCTCCTTGCAGGAATTGTCGATGGCACCGGCACCTTCTCGCTCGGCGTCCAACGCGTCGATACCCGGGAGCAGGCGCGCCAGTGGACCGAACGTTACCACGCCGCCGACTTTCAGCAGATCAAGATCTATAGCGAGGTCAGGCTGGACGAAGTGAAAGTCATCGCAGACGAAGCCCATCGTCTCGGCATGACCGTCACTGGCCACGTGCCCGAGGGCCTAACCGCATACCAGGTCATCGAAGCGGGTCAGGATCAGATCAACCACATCGGCTACATCGCCGACATCCTGCATGCGCCCTTTCCTGGGGATATGAGTCGCGACGAGAACAGGAAGGCAACGGCAAGCATCGATCTCGAATCCCCCGAGGCCGAAAAGGCGCTGGCCTTCCTGAAGGATCATCACACCGTGGTCGATCCCACGCTGGCCTTGTCCGAGTTCTTTACCGCGACGACGGCGAAGCCGCCTGCCAGTTTCGAGCCCGGAGTCAACAAAATCTCCCCCGAACTCGCCGAGCAACTCACCGGCGTAGGACCGCCCACGGAACGCTCGGAAACGACCGAAAAAGTATTCGAGAAGGAACTGGCGATCGTCGGCGCGCTGCATCGCGCCGGAATTCCAGTCGTGGCGGGCACGGATCAAACCGTTCCCGGCTACAGCCTCCACCGCGAGATCGAGCTATATGTGCAGGCCGGATTCACACCGATGGAGGCAATCCAAGCGGCCACCATCGTGCCCGCACGCGTCATGGGACTAGACTGGGATTCCGGAACGGTAGAGAAGGGCAAGCGAGGCGACCTGATTCTGATTGACGGCAATCCACTCGAAGACATCCACAACACCCGAAACGTCGAGTTCGTGATCACCAATGGCGTCATGTACCATACCGCAGAACTCTGGCAGAGTGTTGGATTCAAGCCCTGAAGAGTGCGCGTGATAATTCCTGTTGCTGCTTGAGGCGGAACAGGCCATCCGCTTGTAGCCGCAAAGCGGCGGAAGAATGAAGCCCACAGCTTGCCCGGAGCTTGCCGAAGGGGCGCAGCCGTGGGTGCAGTCGGAAAGTGGTCCAGCCCCAGCGGGCGAAAAACTAATTCTCACGCACTCCTGAAGCCTCGATGGTCCGCTCCGTTGCAGCTATGCTAGTCTGCCTGCTATGCCAGACCGCACTTCTATCAAATCCAAAAAGGCCTCCGCGAAGCAATCTCCGCCCGGCAAGCATTTTCTCAGCGACAAAGTCGAACACTTCACCGAGTCCGTCATCCGCGAGATGACGCGGCAGGCAATGCTGCACGGCGCTGTCAATCTGGCACAGGGATTTCCTGACTTCCCCGCTCCGGCGGAAATTAAACAAGCAGCCCAGCAGGCCGTCGCGGCGGACCTAAATCAGTATGCAATCACCTGGGGCGCGAAGAACCTGCGCAACGCAATCGCCCGTCAGATGGGCGTATGGCAGGGCCTTACCATCGATCCGGAAAAAGAGATCACAGTCTGCTGTGGTTCTACCGAGGCCATGATCTCCACTCTGCTCGCCGTCTGCAACACCGGCGATGAGGTCGTGATCTTCGAGCCGTTCTACGAAAACTACGGCCCTGATTCGGTATTAAGCGGCGCCCGGCCGAAGTTCGTAAAGCTGCGCCCACCCCACGAAGAAAGTGCCGACTGGACTTTCGACGAAAAGGAATTGCGCCGTGCCTTCGACAAGCACACCAAGGCCATCATCCTCAACACACCCAACAATCCCACCGGCAAAGTTTTTTTACGCCGAGAACTCGAGTTGATCCGCGACTTGTGCGTTGAGTTCGACGTGCTGGCGATCACCGACGAGATTTACGAGCACATCCTCTACGACGGCACCGAGCACATCTCCATGGCTTCGCTCGAAGGCATGCGCCAGCGCACCGTGACCATCAACGGCATGTCGAAAACCTACAGCGTCACAGGATGGCGCGTGGGATGGGCCGTAGCCCCCGCGAAGATTACCAACGCGATCCGCAAGGTTCACGATTTTCTGACCGTCGGCGCCCCGGCCCCGCTGCAGGAAGCAGGCGCCGCTGCGCTCGCCCTGCCCGCGGAGTATTACGCCAAATTAGCCGAAGGATACCGTGTGCGCCGCGATCACCTCATGCCGGCGCTCGCGGCGGCGGGCTTCAGGTGTTTCCGCCCTCGGGGTGCGTATTACGTGATGACCGATATCTCCTCGTTCGGATTTAAGGATGACGTTGCGTTCGCCCAGCACCTGGTCAAGGAGATCGGCGTGGCCACCGTGCCCGGCTCGAGCTTCTATCGCGATCCGCGGGACGGCGCCCGCCAGATCCGCTTCGCTTTCTGCAAGAAGCCCGAGACCCTGGACGAAGCAAGCCGCAGGCTGGCGAAATTGGCCCGCTAACAGCCCTAGGGCGTGTCATTGCGACCCTGCGCAAAGCGAAAGGGGGGCCCCTGCTATAACTTTGTCATTCCGAGCGCAGCGAGGAATCTGCTTTCTGCCGCCGGCGAATCGATCTTTCCCTACTTCGTGATCACCCCGCAGGCCACGCGGTCCCCCGAATTCCCCGACGGATCGGTCTTGTAGTCGTCAGCCTTGGCGTGGATCACAATCGCCGCGCCGTTTGTAAGCACCGAATGAGGACCTTCCTTCAAAGTCACGTCGCCGTCTTCCATTCGGACTTTGGCTTTGCCATCGGCACCCACAGTGAAATTCTTCATGTCGCCCGCGTGGTGGCCATCAGGACTGTCGAACCCATGCTTCTTGCTTTCAGGATTGAAATGTCCACCGGCGGACTTGAAGTCGGACCCCTCGCATTTGGGAACCTGATGAAAGTGGATGGCATGTTCACCAGGCGTCAGGTCATGCAGATTAAGTTGCAGGCTCACGCCAGGGCCTTGATCCCAGACAACGATGTCGCCCACGGCTTTGCCCTGGGCATCTTTCATTTCCACCTTGGTTTTGGCTGCGCTCCGCGACGGAGCTAGGGTCAGTGCGAGGAACAATCCGACGGCGAAACAGGCAAGGCGTTTCATTCGTTTGAGCCTCCTAGGGGCACAGGGATTATAGCCAATCTCGCACCGCCCGGTGGGCCCGTAGGGCAGGTCCCAACCCTGCAATTGCCCTTCATCCTGTGCCCCCCTGTGCCCCATCGGCGCGATTTCTCCACAAGAATCTGGAGTATACTGCGACAAAGTTCGAAATTTCTCAGGGGATAAGTGCATTTATGGCGTCCAACGCGGTTGAGCTAACCGAGCAGGTTCCGGCGGACGATTTTCAAGCGCTGGAAGAGAAGGTTTATCGCACCATAGAGATGTACAAGGCGGCGCGTCAGGCGCACACTGCCGCCGAGCGCGACGGGCAGCGCCTGCGCCAGCAATTGCAGGATCGCGACGACGAACTGGCAACGCTGCGCCGGGAAGCTGTGCAACTCAAGAAAGAGCGGGAGGAGATCCGCGGCCGCGTCGAGAAGATGCTGCAACGGATCGAGACGATTGCGGAGGCCAGCTAAATCGGCTTCTCCGACCCGCCCGACCAGGTGAGGGCTCACTCTATGGCTACAGCGATGAAGGATCAGGCGGTCAAGGACGCTCTGAACTCGAGCGTGCGCGTGGAGATTTTTGACCAGGCCTACAACCTGCGCGGATCCGATCCCGAATACATTCTCAAGCTGGCCGAATACGTCGACGCCAAGATGCGTGCCGTAGCTGAGGCCACCAACACGATTGATACTGTGCGCCTGGCCGTGCTCGCCGCCCTCAACATCGCCGACGAATATCACCTGCTCAAGAAAAAACATCAGGAAGACGGGACAACCGACTACCAGAAGCGCGCGCATCTATTAGCAGATGCGCTCGACGAAGTGCTGCGTGAAAACCGCAAAGCGGGGTAGTCGGCGGACACCCTTCTTCCTCTGCGCTTTTGCTCTGCTAACCTCTAGCGCACTCTCTCAGGAAACAACTCTCCGTTCCCAAGCCAATGCGGTGCTGGTTCCGGCGCTAGTCAAGGACCAGCAAGGCGCCATCGTGTACGGGTTGCACGCGGAGGATTTTGTCGTACTGGACGACGGCGAAGAGCAACCCGTAAGGCTGGACGAGACGCCGGAAGGCCAGCCGGTTTCACTGGTCGTTGCCATTCAACGAGGACGCCGCGCCTACTACGAGTTCCCGCGAATGCAGGGCCTGAACTCCATGCTGGATCCGTTGTTCAGCCAGGGAACTGCGAGAGTCGCGCTGGTCGAGTTTGACAGTCAGGTCGAACTTGCCCGGGACTTCACGAAAGACCCCAGCCTGATTGCCGCCGACTTGACGGCCCTGCAGTCGGGTGACGGAGGTGCGGCCATCCTGGACGCAGTTTCGTACTCCGTTGGCCTGCTCAAGCAGGAACCGGAACAGCGCCAGCGCGTGCTGTTGCTGATCAGTGAGACCCGCGATCACGGCAGCCACATCAAGACCGACGCCGTCGTCTCCGCCATCGGCCAGGCTAACACGCTGATGTATGCGCTGGCGTTTTCGCCGGCGCTGTCTAACATCCTCGACACCGGCCGCGGCACCAACAAGGACGAGATGCACAACGATGTGAATGTCCTCGACCTCATGGACCGCGCTCGCCAGGCCATGCGCAAGAATGTCCCCAGCACCATCGCTTTCATGACCGGAGGGGAATATGAACTCTTCGCCACGCGCAAGAAGTTCGACCTGCGGATGAACGACTTCACCAATCATCTGCACAGCCGCTATCTGCTGAGCATCGCCCCCAAGAATCCTCATCCCGGCTTGCATCAGATTCGGGTGCGCCTCAAAGATGCCAGCAGTGTCACGGTACTCGCTAGAAGCAGCTACTGGGCGGAAGGGAACAATCGATGAAGACTTACCCGGCTCATTCGCCTCCCTCGCCTTCCACGCAGGAGTCCAGCACCTCCCGGACTTTACTCACCCGAGCAGACAACCCGAAGGGTTTCGGAAGGCACCAAATTCCCTCTTCCAGCACGCCGTAGTGCGCGATCGCATTATTGGCATACCCGGAGAGATAGAGGATCTTTGTATCGGGCGAGATTTTCAGGATCTGCTCAGCCAACTGGCGGCCATTCATCGCCGGCATGACTACATCCGTGATCAGCCACTGGATTTCAGCGCGATTCTCTTTGCTGATGGCCGAGCCTTCCTCGGGGCTTTTCGCGATCAGCAGCCCACAATCGAGTAACTTGTGCGGGGTTGCACGGGTCGGCCATGACTTCGTAAGGCGCGGCATTCCACCGCGTTCCATTTGGGGACGCTAGCCGTTTCCCTGTCGCGTCTGCTTGGCAAGCTCTTCTTGCAGCCAGCCCATTACTTTCGTTGCAAGCCGCCTGCCAACTATTTGCCGTCTTCCCCTTGCCAATCTTTGCGGACTTGCCTAGCATCCAATCTGAAAGCCGGCCTGCGGGGTTGGTGATGGCGGGTAACCGATTTTTGAACCAATGCTGAATGAACGGGAGCTCGACTCGAACTAAGATCCGGTGAGCGACGCTCCGCCATGCGGAGATGCCTAAAGGGTCTCGGCGGGCGCCCAACGTCTACCGACGGGTTCATTCTCGGCCCCGTCACACGGCACAGTGGGTCGGCTTGATAAAACCAGCCATTAGCGGCTGGCTCTTGGCTTTTAGCCAAGAGCCAAAGGCTAAGAGCCAGTAGCTGCATTCCTGCTAGACTTGATCGAGTAGCAAATCCGTTCGCTCCTGCATCCAACTAATCAGATGTTTCCTCAAATTTTTCATTACGGCCGCTTCTTTCTGCCCACTTATGGCCTGCTGGTTTCGACCGGAGTCCTGACCGGCCTCTGGATCAGCGTCCGCAACTCCGAACGCATGGGCATCGACGGCGACAAAGCCTGGAACCTCGGCATTCTCGTCGTGCTGTGCGGAATTATCGGCGCCAAGATCCTCTACATCATCAACGACTGGAGCATCTACAAAGACCATCCCGGCGACATCTTCAGCATCGCCACGCTCCAGGCAGGCGGAGTTTTTTCCGGAGGTCTCCTCGCCGCCTTCGTGGCTGCGGCCTGGTATGTCTGGAAAAATCATCTCCCGGCTCTCGGCACCTGCGACGCTTTCGCTCCCGGCCTGGCCCTGGGCCACGCCATCGGCCGCATCGGCTGCTTCGCCGCGGGCTGCTGCTACGGCAAGGAAACGCATCACTGGTGGGGCGTAGTCTTCCGCAATCCGTTAGCGCACGAAATCACCGGCACGCCACTGAACGTGCCTCTCGAGCCCACGCAATTGTTCGAGTCGGCGGTGGAACTCGCGAATTTCTTCTTCCTCATGTGGTTGCTCAAGCGCAGAAAATTCGACGGCCAGATCATCGGTGCCTTCATGTTCATCTACGGCATTGCCCGCTTCTTCCTGGAGTATTTGCGCGACGACCCCGGCCGCGGCTCAGTATTCGGCGGCGCGATGACCGGCACCCAGCTAATCGCCATAGGATTGGTACTCGCCGGCGGCCTCATCTGGTGGCTGCGCCCCGGATCGAAATCGATCCCGGCTCAGACGGTCAGCGCTACGCGATAATTTCATCCATAACCGTTCGAGCCTGGCCGTCGTGGCCGGGAACTCCATGCGGCATCTGCGATTGGACGCGTCCGCAGGACGCCTGACCGTAGCCCGGCGTTACAACGCCGGGTAGACTGAAATGGCTTAATCGCGTCCCGGAAGGACGCCTGAATCACTCATGCCAGCTGCCTTCCTGTTGCAGTTCAAAACGACGTCTGAGGATGCGGGCAAGAGGCTGGATCAGTTCCTTACTGCGCAGCTTCGAGAAGTGAGCCGCGCCCGCGTGCAAGAACTGATCGCCACGGAAAGAATCCTGGTGAATGACTCACGCGCTAAACCTTCCCTGAAGTTGCGCGGAGGCGAACGCATCACCATCCTCTCCCCCGCCGCACGTCCTCCCCTGCGCGCTATCGCCGAAGAGATCCCCCTCGACATCCTCTACGAAGACGACGACCTTGCCATCATCAACAAGCCCGCGGGCATGATGGTCCACGCCGGCGCCGGAGCCACCGAAGAGCAACGCAATCGCGGCACGCTGGTGAACGCGCTGCTGCATCATTTCGCCGGACTGTCGGCCGTCGGCGGCGAGATGCGTCCCGGCATCGTCCACCGCCTCGACAAAGAAACCAGCGGCCTGATGGTCGTCGCCAAGAATGACGAGTCCCACCGCACGCTAGCGGCGCAGTTTGCCCGCCGCGAGGTGAACAAGACATACGCAGCGCTGGTGCACGGTTGGCTGAACAGAGATCGCGGCACGATCGCAGCCAGCATCAGCCGCGACCGCGTTCACCGCACTCGCATGACGACTCGCCTCGCTGGCGGGCGCGAGGCCGTCTCGCATTACCGCGCCGTCCGCCGCCTCGACACGCCCTATGGCAAGTTCACCCTTATCGAAGTAAGAATCGATACCGGCCGAACCCATCAGATTCGCGTCCACATGGCGTCGCTCAGTCACCCGGTCGTAGGAGACAAACTCTACGGCGCCCCCCGCGAGCTCAAAGGCCAGGCCAAGGGAACACGGGTCGACCCAATCTCTCTAACTCGGAATTTCCTGCACGCCGCCGAACTCGAATTGGCGCACCCGCGCACCGGGGAAAAGATCGCGTTCAAAAAGCCGCTCCCGCCAGAGTTACAGGAATTTCTGGGGCTACTTGAACGCGACGCAATCACCGTCGCCACAAAAGGCTAGTGACCGGCCGCGTTGAGGCACTTACGAAACTCTGCCCTGAACAAGCGGTGGGACACAAACCGGGCGCCAGCCGAGGAAAGCGGCGGAATATGAAAGCCCGGCACGGAAGTGCCGGGAAGAAGGAAGTGATACAACCCGAGCCCGCTTCAGCGGACGGCACGAGTTTCGTAACAGCCTTCATTTGCGAGAATTGATCCTCTCGCCGCGAGGCCGGATATAATATCAATTGAGGATGGGAGTCTTGGGGAAACAATTCTTGCGCAATGCGGCTCGGCTGGCCCTGCTGACGCTGGTTGCCGTGCTCGCTGCCGCCCAGTCGTCGACTCCCGCGGCGCCCACGCCGCCGGTGGACTCTCCTGCATCGCAGCAGCCGTCGCAGCCCTCAACCAACCCGCGGCGCCCAGCCTCCGCGACGCCTGCCGGCCAGGCTACAAAGCCCGCCGACGATGCCGTTGACCCGGTCACAACGCTCCGCGCATTTTCCAATGAGGTTAACGTGGTGTTCACCGTGACCGACAAGCACGGCAAGCACATCACCGATCTCAAACAGGCCGACTTCCGCATCGTGGACGATAACAAACCTCCGGCGGAAGTGCGGAGCTTCCACGCCGAAACCAATCTGCCCCTGCAGGTTGGGCTGCTCATCGACGCCAGCAATTCCGTCCGCGATCGTTTCAAGTTCGAGCAGCAATCGGTTATCGAGTTCCTCAACCAGACCGTGCATCCCGGTATCGATCGCGCCTTTGTGGTCGGCTTCGACGCCACCCCCGAGGTCACCCAGGATTTCACTGATCAAACAGAGTTGCTGGCTCATGGAGTCCGCGAGCTGCGTCCGGGCGGCGGTACCGCGCTCTACGATGCGCTTTATTTTGCCTGCCGAGACAAGCTTCTCAAGGCCTCCAAGGCCACGCCCGTGCGCCGCGCCATCATTCTGCTCAGCGATGGCGACGACAACCTGAGCCATGTGACCATGGGAGAGGCCGTCGAGATGGCGCAGCGCGCCGAGGCCATCGTCTACACCATCAGCACCAACGTCAGCGGAACCAAAGGCAACGGCGACAAGATTCTGGAGCGCATCGCCGACGCCACCGGCGGACATGCGTTCTTTCCCTTTCAGATTCGCGACGTGGTCAACGACTTTGCCGAAATTCAGGACGAACTGCGCAGCCAGTACGCCGTTGCCTACAAACCCGCCGACTTCAGGGCGGATGGTCACTACCGCACGATCGAAATCGTTGCCAATGACCGCAAGAATTTCCGCGTACGCGCGCGTCGTGGCTATTACGCACCGGCGCAATAACACTCGGTCCGCTTCGCTTCCCTGGGGTTAACGCTGGTCAAACTGCATGCCCGGATATTCAGGCACACCATTGCCGAAGAAGCTTGGAATTAAGGACGGTTTCCGCGTGTGTTTCGTCGCCGCGCCGTCCGAGGTGCTGTCTGAGTTGAAGACAGCGGTTGCCGGCTGCGAAGCCGCTCCCAACGGAAAAGCTCCGATCGACTTTGCCATGGTCTTCTCCAAATCGAAAACAGAGTTGACGAAAGAGTTCCGCCGCGTCTCTAAATTGCTCGCCCCCGGTGGCATGCTCTGGGTAAGCTGGCCCAAGAAAAGCTCCGGTGTCGCCACCGATCTCGACGAAAACATTGTCCGCGACATCGGATTGGCCGCAGGCCTGGTGGATGTGAAAGTCTGCGCCGTAACCGACGTCTGGTCGGGCCTGAAGTTTGTGCGGCGTTTGAAAGATCGCTGAAGTAAGGGTCGAGTGGGTACCCCATTTCTCGCGCGTTCTTTGCTCGAGAAGTGGGGAGTCCTGCCATTACCACATTGACGCCGTTTCGCAGTTGCTGTGTCCCAGAGCGATCTGTCATCCCGAGCGCAGCGAGGGATCCGGGTGTTTGCTGGCAGACGGAGACTGGTGGTGCAAGCACCTAGATCCCTCGCTTCGCTCGGGATGACGATGTGGTTTTGTTCGCGCTGTACCTGAAAATCGTCCAGGGAGAAAGAACCATGGTCAGAGTAGGCCTCATCGGATTTGGCCTCGCGGGTCAAGCCTTTCACGCACCTGTGATTCGCGGTGTAGAGGGAATGGAACTGGCCTGCATCCTCGAACGCCACACCAACCGCGCCAAGGAACGATACCCCGAGGTGCGCGTGGCCCGCACGCTCGACGAAATGCTCTCCGACAAAACCATTGGCCTCTGTGTCGTGGCCACGCCCAACGACTCGCACTTCTCCTACACGAAAGCGTGTCTCGAAGCAGGACGCGATGTGGTCGTCGACAAGCCCCTCACCCCGACCCTGAAAGAGGCGGAACAACTGGTGCGTCTAGCCGCCGAGCGCGGCCGTTTGCTGACCGTGTATCAGGACCGCCGCTGGGACGGCGCTTTTCTAACCGTGAAGAAACTGGTGGCCTGCGGCGCGCTGGGCACAGTTGTTGAATACGAAGCACGCTTCGACCGCTTCCGCCTCGACGCCAAGCCGAACGCCTGGCGCGAGCAAGCCGATTTCCCCGCGGCCGGCGTTCTCTGGGATCTTGGCCCTCACTTGCTCGACGGAGCGCTGGTCCTTTTCGGCGAGCCTGAATCGGTCTGCGCCGCCGCCCTCCGCCAGCGCACCTCAGCCACCGTCGATGATGCTTTCGACGTCCACCTGCAATACCCGCGACTGCGTGCTACGCTGCGAGCCCGCATCATCGCCTACGCTCCCGGCCCCCATCTGCTCCTTCATGGCACGGAAGGCACGTTCGTGAAGTATGGAATGGATCCACAAGAAGAAATCCTGCGCAGCCCCAACTGCCCCGACGGACTGGACTGGGGTAAAGATTGGGGCGAAGATCGCGAAGAACTCTGGGGAACCCTCACTCGCGTGAACGAGAAGCCCCGCAAGGTGAAGACCGAACGCGGCGACTACCGTGGCTTTTACGCCAACGTAAGAGATGCGATTGAAAAGAAAGCTGCGCCGGATGTCACGCCGGAACAGGCGTTGCGTACTATGCGCGCCCTCTTGCTAGCGCACAAGAGCAGCCATGAAGGGAGAGTCGTGAAGTGGACGGAAGCCGTCGACTAGAACGGAACCTCAGCTTTTCATCACCTTCTGAAACGCCGCCTGAAACTTCTCCATTTCTCCCTCCGTCCCGACGGTGACGCGCACCCAGGTCGGCAGCACCGGCCACACGCGCCCAATTAGAACGTTCTCCTTCGCCATCGCATCCCGCACGTCTTGGCCCGGCCGCTTCGTGTCCACCAGAAAGAAATTCGCCTCAGAAGGAATGTAGTTGTAGCCATTGCGGTCAAGCCATTGAAAGGTCTGCTGACGAATACTCGCGTTGACGCGCCGGCGCTCCGGAACAAGTTGCGGATGCTTGAGGCTGGCGGTCGCAGCCACCACACCAGTGACCGGCATAAAGTTCAACCCGCCGTGTTCGAGGGCCTTGTCCGCCAATTCCGGCCGCGCAATCACGAATCCGCAGCGTATCCCCGCCATCCCGTAGACCTTGGAAAAGGTTCGCAACACGACCACGTCTTTGCCGGCCTTCACCAGATCGAGCACGCTCGGTGCTTCGCTGAAATGAATGTAGGCCTCGTCCACCAGCACGATCGCATCTTTGGGCTTGTTCGCGACCAGATACTCGATATCGGAATGCGGCGTGAGCGTCCCCGTAGGGTTGTTGGGATTGCAAACGTAGAACAAACCGGCGTCCGGCGCGCTGGCGAGCATGGCCTTGACGTCGTGCGCGTAGGTTTTCGTCAGTGGAACACTGACCACGCGCGCCCCCACCACCGGCGCCATATGCAGTCCCGCCTCAAATCCCGGATCGGCTGTGACGAAACTCTTCTTTGCCGAAGTAAAGGCCATCACGCTCGAAAGCAGCGGCGGAGTCGAACCGACCGTGGCGCGAACGTAATCGGGAGTAAGGCCCTCGATCTGCGCGAAAGTATTGACCAGATCATCGGTCAGATTATCGGAGTAGCGTCCTCCCAGCGGCAGGATAGTGGACATGGCGTCGCACGCCGCCGAACAGGGCCCGAGCGGATTCTCGTTCGAATCGATCATCACCGCATCCAGCGCATGTGGACGCCGGCGCGCCGCCGCAGCCAGCATCGGTTCCGTAAGCCCGCCGCGGAACGCCGCCACCGCGGAAGCCGCGGCCGAAAGATGAAGAAATGACCTGCGGGAGAAGCGTGGCATAAGAACCTCCTAGGATAGAGAGTCTATCAGGAGAGTGATATCGGAGCGTGTGGAGCGGGCACTCCTGCCCGCTGCTTTTGCTCTTGGTTTTGGTTTTGATCGTGCAGCAGAGCGAGCAGAAGTGCCCGCTCCACACTAATCCTGAGCCTTGCCCGCGTAGTACCCCGCGCGTGACTGAATCTTGTAGCTCTGCTTCGCCTTGATCTCCAGCTTGCGGAACGTCCCGTCCAGCTTCGTATTGGTCGAGGTGTACCCGATGTTGTACTGACTGCGCAGTTCAGCGGCGATCTGGTCGAAAGCTTCCCGCAGCTTGTCAAACTTATTGCCCACGTTGATCACCCGCCCACCGGTCTGCTCGGTGAGTTTGCGCATGTCGCCTTCCCCGGAGTAGCCGCCCATCATCCCACCGTAAAACCCGCGGTCGGCGCACAGCAGCACATACACGATGGTGTCCGCCTTCTGCGCCGCCTCGACGGCATCCCTGAGCTTCAGCCGACTGCCTTCGTCCTGGCCGTCGGTCAGCAGGACCATGGCTTTGCGGCCGACCTCCTTGGCCAGCATGTCATGCGCCGAGAGATAGACAGCATCGAACAGCACGGTGCCCGGCGAGTAGGCTGTTGGGACCGGCCCGCCGCCCGCCCCGGGTAGCGTCGGCATCGTGACCCCGGAATTAATTCTCACCTTGTTTAAGGCGCTCTGCAGGCGGTGAACGTCGCGGGTCAAATCTTGCACCAGTTCGGCGTCGATGTTGAAATCGATGACGAACGCCTCATCCTTATCCGTCAAAATCTGCTTTAGAAAGGCCCCGCCCACCTCTTTTTCCATGTCGAGCACGTTGATCTGGCTGCCGCTGGAATCGATCATGATCCCCAGCGTCAGGGGCAAATTCGACTCGGCGGTGAAGTATTTGATGGTCTGCGGCTTGCCGTCCTCAGCAACGTCAAAGTCTTCCTTGGTCAGGTTGGGGATCAGGGCCCCGTGCTTATCCTTCACGTTGAAAAAAAGCTGGACAATGCTGGTGTTGGCCTTGAAGGTGGCAACCGGCCCCTGGCCCTCTTCCTGGTTCTGTTCCTGGCTTTGACCTGCGGCTGGTTGCTGGCCCGCTGTGCCCTGTTGGCCCTCCGGCTTCTGCTGCGCCTGGGTTAAGGGCACCACCAAAGCCATGACTGTCAAGACCCATAAGGGCACCACTTTGCGCTGAGAAACTACAAGTCTAAGCATGGCGGGATTCTCTCGTGATTCTTTGTTAGTCTAATCCTGTAGTTTAGATGCACCAAACAGGCTGGTTTTGCATCCCAGACGACGGCAAGGCAAAATTTTTCGCAGGACCGCTCCCCCATGGCAAATGCGAGTAAAAATCGCGATTGGCGAGGCCTGACGGCCCAAACGGTGCTCGGCCTCGGCATACTTCTGAGCGTCGTAACCACGGCGCTGCGAGCGCAGTCCGGCGCCCAGCAGTCGCAGGCTCAGCCGCCGGCCCAATCCCAATCGCAGGAAATCCCGGATGCACCTTCAACGGTGCAACCGCCTCCTCCCAAGCCAACGCCCCCGCCTCTACCCAAACAGGAATCGACCAAGCCTGAGCCGCCTGCTCAGGCTTCCCCTAGTTCCACTCCGCAGCCGGACCCGGACAAGCAACCCCCGCCTCCCATGCCCCCGGTCGAGACCGTTCCGGCGGGAAGCGTTCCTAAGAACCAGATCAATCCCAAGGACGACCTCTACAAAATTTCGGTCTCCGCCAACTTCGTACAAATTCCCGTCCTGGTCAAAGACGCCGACGGCCGCCGCGTTGATGGCCTGCTTCCCAGAGATTTCACCGTGCTCGAAAACGGCAAGAAGCAGACCCTTACGTACTTCACCAGCGATCCTTTTCAGCTCTCGGTCGCCATCCTGCTCGACATCGGAATGCCCGACGTCGCCGTACAGAAGGTCAACCAGACCTATTCCGCGCTCGTTGGCGCCTTCAGCCCCTATGACGAAGTCGCGCTTTACACCTACAGCAGCACGGTCAGCCAAGTCACCGATTTCACCACCAGAAACGAGAATCTCACGGCCGCGTTGAACGAAATGAAGCTGGTCCGCGGCCACAACAACGGCCCTCCGGTGCAAGGCGGCCCGTTCTCTACAGGGCCCACCGTGAACGGAGTCCCGGTCGGCGGCCCTCCCATCGCGCCAGTCAATACGCCGCCCCGCGAGGCGCACGTGCTCAACGACGCCATCCTGCGGGCCACGCTCGACCTCAGCAAGCGCGACCGCGCGCGCCGCAAGGTGATCTTTGTGATCAGCGATGGCCGCGAATTAGGCAGCCAAGCCAGCTACCGCGACGTCCTGCGGCTCCTCGAGACCCATGACATCCAGGTCAAAGCCGTGGTGGTTGACAGCGGCGCGTTGCCCGGCTTCCGCCAAGTCGAAAAGATTCATCTGCCACGGCAGGGTTACAGCAACATTCTTCCAAGGTATGCTGCTGCCACGGGAGGCGGCCAGGTTTTCTCGGAACTTTCCCGCAATGCCATGGAAGATGCCTACGCACAGATCACCTCCGAGGCTCGCAACCAGTACACCTTGGGATACCCGACTAAGGCGAGCGCCAGCAACGCCTACCGCTCAATCGAGATTGTTGTGGACAAGAAAGGCCTGAAGATCGACGCCAAGGGCGGATACTATCCCGCCCCCAGACCCCGCTAGCACTCGGTTAAGCGAGTCCTGTTCGTACGAGTCAGGTTCGTATCAGGGCATGCCTTCAGTACCTGCTTTGTCGGCGCGCCTTCAGGCGCTGAAAACCAAAATCAGAGCTCCTCCACGGCCCGCTACTAGGCCGTCCTTTGGATCATGGCTCGTGGATCATGGCTCGACGAGGCTAGCCGTCATCCACCGAAAGGGGGTCACCTGAGTAACCTGCCTTCGGTACGTCCCGTATGATATAAAAGCCGCGAGCCTCCAAAAGGACATCTGTGAGCGGAGTAGCCCCCTGAGGGTGTGCCCGCGTTCGAGGAAAGCCTTTGAGTTTCATCAACTTCGCAGCCCGCGAGATCAATTGCAAGATCGTGTACTATGGCGCCGGACTCGGCGGCAAGACCACGAACCTGCAGTTGATCTACCAGAAAACTGCGGACCAGCAGAAGGGCAAGATGATCTCGCTGGCCACCGAAACCGAGCGTACCTTGTTCTTCGACTTTCTCCCTCTGGACCTCGGCTCGGTACGCGGCTTTAAAACCCGCATCCACCTCTACACCGTCCCCGGCCAGGTTTTCTACGACGCCAGCCGCAAGCTCATCCTGCGCGGTGTCGACGGCATTGTTTTCGTCGCCGACTCCCAGGAGCAGCGCCAGGACGCCAACGTCGAGGCCCTCGACAACCTCATGTCGAACCTGAAAGAACATGGCTACGACTTCAACAAAATTCCCTACGTCCTCCAGCTCAACAAGCGCGATCTGCCCAACATTCTGCCCGTCGATATGCTGACCACCGAACTGCGCCGCAAGAACGAACCGGTCGTCGAAGCCGTAGCCTTCCAGGGCGTGGGCGTCTTCGAAACTCTCAAAGAAATCGCCAAGCAGGTCCTCACCGAACTGAAAGCTGGCGGATAATTCGGCAAAAGACTTGAGTCGGGCATGTGAAAACAATCGCCTCGTTGGTTGGGGGGATGGTTTTGAGATGGGATGAGGGAGAAGGTCGATCCCCGATCACGGATCGCCCTCCGGGTACTTTTCCTTGCAAGGAGTTCATTCGAATCTCGGGCATGACGCATGTCCGAACCTCACACACTATCCCCAATCGAACGGGTAAATCGAGCGCTGGCCCCTTCGGGGCGGGCATTTCAAGGCATTGGGGGTATCGTCCGATGCTTATTCTGCGATTCGGTGTACAGAGCGCGAGAGGACTAAGGTCCTGCGCCGCAGAAGCTCGGCTCGATGAGCCCCGCCAGGCTATCCCTCAGCACGGCTGCATCCCAGGAGTGCCCGCTTCCCTTTCACCCGGCAACGGTATTGCAGCTCCTATAGAAGCAGACTACTTTTGTCTGGAGAGGGAAATATACAACGGCAAGCCGAAATGCGGCAGATCGCCTTTCGATTCCGTCCGTGCCGTGCCGACCAGGCGGTTGCCGTCAACCCATAGGAGTTGCAATTGCAACTTGGAGGTTTGGTTGCCGGTTTCCGGCAAACTGAGGCTGGTTGCAGCTTCCCCTGACAGAAAGCCCTCCTCGATACCCAGATCTTCCACCGGAACCGTGGCGCCGTGCTCGAAATCAATCTGCATATGATCATCACCGGTAATTTGCATCCGGGCGGGCAACTTTCCTTTCGGAGTGTCAACGGTTCCGACCCAGGTGCCGAGTTGGATGGGTCCGAGTGGAAGGGTCGAGAGGTCTCTGCTGCCTCAATTTCTTTGAACGCGGACTCGAGATTGGCCGATACGCCACTCGAGAACAGGTCAGCGAACTGGAAGGCCAGATGGTCCATCGGCTCGCTTGCGGTATTCGTCAGACACGCGATCACGACACCCGCCTTCGGAAGAACCAGAAGCGTTGCAGAACCGGCCAGCACTCTCCCGTTACTGATGAGCACCGAGGAACCGTCCTTGAAATTAAAGACACCCCAGCCACTGGTATAGCCCGATTTAATCTGCTGGTCTGTTTCGAAGGGATGCATTGCGGTGTGCATTTCCTTCATTCGTTCGGGGATGATCAGTTTCTAGGCAGAATCGATCTGGAACAACCCGAACAATGCTAGGTCATGCGCCGATGTGTAGAATCCACCACCTGCTTCTGGTTCAAATGTGTGGGGAGGAACTGCTTTACCTGCCTGGTATCCGATGGCTACATCGCGACCTGCAAGATTGAAGCCGCTCGAAGTCATTTGAAGACGATTAAGCACCTCGCCTCGCATAAATTCTTGGAATGGACGCTTTCCGGCTCGTTCAACCACCTCACCGAGAATCCCGTAGGAGAAATTAGAATACATAATTAGAATACATAAAGTGCTGCCCAGGAGGGAATGCGCCAATTGCGTACCGGTTCAGCAGTTCCTTTCTATCCACGTCAGAGCCGTAGTTATAGAACCAACCGTGCTGGATGCCTGCCGTCATCGACAGTAGTTGTCGAATTGTGATTCCGGTTCCTGCATCGGCGTGAACATGGACGCCGTACTGCTCAGGTTCGTCATCTAGCTGAATCTTGCCTTTACCGGCGAGCATGAATGTGGCTGCACCGGTCACGGCTTTCGCAACGGATCCATCTGCATACACCGTGTTGGGTGTGGCCGGAGTTTGCATCGCACGGTCTGCCCAGCCGAACGCTTCTTCGCACACTATCCGTCCGTGTTGAGCGACAGCAATGGCAATGGAAGGCAGTTCACCTTTCATCGCCCGTTCACGCGCGGAGGAAGCGACTTCCGCAAAACGCGTGGGCAATTGCGTGGAATCACACTACGACTGAACCGGAGCCACAAATCCGAAAAGTGTAACCAGGAGACCGCTGAAGAAAAGCCGTGGTCGGGTTGTCATACATCCGAGTACGTTATCTATGCCATCCTAGTTCCCAGAGAATCCGCAGGAGGAACGAATGCACCGAAAGCTCAGCTCTGTCAATGCGCTTCTTCTTATGCCGCCTGTCGGCGTCGGAGTTGGCGATGGCGGCGAGCCTCCTGCAGCCTCCGGTTGCGTTGGGCGTGAATCTCCTGCTGGCGTCCGGCTAGCATATCCTTCGGCGTGATGTCGCCGATGGCACTGTTCAAGCCGATGTTGTTGTAATACTCGACGTAGCCCTGCACCAATCGAAGCGCATCGTCCCGCGAAAGTGGTGTTCCCGGCCGGATGCACTCGCTCTTTAGCGACTGCTGCTGCTCTGTGACTTCTCTCCTCTTAAGTTGACATCAGGCACTTACGGGCGTCAATTGGAAGCCAAGTTGTTTGGCCGTGGCCGCCAAGCGTCCGATGCGCTGCTGGCGGTAGCGGTTTTCGTATACGGCTGCGCCTTCGTCGACCTAGGGCCGGCCCATAGCAGCAGCCGGCAAATCAGAGTAGCCAACTTCCTAGCGGTTGCGAATACGGCAACGTCGCCGCCGAGCTGTTGCGCTAGCTTGCGATGCATCCTGCCCGCTTCATCCAACACGCAATCGCAGCTCTAACGATCTCCCAGATCTGCTCCCATGGTCAGCTTCTGTTGAGAAAAATCCCTGCTCTCTGTCTTCGCTTGTGCCGTTGGGGTCCAAATTCTACGGTGCTGGATGGGCAGGAATGTGCGCCTGGCGGCGGACTGCCGGCGGACCAGGTGCCTGCGGGGATATTGCGCGTCATTCTCCAAAGCGACCCGGCTCCGTGGCATGGTGCTGAAGACTTCCCGCAGGGCTTGCCCCGTCGTACTCACGCGCTGCTCCAGGGGGCGGAGGGGTTCAACCGTGCAAAAGGTTTCGGACGGGCGGCCGTCCGACTCCCACCTCCCTCTCGAGGAGTGCCTGAGCCGGGGGCGTGCTAAACCTTAGCCTGAGTTGAATCGGCCTTAAAATAGCCCGTTGGGCGAGCGGAAGACACGCGTGCGTGACATTGCCGCGCCGCGCGAAACTGAAGTTCAAGCGATTCTAGTAACCATTTGCCCGACCGGGACTCGTGATGATTTACATCCCACTTACAAACAAATTACCGATTGATTGTGCTCGCGCAACAAGCCAGATTTGAAACGGGATAAATCTGGCGTGCGACTGAGTGAGATGACGAGAATCTTCCTCATTCGCGCTGCTCGGGCATCCCGCGACCTCATGGTTCGAGTGCCTCGAGCCCGACCACCTCGAAAACCCATGACTTGGAGGACAAGACAATGAACGATCCCTTTCCAGAGCAAGAGGCGTCAATGAGCAAACTGAAGATCATCGCAATCACGATCACGATTCTGGCCCTCGGCGCCTTAGCCATCTGGCAGGGCCTGGAGCTAGCTCTGCGCCTGACATCGTGAAGCAACGCCCTGTGCGATGTCGATAGGGAATCCGGCTCAAAGCAGACCGAACGCAGCAAATTGAGGTTCCCCGCGTCGGAGAGCTGAGACTGGCGTCAAATCGAACGCGGCTGGTGCTTGCGTCAGGACAGCCGGGCAAGCGCCTCATCCGGCTCTCCGAGCGAGATCAGGAGTTCGTAGGCGAATGCAACGGTCGGCGCCTTTAATCACAAGTGAGCCGGGCCACGGCTGGCGCCGGATTGAATAATCTGTGACTTTCCGCGTGCCCGAGGTATGGTGCCAGAGAGCGCGACCACAGTTACGACCCGGTTTGCATTGGTGCAAGATGCCGCTAAGTGAGCGTGGTTCCAGGAAGGCGATTGAACATGGGTGAAGCCTTCGTGGCTCTCCCCGAGGTCGAATCGGTGGCCTGGAAAGCACCGGGTCTATTGGATTGTCCCCCCCCGAGGTGCTGGCAGTGCTGCGGTGCTAACCTTCCCGGCTCATTTTGGACCAGTTCCACCTAGCCAAGCAGCCAGACACCAAAACCCCGCCAGCGTGCCTCTTCATAGATGGCGAAAAATCCCGCTTACGCTGATTCACAACTTCTAGAAGAACTGAATCACATCCCCCGCCAGCAATCCTTAGAATCCCTCAATCGATTGTCCCCGTTCCACCCCCGCCGACTTTTCGCCCGGCCATTCGTCTAAAATGGCTGCCGTAATCTTCCCGGAAGCATGGATTGATGCCGAATGTCGGGAGGCTCCACGATTATCGAAAGAGGAACTCATGCGCGCCCCTAAGGTGTGGCTGTCGACTCTATTGATCTCATCGCTGTTCGCTGGCTCGTCTCTTCTCTCCTCGCAGACATCTACCCTCCACGGCATCGACCCCACCGATCTCGACCGCAAAGCCGATGCCTGCATCGATTTCTTCGAATTCGCTAACGGCACGTGGCGCGCCAACAATCCGATTCCCGCATCGATGACCCGTTGGAGCAAGCGCTGGCAGGCCGGCGAATTTGCCAAAGACAAGCTACATAACATCCTGGAAGCGACGGCCGCCGACAAGAAAGCCACCGAAGGCAGCACCGAGCAGATAATTGGCGACTACTACGGCGCCTGCATGGACGAGTCTCGCGTGAACGCCCGCGGCATGGATCCGATCAAGCCTTGGTTCACGAAAATCGATGCCGCCCGCGATATCGCTGCGATCCAGGATATCATCGCCGAAATGCACGCCATTCTCGTGGCCGTTCCCTTCGCATTGGGCAGCCAGCAGGATCCGCACAAGCCCTCCTGGGTGCTCGCCGATCTGGGCGCCAGCGGTCTTGGCCTTCCCGACCGCGACTACTACCTCAAACCCGAACCCCGCTTCAAGGAGGCCCGCGAAAAATACGTCGAGCACGTCACCGCCATGTTCAAGCTCGCGGGATCGGACCCCAAGTCCGCGGCGGCCGCGGCCCAGACGGTCATGAGCATGGAGACCAAGTTAGCCGAGGCATCTCTCGACAACGTCGCCCTGCGCGATCCCGCCGCCACCGATCACAACACAACTTTTGCTCAGCTCCAGACGATGGCTCCTCACTTTGACTGGACCATCTACTTCAAGCACCGCCAACTGCCCAACGACGTCGATATGAATGTCGACCAGCCCAAGTTCATGCAGGAATTCGATCGCCAACTACAGCAGACTCCGCTGCCCGATTGGAAGGTATATCTGAAATGGCAGCTTCTGAACTCGACTGCGAGTTCGCTGTCCGCGCCATTCGTGGAAGAAGACTTCGTCTTCAACGGAAAATACCTGAGTGGCGCGACCGAGATGAAGCCGCGCTGGAAACGTTGCGTGGAGTCTTCCGACCAGTTGCTGGGCGAGGCTCTGGGAAAAAAGTATGTAGAAAAATACTTTCCGCCCGAAGCCAAGGCCCGCATGCAGGAGATGGTGCGCAACCTGCTCGCCGCCATGCGTGACGACATTCTCAGCCGCCCCTGGATGAGCGATGACACCAAAGAAAAGGCCATGGCCAAGATTGCCACTTTCAATCCCAAGATCGGATATCCCGACAAGTGGAAGGACTACAGTCACGTCGAGATTCGCCGCGATGCCTTCTTCGAAGACACCATCGCGGGCAGAAAGTTCGTAGAAGAAGACGACCGCCTCCAGATTGGTAGGACGGTCGACCGCGGCCGCTGGGGCATGACGCCGCCCACGTCTGACGCGTACTACAACCCGCTGCTGAACGAAATCGTGTTCCCGGCGGGCATCCTGCAACCTCCCGCCTTCGATATGAAAGCGGTGGACGCGGTCAACTACGGCGCCATCGGTGTGGTAATCGGCCACGAAATTTCCCACGGCTTCGACGACCAGGGCGCGCAATACGACTATCTCGGCCGCCTCCGCAATTGGTGGACCAACGCCGACCTCAAAGACTTCCAGGCCCGCGGCGCCTGCGTCGCCGACCAGTTCGATCACTACTTCATCGAAAAAGACATCCACCACAACGGCAAGCTAGTGCTGGGGGAAAGCATCGGCGACCTGGGCGGCGCGAGAATTGCGTATCTTGCATACCAGAAATCGCTCGAAGGCAAGCCGCGCCCCTCCGACATCGACGACTTCACCCCCGAACAGCAATTCTTCATCGCCTGGGGCCAATTCCGCGGAGACGAGACTCGCCCCGAAACCCAGCGCCTTATGGTCCAAAGCGATCCTCATCCCATCGCGAAATACCGCGTCATCGGCCCGCTCTCAAATCTCCCAGAATTTCAGCAGGCGTGGAGTTGCAAAGCAGACGCACCAATGGTCCGCCCGGCCGACAAGCGTTGCGAAGTCTGGTGAAGCGCGCTGCCCGGCTCAACTCACGGCGCGGCGCTCGGCCGCGCGCTGAGCATCTCGAATTCGGTCGTCTCCGCGGCAGAGGCGTAGCGTGTGCCTCTTACCGTCCCGCACTGGAGATAGAAAACTCGGGCGCCAGAGCCGAAGATCCCAACGTTACGCGTGCGGTCGTAAAAGTCGCTCTCAATTTTGGAGTAGGCGGCGTGTCCGCGCGCGGCGGTCGGACCTTCCTTCGCAGGTTGACGAAGTCGACGAGCCTTCGTACCGTCTCCGGATCAGTGAGGCGATATGCACCCTTGCCCACGGAGCCGTCCCGGGCGGAAGCAAAACCTGCACGCTCGTTGCCGTCGTGATCGCCGGGCATGCGTCCCAGGACTCGGACGGCTCGACGCGCAGCGACGGCGCTGCGCTGGGAACGCAAGCCGTCATTAAGAGCATCGACCCAAACGCCGCGAGAAAGGCGCGGTGCATGCCGTCATTCTACGGCTCACGCGAAGCTCGTCAGTGATTCGGGGCATTACCGAGGTAAGCGCGCGCCACGGTTTTCTGCTGCCCGGCCTGCGGCCCTCCGCTAGCCTGACCATGGGACGGAGTCTGTCCAGCCGGTCCCGTGGATCACGTCGTTGATTCTTTCTGCCCTGATCGTTCGTTCGCCCGACCCCACCGGACTCCTGTTCTGGTGCGCCGTCGGTTTCTGCGCCGGCGTCGGTCTTTTCTTCTACGGATTTCGTCTCTTGCAGCGCCGCCGTCTGATCCTCGATACGCCTTTTTCAAAGATTCGCAGCGCCTCCATGGGTAGGGTGGAAGTCAGCGGCCTGGCCGTCGGCCCTTACAATATGATTGCGCCCATCACCGCGCGTCCCTGCTACTACTACCGCACGCTGGTCTGGGAGTACAAACTGCACGGCAGGAACAAAAAATGGGTCCGGGTTGCCGGCGAGTGCATGCACGTACCTTTCTTCGTCGACGACAACAGCGGCCGTGTGCTGGTCGACCCTCGCGGCGCCGATCTCGACCTGCACCGCGATTTCCAGGAGGAATTCAACGGCTCCTTCTTCTCGAACCGCGACGATGCACCCGGGAACGTCAACAGCTTCCTGTCTCGCCACGGCGTCGTCACCAGCAACCGAATCAAGGTCGAGGAATACTGCATCAAGCCCAAGAATTCGCTATTCATCCTCGGTACTCTCGCGGAGAATCCCGGCATTGAAGTCGCCCCGCGGCCGGTCCAGGATGCCGAGGCGATCAACTCCTTCTCCCGCCAAGGATTCTCCCTCTCGATCAACTTGTTTGCGTTTAATAGCAACGGAAGCGAAAATGACTTTTTGTCCGGCTCCCCAGCCCTGGCGACGCCATACGAATCTCGTCCCCAGGTAACCGGGCGCCTTCCAATCTCCGGTCCCGCGAAAGCTCAGGCCGTACCCCAGCAGAAAGTTGCCGACGCTCTACTGAAAGCCGGCATCTCGAACCCAGCCGCCTGGGCCGCGGCAGGAGTAACCACAGGGGGAATGGGCGTCCCGGTAATCGAAGATCCGTCCGTACTCCACGCCTCCAATGGCGCAGGCCTGGCCGCCAGCGGCCAACCCAGTTCCGACGTTCAAGCCGGGGGCTTCGATCCTCATCCGCCAGTTGCCCTGGTGAAGGGAACCAGCAACCGAACGTTTCTGATCTCCTGGCACAGCCAGAAGCAGGTCGCCCGTTCCCTGGGCTGGAAGTGCACACTAATGATCTGGGGAGGCCCAGCCCTGGCCCTTCTCAGCCTCTACTTCTTCCTCAGTGCCGAGCACCTGTTCTGAGCTTCGCACCACAAGTCTAACCTCATCACCCCGTCTCTCGCTGGCCCGCTGCGACCCCTCTAGTACAATCAAACCCGTGAGCGACGCTGTCCGCATCGGAATCCTGGGCGATTTCAACCCTGAATTTCGCTCGCACCACGCCACCACTGACGCCCTGCAGCACGCCGCCCGCAAGCTAAAACTCGAGGTCGAGTCCGAGTGGGTGCCCACCCCGTCGCTAACCCCCACCGACGCCGAAAAGAAGCTGGAGTCCTTTGACGGTCTCTGGGCCTCGCCCGGCAGCCCCTACAAGAGTTTCGATGGCATGCTCCGGGCCATCGAGTTCGCCCGCCGCCGCGACTGGCCCTTTCTCGGCACCTGCGGCGGATTCCAATACGCCTTCATCGAATTTGCCCGCAACGTCCTCCATATCGCCGACGCCGACAGCGCCGAAAACAATTCCGGATCGAAAAACAACATCATCTATCCCGTCGCCTGCGCCGTCCCCGATCGCAACGGCAACGCGCCCAAACTGGTCGGCGCGGTCCCTGAGATTCGCCTCCGACCCGGCTCTTACCTGCAGACCTTCTACGGCAAAGATAAAGAAACCGTGACCGAAGAATTCTTCTGCAACTTCGAAATCAATCCCGACTTCGAATGGACCGCCATGGAAGCCGGATTCCCCGTAGTCGCCCGCGGTCCCCAAGGCGAGATTCGCGCCATCGAGTCCCCCACTCATCGATTCTTTGTAGCCACGTTGTTCCAGCCCCAGCTGTCCTCCACGGAGAAAAAGCCGCACCCGCTGGTCCTGGCCTTCGTGCAGGCCGCCGCCGACTGGGGCAAGAAAAAGTTAGACGACAGCGTCCTCGAATAGCTCGAGTGGTTCGGGCACTCCTGTCCGACAACTCTGTCCACACGATAAACTGCCGACTTAACCAGTTACCAAAGTCGGGGCACTCCCCACATTATTCAGCCCACACCATGCGCATCTGGAGCCCCCGCCCGCCTCTCGCTAGACTCATCCCCGTCGGTCGCCGAGCCCAAACCGCGTCCGCAGGAGCCGCTTTCGTCTATGCCTATGCAGTTGGCCAACCAGCTCCGCATCCCGTTCACGACTCTGATCAGCTACATCCCGGTCATCGCCACGGTCGTGACCACGTTATTTAGCGTGATCCTGGCGCGCGCCACGCTGCGCTACGTCGAAGCCACCGACAAAGGCCTGGCCCTCGCCCGCGAAGAATTCGAACGCGAATGGTCTCCCGATCTGCACATTAAGATGGAACGGGTTTCCTCGACTGAGGCGCGAGTGATCGTGACCAACCTGGCCAAGACGTCTGTCTTACTCCAGCTTCTGCAGTTGCGCAAGCTCTCCCACGCCATGCCCTTCGAGCGTTGCCGCCTCAACGATCCCCTGGTCGGAGGCATGACCTGGACCCAGGAAATGGGCCGCCGCATTCTGGCCTGCACGGGACAGGAATTCGAAGGTCCCATCGCCGCCTCGGCCACGTTCTACGCCGCCGGCCGCATGTATCGCACCGACTGGTTCCGCTCGCAGATTCAGGTCCGCGACGGCCGCATCGTGGCCCTGGAACCCAGCACGATGCCCACCCGCCGTGTCCGCGCGGTCGAACGCAAGGGCCCCGAACGCCGCCGCGAATTCGTCCAGGACGTAACCGCCGAAGTCGCCCCCGAAAAGGTCGACCCCAAGCCCGACGAAAAGTTCTTCGTCACCGGAGCCTAGCTCAAAACTAGAAATCACCGGACCCCAGCCGCCGAGCGGCGACCCAATTTAGCCCAGGGCGTAAGCCCTAGGTAGGTTCGGGAGAGTGGGGAACCGAGTCCCGGAGGGATGGGATATATATTTCGGAAATATGTTATATATCTTCTGGCTAAACTTCTCGGTTTGTTGAACCTATATGGAAGGGACATGGTCGCCTCTCGAACAAAAACTTGGGGCGTTGGACTTATATGTAAAATATTACGAAATAATGGGTTATATGTAACTGGCAGGATCGGCAGGGGAGCAAATGAGGGCCTAATTCTTGAGGCTAACCATGACTACTTCTATTTTAGCAGGTGGGGCGGGGTGCGAGTGGTCCGAGGCGGAAGTTTATTTGCTTCGGGCAGAGGGAGTTTAGGAGAGGGAAGCATTTTGGGCTTGACAGGCGCGGGCTGTGCAAAACTCTCCCGTTTGGGGAATGACGGAGGAGCTGTACTTCGAATCGCCATGGACGGGCGCGTAAGCGGGAGCGCAGGGGAGCCGAGCCTCGGATTGTTTGCCAGAGTCAAAAGCGGCGGACAGGAGTGTCCGCTCCACACTTACACCCCTACCGCCTGCGGCTTGGTCGCCAGCAACTGCCGTAGCACGTACTGCAGAATGCCGCCGTTGGCGTAATACAGTGCTTCCTGCGGCGTATCGATGCGCACCAGCGCATCGAACTCCGCTTTTCCGGCGCGGACTTTCACGGTGCGGCCGGCGGCGAAGTGGTCGACCACGTGGCGGATGCCGGTGATCTCGAACACTTCCTCTCCCGTCAGTTTGAGCGATTCCGCGTTCTGGCCTGCCGGGAATTGCAGCGGCAGGACGCCCATGCCTACCAGGTTTGAGCGATGAATGCGCTCGTAGCTTTCCGCGATCACGGCGCGAACGCCCAGCAGCGCCGGGCCTTTCGCCGCCCAATCGCGCGACGAGCCCGAGCCGTACTCTTTGCCTGCCAGGATGACCAGCGGCGTGCCCTCGGCGCGATATTTTTCCGAGGCGTCGAAGATCGACATCTCCGCTCCCGTCGGCAGGTGGCGGGTGAAGCCGCCTTCGGTCGCGACCAGCTTGTTGCGCAGGCGGACGTTGGCGAAAGTCCCGCGCACCATCACTTCGTGATTGCCGCGGCGCGATCCGTAGGAGTTGAAATCTGCGGGCTTGACGCCATGCTCCTGCAGATACTTCCCGGCCGGACTGTCTTTCTTGATCGAGCCCGCGGGCGAAATGTGGTCGGTGGTGACGCTGTCGCCGAGAACGGCCAGCACGCGCGCCTGCTTGATCTCCTGAACCGGCGCGGGTTTCACGTCCATGTCATCGAAGTAGGGAGCGCGCTGGATGTAGGTCGAGTTTTTCTCCCACGCGTAGGTTTCGCCTTTGGGCACGGCCAGGCCGCGCCAGCGCTCGTCGCCCTGAAATACCTCGGCGTACGATTTCGAGAACATCTCCGAGGTAATCGACTGCTGCATGGTTTCTTCGATCTCGCGCTGCGAAGGCCAGATGTCGGACATGTAGACGGGCTGGCCATCTTTACCGTTGCCGATGGGGTCTTTGCGCAGGTCGATGTCGATGCGACCGGCCAGCGCAAAGGCCACAACCAGCGGCGGCGACATCAGATAGTTGGCGCGAACTTCGGAGTTGATGCGTCCTTCAAAGTTGCGATTGCCCGAGAGCACCGACGCGACCACCAGTTCTTTCTCATCGATCGCCTGCGACACTTCGGTGGGCAGCGGCCCCGAGTTGCCGATACACGTGGTGCATCCATATCCCACCAGATGAAATTTTAGCTTCTCCAGGTAGGGGGTCAGCCCGGCCTTCGCCAGATAATCGGTCACGGTTTTCGATCCCGGCGCCAGCGAAGTCTTGACCCATGGCGGAACCGACAGCCCCTTCGCGACCGCCTTCTTCGCCAGCAGTCCAGCCCCGATCAGCACGGAAGGATTCGACGTGTTGGTGCAGGAAGTAATCGCAGCGATCACGACGCTGCCGTGCTTGAGCGCGCCCTTCACCGAGGCCGGGACATGCTCATGCACGTTAGGATCTTCCACGCCGATGGCGGCCGGACTTCCGCCCTCCTGCTCCCAGCGCGGACCGTTCGCAGCCGGAGGGGGGCCGGTCTTGGCCGCCGATTTTGGTTTGATCAGCGAAGGCAGGGCCTTTTGAAACGACTCACCTGCTTGCGAAAGCACAACGCGGTCTTGCGGACGCTTCGGGCCCGCCAGGCTCGGTTCCACGGTCGCGAGATCGAGCGTGAGCGATTCGGAGTACTCCGCCTCCGGAGTCTTGTCGTCGTGAAACAGTCCCTGCTCGCGGCTATAAGCCTCCACCAGCGCGATCTGTTCCTGGCTGCGCCCAGTCAGCTGCAAGTAGCGTAGAGTCTCTTTGTCGATGGGGAAAATGCCACAGGTGGCGCCATACTCCGGCGACATATTCGCGATGGTCGCGCGATCGGCCAGCGGCAAATCGCGCAGCCCGGGTCCGAAGTACTCGACAAATTTTCCAACCACGCCGTGCTTGCGCAACATCTCAGTCATAGTCAGCACCAGGTCAGTCGCCGTCGCGCCTTCGCGCAGCCGTCCGGTAAGTTTCACTCCCACTACCAGCGGGATGAGCATCGAGACGGGCTGACCAAGCATCGCCGCCTCAGCCTCAATCCCGCCCACTCCCCATCCCAGCACCCCCAACCCATTGATCATCGTCGTGTGACTGTCGGTGCCGACCAGAGTGTCGGGGTAGGCTACGCGCTTGCCGAGGCTCTCGTGAACGAACACGACTCGGGCCAGGTATTCGAGGTTGACCTGGTGCACGATGCCGGTGTCGGGCGGGACGATCGCCAGATTGCGGAAGCCGGTCTGGCCCCAGCGTAGGAACGAGTAGCGTTCTTTGTTGCGCTGGAATTCGAGCAGGGCGTTCATGTCGAATGCGTTTGAGGTACCGAACTCGTCTACCTGGACCGAGTGATCGATGACCAACTCGACCGGCTGTAGAGGATTGATGAGTGTAGGATCGCCGCCCAGTTGCTTCATCGCGTCGCGCATGGCGGCTAGATCGACCACGCAGGGGACGCCGGTAAAATCCTGGAGCAGGACACGGCTGGGGGTGAAGGCAATTTCTTTTTCCGGCTTGGAGTTCTTATTCCAGGCTGCGAGGGCGCGCACTTCTCCTTTGCTGACGTTGCGGCCGTCTTCGGTGCGCAGCAGGTTCTCGAGCAAAATGCGGAGCGAGAAGGGTAGATGGGTGGTCGAGATTCCCTGCTGGTCGAGGGCGTCGAGACGATAGATTTCGTATTCTTTTTTGCCAACTTTGAGGGCGGAGCGGCTGTTGAAACTGTTCAGAGACATGATGGCCTTCCTTGGGAGGGATAATCTGGTGCGGCATGCGCGCAGCGCGACGCCGAATCTAACCTATTAGTGTAATTCCTTCTGGCAGAAATTGCGCACCGGCCCGCTCCGCTATTTCGCACGAAGCAGCAGGACCGGCACACGAATACTGTGCCGGACTTTGGTGGCGGTCGTACCCAGAAAAACGTCGGCGAGGAAGCGGTGACCGTGAGTGCTCATGGCCACCAGGTCGCATCCCTTTTGTTCGACCCACTTGATGATTTCTGTGGCGGCGTCGCCGTAGGCCAGTTCGGCGTCGGTGGCAATCCCGGCGGATTCGAATTCGGCGCGAACTTTCTCGAGGTAGGCGGTGTCTTCGGCGATTTCAGGACTGACGGCATCGGAACCGTAGGTTCGTGCGGCCCATCCATCGGCGACATGCAGCAGGACCAGACGGCTGTGAGCCAGCTTGGCCAAGTCCTTCACGTGGTCGATGATGGCGCGGTCGGTGGGAGTGCCGTCGAGAGTAACGAGAATCTTGTCGTACATGGGATGTTTGCTTGCAGCGAACGCGGGGAGACGGCACAGGGCGAGCAAGGGTTACAGGTCAAAATCTGTGTCGTCCCTACGGGACTCGCTCGGTCTCAACGCTTCCTACCCAGGACTAACGTCCTGGGCTAACCTATGCCGCCCCTTCGGGGCTCCTTTGGACTCAACGTGCCACCTCTGTTGCTCCGCCTAAGAGTACGGCAGGTTAGGGCCATATTTTGGCCAAAATCCGGGCACCCGCTCTTCATTTACCTCCTGCGTCACGACCCGGTAATTACATGCCACGCCGCCCTCATGGAATCGGGGAGGCCATAGATGTCCATGAAGGTGATCAGAATAGCACTGGCCCAACCTGCGGAGAGGAGAAACCAACCGTTCTTCCAATCGCCCATACGCTTTTGAGAACTGGTGAAGTGCAAGAGCGGGAACATGGCGAAGGGAAGTTGCAGGGCGAGAACGACCTGGCTGAGCGTGAGCAGGTCGGTGACGCTGCTGTCGCCTCGGAGTCCGATGATGAGTACGGCCGGCAGAATGGCCAGAGTGCGCGTTATAAGCCGCCGCACCCAGGGCTTCAGCCGCCAATGCATGAAGCCTTCCATGACGACCTGGCCGGCGAGGGTGCCGGTGATGGTGCTGCTTTGTCCGCTCGCCAGTAATGCGACCGCAAAGAGGGTGCTGGCAACTCCGGTGCCGAGCAAGGGAGCGAGGGTGAGATAAGCAACGCGAATCCAGTCACTGCTGGTGTCGAAACGGATGACTTGCCCGCCGGCAGCGATGACACTCTGCTTTCCGAAGAAGACCGTCGCGGCGAGAACCAGAATCGCGGCGTTCACGAAAAAGGCGACCGTCAAGGCGGCAACAGAGTCGATCGTGTTGAAGTCGATGGCGCGGCGGATCGACTTCGTGTCCTTCTGCAGTTTGCGGCTCTGTACCAGGGCCGAGTGCAGGTAGAGATTGTGGGGCATGACGGTTGCGCCGATAATTCCGATGGCGATGTAGAGCATGCCGGACTGCCGAAAGTGGGGCGTGACCAGAGCCTTTCCCATCTCCAGGAAACTGGGCTGGGTCTGCGGCAGGACGAAGATTTCGATGAAGTAACAAACGGCGATGGTCGCGACCAGCAGCAGAACCACAGCTTCGATGCCGCGCATTCCAACCTGCTGGAGAGCCAGGAGCAGGAGCACATCGACGCCTGTAATAATGACGGCCCAGAGCAAGGGGATGTGGAACATCAGGTTGAGCGCGACGGCGCTGCCGAGCACCTCGGCCAGGTCGCATGCGCCGATCGCCAACTCACTCATCATCCAATTGGGCCAGCGGGTCCAACTGGGATACCAGTCACGGCAACATTGGGCGAGATCCTTGCCGGTCACGACACCCAAGCGGGCGGAGATGACTTGCATGAAGATGGCCATGAGGCTGGCGCAGCCCACGACCGAGAGGAGTCCGTACTTGAACTGGGCGCCGCCCTGAAGATCGGTGCCCCAGTTGCCGGGGTCCATATAGCCGACGCTGACGAGGATGGCAGGGCCCACGAAAGCGCGCCACTGCTCCCAGAATCCGGCATCGTGATGCGGCACGGCAATGGAGTTGTGGGCGCCCTCCAGCGACAAACTCCCGCGGGGCGCCACTTCGGCGCTGACGGTAGTGGGAGCACGACGAGTAGGCACATCTTTTTGCCCTAATTCGTCGCTGCCTCTCATCCCTGGCGTTCTCCCGGTAGACCCCAGACCGTCGAAGGGTATGTTAGGTAGTATACACGGAAAGTGGTTAACTATGGTTAAGTATCTGGATCAAGCGTTGGAGGCAAGGCTGGGCGGCGCGACCCAGATCTTTTCTGCGGCGAGGCCGCCGAGGACGATGGCGCCGGCGGCGGTGCGGAGGGAGAGGGTCTTGTCATAGTTGCGTTCCAGCAGGCGGAAGCGGGCGCCGGGACGGATGCCGCGTGCTTCCAGAAATTCCAGCAAATCGCGGTCGCGCTCGTAGATGCCGCTGACGATATAAGCCTGGCCAGGATCGGCATCCGCGAGCCGGACGAGGCCCCGCTTGCGCCGGCTGGCCGGGCTCTCAACCTCGCTCAAATTGCCGTGCGGACATGCGCCGTCTGAGCCCAACTTCGCCAGCAGCTTGGCCTCGAAGTCGGGAGAGACTGCGTGCTCCAGGCGCTCGGCTTCATCGTGGACCTTCCACCACTCCATGCCGAACATTTCCGACAGCATGCGTTCGATGAGGTGATGGCGCAAGGTGAGCTTACGGGCGATCTTGCGGCCGGCTGCGGTGAGGCGAATCTCGCCATCGCCCTCGACCCGCACGAGGCCGTCCTTCTTCAATCGTCGGAGGGCCATCGTGACTGCGGGCGCGGACACCTTGTGCCAGTCGGCTAGGCGCGCCGATATCACCGTCTCCCCATCGGTTTCGGCTTCGAGGATCGATTTCAGGTAGTCTTCTTTGGAGACGGTGATCACGCTGGGAGGATTATACTTCGGAGGTTAAGCAGGGTTAATGGTGATTTCTGGTCGCGCATGCCGATTCCGGGCTAGTTACAGCCGGTCGAGTTGTCGAGACGCGGGAGATCCTTCCCTCCGCCTGAACAACGGCTAGGGTCGGGATGACTCCCGGGGGTAGAAACACGGACCTTCGAGTTTCAAAGAACGACTTTTGATCGTATTCGCGGTTTGACAGCATTCCTGCTCAACCCCTAACCTGAGTTTCTCTGGCTTATGAAAGTTCTGGTCCTAGGTGGAGGCGGACGCGAGCACGCGCTGGTGTGGAAGCTGCGGCAGTCGCCGCGCCTTTCGCAGCTTTACTGCGCGCCCGGGAACGGCGGCGTCGCAGATGAGGCGGAGTGCCTGCCGGCCGACCTGAAGAGCCTGGAGTCGATCACAGCGCTGGCGGCGCGGCTGCAGCCCGATCTCACGGTGGTGGGGCCGGAATTGCCGCTCACTTTGGGCGTGGTGGATGAATTCGCGCATCGCGGGTGGCCGGCTTTTGGGCCGACGCGGGCGGCAGCGCAGCTGGAGTCGAGCAAGAGCTTTGCCAAGCAGTTTCTGCAGCGCCATCACATTCCTACAGCACCGTTTGCCATCTGTGACTCGATCGAGCAAGTGCGGGCGGCACTCGGCCACTTCCATACTCCGATTGTGGTGAAGGCGGACGGGTTGGCCGCGGGCAAAGGCGTGGTCATCGCCAAGAGCAAGGAGGAGGCGGCCAGCGTGGCGGCGGAGATGCTGAGCGGCAAAATGCTGGGCGAGGCTGGGGCGCGGGTCGTGCTGGAAGAATGTTTGAAGGGCGACGAGCTGTCTTTCCTCGTGTTCAGCGACGGCGAGCGCGTGGCTCCCCTGGTGGCGGCACAGGATCATAAACGCGTGGGCGACGGGGATACCGGTCCGAATACGGGCGGCATGGGCGCGTACTCGACCCGCGATATTGTCGACGATCAGATGCGGGACTGGCTGGTGAATCACATCGCGCGGCCCGTGGTTGCCGGGATGAAGGCCGAGAGTGCGGAATTCAAAGGCGTGCTGTATTGCGGACTAATGATGACGGCGCGCGGTCCGATGGTGCTCGAGTTCAATTGCCGCTTTGGGGATCCGGAGACGCAGCCGATTCTGATGCGGCTGGAGAGCGATTTGGTGGATGCTTTGGAGGCCTCCATTCAGGGACGCGTCAGTGAGGGCGACTTTAAGTGGTCGCCGGATGCTTCAGTGTGCGTAGTGATGTCGTCGGGGGGATATCCAGGGACGTTTGAAGTCGGGAAGCGGATTGACGGGCTGGATGAGGCGGGCTCGGTTTCAGGAGTGAAGGTTTTTCATGCCGGGACGTCACGACGCGACGGGGCTTATTACACTTCCGGCGGACGCGTGTTGGGCGTGACCGCGCGGGCTGCGGATTTGCAGACGGCGGTCGTGCGGGCTTATGAGGCTTGCGGGAAGATTGGGTTTGAGGGGGCGCATTATCGGAAGGACATTGCGGGGCGGTCACTGAAGAGGTAGTCGCGTTTATTGCAGCGGTAAGAAACGATGACAGTGCCTTTTTAGCCGGCTGGCTGTGGCCAACTTCGATCATGCTCATGGCCGGTGAGCGGGGCGATCCGATCCCTGCAGTGCTGGTCGTTTTCGGCATGGCCATCCTCAGTAACATTGGGGTCTACGGACTCGTTGGATTGATGGTTGGGGGGATAGGGCACTGCTTGCGACCGGCGCAGTCCGACCCGCGATGATGATGGCACTGAAAGGGATCTTTCGACTGCTCCGGATGACAAGGACAGAAGGAGAATAATGAGCAAGCCGCTGGTTTCGATTGTGATGGGGAGTGATTCGGATTTGGAAATCATGCGCGAAGCGGGGAAAGCGCTGGACGAGTTTGAGATTGCTTACGAGATCGACGTGACTTCGGCGCATCGTTCGCCGGATCGCACTGCTGATTTCGCGCGCAGGGCGGCGGAGCGCGGGATTCGGGTGATCATTGCGGGGGCGGGCGGGGCGGCTCATCTGGCGGGGGTGATCGCGGCGCACACCACGTTGCCGGTCATTGGTGTGCCGATTCCTTCCACTTCGCTGCAGGGGATGGATTCCTTACTGGCAACCGTGCAGATGCCGGCGGGGATTCCGGTGGCTACCGTGGCGATTGGGAAGCCGGGGGCGACGAATGCGGGGATTCTGGCGGCGCAGATGATGGGGCTGGCGGACAAGGCGATCGCCAAGAAGCTTGAGGCGCACAAGGAGAAGCTGGCGCGGGGAGTGGAGGAGAAGTCGAGGAAGCTGAAGGGAACGTAAAGTTCTGGGTTCCTCCTACCCAAGTCAAAAGCCCCACCCTGTCGCAAAGAACGCGACAAGGGTGGGCACCCTTCTTGAGTTTCCAGTTACAGTTTCAAATCCTTAAGATATTCGCGGAAGGGGGCGCCTAGATCACTGCGTTTTAGGGCGAACTCTACTGTGGCTTTGAGGAATCCCAGCTTGTCGCCGGTATCGTAGCGGCGGCCTTCGTAGACGTAGGCGTACATTTTTTCCTGCTTCAGTAACAGGCGCAGGCCGTCGGTGAGTTGCAGTTCGCCGCCGGCGCCGGTTGATGTTTTGGCCAGGCAATCGAAAACCGCAGGCGTTAGGATGTAGCGGCCGATAATGGCCAGGTTCGACGGCGCTTCTTCAAACTTCGGTTTTTCGACCATGTTCCGGATCTCGAAGAGGCGGCCGTTGAATCCGTCGGCGGGCTTGGCGTCGAAGACGCCGTAGGAGGAGATCATTTTGCCTTCGACGACTTGTGCGGCGATAACCGAGCATTGCTTTTGTGCGAAGACGTCGGCCATCTGCTTGAGGCAAGGCACGGGATTGTCGATGACGTCGTCGGCCAGCAGCACGGCGAAGGCCTCGTTGCCTACGAGTTCGCGGGCCATGAGCACAGCGTGGCCCAGGCCGAGGGCTTCTTTCTGACGAACGTAGGCTACGTGCATCATGTCAGAAATGGAGCGGACGATCTTGAGCAGATCGGTCTTCTTGCGCTCTTCCAGCATGTGTTCTAGTTCGTAGCTGACGTCGAAGTGGTCTTCGATGGACTGCTTGCCGCGTCCCGTGATGATGATGATTTGGTCGCAGCCCGATGCCATGGCCTCTTCGACGCCGTATTGAATGATGGGCTTGTCGACCACCGGCAGCATTTCTTTGGGCTGGGCTTTGGTGGCGGGCAGAAAGCGCGTGCCCAAGCCGGCGGCAGGGAAGACAGCTTTGCGGACTTTCATGGTCATGGGAGGTCGTTCGTCGTTGGCTTAAAATCGAAACGAACAATTGTAAACGGTCGCGTTTGCGCCGGCGATTCTTGCGTGCTACTGAGACGTCTGGCCACTCGCGTTCGATCCCACCTCCGATGCAGTTTCCGGGCTGGCTAGTTGCTCTAAAACTGTGCGGAGGGCGCGCAGGATCTCGTCTGCTGCGGTTGCTTTCAAAACGAATTTCAGCATGCCGTCGGGGGTGAATTGGGCGCCACGCTGGGCAGAGACGAAGCGGGCCAACTGTTCGGGATCGACGGTGGCGTTCTGGCGGAATTTGAAGGTGACGGATTCGCGTTTGCGTTCGATCGCGTTCACGCCAACTCGCATACAGAGCAGCTTGAGCGATGCGTAGTCGAGCAGGTTGCGCACGGCTTGTGGCGGAGGGCCGTATCGATCTTGTAACTCGGCGCCCACGTCGGACAGCTGCGATTCGGTTTCCACGCCGGCCACTCGCTTGTACATGCGCAGGCGTTGATTTTCTTCCGGGATGTAATCGGCCGGAATGCGGATGTTGAGGCCAAGGTTGAGTTGGGTCTCGGCCTCGTCGGGGCCAGCTTCGCCCTTCATTTCGCGGACGGCGCGTTCCAGCATTTGCGTGTACAGCTCGAAGCCGATGGCTTCGATGTGTCCGCTCTGCTCGCCGCCGAGAAGATTTCCGGCGCCTCGGAGTTCTAAGTCGAGAGCGGCGATCTTGAATCCAGCGCCGAGGTCGGAAAATTCTTTCAAGGCTGCGAGGCGGCGGCGCGCAATAGGCGTGAGCTCAACTTCCTTCGGGATCAGCAGGTAGGCATAGGCGCGACGGTTGGAGCGGCCGACGCGGCCGCGCAACTGGTAGAGCTCGGAAAGACCCAGGCGGTCGGCGCGATTGATCAGAATGGTGTTGCAGAGCGGGATGTCGAGGCCGTTCTCGATGATGGTGGTCGCGACCAGGATATCGGCTTGGTGGTGCATGAATTTCAGCATCACTTTTTCGAGTTCGGTTTCGCCCATCTGGCCGTGGCCGACGATGACGCGGGCTTTCGGAACCAACTCCTGCAGCTTGGCGGCGATTTCCCAGGTGCTTTCGACGCGGTTGTGGACGAAATACACCTGGCCGCCGCGCTCGAGTTCCTGTTCGATGGACGACTGGATGAGCTTGTCGTCCCAGCTGGCAACGACGGTTTGAATCGCCATGCGATCTTTGGGCGGGGTCTCGATCACGCTCATGTCGCGCAGGCCGACCAGCGACATGTGCAGCGTGCGCGGGATGGGCGTGGCCGACATGGTGAGCACGTCGACCTGCTTGCGCATCTGCTTGATGCGTTCTTTGTGGCGCACTCCGAAGCGCTGCTCTTCGTCAACGATAAGCAGGCCGAGGTCGGCGAACTTCAGGTCTTTGGAAAGGATGCGGTGGGTGCCGATGAGAATGTCGATTTTGCCGGCTTCGGTCTTCTGCAGAATTTCTTTCTGCTGCTTGGGATTGCGGAAGCGGCTGATCATTTCGATGGTGACCGGAAACGGTCCGAAGCGCTGCTTGAAAGTTTCGAAGTGCTGAAAGGCGAGCACCGTGGTCGGCGCGAGCACGGCAACCTGCTTGTTGTCGCTGACCGCCTTGAAAGCGGCGCGCATGGCGACTTCCGTTTTGCCGTAACCCACATCGCCGCAGAGCAGGCGGTCCATGGGCTGAGAAGATTCCATGTCGCGCATTACGTCGGTGATCGCCTGGGCCTGGTCGTCGGTCTCCGAGAACTCGAAGGCGTCTTCGAACTCGCGGACAAAGTCGTTGCCTTCGGGGAAGGCGTGACCCTGCGCCATTTTGCGCTCGGCGTAGAGCTTGAGGAGTTCGTCGGCCATGTCTTTCATGGCCTTGCGCACGCGCGCCTTGGTCTTGGCCCAGGCCTGCGTGCCGAGATGACTGAGCGCGGGCTTGGCACCTTCCGACGAACGATACTTCTGAATCAGATCAAGACGCGTGAGGGGCACGTAGAGGCGCGCGCCCTCGGCGTACTCGAGCAGCATGAACTCGGCGTTGCCGTCTCCCTGATTGATTTCTTTCAGGCCTTGGTACTGGCCGATACCATGCTCGACGTGAACTACGTAGTCGCCGACCTGCAAATCGCGAAAGTCGGAAAGAAACGCCGACACTTTCGACTTCTGCCTCTGCGGACGGGACGCCACCGCGTCCGATTCATCAAACAGATCACGGGCGCCAAAGATGGCGAGATTGGCCTCGGGCAATAAAACGCCGTCGGGCACATACGCTTTCGCGAGTGTGGTGGTCAGAACTTCGCCGGCGAAGTAACTGGTTTCGTCGGCGTAGCTTTCGCCGCCGCGGGTGCGGCTTCCCAGGCGGAAGGAAACGTTGTACTCGGTGAAGATGTCGGCCAGGCGCTCGACTTCGCCGGTGTTGGGAACGGCAAACATCACCTGCTTGCCTTCCCCGGTCAACTTCTGAACTTGCTCCAGCATCATGGGAACGGCGCCGTGGAAGCGCGGAGTGGGTTGGGCGAGGAAATTGACGACAGAGTCCTCGCCGGCGGCACGGGTGATGCCAAGATGCTCGACCTCGGCCCCGGTGAGAGACGCGACTTTCTGCCACCAGTCGTCGGGCGCGAGGTAGAGATCGGGTGGGCGTACAAGGTTGCCCACTCCGCTCCGTTCATGGGCTTCCTCGACGCGAGTCCAGAAGCGGTCGAATTCGGTGCGCAGGAGATCGGGTTCGTCGAGCAGGACGGCGGCGCGCGGCAGAAGATCGAATACGCTAAGATCCGCGCCCGCCACGGGAGCGTAAAACTCCCAGCCGGGAAAGGTGGTGACGCCACCGGCCCGCACTGCGGCTTCCACAATTTCCTCGGAACCCGCGATGCGTTTCCCCGAGAGGCGAGTGTGAATCGCGCCCAGCAACTGATCGCTGACCGGAGTTTCCGTGAGCGGAAGGAGCAGAGCTTCATCCATGGGATTGGACGAGCGCTGCGAGGCGGGATCAAAGCGGCGAATCGACTCCACCTCGTCGCCAAAGAATTCGATGCGCACGGGGCGCTCCGCTTCCGGGGAGTAGACATCGAGAATTCCGCCACGGAGCGCATACTCGCCTGGCATCTCGACGACATCGGCCGAAGCGTAACCGACCGTATTCAGGTGCGCCAGCATGCTATCCACGTCGAGCGATTCGCCGCGGCGCACCGTGCGTGCCAGATCAGCGTAATACTCGGCAGGACGCACTCGGATCGCCGTGGCTGCAACCGCGGAGACCACAATCGAGGCTTTGCCGGTAGCAATCTTCCACAGGGCAGTCGCGCGTTCTTCCTGCAACTCAGGATGGGGGGAAAGATTCTGAAACGGCAAGACGTCGCGCGCCGGCAGAGCCACCACGTCTTCGGGATCGCAGGCAGCCGTGAGTTCGCAGAAGCCCTGCAGCACGGGGACGAAATCCTCGACTGCGCGGTTGTCGCTCACGACCACCACGAGCGGGCGGTCGGCGCTACGGCGCAGAAGCACGAGCAGCAAGGCTTTCGCCGTAGGATTGAGACCGGAGACACGAATCCGCCCCGTGCCCTCCCGGAGGTGGGTGGCTGCACGCATGAAGGCGGGAAGGGTTTCCACGTCCGCAAAGAGTTCGCGGACGAAGGGAAGCAGCATGCCTTTCGATTTTAGCAGGAGTGACGCTGCTGTAATTCGGTCGAGTTCAGTTTGGGCTTGGTCCACGTGAGACCCCATGGGCCGTGCTCCGTCGAAAAGCCCGGGCAAGGCGATTTGCTCGATGCCCGCAGCAGCAATCACTTGTGAAATGCAAGTCAGATTGGTAATCTTGGCGGCGTGGCCAGAAGGCCCAAATCGCGTCCTCGTTCGGGGTGCCCGGTCAGCATGTCTCTCGAGAGCTTCGGGGATCGCTGGTCGCTGCTCATTATCCGCGACTTGATGGTGCGGGGGTACCGCACGTTCAAGGAGTTCCAGGGCGCCGGGGAGGGAATTGCGACGAACATCCTGGCCGACCGGCTGCGAAAACTTAAAGAAGCCGGGATCGTCAGCGCCGAATCTGAGGAGGCGGACAAACGACGGGTGTGTTACCGGCTTACCGAGAAAGGAATCGATCTCGCGCCCCTGCTGTTGGAGTTGCTGATCTGGGGAGCTCGGCATGAGCCGTCGAGGGCTTCTTGCGCCCTCATCGCCGGGATGAGCAGGAATCGCGAGGCCCTGCTGGCAGAGGTTCGGCGACGCTGGCGAGAGCGCGACTCGACGCCTCTGATACCCAGATTCGATGCTGAAGTTGCGCGACAATTGGCGGGGGCGCGGAGCAGCGGTTGAGGGCGGGGATTGATCCGGCGCCATTGAAGGGCTGGGGTAGGGCATTTTAGAAGTTGGGGCTACTTCATTTCCTGATTGGATCGACGAGGAGTCGGCATGCCGAAGGTTTCAGTGCTTTTTTCTGCGCTTCTTTTACTCGGTTGCGTAGGGTTTGGCCAGAATCTCAGCCCGGCAGACCGCGAAAAAAGGTGAGCAGTATCTGCAGCAGACGCGCGATGGCGTGGTTGCGGCAGGTAAAGGCTTATTGAGGCTCAAATGAAGTTCAAGTCGGGACCAGACCGGTGGTCCGTGGCGGAAGTGCTGGAACACATCGCGTTGGTCGAAGACGGCCTGTTCCAGAATGTCACCAACAGGGTGATGAAATCGCCGGCGGGAGCGGCGGATCGAGACTTCCAGAAAACCGATGCCAATGTCCTGGCCATGCTCCCGGACCGAAGCAGCAAGGGGCAAGCGCCGCCGCCCTTCGTGCCCACTGGACGCTGGAAACCTGAGGAAGCCCTGGATCATTTTCTAAAGAGCCGCGCCAACACGATTGCATTTCTGGAATCCACGGCCGACTTGCGCGCGCATGTCGGAAACAGCCCGCCCGGCCCGCTGGACGCCTACGAATGGCTGCTGTTTATGGGAGGGCACAGCGAGCGCCATACCCAACAAATCCTGGAAGTGAAAGCGGATCCGAATTTTCCGAAGCATTGACAATGGAGCAGCGCGGATCTGACAAGCACGCGAGCAGAGCAAGGAGGAGAGCAACGCATGAGCAAGGTACGAGTTCTCGCTGGCACACGCAAGGGGGCATTTATCCTCGAGTCGGACGGCAAACGCGAGAAGTGGGACGTGAGTGGCCCGCATTTTGCGGGCTGGGAGATGTATCACATCAAGGGATCGCCCGCCGATCCCAACCGGCTGTACGCTTCGCAGACGAGCGGGTGGTTCGGGCAGATGATCCAGCGCTCCGATGATGGCGGGAAGACTTGGTATCAACCGGGCACTCCGCCGGGCGAACCGGCCGCTCCGGGCGGCATGCCCAAGCCGGCGAGCAACAAGTTCGTCTACGATGCGTCCCCTGCGACCGGCAAACCATTGACCACCCATCAGTGGTACGACGGGACGCAGCATCCCTGGGAGTTCAAGCGGGTGTGGCATTTCGAACCGTCGCTCAGCGATCCCGACACGGTTTATGCCGGAGTGGAGGACGCGGCGTTGTTCCGCTCTAGCGACGGAGGACAGAACTGGCACGAACTCCCCGGGCTGCGCGGGCACGGCACCGGGCCGAACTGGCAGCCGGGCGCGGGCGGGATGTGCCTGCACACAATCATTCTCGATCCGAAGAATCCGCAGCGAATCTACATCGCGATTTCGGCGGCCGGTGCCTTCCGCAGCGACGATGGCGGTGCGAGTTGGAAGCCGATCAACAAGGGCCTGTACTCGCAATACATTCCCAACCCTACGGCCGAGGTCGGACACTGCGTGCACCACATCGCGATGAACCCGTCGCGGCCGGGCGTGCTGTTCATGCAAAAACACTGGCACGTGATGCGCTCTGATGACGCGGGCGACAATTGGACAAAAGTCAGCGGCAATCTGCCCACCGACTTTGGATTCGTCATCGACGTCAATTCGCACGAGCCAGAGACCATTTACGTGGTGCCGATCAAGAGCGACTCCGAGCATTTCGTGCACGAGGGCAAACTGCGGGTCTACCGCAGCCGCACCGGCGGCAACGAGTGGGAGGCGCTCACCAAGGGGCTGCCGCAGAAGGATTGCTACGTGAACGTACTGCGCGACGCCATGGCCGTCGACTCGCTGGATAAGTGCGGGATTTATTTTGGCACGACCGGCGGGCAAGTCTATGCCTCGGCCGACGCGGGGGATTCGTGGGCTCCGATTGTGCGCGATCTGCCGGCGGTGTTGTCGGTCGAGGTGCAGACGCTGGCGTGAGGACGGAATCCTGAAATAACCAACGGGGCACGGATTTGACCGTGCCCTCATCGCTGGCAGAAGAGTTAGTTTAAAGTCAGGGAAAAATGTTCATGATCCGTGTCGCACTCCCCTTCCATTTGCGAAACCTGGCGCACGTGGGCAGCGAGGTGACGCTAGAGATAGAGGGCGCGGTGACGCAGCGCTCCATCCTCGATGCGCTCGAGGCTCGTTATCCCATGCTGCAGGGAGCAATTCGAGACCACGTCACGCAGCAGCGTCGGCCGTTCCTGCGCTTCTTTGCCTGCGAAGAAGATCTCACACACCAGTCGCCGGATGCGGCGCTGCCTGACGTTGTGGCGTCGGGAAAGGAACCGTTTCTCATCATCGGGGCGATTGCAGGGGGGTAGGGGGGTAGGAAGCTCTAGGCGCACTTCTAGAAGAGTCTGCGTGAAAACCGGTGCCGTCCCTACGGGACTCGTTCCTTCCTTCTCTCCTATCCCAGGACTTACGTCCTGGGCTAAATTGTGCCGCCGCTCCGCGGGAGGGTTTTGGTCCACCGTTGTCCTCGGAGTCAGTTCTCACGGACACTCCACAAACCGCGTTTTTGCAAAGACGCTCCGTCTTGCCCCGAGGGCTGGGTCACCCGCGCAACAGTGGACGGGTCAGGCAGGTGGGGCCGCCGCCGCCGTTGATGCAGAGTTCGCTGCCGGCGAAGATGCGGACGTCGAATCCGGCGCGGCGCAGGCGGTCATTCGTGTTGTGGTTCTCCGCGATGGCCAACAGGCGCTTCCCGCCCAATGCGAGCACGTTGCACGCCAGCGTGTCGCGCTCGGAGTGGTGGATCTCGATAAACTGGAATCCACGCTGCTTCAGCCGTTCGACGGTCTCGACCGCGAGCCAGGGGAGATCCACTAAAGCGGCCCGCTCGTCGAGCAGGCTGATGAGCGACATCAGATGCAGACACGCCGAAGGCCCCGAACCGTAGGGGAGAGCCGCGGATAGGACCTCGACTCCTTTGGGAGCGAGAAGCCTGCGAAGTTGCTCGATGCCTTCGGCGTTGGTGCGGTAGCCATGGCCAACGAGTAACGTTTCCGCATCCAGCCACACGATGTCTCCCGCTTCGGTGGTCCCCGGCGCGCTGATCTCGCCGAGAATCGGAATGCCGAGCTGCTGGCAGATTGCGCGGTGATGACAACCCTCAGCCGCGCGGTTTGGCTTGCCGGGACGCATGACGATCAAGCCGAAGTCAGTGGCGAGAGATGGGTCATGGGCGTAAACCGCGTCGACAGAGAAGTCAGCGGCAGCAGGCAGCTCGATTATTTCTGCGCCAGCAGCTTCCAGCTCGTGGACCAGAGCGGCGTGTTGAGCCGACGCTTCGTCGAAATCCGGCGCGTGGCGGAATCCCAGATCGCGCCAGCCATCCACGCGCTCTGGCTGGTTCCAGCCGGCAGCAGCAGGCGAACAGACCAGCACTCGTTGCAGCGAGCCAACCATGGAATGTCCGTTGCAACGTGTTTCAGTTGCCGCCTGCATCATGAAGCCTCGGTTTGTTGTGAAGCCGCGAGCACGATCCCGAATCTAACTGGTTATTATGGCAAAAGCAATGTGGGAAGGCGCGGTGCTCGCCGAAAGCACACAAACGGTTGAGGTAGAAGGCAATCAGTATTTTCCGCCGGAGGCAATCCGCACCGAGTATTTTCGGCCAAGCGACAACCGAACCGTGTGTCCGTGGAAGGGCACGGCAAGCTACTACGATATCGACGTCAAAGGAAAGCGAAATGCCGGCGCGGCCTGGTACTACCCGGAACCGAAACCAGCCGCCAAGCAGATCAAGGGATATGTGGCGTTCTGGAAGGGCGTCAAAGTCGAGAAATGAACGTGCTCCACCGGACTAGAATTCCACGTGCGCCCGAAAGGTTGGGACGACCACCGGTCCGCGGTCGCGGTTGTAGCCGGGATTGACAACGTATTGCAGGCCTGGCGCCGCATAGATTCCTCGCCAGACGTGCGCCGTGTAATAGGACTCCAGAATGTTCTCGCGCCCGTAATTCAGCTTGCCGTCGCCCAGCAGGAAGCCCAGGCCGCCCGCGGCGAGATAGCGCTGGTGATCTTTACCGATCGCGTTGGTGACGATGGCGACGCCGGCGCGGTCCTGCTTGCGATGCCACCAGGCGCCGTTGGCTCCGACGCCTTCGACGAAAGTCTGATCCACTTCTGTATAGGCGAACGACTCCGTCTTGCCGTTGTCCCATCCGAAGCGCGCAAACGCGGTCAGGTAATGTGCTAGATTCTGCTCGACATTGATGCCGAAGCCGTACTTGCGGGTGATGTGCCAGGGATGGTTCGTGATATCAGGCGTTGTTCCCGCCTCCTGCGCTTTGCGGACCTGATCACGGTAAATCCCCATGTTGGCGGCATTGGTGTAGGCCAGTAACCGGACTACGCCAGCCTTCTTTGGGATGAAGCCGTGGCGCCATTCGTATTCGCAGTTTTCCGCGTGCACTTGCCAGGGCCTCCAAACCAGGTCGATGCCGTTGGCGATCTTGGGCATGAGGCCCTCGCCGAAACGAAAGCCCCAGTTACGGTCTTCGTAGTCGGCGGAGAAACCCACCGTGTACCCGCGAGTATCGGCGGCGTAGTCCCAGGCGCCGTTGTTGTCGATGGTCCAGTTGATGAACTGGAAGTGAGTGTCAGAACCGACGGAATTTGCATCGAAAAAATCCGGCATGCTGAACTTGCCGAAACGAATCTCGAGACGGCGACGCGGGAGTTCGTCGAACAGCGAGAAAGCATTCCGCTGGTTCTCAATTTTGTCAGTGCTGAGCGCGAACACCTTGTGAATCATGCCGCGGCCCAGGTACGGCGCCTTGCTCAGCAGCGGGTTGCGAACGATGTCGAGATCGGTATTTCCGGCGAGGCCGAACCCCTGGGTCAGCGCGGCGCCTCCCGCTTCCTCGATGTCGAGGAGGAGTTCGGTGGAGTTGTTCAGCCGCACGCCGGTGTAAAGAGTCATCACTCGAGAAGTGGCTTTCTCGTAATGCGGGTTGAGGCTGTGCACACCGCTGTAGAGCGCGTGAAATTCGGGGTGAGTCTGGAAAATGAAGTTGGCCTGTCCCGAGAGCCAGAAGCGCGAGGTCTTGAGATGAGGCAGCATGGACTGCGTGCTGTCGTCGGGTGGAGGGTCCGCGGATTCCGGCGCCGTCGCGGGGGACGCGACGGCCTCCACGGAAGGAGGCGGCGGCACGGGCTGTTGGGCTAAAGCAGGAGGCGCAGCTGCAACTGCCGCCCACAGGCCGACCGTGAGCCAAGGGGCACAGAGCTTCGCAGTGTCGTGGTGAATCCTCACGTGTCCGCTTCCGTTTCGCGCAGGCCGGTCCCCGGTCGCCTGTCTCCTCAGTTATGGCTCTATCCCCGAATCCGCAGAGATAATTGAGGTAACTATAGCATTGACGTTAACTATAGTTAAGTATGAAATGGCCGGCGGCTCGTTGCCTACTCGCTGCCGGCGCTTCGGTGCTGGATAACGCTACGCTGTTATGGTTAAAGGAATGTTACTGGCGTAAGACGTCCAAGGCACCGTCAGCCCAGATCCGCTGACGGTGTCCACTGCATTTGCAGTTTTTTTGCCCCCATTGCCATCGGTTGACCACGACCCAGCTCATGGGTAGAGAATTGCGCTCCAGATTGCCTTCGAGTTGCTCCAAGGCATCTTGGTAGTGGATCACGCGCGCGGGCTGCGTTGTCGCCATCGCCAAGGGTTGTGCGAATAAGGTCATGCAGGCCATTGCCGTTTTCCTCCTTTCTGTAGGTTTCAGTCATTTGGCTTGGATGTGATGCTCATGCAGACGCCCTAAAGAGCTGATAAAGATTGGCGAGAAAACTTTCGCGACTGGTCAGTGCGCGTGCTGTCGGAAAGCTCCGGCCAGGTCGATCACGTGATGAAGAATCCCAGCGCCGGTAGCTGCCGCTCACCACCATGACCACAAGAGCAACTGCGGCGAGTGGAACTCCCACACGCGGGGCGATGTTCATGGGGCTCAAGGCCAACGAAATCGCGGCAAACTCCGTGACCAGCGTCAGGAAATTCACCCGTTGCAGATCGACGAGCGAGAACATTCCCCACCAGCGACCGAAGCGCTGGCAGATCATGGCGGCGTGACCCTTGCCGGTGGCGATTCCGAGGCGTACCACCATCTCCTGAATAAGTACGGAAACGGCAGCAGCAGCAGCAGGAGAATTCAAAGCAGCCTGGTGCCGTACTGAGCGCTCGCCTGCACGTAGGTGGAGACCGCCCCCGCGTCGTCTCCGCCTCCATGACGATGAGGCCCGGGCCGAACACGGTGAGGAATGTCAGGACGCGGTAGAGCCAGCGGCTGCGCACCACGCGGCCTCGCACCGGGAGCAGCGTGGCCTCGCTCGGCGCCTGCGGTCGAAATTGAGGGCAACCTTTCCTGCATTTCTCACCGCCCGTCCCGCGTGACCAAAGAACGGCAGACTCATCGCGCGATGACCCTGGCACGGCTGGCCAAGGGCATGGGACGCGCACTGGAGTGCGGCGCTCGCGGGACTTAGACTCTTGGAGGTAGAACGGGCAGGGGTGAGGCGATCGGGAGGAAGTCTTCGATCGGATCACCTCCACCGCTTCTACACTGGCCAGCCGCGGAATCTTTTCCGAGGCCCGCCCCCAACTTCAGTTCTCATACGTCCTTGTAAACTAATCTGGCGGGCGGCATAGCATACCCGCTACAGGTTTTACCTGATGCACCGGACCACAGGACGCAGTCGCCCAAAGAATTGACTGAGGACCTGATTTCGCTGGTGAGGGCGTATTTGAAGTGAGCGCTGGGGCACGGTGGGGCGCTCGCGGGCATGAGTGCCCGCGCCACACGGTGTCCGCGCCACGCAAACAAAAAGGACAGTCCGGAGCCCCCGAGACTGTCCCTCAAACCCTCCCGGTTAGAAGGGCAACTTGATGCCCTCCACGTTACCGCCGCCATGTTGCAAAGGGATTGCGGAACGATGAATATCTGATTAATTCCGATTCGCCAGTCGCTGCTATAGTATTCGCTTGCGCAAATTCATTTTTTGACATCTTTTTCCTCGACTGGAGGAATGATGCCGTCCATGACATCCCGCAAAACCGAGCAGTCGCACCGTTTACAGCAGCGCGCAGAAAGCATGATCCCGGGAGGCGTGAACTCGCCGGTGCGGGCGTTTCGCTCCGTCGGCGGCGAGCCGCCGTTTATTGTCCGCGGCAAGGGGTCGCACATCTGGGACGCCGACGAAAACGAGTACATCGACTACGTCGGATCCTGGGGGCCCTTGATCCTGGGTCACGCCGAAGCGGGCGTGCTCGATGCGATTGTCGCCGCGGCCTGCAATGGCACGAGCTTCGGAGCTTCCACCCCTTCGGAAGCGGATCTGGCGGAGCTGGTGCTGGGGGCTTTTCCGAACATGCAGAAAGTCCGCTTCGTCAGTTCAGGGACGGAAGCGACGATGTCGGCCATTCGACTGGCGCGGGCCTACACGAAGCGCAAATACATTGTGAAGTTTGAAGGCTGTTATCACGGCCACGCCGATGCGCTGCTGGTGAAGGCTGGATCGGGCGTGGCTACACTGGGAATCCCGGGGTCGGCGGGCGTTCCAGAGGAATTCACGCAGTTCACGCTGGCTCTGCCGTTCAACAACCTGGGGGCGGTCGAGCACGCGTTTCAGAAATTCAAGCATCAGATTGCCTGCGTGATCGTCGAGCCGGTGGTGGGAAACATGGGCTGCGTCCCGGCGGGGGATGATTATCTGGTGGGGCTGCGCATGCTCACCGAGCGCGAGCGGTCAGTGCTGATTTTTGACGAAGTCATGACTGGCTTTCGAGTGGCGTTTGGCGGAGCCCAGGAGCTGTACAACATTCGTCCCGACCTCACCACTCTGGGAAAGATTATTGGCGGAGGCTTGCCGGTGGGGGCGTACGCCGGGTCCAAAGAAATCATGGACCTGGTCGCGCCGCTGGGGCCGATGTATCAGGCGGGAACGTTGTCGGGGAATCCGCTGGCCATGGCTGCTGGTTGCGCCATGATCCGCCAGTTGCGCGATCGCAAAGCGGAAATCTATCCGCGCCTCGACAAGTTGAGCGGAGAACTGGTCGAGGGCGTCGCCGCGGCCGCGAAAGAGGCCGGCGTCAATATCTGCCACAACCGCGTGGGATCGATGTTTGCGTGGTTTTTCACGCCCGGACCAGTGACGAATTGGGATTCGGCTTCGAAGTCGGACACGGAAGCATTTGGGCGGTTCTTCCGCTCCATGCTCGACAACGGCGTATACCTGCCGCCGTCGCAGTACGAGGCAGCATTCCTGGGCGCGGCGCACACGGAGGAAGATATTCAGAAGACGATCGTGGCGGCGAAAGACGCTTTCGCGGCGGTGCGCCGATAGATCCGAGATTGCCGCGTCACCTGTGGGAAGGCAGCAGCGACCATATTTCTGGATCCTCCGAGCCCAGCACCCACGAACAGAAGCCTTCCAAGCCTCGGTTCGCAGATTCAGACGCTCCTGGAATCCGCGCTTATCGGTGTAGAAGACCCACTCGCGAGTGTCATCCCGGTAAAAGTAAAACCACGCGGTGCGATCGGCCGCGTCCCACTCCACCTGCGGATGATAGGCGGATCGATACTGGTCGATGTCCTGCTGCCCGATGTATTCGGCGGTGGGATTGGGCTTTTCATCTTTGCCCGGATGGCCGGCGAACCAGTGATAACCGTAGAGGGGAATTCCCAGCGACAATTTCTCTTTGGAGACGAATTGCAGGGCATAATCGACGTTTTCCAAGGTCCCTGGGTACCCGGCCACCGGACCCGGCTCGGCCCAGCGTGTGTTTTGGTCGTAGGTCATCAGGCAAATTAAGTCGGCGGATTGAGCCAGCGCCTTGAGATCGTAGCCGCCGCGCCAATTGGCATAAAGCCAGTGAGAATAACTGCTCTTGCCCGGAAAACCGGGAGCGTTAGGCACAGTCGCGATGGTTAGCTGCAGGCCTCCCCTGTGAAGGGCAGCGGCAGTGTCGGCGACCAGGCTCGAGAGCAAATCGCGGTCGGTCCAATTCACGTTTTCGAAATCAATCTGGAAACCGCTGTACGAGTATTTCTGGCACTCGCCGAGCAGCGAGATGACGAAGGCGCTTTTCGCTGCCGCAGTGGTGAAGAGTTTGTGCAGGTCGGCTTGGACCGCGGTGGCCACGATGGGCATGACCGGGACGTGCCTCTCCGCTGCCGTCTTCAGCACGCTGGCATTGGCCCTCCCCACACCAGGCCGTTGCCATCAACGGAATACCAGGCCGGAACGAGGAGGTCGATTTTATCCGCATGGTCGGAGAAGGATTTTACGGAGCCGGGGTCTTCGGTCATGTAGAACAGGGACTTGGGCTGCGCTCCGGCCAGAACGGTGCTGCACAAAAGAAAGAGAATGATGCGCTTCATTGGGACTCCCCTTGGTCAAGGAAAACTGATTCTGAAATGTTACGAGGTGGAAACAGGTTCCGATCTTTGGCGATTGGCCCCGCGCTTTCCTGTGAGCATCTGCGGAATGGTGATGAACTCGAAGCCCTCAGACTTGTAGTGGTTAATCAGATGATCGGTGGCCAAGACAGTCTGAGAGCGATCGGTGCCCATTTGTTTGTGGCCGCCGTCGTGGAGCAGGATGACATCGCCTCCCCGCATCTGTTTGGTGACCTTGTTTTCGATCGCGGCAGCCGGGGGCGCGTTCCAGTCATAGCCAGTCACGTTCCACATCACGGGTTCGAGGCTCAATTGGCGGACGATACGCAGGACGGCGGGGCGGCGTCCGCCGAAAGGCGGGCGGAAGAGATTGGAATGTTCACCGATGGCTTCGCTGAGAGCCGCGCGGCAGGCGGAGAGTTCCTGCCGAAGTTCAGCCGTGCTCTTGAAGGTCAGCAAGGGGTGCGTGAATGTGTGGTTTCCGACGACATGGCCGGCCTTCACAACTTCGCGAACGATATCGGGGCGCTGCCGAACGAAGCGTCCGATCAGGAAGAAAGTTGCGCGCACGTTGTGCCGTTCGAGGACTTCGAGCAAGCGCAGTGTGTGGGGATCGTTGGGCCCGTCGTCGTAGGTGAGCGCGAGTTGCTTCGTCCCGCGGGCGAGGCCGGTGAAGGTGCGTCCATACCACTGTCCGGTGGGCGCAGTCGATTGGTAGCCGGCAGCCGTCAGGGCTGCCGTGGCGGCCGTCGCAGCCAGCACGCTTCCGAGCATGGAAGAATTGTAATGGATCGAGTCACTGGGGAATTTCGTAATTGGGAAATTGAGCTCACATGCGGAGAGGTTCGCAAGCTCACTGTTTTGGCAAATTTAAAATCACCCATCTTGCTGTTAACTCTTCCCTCAATTGTCACCGGACAGCATCCGAGCTATCCTGCCATTTCCGAGACATCGCACGAACTCATGGCCAATCTTTTTGAATTGCCCCGGTACCTTGCCGTTGAAGGTCCCATCCGAGTCGGCAAGAGCACCCTGGCGGGCATTCTGGCCGAGCGGCTGAACGCGCAGCGGGTGATGGAGCCGCAGGCGAATCCGTTTCTTGATTCTTTTTATGAAGGCGAGCGCGGGGCGGCGTTTCAAGTGCAGTTCGCTTTCCTGGTGCGGCGTTTTGAGCTGTTGCAGGCGCTCGATCTGGGGGCACAGTCCCAACGAGTGGTGGTTGCAGATTTCATTTTTGAGAAGGATAAGCTGTTTGCCTGTCTCAATCTGAACGACCAGGAGCTCGACACCTACAATCGCTACTACAACCATTTTCGCGAGCAGTTGCCCACACCCGACCTCGTGATTTATCTCCAGGCCACGCCCGAGGTACTAAGGAAGCGGCTGAAAAAAAAGAACGCTCCTGCCGAGCGAGCGGTGAGCGACGAGTACCTCAAGGAAGTGGTCAAGGCCTACGAGCACTTCTTCTTTCATTACACGTCGTCGGATTTGCTGATCGTCAACACGTCGGAGATTGACTTCGTCGACCGCAACGAAGACCTGCAACAATTGCTGCGCAAGGTCAGCGAGCCGATCAAGGGGACACAGTACTTCCTGCCCCTGGGCGGGCACGAGGCGGTGGGGGCTTGAGAACGGTCGCTGGCCGATAGTCGTGACCATTACTTCTCGTGTCTCGGCAGTGGATACAAGGACAGCGTTTTCCCCACTCTCGAGAACTCTGGATCGGCGGTCACCAGCCATGCGCCGCGTTCGATAGCGAGTTCGGCGGCGAATGCGTCGGCGTAGCCCAGGTTGTGTTTTTGTTGGAGGGCCGCCGCGCGCGTGGCACGATCCTGATCTACTCCGATGAAAGCGATGGGCAACTCCCGCACCTTCACTTCGGCGTCCCGGGCCTTGGCTTCGCCGCGGTACCTCCATTCCGTGTAGAAAACGTCTCCCCAATTGACCGCCGACATCAAGAGTGGAAGTTCGCGGAGAAGTGCATCGCGCAGCAGTTGCTCCACCTTCTCGGCAATGACCGCACGATCTTCGAACAAACCGACGAGCGCGTTGGAGTCAAGGACGTACCGGCGAGCGCCGGCACGGGAGAAACGGGCCACTACTTCTCTCTCCTACGCTCCCGCTCCTCAAACAAACCCTCGAAAGCCGACGGCTCGCCGGGTTTGGGCTAGAGAAATCCCCGGATCTCGCGCAGGCGCCGCGCGGTGATTGGGGTCAGCACCAAAGCGCCCCTTTTCTTCGGTCCAGGTGGCAAGTCGTACCCTTCTCCAGGCCGAACTGCTCGCGCAGCTCGGCAGGTATCACTACTTGGCCTTTCGAACTGATCACGGTGCGGTAGGTTGCCATGAGATGATCTTACTGGCGAGTAAGACACAAGACAAGATGTCTTACTCTCGTGAGGGCAACCAAGTGGTCACCGTCAGAGGCTAAAGCCAGTGACGAAAAGTTCCGGCCGGGCATGGTTGAAACCATGCTCTTTCCCAAACCCATTGAGAACATTAGCGGATAGAGGCGTCGACGAGAAATTCTTTTGCGGCTAGAATCAGTCCAGCATCCAAGAAGATGCGTACAGGCTCTATCCGCCTGAGGCGGAGGGGCACTGGAGGACAGAATGAGCTTGACCCCGATTCACGGGCGTCTCCCTGACGAGTCTCGCCCGAAGGTTACGACCGCATCCCTGCGGGAACAGAAACTCCGACACGACCCCATCACCTGCCTTACCGCCTACGACTATGCCACGGCTCGCCTCGTCGACGAGGCTGGCATCGACATGGTGCTGGTGGGCGATTCGCTCGCCCAGACCATGCTCGGCTATGAGAACACGCTCACGGTCACGATGGACGAGATGCTGCACCACGTGAAGGCCGTACACCGCGGCGTGAAGAGCGCGCTGCTGATCGCGGACATGCCCTACGGGTCTTATCAGCTAGACCCCAGGGACGCCGTGGTGAATGCCACGCGCTTCGTGAAGGAAGGCGGCGCCGAAGTGGTGAAGATCGAGGGTGGCGAGAAACGCGCCGACTTGATCCGGCAGATCATTGACGCCGAGATTCCGGTGGCCGGCCACATTGGATTGACGCCGCAGTCGGTCAATGTCATGGGCGGCTACAAAGTGCAGGGCAAGAATCTGAGCGGCATCGAGCAGTTGATGCGCGATGCGACTGCGCTGGATCGCGCGGGCGTGGCTTGCCTTTATCTGGAAGGCATTCCGCGAGAAGTGGCGGCGATGATTACGGCCGAGGTGAGCACGCCGACCATCGGCATCGGCGCCGGTCCCGAATGCGACGGGCAGGTGCTGGTGTTCCATGACATCGTGAACCTGACGTTTGGTCCGCCGGCCAAGTTTGTGCACCGCTATGAAGATGCGGCGGCGCTCATCACGCACGCGGTGCAGGCCTTTCGGGCGGATGTGAAGTCGCACCAGTATCCGTCGGACGAGGAGTCGTATCACCTGCCGAAAGAGACGAAAGCGGGATTGGAAACGGTGCTGGAGCGGAAGCGAGCGATGCGGCGCTAACCGCCAACTTTCTTGCCACCGATGGCGCGGATGAACACGGATAAGGCGGAACGAAGGTGCCGCTGATTGCGTATATCTATAATAGCGGCGGTCGTGACAAACCGTGGGTAGCCAGTTCGCGATCGCACCCGGTGGTGCTAGGCTGTTGTCAGCTCAGGAGGTATGAGCATGTATCCCTTGGCGCATTTGTTCTTCCCGTTCTTCGGCTTCGGCTTTGGATCCGCGCTGTACTTTCTGCCGTCGATCATTGCCTTGGCGCGCAGCAAGCGGGATTTGCTCGCTATTTTCCTGCTGAACTTCTTCCTGGGCTGGAGCGTGATCGGATGGATCGTCGCCCTGGTGTGGGCTGCCAAGAACGATGTGCCGGCGGTGGTGAGGTAAGTTCGGCCCTGTGATCTCCAGACACGTGCGCACGGCGTTATTGCTGGTATTCAGCCTGATTGTTGCAGCCTGTTCCTCGCCCCAGAATGCCCCGAAAACGCTTGACCCGGCGGTCGTTTTGCAGGCCCTTCCCCAGGCTAATCCTGCCCAATACGATCGCATTCAGGACATGAAGAAGTGGCGCAACCCCTATCTGATCGTCCGCCCGGATGGCGTGGCCCTGTACGATTCTGCCGACAGCGCCGAAATCCTGCTGAAGACTGACGAAGTACTGCCGGCGTTGGCGCGCCTGCCCGCTTCGAACTGGCCGTATGGGCGAGTAGTGGCGGCAGCGGAGATTGGCGTCCGGGCTTCCGAGCAGGAGGGGATCGCCATCCGTCGCACTAAAGGCATCGTGGGCGGACTGCTGGAGAGTGCGCAGGTTGCCATTAAGTGGGTCCCTTCGGCGTGATTGGCCGCAACATCTGGTCTGGTGATTGCTGAAGAAGAAGTCGAGCTTCGCTCGACGGACAGCCGGGGGCGGCTGCCCCCACATCAAGAACCTACGCGACTGCCTTGAAAATTTGCACCACCATCGAGGAAATGCGGGCGGCATCCCGCGCTGCGAGGCGCGCCGACAAAAGGCTCGGATTCGTCCCCACGATGGGAGCGTTGCACGCGGGGCATTCATCGCTGGTGCGAGCGGCGCGGGCGTCGTGTGAGGTGGTCGCAGCGTCGATCTTTGTGAACCCCACCCAGTTTGGACCGAGTGAAGATCTGGCGAAGTATCCGCGGTCTTTCGAGCGCGACCGGGACCTGCTGGAGCGAGAAGGCGTGGAGTTGCTGTTTGCGCCGCCGGTCGAGGAAATGTATCCCGCAGGCGCAGTCACGTGGGTGACCGTGGAAGAACTCAGCAACAGGCTGGACGGCCGTTCACGCCCGGGTCACTTTCGCGGAGTGACCACGGTCGTGGCCAAACTGTTTCATATCGTCGAACCGGACGCGGCGTTTTTCGGGCAGAAAGACGCAGCCCAGCTGGCGATCATCCGGCACATGGTCCGCGACCTGAATCTGCCGGTGGAAATTGTGGCATGCCCGATTGTGCGCGAGCCCGATGGCCTGGCCCTGAGTTCGCGCAACGCCTACCTCGATCCCGAGCAACGGAGACAGGGGCTGGCTCTGCATCGATCGCTCGAGCAGGTGCGGCGATTGGTGGGCGCGGGAGAGCGAAGCGCGGCGAGGCTCGCAGCAGCCGGACGTGCGGAATTCACCACCGAAAACACCATCCGTCTCGATTACTTCGAGATCGTAAATCCGGACACACTGGACCCGGTTGAAGATATATCCGGCGGCGCGCTGGTCGCCGTGGCCGCGTTTGTGGGGACGACGCGTCTGATCGACAACGTCCTGCTCGGGAAAGATGAACTCCTAGGTGTGCCTTATCCCGCTCTCTAAGGCAGAGGATTCGCCGCCACGGCGCTGGGCTCGGGCTGCAGTCGTTGGCGCACAAGGTCTTCCACCTGCGCCCAAATGTGCGGATCGCATTCGCTCTGGGCGTGGCTGGGAGTGAGGCGGTTGAACCAGGAATTACTCTCACACCTTACTGGGGCTTGCCGATAGTCGAAGCGATAGTTGCCTAGAATTTGCGTGCGCAACGGGTCGGCAGCCATGATCTCTTGCTGTCCATGGATAAGGCCATGCGGCTGGTAGAAGTTCACGGCCGCCGCGACATTCTCAGGGATGGTTCTGTCTTGTTGCCAGAGCTTGCGGACGCTGTCGACCTGCACGGTCAGCAATACCGGGATTCCCGCACGTTTTAATTGGCGAGCCAGCAGCACCGCAGCGGACGCTCCCCAACTGTGACCGAAGAGAATGATTCGCGCCTGCCCTTTTTCCTCGTCACTCAAAATGTTGTCGTGATTGCGGTCGAGGAGACGAAGAATCGTATTGTAGGCTGCCTTTCGATGCCGGTTCTCGAAGATGCGAACGTAAGCGTCTTTGGGGTAGGCGCGCCGAATGCGATCGGCGAACTGCACGGGCCCGTGATGAGGATTGTCATGACCCACAAAACCGCCCACAAACCCGATCACGATGCTGGAAGGCACTGTGCTGGGCCGGGCTCCCACCACCCCCTCGGCCGCATGGGAAAGGGGCACGGTCAAAGCGAGGATAGTCAAGGCGAACGGCACCGCCAGGGCTGGAAGAAACGGGAGTCGCGCCGAGCCAGCCACGAGGGCTCCTACTCCTACAAGCGATGAGATGGTTCGGGCAGCTCGCCGGATGCGGCGAAAAATGTGGCGGGAGATATCCGATCTCGCCGACGTCGCAGGTGGCGGGCCAAAAGCCTTGTCCAGCAAGGCTTCTTGCCAGTTCAAACCCGCTGGTTAGTCTACACCCTGGTGTCAAGTCCGGCGACAGATCGCGGGAGTAATTCTTGTTTCTGGTTCGCAGGCGGACTAGATCACACTGGAATTGTCCGAGGTCTGCCGCCATGGAGCGGGCTATATTCCGGATCAGCAACCTCTGTGGGCGAGCCGGCGAATCTTCATGAGCCTTTCCTGCTAGAAGGTCACAGGTGCCGACTATGACGGACAGCTTATTGATTAGACTGTGGGCTAATGGACAATCCAATTCCTACTTCCCCATCCCCGATCCGGCCCTGCCGACACCCTCTCTTTCTCGTCCCTACATGCCATTCTCCCCTGAAGCGCGAGGCTAGGAGGTGACCATATCACAGCCGTTAACCCATTGAAATCAAAGTGATCCACTCGCCTGCCGCGCCCTCCGCACACGCCTGTTCACTTCAGATTTGCCCGGCTTCCGGAGACGAATGGGTTGCCAGCCAGGACGTAACGCAGTGGCCGGTCGACGGCCTTAGTGATCCCGATCCGCGTCGTCAGGACAACCCTGCCAGTATGCCGTCCATCCTGGCCGATCCAAAGGCTGCTGGAAGGCAATGTGAGATCGCATCCGTTGTCACGGGTGCGAGTGATTCCGAAGGCCTGCGACAAGCGTCCCGGGCCACGAGTGAGCTTCACCAAGTCGCGGCTGCCGCGGAGAGTGATTCCACGCGCGCGGGCCATTCGGTCGATGCCCGAGAGCGGTTCCAGCGCCCGGAACAGGACGGATCCCGCTTTCCCTTCGGGTTCACAAGAGACATTGAGGCAGTAGTGATTGCCGTAGATGAAATAGACGTAGGCGTGGCCGGGAGGACCAAACAGGACGGCATTGCGCAAGGTGCGGCCGGCGGCCGCGTGCGCGGCGGGGTCCTGCTCTCCTAGATAGGCTTCCACTTCGACAATGCGCGCGGCAAGCCGCGCGTGGGTGCCGTTCCGCACCAGCACCTTGCCCAACAGTTCGCGGGCCACGCGTCGCGGATTGCGTGCGAAAAAGGCGCGGTCCAGCGGGTGGATGACTTCCGTTGGCGTCGAAACCTCGAACTCAGGCATGCGGAAAATGGCTCTGGGGCCTTTGTGCCGCGCCTTAGGCCGCCTCTTTCAAATATGCCAGCACCTCTTCGGCGTGGCCCTCGGGCTTGACCTTTTCGAAAATATGCTGGATCTTGCCGTCGGGTCCGATGATAAAAGTCGTGCGCGCCACACCCCAGACTTTCTTGCCGTACATGTTCTTTTCCTTCATGACCCCGAAGGCCTCGGCGACTTTCTTGTCGGCGTCGGCCAGCAGGGTGAAGGGGAGATCGTATTTCTCGGCGAATTTCTTCTGCGCTTGTGGCGTATCTGCGGAGATGCCGAGCAGCACGGCGCCGGTTTTCTGAATCTTAGTATATGTGTCGCGGAACCCGCGCGCTTCTACGGTTCAACCCGGTGTGTTCGCCTTCGGATAGAAGAAGAGTATGACGACCTTGCCGCGCTGGTCTTTGAGCGAGACTTCTTTTCCGTTCGCGTCCTGCAAAGTGAAGTCGGGCGCTTTATCATGAGTATTCATGGCATTTTCTCAAGGGACATCCAAATCGAAATCTATGAACAATGCGAGGGCGGTTTCCGGCCCGCCAGCTCGCCACAAGATTTTATACCGAGTGGCGTTCCCGGCGTTCCTGGTGACCTTGCTGACCGGGACGGCTTTGTGCCCGGTAGCAGCCATTGCCCAGGAAGAACGCCCACAAATCACTCCGGGAGAACGCAAAGCTCCGAGGAAGAAAGACGCGGAGCCCAGGGCCGTGGCCCTGCTGCAACTGACCTCCAACGGCAAGGCATCGCTGCTGCCCATTGCGATCCTGATTAATGGCAAGTTTTGGGACGCAAGCGCATACAAGGCCACACCTGTGCCGATGGCACTGGAGTCGGGCACCATCTACGAAGCCGAGCGCAGCGGGAGTTCGCAGGGACTGTTCACCGTCAGCAGCGCGCTGCGCAGTAATGCCCCTAACGCACAAAGTCCGTGGATCGGAACCGGCAGCTGGGTACCGGCAGGCGCGGAAAAGCCGAAAACATCGCTTCAGGCGGAAGCTGCTCCGGTTGGGCTTGACACCAGCGAAGGCCCACCGAGGCTGACCAAGAATCCCTCGAAGGAAACCCCGGCCGCCAACCCCCCACCGGCCTCTGCACCGGCTCCTGCACCGCCCTCGCAGCCCCGTTCCGGTGATGAGCCGCCTCGGCTCACCAAGCCTGCGAACCAGGCGCCACCGGTAAGTACGGCGCCACCTTCGACTCCGAGTTCCGCTCCGCCGCAAGGCGATTCCAAAGGCACCCAAGGCGCCCCTCAATCGGAAAGCAAGCCGGGAGATGCTAAGCCAGCGGATAAGCCGAGGGCGCCCGAATCCGACAGCGGAGCCGATTTAGGCAGCCGCCCCAGACTCCGCCGTGGAAAGCCCGCCGAGTCGTTTGCCGACGAGGAGATTCCCGGCTACAGCAAGCCCGGGGCTACGCCATCCAAGAACACGGGCAAAGCGTCGGAGGCCGCGCCCGCTGGTCCGGTTCAGTTGATTCCGGCCATCTCCGACTCGGGTGGCCCTGATCCGCATTCGTACGGATTCGAGTTCCTCAAGGATGAAGAAGGCGAACGCCTTCAGCAGATGACTGCAATGGCCAAGCAGCAGGTTCGTACTTATCTGGACGCGCAAGCTAAAGCGAGAGTCACACCAAAACCGACGGCCCAGGCATCCCACCTTAGAAGCGCGAAAAAAGGGCCGGAGCCCATTCTGAGCAATGTTCAGATGAAGGCCTACGATCTGTGGTCGTCGAATCAGCCCGTGCTCATCTTTAGCGCGCAGGCCCAGATGCCACCGGCGGCGCCAGGAGCCTCGACAGGATCCTCAGATGACCTGCAGTATTCGATTATTTTGGTGGCCTACCCCGACATCTATCACGACCTGCACAAAATCTATGCCGGCGTGACCGACAAGTATCATCTCGACCTCACTCCACGCCTCGAATTGATTGACGCCATAGACGCCGACGGCGACGGCCGCGGCGAGTTGCTTTTCCGCGAGACTTCCGACGGCGGCAGCGGTTGGGTGATTTACCGCGCCAGCGCCGATAAGCTGTGGAAGATTTACGACAGCTTGAATCCGGAATAGGATTGAGCGCCGCCCCGCACGGTGGTGGTCGAATTTCCCCTACCGGCAAGAAAACGAGACGGGCGAAAGCGCCCGTCCCCACAGGCTCAGGTCCGACCGGCATCCTTGCCCGCTGCTGAGGTTGTGCCTTTGCTAGCGATTCATCCGCATCACAGAGGAACTCGTTGACGGCTTCACTATTGGGCTGTTTAAAGCTGGCCGGCCAGTTAGCTTTATCGGTATAGAGGTTTTCAGGCTCTGCTCAATACCGAGATCCCCGCCGGTAAAGAGCCGAAGCAATGCCTGCCGGCGCTCTGCCAACTTCAGTCCGGTGTCGCTGGTTGGCTCTGCGCCGCTCGCAATCGCCGTGGAGCACAATCGGAGAGCTCGAATTCGGAGCTATACTCCCATTTGATTTTCTTTGATTTCCTTTGATTATTTTGCCCCACTTTGCGCCTAAGTCTCCTGTTTTCAACGTCGGACTCGAAAAACACAGCACAAAATCAAACAATCAAAGCTGCTCGAAACTGTTCCGCGCGGAACATTTTCAATGTAGATTCATGTACATACTGGGATGTACATGATAGAGATGCAAGTCATTCTGACGGCTTGGAGTTAGGACGAAAACCTGGCTGTGAGCCGGGAAATGCCGCGCAACCACGAAAGTCGCGGGCCGACCGCCTGATATGCAGTTTCCCGGCCGCTCCGGAAAAAATAGAAGTAAAGCCGGCCCTTTCAGGGGCCGGCCTCAAGTAGAACTCGGATGCTGCTTAGAAGTCCACTCGCAGCGCAAACTGCATCACGCGCGCTGGTATCTCAGTACTGCCTGCGCTAGTGATCACTCCAAAGCTGCCGCCGGTAGCATATGGCAGGCTGATGTCAGCCGTCGCCGAGCTACCTGGCAGAGCAAAGTTGGTGTGGTTGAAGGCATTGAATGCATCAGCCCGGAACTGCAATTTGACTCTTTCTGTCACGGGGAAATACTTCCCTAAGCCTATGTTGAAGTTTGAATAATGGGGTCCCCGAAGGTTGTTGCGGCTTCCCGCCTCCAGGCCGGTCGGAAAGCTGAAGGCCGCGACGGCCGCATTGGGATCGGCAAAGAGCTGAACCTGGCCAGTCGCGCGATCCAGGTGGGGATTGGTGCGAATGGCGTGGTTGTCACCATTGAATATTGCCGGCACGTTGTTGGCGAAACTAATGGGAAACGAGTTGGCGACAGTGGTGAAAGCGAAGCCAGTCCGCCAGCTGAGGAGTCCCGAGATCTGCCAGCCGCCGACGATCTCGTCGGCCCAGCGCGGCATGGTGCTGCCGAAGGACTTGCCCTTGCCGAACGGAAGATCGTAAATCCAGTCGCCGGTGATGTTGTGGGTCGCGTCGAAGTCGGAATTGGCACGGCAAATGCCGAGACGGATCGAATCGCAGATGATTCCACCGGCTCCGTTACTGCCGAACGCCTGGTTTGCAGCCGCCGACATGTCATCGATGGAGTGAGAATAAGTGTAGTTGATATCGAACTGGAGGCCGTGCGAGTACTTTTTATGCAGGGTGGCTAGCACGCCATTGTAGTTCGAATAACCCTTGTTGGTGATGTATAGGTTGCTAGTGAATTGAGGGGCCAAGCCTACACCTCCAGGCAATAGGCCTGCACCGATGAGTGCTTGAACTGTGTCGCCCATGTCTCCGCGCAACACTAGAGCCGTTACCGCGCCAGCGATCAAGCCTGTGGCACCGGTGCCTATCAAATCCTCAAAGAATGGCTGAGGCGTAACGAAGCTTAAGCCAACCGGATCCTTGCGGACTTCCTGCGACAAGTTCCCGAAGCCCGTAGACAGGAACTGACCTGAGGTCGTGTCCTTGAAATCCACTACCTGGCCCGCGTCAGACTGAGCCAGTAGGCGACGACCCTCGCGATTGACATAGTTCACGTCGAGAAGGAAGTTGCCGGGCAGATCGCGCTGGATACCGAAGGAAAACAGCATGGAATAAGGTGTCTTCAGATGCTGATCGATGGCGTAATTGAAGAAGCCCTGTCCCGAAGCGGTACCGATCGGCCCCAACACAGGATCGACGAATGGGGCGAATGGAACGCTAACTGGCCCCGGCTGAACAGGGGTGCCAGGAGGCAAGGCACCCAGACCGGTGAAGCGAGGATCGTTGACCAGCGCGTCATGCGCGGTTTCGCCAAAGCCGTAGTTAAGAGCGGTTGCGTTCTGCAAAATGTAAGTATTCTGATCCTGGAGGAAATTCAGGGCGTTGGTGGTAGGGTGGTCATAGACAAGACCGGCGCCTCCTCGGATCACGGTCTTGCGATCACCGAGGATACGCCCGAGGAAGCCTTCATTGGATGATGGGTTGAAGGCAAAGCTGAAGCGCGGTGCGAAGTCACGGTAATTGGGAGAGTACAACCCGCGAGCATGATTGGCTTTGCCAGCAAGGTTATAAAACGTATTCGCTGGAATTGGACTTGTGGCAGTGCCTGCGATCCCTTGCGGCCCAGCCGCAAGGCGAGGGTTAATGTAGTCAGCGAAGCTCAAGTTCGGGATCGCTTCGAGACCATTCACCTCGTAGGGCACAGAATAATACTGATAACGCAAGCCGTAAGTGAGAGTAAGGTTTGGAGTCAGGCGCCAGGAATCCTGACCATAGACTTCTGTTTCATAGTAGCGGTAGTTGCGGGTGTGACCGGTACCTTGTGGAAGGACCTGCAACTTGGCGTTGTTGTTGAAGTTGCTGCTGACGCTGGCAAATCTTCCTACAAGGAATGTGTAGGCAGTATCCCAAAGGTTGAGAGATGCGGCGTCGGTGGCGATATCGGCAGGCCTGAATGACGAATTCAGGCTGGTCAGTCCTCCGCCGAGCCCGTTATCTACAGTGTTGAAATCGCTGACCAGCGTATCCGTTGACTTGATGTTTTTGAAAGTGCCGCCAAACTGAAGGTTGTGCTTGCCACGAACCCAAGTAAAGTCGTCGCGATAGACCGGGATCGGCACGGTCCGGGCTTGGGACGAACCGCTCGAGAAAGGCGCTGAGAGAAAGGCGCCTCCTACTCCGTTGTCCCCGAATAGGCTGTACTGGGTCGTTCCGGTCGGGTTAAACGCGGTTGGGAAAGCAAGCACCTGGCGGGTCTCTCCATACAAAAACTGGTTCACCATGGTGCTGCTGATTGTCCAAGTGTGCCCGATCACGTAGGCCCAACTCTTGTCGGTGATGAGGTGAGTCAAAGGGTCGCCGGGGAAATAAATCGGAGCGGGAAAATTGGCGTCATCTCCCTGTGTCTGACGCACTATGGAGAATCGCCCCCAGAGCTTCATTTTGCTGGTTAGGTTGTAGTCGACGCGAGTTACGTAATTGTTCTCGGTGAGATGTACCGGAGCGTTGAAGCGAAAACCACCGGTGTTGAGGTTGTCGGACCCGGGAGAGGCGGTGTTGGGTGCCGGGTAGCGGCTTTTCATGAAGCTCAGGAGAGCGGCATCCGCTCCAAACCCGGCGGGATCCAAAGCCTTTAAGGTGGCCGCGTTCGCCGTGGAAACCCCACCGCTCAAGTTAGGGTATTCGATATTTCCAGCGAGAAGGGCAGCGGTGGGGACAGTGTGGTCTGGCGTGGCTTGGCTGGCTCGACGTTGTCCCTCGTAATCGAAGAAAAAGAATAGTTTGTCCTTGATGATCGGACCGCCCAGAGAGGCGCCGAACTGGTTGCGAATCAGCTGCGGGCGCGGAATGCCGGCAAGATTGTTAAAGAAGTTGTTTGCTTCGGTGACGGTGTTGCGATGATATTCGGAGGCGGAGCCGTGCCACGTGTTAGTGCCGCTCTTGGTCACGAGATTGAACTGGCCGCCGCTCCCTCGTCCTTCCGCAGCCAGAGGATTCGCCGTCTCGCCGTGGAACTCTTGAAGGGAATCGATGGGTGCATTGGCAGTGACGTTAAAGGCAAATCCGCCGGCAAAGTCGTTCACGTCGAGACCGTCCAGGCTGACATTGCCTTGGTCGGTGCGGGCGCCGGTGGTGGCACCATCTCGGCTTTGGTTAGCATCCTCGGCGTTTGAGTTGGCAACCGTTACGACGCCGGGCTGATACTGCATCAACTCGGTCGGACTGTCGCGGATCTGAACCGGCAAGTTGTGAACCATGTTCATGTCGAAGCTGTTGCCGACCGTGGTGTCAGTGGTATTCAGCGATACCGCGCTGCCCGTGGCTTGCACCTCGACCGTCTCGGTGGTCCTGCCAATCCTCAACTGTGCATTTTGCGTGTGGGTCGTGTTCACGGCCAGATAGAGATCGGAGACTATTACGGTGTCGAAACCCTCTTTAGTGAAAGTCACCTTATACCCTGCGCCCGGCGGCAGCTTGTTGAAAAAGTAGGCTCCGACCGAATTGGTTTTGGTCTCATACGTGGTGTTGGTCCTTGTGTCGGCAAGCTTCACGTTGCTGTCGACGACGACGGCGCCGCTGGTGTCGGTAACTACGCCGGTCAGAGAGGCTGCGTCCTGAGCGGCGAGCTGGACCGGCACGGCCGCCAGCCACAACAACACGGCGAGCGAGGTCACGGTCAGAGAAAAACGAGTGGCAGATTTCATCGACATGGAACGCTCCTGTTTCCGGTCGTGGGCACAAGACGCTGGCGCAGAAACCAGGTCAGGCGTGACTTGCTTTGCAGGGGAAAACCGTGGAAAAGACAATACTGCTGCTGTTTCACACATGTTTCAGTCCGCTGTGTCGAGCTGTACAGTGGTTTCTGAAAACGCGACATTCTACACTGAACAGTTCGCCCTTGTTGAGAAGATTTTTTGGGGGGCTGGGTGGTGGGCGAGTAGGGCTTTCCAGCGCCGTGGCGGGAGTCGGCACGGATTTTCGCCCGCGGACGTTCTTGTGCGTTCCGACCGTCGTTCCGCCGACGGAAACATTCATGGTGCAGGTGTTCAACTGCGTGTAGGTTCCCGTGATCTTCAGCAGTCCCGGCTTGCCCACGTCGCCCACATTGAGCGTGGCAGCGGTACTGAAGGGAGGTGGCGGGTTGACCATGTCCAACAAAGCCAACAACGCTCTCCTGGGGATACGGCCAGCCGAGCGGTGCCAAGTTCACCAACCAAACCACCATTCAGGGGGCGGGAAGCATCGGTTCCCCCAGTAGCGGCACATTCGCCAACCAGGGGACGGTCAACGCGGATCACAACTCCCCTGACTTTAGCATCGGCCCCGGTGCTGTCACCAATACCGGAACCCTGGAGGCGACGAATGGAGGAACCCTGGCGCTGAACGGCAGCGGCACGGTGACCAACACCAGCAGCACCATCCACGCCGATGCCGCCTCCAAGGTGACGCTGTATGGCGTGACGATCAGCAGAGGCGTGTTGACCACCACCTCCTCTACTGGTCTGCTCGAAGCCCTTTGCTGCCTGGGCTACCGCACGCTCGACCGGGTCACCATCAATGGCGACCTTCAATGGGACAGGAACAACATCGGATATTTGCATGGGAGATCACGAACAACGGCCCGATGACATTCAACTCGCCTTCCGGCACCAACGTGGTTCTGGACGTAACCCTGAAGGGCAGTGGCATGCCCCAACGCCGCGGGTAGTCTTCCGCTTCGTTGCTTTCGGCTGCTCGCGACTCGCAGTCAGCAAGTATTAAACGCAAGTCACATCGCCAGGGCGGTGGCTTTCAGGTTTCACATACGATTCACCCGTCTCGAACTCCCATAGCTACTCCCCCTCCCTGAGACACGACCTCTTCGGCTCGCTCGATAGCCCGCACGGCCCGGTCGAGATGGTTACGCTTCTCGGCCAGGATCTGGCGTTGCTGGCGAAGTGCAGCCAGGAGATCGGTGTCCTTCCGACGAAGCAGTTCCCGGATTTGGAATAAGGGAAATCCGATGAACTTCAACGCCACGATCTGCTCCAGGCGTGCAAAGTCGCGGTCGGAGTACCCTCGATACCCTGCCCTGGTACGGCCCCTGAGTTTGAGCAACCCGAGCCGGTCGTAATGCTGCCGGGCGCGGACGGTTACTCCGGGCGCTGCGCAAACTCATGAGAAAGATTACGTGCGGTTCACGGTTTCCCCTGTTTCGAGGTTTTACCGCCTGACGTTACGTAAGGGTCAAGCAGGATTTTAGCCCGACATTCGAAATCGCCCAATTCGCCTGCATCTGTGCAAGAATGGGGTCCGCGTTGCGGCACTGAGCCTGTGCAGGGAGGGTGCCCCCCTGCTAACGGTCGGTTCGGCCCCACTCTATTCGTTAATCTGTCATCGTGGAGGGCGTGTGAACAAGCTTGGACTGCCGGTTTTGGCTTTGATCTCGCTCCTTGGGTGCGGCTTGGTCGCGGCCCAGGACCACGACTTCAGCAAGGTGCAGAGGAAGGTCAGCAAAGTAGCCGGCAATGTGTACATACTGGAAGGTGCGGGCGGAAACATCGGGGCGTCGCTGGGCGACGACGGTATCGTGGTGGTGGACGATCAGTACGCTCCGCTGGCCGACAAGATTCAAGCCGCGCTGAAAGGCATTACCGACAAGCCAGTTCGGTTTATTATCAACACGCACTACCACCCCGATCACACTGGCAGCAACGAGTACTTCCAGAAGCAGGCGCCGATCATCGCGCACGACAACGTACGCAAGCGCCTCGAAGCCGGCGGTCCGGCAGGCAATGGCGGCTCCCTTCATATGGAATTCAAGCCTCAACCTAAAGAGGCCCTGCCCATTCTCACCTTCGATCATGACGTGACCGTGCCCCTGAACGGCGAAGACATTCGCGCGCTGTATTTCCCTGCGGGCCACACCGATGGCGATTCCATCATCTTTTTTCCGAAGTCGAACGTGGTGCACATGGGCAACGACTTCGTGACCCATGGCTTCCCGTTCATCGATGTCGACAGCGGCGGCAGCATCAAGGGCATGATCGACGCTGTCGAGAAGGTCATCGGGCAACTGCCGCCGGATGCGAAGATTATTCCCGGGCACGGGCCGATCTCCAGCCTGGACGACGTGCGGGCGCACTTTACCATGCTGAAGGCCACGCGTGACACGGTCGCGAGCGCCCCGAAGGAGAGCAAGACGCTGGCTCAGATGAAGCAGGCGAAGCTGCTCGATCCGTGGAAGAAATATTCCGGGGACTTCGTCAGCGAAGATGTGTTTCTGGAAACGCACTACAACTCGCTCAGGGGACAGAAGAACGGGAAGTTCGTCGAGCATAATTGATGGCCTCGAGTTCGCGATCGGCGGTCATCCCGATTCTTGAAGGAGCCCAGATCTAGTTTGCGTCTGACACGCCGCAAGTTTCTACAGTCGTTGCTTGGCGCCGGGGCGGTTGCCGGGTTGCCCGCGGTTTTTCTTTCCGGTTGCAGCGGATCGTCACGAGCCAGCACGGTTGCAGGCAGGATTTCCCCCCGCCAATTCGCGCTGTCATCGAGAGTCGCGTTCCCCAAAGGGTTTTTCTGGGGCACGGCCACGGCTGCCTATCAGATCGAGGGCTCCTGGAACGAAGATGGCAAAGGCGAATCCATCTGGGACCGCTTTGCCCATACTCCGGGCAAGATCCACAATGGCGAGACCGGCGACAGGGCTTGCGATTCGTACCACCGCTGGAAAGAGGATATCGCCCTCATGCGGGCGTTGAACCTGAACAGTTATCGCTTTTCGATTTCCTGGCCGCGCATTCAGCCCTCGGGATCAGGAGTCGCGAACTCCAAAGGCATCGATTACTACAGCCGCCTGGTCGATGCCTTGCTGGAGGCGCACATCCGGCCGTTCGTCACGGTTTATCACTGGGACCTGCCGCAAGCGCTCGAAGACGCCGGGGGATGGCCCAATCGCGATACGGCCGCTCGCTACGCCGACTATGTGCAAGTGGTCGCGCAGGCACTGGGCGATCGCGTCGCTGAGTGGATGCTGTTCAATGAGCCTTCTGCTTTCGTCGATCTGGGTTATCTGGAAGGCACGCATGCTCCCGGCCGCAAGAGCCTACTCGATTTCCTGCGCGCCACGCACGTGGTCAACCTCGCGCAGGGGGACGGTTTTCGCGCGCTGAAGGCGGCCCGGCCCGCGGCGCGCGTGGGAACCGCGTTCAACATGTCGGCGTGTGAGCCGGCGAGCAATTCTGAAGAAGACAAGCTGGCAGCCGAGCGCGCGCACGCCATCATCAACGTATGGTTTCTCGATCCGGCGTTGCGCGGCCGCTATCCCGAAGCACTCACCTTTCTCCCTGAGACCGCTATGGGGATCAAGTCAGGTGACATGGACAAGACCCGGGTCCCGCTCGACTTCCTTGGAATCAATCTCTATTACCGCACGATCGCGTCCGCTCCGCCGGCGATCGAGCGCGCCGCACATGCGCAGGAATGGCTGTTCCCGGTCAAGATGGACGGTGGCCACGAAGGCCCCACGACCGACTTCGGCTGGGAAGTGTGGCCCAAAGCCCTTTACGACATGGTCATGCGCATTACGCGTGACTACAACCGTCCAGTGATCGAGATTACGGAGAATGGATGTTCCTACAACGACGGTCCAGACGCGAAAGGCGTAATTCGAGACGGCCGCCGCATTGCCTACCACCGCGAGTATCTGGCGGCGCTGGCACGCTCGATCTCCGACGGCGCCGATGTCCGCGGGTATCACGCCTGGAGTCTGATGGATAACTTCGAGTGGGCGGACGGTTTTGCGCAGCGCTTCGGCCTCGCCTACGTGGACTTCAAAACGCAGAAGCGCACCATCAAAGACTCAGGCCACTGGTACGGGAGAGTGGCGGCAGACAATAGTGTCGGCCCCGCGTAAGAGTCTGAGATGGGTTGTGTGGGACCGGGTCTCAGACCCGGTCAGGCCGCCTGAAAGGCGGCTGCTGCGCTGACTTGAGATCCCTCCATTGGCTCAGGATGACCGCGCCGGGCTCAGACGCCCGGCAAACGGGGTCACTTCTGCTGCATCACCAGTTCACTGTTCTCTACCTTCATGGCCCCAACGTTGTCGGGAAGCTTCAGCCGGTCGCGCTCCTCGGCCAGCTTTTTCTGCAGGGCTGGATTCACGAGAGAAACCGGAACGCTCAGATCTCCCACCTTGAATTCCGTCGGATCAAACGTAGCGTAACCATCCTTCTCGCCGATGTGACCGGAGATCGTGACCCAGACGTCTTTCCCGGCGATCTCCGTAAGGAATTGTCCGTGCACAAGGTCGCCGTCGAAGCGGACCTGTTGGTCTTTGATGGTGGGAGCCCCACTGCCGACGTTGGAGTTCGGCGTTAGACCCGAAGCAGCAGTCGCGCCGAGCGATTGAGCAAGCACCGCGCTGATCTCGTCAGAGTTGATGTGCACCTCAGCCTTCGAGCTTTGCGCGCCGGTGGGCGAAGCCGGCTTGGGCGCCGGTTCCGCATTGTCTCGAGACGGACTCGGCTCCTGCTCCGAGGGTGTGTCCTGCGTCTGAGTCTCCTGCTCGAATTGGGCCATCTTCTGGTCGAAGGATTGGGCGTGCTCCGCGACGGCCGCCGGAGCTTGCCGTTGCGCCACCGGCGCAGGCCTCTTCAAAACCAGAACAATGGCCACCAACGATGCCACCAAGGTCGCAAGGCTGATGATGCGGTCGAGCTTGAATTTCATGGGTGATCCTCGAACAGTCAGCCCCGGCAGACGGGCCCTGCATCATGGTAGCCGCTGCCGAGACTCCGTTGAGATGACCAAAGTGATGGTCCTGCGATGACTGTGTGGGACCGGGTCCGAGCCTGCCCCGAGCGAGGTCGAAGGGACCCGGCCAGGCGGCCTGAAAGGCCGCTGGCTCTCCTCAGCACGAGTTCAGAGGACAGGAATTCTCCCTCTCCAAATCCAGGATTACTCCGCTTCCGTACTCACCACCCCTGCCCTCACAGGGCTCTGACAAACATAGTCCAGTCTATCGACAAGGCTATCGTTCGATCGCAGAACATGGTCGAAGAACTCCTCTTGCCACACTGAGCAACTCGGCTCGAGCTCTAGGTTGATCTCCCGCGCAGAGCGGCCTTCGATAGCCTTCACGATCTCGGGCAGGCTATAGCTCCAGCCGTCGCTGCGGCGGAGCAGCGAATAGATCAAGTGCACGGGATCGGGCCTTACGAGGGCAGCATGTAGCTCGAACTTGCAGCCGCTCTCTTTGACGCTGCATTCGAGAGCAATGTCGCGGGCTGCGGGTGGGAGTTGGCGGCGACGATCCGGGGTGAATGTGACCAACAGCGGGTGATTGTCCTTCTGAAAGTGAGATAAACGACGGCGATACTCATACTTCGGCTGCATCGTGGCCTCGGCCCTTCGGGCCGACCGGGTCTCAGACCCGGTCCCACACAATCAAAATCACCCCAGCTTCTTTGCCAGCAGCTCATTCACGATCTGAGGGCTGGCTTGGCCTTTTGAGGCCTTCATAACCTGGCCTACGAAAAATCCCAACATGGTCTTTTTGCCGGCCCGGTACTGCTCCAGTTGCTTGGGATTCGCCGCCAGAATCTCGTCGATGATTCTCTCCAGCGCCGACGTGTCGGTCGACTGCTGCGGCCTGCCCTCTTCCTCGTAGACGAGCGGGAAATCCTTTCCCCGCTCGAAGGACAGATCGTAGAGATCCTTGAGCATTTTGCCCGAGATCGTCCCCGATTCAACCAGGTCGGCCGAGGCAGCGACTCCCCGCATCGAAATCGGAGACTGCTCGATCTCCGTGCCCTTGGCTTTGAGGCGGCCCATCAATTCGCTCTGCACCAAGTGGGCGACACGCTTCGGATTCTTCGCCGCTTGCGCCGCCTCCTCGAACTGATCCGCCAGCGATTTGGAAACGGTCAGCACCTGCGCGTCGTATTCGGTGATCCCGTACTCTTTCACCATGCGCGCGCGGCGTGCCTCGGGCAGTTCGGGCAATGCCCGCGCGATCTCAGCCTTCCATTTCTCATCGACCACCAGCGGAAGGAGATCAGGCTCGGGAAAGTAACGATAGTCGTGCGCCTCTTCTTTCGAGCGCATGCTGTAGGTCTTGCCTTCGTTGGCGTTGTAGAGGCGAGTCTCCTGCGTGATCTTGCCGCCGGATTCGATCACGTCGATCTGGCGCGCGATTTCAAACTCCAGAGCTTCGCGAATGAAGCGGAACGAGTTCACGTTCTTGATTTCGGTTTTTGTGCCAAATTCTTTCTGCCCGCGAGCCCGGACACTTACGTTGGCGTCGCAGCGCAGCGACCCTTCCTCCATGTTGCAGTCGCTGACCCCGGTGTACAGAATGATCTCTTTCAGTCGGGTCAGATACTCGTAAGCCTCGTCGGGCGTGGTGATGTCGGGCTCGCTGACGATTTCGATCAGGGGGACACCGGTGCGGTTGAGGTCGATGGCCGTCTTCTCCGCCGCGTCAGGAAATCCTTCGTGCAGGCTCTTGCCCGCGTCTTCTTCCATGTGCACACGCGTGATGCCGATTTTCTTACGTCCGCGGCCGCTGGGAATTTCAATGGATCCCTGCTCGGCCAGCGGCTTGTCATATTGCGAAATCTGGTAGCCCTTGGGCAGATCGGGATAGAAATAATTCTTGCGCGCAAAAATCGAGGTCTCGTTGATGCGGCAATTCAGCGCCATCGCCGCCAGCGTGGCAAACTCCACGGCCTTCTTGTTGAGCACGGGCAGCGCTCCGGGCATCCCCAGGCAGACGGGGCAGACGTTGGTATTCGGTGGCGCCCCGAATCGCGGCGAGCACGAACAAAAAATCTTCGTCGCCGTCAGAAGGTGAACGTGAACTTCCAGTCCGATGACAGGCTCGAACTTGGGATGAGCGGCGATGGAGGTCTCCGCAGTCGTGGCCATAGAAGAGAGATTATAAAGCTCGCCGTCGCATCGAGTTTCGCCGCCGTTTCTATGCGGCCTGAGAGCAGCGATTCGTATCAGGGCATCGCATCAGCGATGCCGCCCGAGCTCGTCAGTGAGCATACGGCTTTAGCCGCTGGGTTGGCTAAGGAGTGGCAGGGGCTAAAGCCCGCAAATTCTCACAGACCGACGCGGCACGCCGGAAGGCATGCCCTGATACGAATCTTCCCTTCACACTTCAAAACGTGGGCGCCCCAGCGATCACGGGTTCTTGGGCGTGTTCAGGTACTTGTCGACCGCAATCTCGAAGTACAACAGTTCGTTACCCTTCGCGTCCGCGACACCCGTAATGTCAATGTTCGCATCCGACAAAGGCGATGTAATGCCGCCCACATCAAAAAACAGAAACCCCGACTGAGTCCCGTGCGGCTCGACCGCCTTGGCCGCGAACTGTGACGACTCAATCTCCTCCATCTCCTTTGGGCTGATCGCCCCCTTCACTTTTTTGCGCGGGATGGGAATCGGGCTTGGCCGCGTGTTCCCCTGCGGATTGGCGAGCCGCCGGTAGATGTCCGCAGGCGTGGTGGGCGTCAGCTTGGAATGGTGGGCGGTGATGAGCGTGATCTCCATGTTCGCGATGGAAATCGGCTGGTCGCTGTCGTTGGTGACAACGAAAAAAATGGGCAGGAAACCATGGCCGGCAAAATCCACGGAGAAAATATTGGCCTTTTCCGGCGCGTCGTAAGGGTCGGCTGCGAAAGCGACCTGCTCGTCGCGATGGAAATCGTGCGCCGGATAGTTGATGGCGGACTTCGCTGCAGGCTTCACGAAATTCTTCGCCAGCAAAAGAACCGGAAGCGACGCCGCAGCGCAAACGATCAACATCAGGGATTGACCGGGGAATGTTCGAGCGTGAAACCGCGGGCACCGCATGATTCTGATTATAGAGTGTGAGTGCTCCGGCGATGCGCCGGTTTAGAATGGCTCAGCTTGAGCTATTTCCTCTACAGCTTTCTGCTGGCGGCGGGAATGCTGCTGAGCCTGCCGTATTGGCTCTACCAGGTCCTGCGCCACGGCAAATATCGCACTGGATTCCCCGAGCGCCTGGGAAGGGTGCCCGTGCGCCTGATGGCGGGAAGCGCGGAATCTTCGGCCGGCGGGAAAGGAGTGATCTGGGTTCACGCCGTTTCTGTCGGCGAGGTGCTCGCCATCAGCGGCCTGTTTCACGAAATGAAAAGGAGATTTCCTCAACATCGCGTCGTGGTGTCAACCACGACGGACACGGGGCAGGAATTGGCTCGCAAACGTTTCAGCGAACAGAACGTGTTTTACTTTCCCATGGACTTCGCATTCGCTATCCGGCCCTATTTGCGGGCTCTGCAGCCGGAACTGGTGCTGCTGGCAGAGACGGAATTCTGGCCGAATTTCCTGCATCTGGCGCACGCGAGTGGAGCTCGCATCGCGGTGGTAAATGCGCGCATCTCCGATCGTTCGTGGCCCAACTACCGCCGTTTCCTCTGGGCACTCCGGAGGATGCTGGTGCACGTCGACCTGTTTCTTGCACAGACCCAGGAGGACGGCACGCGCCTCGAGTCCATTGGCGCGGAAGCGGGCCGCCTGCGAGTCACCGGCAATCTGAAATTCGACCTGAGTCTGCCCACGCCCCCGCCCATTGTCGAAACTCTCCGTCGATCACTGGCCGCAGAAGGCGCCGGTCCCGTGTTGGTTTGTGGAAGCACAGTAGAAGGCGAAGAACCTCCGCTGCTCAAAGCGTTTGAGAATGTGCGGGTCAGCCATCCGCGCGCAGTCATGATCTTGGCCCCGCGACATCGCGAGCGCTTTGATGAGGTTGCGATACTTCTGCAACAATTGGAAATTCCATTTGCCCGGCGCTCGCGCTGGCAAGGCAAGGCCCTTGCCAGCGGAGTTCTGCTGGTCGATTCCATCGGCGAACTGGCCGGACTCTATGCCTTGGCCGACATCGCGTTCGTGGGCGGAAGCCTGGTGCCACGCGGTGGGCACAACATTATCGAACCCGCGCAGCATGGCGTCGCCATCGTAGTCGGAAACCACACGGAGAACTTCCGCGACATCGTTTCGCTGTTTCAGAGCCGCGACGCCGTGCGCATCGTGGGATTGGCCGAGTTGCCGTTGGTACTGATGCAGTTGCTCGAGAACGATTCCGAGCGGCGCGCCCTCGGCCAGCGCGCCAAAGAGACGGTGCGGTCGCAGGCAGGGGCGACAGCACGCACGCTGGAAGAATTGAACACGCTCCTCAACGAAGGCCCCCACCCTCAGCCCGTTCCCGCACAAGCGGCACACAGCGATTGAACCCTCTCTCTGCCATCTACGGCGGTGTCGTCGGAGCTCGCAACGCCCTCTACGACCGCGGGCTTCTGCGAGCCCGCAGACTTCGGGCAGCGGTCGTCAGCATTGGGAATCTTTCGGCCGGCGGTTCGGGAAAAACCCCGTTCGTGTTGCTTCTTGGCGAACTTCTCAAGGTGCGGGGCTTGAAATTCGACGTTCTCTCGCGCGGCTACGGGCGCAAATCTCGGGGCGTGTTGCTGGTTGATCCTGCCGGCCTGCCGCAAGAGTTCGGCGACGAACCGCTGCTCATTGCGAGAAAGCTTCAGGTCCCGGTCATCGTCGGCGAGGATCGACACCAGGCGGGTTGCTTCGCCGAATCAAGATTCGGCCCACAACTCCACGTGCTTGACGACGGCTTTCAGCACCGGGCTCTCGCCCGGGACTTCGATATCGTGCTGGTAACGCCACAGGAGGCATCCGATCGGCTGCTGCCCGCCGGGCGCCTGCGGGAGCCACTGAGTTCTCTCAGCCGCGCCGACGCTGTGGTGCTCGCCAGCGGCGCTTCCGCTGAATCCTTCCCCATCGAAGGAAAGCTGATCTGGCGCGTGCGGCGCGGCATGGCGCCGCAGAATGTGCCGCCACGTCCCGTAGTTTTCTGTGGCATCGCCCGGCCCCAGCAATTCACGCTGCAACTGCGTACGGCCAATATCGAGCCCGCCGCCGAGGCGTTCTATCACGATCATCACGCTTACAGCGAGCGGGACGTTCGCGAACTCCTCGCGCTCAGGCAGAAAAGTGAAGCGGGAGGTTTCGTGACCACGGAAAAAGATGCCGTGAATCTGGGATCCTATCTCACCGCACTGGAGCCGCTCTGCGTGGTGCCCGTCCGTATGGAGTTCGCCGAAGCCGCTAACGCTGTGGATACCATGCTTGGCATGATCGAGGAACGAAAGCACCGAGCATGAGAGAATCTGTTTTCGCAGCGTCGCCGGACTGAATTTATCGCACCGATGACCAAACACCCCAAAGAAGCCGACCGGCTAAGAAGAATCGTCGAAGCATTTCCCAAGATCACGGTCACGGTCCTGGGGGACATGGTCGCCGATGAATTCGTGTTCGGTGAAATTTCGCGCGTGTCACGCGAGGCCCCGGTGCTGATTCTGAAACACCGTGAGCGCACGGTAGTGCCCGGCGGTGGGGCCAACGCCGCCAATAATCTGGCCGATCTGGGAGTGAACGTTCTTCCCGTGGGTATCGTCGGCGACGACGAACCGGGCCGCCTGCTACGGAAATATTTCCGCCACAAACGAATCGCCGTCAGCGGTGTGCTCAAAGACAAGACTTTCAGCACGGTCACGAAAACCCGCATTCTAGCTGGCATGACGCATACCGCGCGCCAGCAGGTGGTGCGGGTGGACCGTGAACCTCAGGAGGCGCCCAATCATCACTTGACCCGCGAGTTGTATCTGGCTGCACGCAACTACGCGCATGCCTCCGACGCGTTGCTGGTCTCCGACTACGGATACGGCGCCGCCACTCCCGCGATCCTGACCGCGCTGCGGGAAAAAGGAAAGCTGGGCTCAGTGCCCGTGATTCTCGATTCGCGCTACCGCATGCTGCAATATGCGGGGGTCACGGCGGCCACGCCCAATGAGCCTGAAGTAGAAGAGGCTCTCGGCATCCGCATTGGCCAGGATTGGAATAAACTCGTGGCCGCGGGCGAGCAACTGATTGCGCACATGAGCCTGCAGTCCCTCGTGATCACGCGCGGGCGCGACGGTATGGTGGCTTTTGATCGAGGGCACAAGCCGGTCGACATTCCCATTGTCGGCTCCGACCAGGTGACGGATGTGACCGGCGCCGGGGACACCGTCATTGCGGCCTTCACCGCGGCGCTCGCGGCCGGAGCCACGACCGAAGAGGCGGCGCAACTCGCCAATTACGCGGCTGGAATCGTCGTGATGAAGCGCGGCACGGCCACAGTTTCACGGGAAGAGTTGTTGCAAGCGGTGGGACAATCGCCGCCCGCGACCCGACCCCATTGAACACACAAGACAAAATTCTGAGCCGCGAAGCGCTTCGACGCCGCGTGGACGAATGGCGCCGTACCGGCCAACGCATCACCCTCGCCAACGGCGGTTTCGATCTCCTGCATGTCGGGCACGTGCGCTACCTGCGCGGAGCCAAGGCTCTCGGCGGCAAACTTGTCGTGGCCGTCAATTCGGATGAATCCGTTCGTGCTCTCAAGGGCGAGGGCCGCCCGCTTATGCCGGAGCAGGAGCGCGCCGAAATTGTGGCTGCGCTGGCCGACGTTGATGCGGTGGTGATCTTTCCGGAACTCGACGTGCGCGCCATCATCCGCGAGATTCACCCCGACATTCAGGCCAAGGGCACCGACTACACAGCCGATTCGGTTCCCGAGCGCGCTGCCGTCGCCGAATACGGAGGACGCGTCGAGATCGTCGGGGATCCCAAAGATCACTCCACCAGTGAGATCATCCGTTCGCGGCTTTCGCCGAGGAAATCGTGAGCGCTGAGTCCGCAGAGGTCTCGAAAATCGAGCGTCTGCTGATCGTGCGCTTGAGCGCGATGGGGGATGTGATTCACACACTCCCCGCTGCGCAGGCCCTGCGCGAGGCTTTTCCACGAGCTATGATCGGCTGGCTGATCGAAGAGCGCTGGGCCGAGCTGCTCTGTGCGCCGGACTCGACTCGTCGTGGACCGCGCTCGCCAGAGCGCCCCTTAGTGGACTGGGTACACACCGTGAGCCTCACGGAGTGGCGCAAGTCGCTGCTCTCGATCCAGACTGTGCAGCAGATTGCAAAAGTCTGGAACGACATCCGCACCACTCGTTATGACGTCGCCGTCGATCTGCAGGGAGCAATCCGATCGGCGGTGCTGGCTCGCTGGTCCGGCGCCCGGGTCGTGTGGGGCGCGGCCGAATCGAGAGAGTCTCCTGCAAGCCTGTGGTACACACGCCGGGCGCTCGCGCGCGGAGCGCATGTGATCGAGCAATATCTTTCCGTCGCCGAGGCGGTTGCGGCCAAGACGCTGAAGCCGCCGCGCGTACAACTGCCTCACGACTCCGCCGCCGAGCAGGGCATTAAGAAGCGCCTGGCCCAATCTGGGGTGCGTGATTTCGTGATCCTCAATCCCGGCGCAGGATGGGGCGCGAAACGCTGGCCCCCCGAGCGCTATGGTTGCGTGGCGAAATCGCTCACCGCCAGGGGCATACGATCCATCATCAACTATGGACCCGGCGAGGAGGATCTTGCGTGCGCGGCTGAGGCTGCCAGTGAAGGTGCAGCAATGTCGCTGAACTCCTCGCTTACGGAGTTGATTGCGCTGACTCGCCGAGCGAGATTGTTCATCGGAGGCGATACTGGCCCTATGCACCTGGCAGCGGCGCTACAAGTGCCGGTGGTGGCGATCTTCGGCCCCACCGATCCGGCGCGCAACGGGCCTTACGGAACGCGCAGCATCGTGCTGCGCAATCCGGCGAGCCCCACGACGCACGCGCGGCGGTCAGAGCCCGACGAAGGACTGCTCGAGATCAGCACCGACGCGGTAGTCGCCGCCTCGCAAGCTTTGCTGCTCGGCGCAACGGAGGATGCCCGTGGCTGAGTGGTCGCAGGTTGCGCGCCGCATCCGAGTGCCGCTCGGTTTTGTGTTCGCAGTGTTCTACTTCTGGTTGGCGCGGCCAACCTGGCGCTCGATCGGGTTCGGTGCCGTCATTGTGGTGCCCGGGCTTGTCACCCGCGCCCTGGCCTCAGGCCACGTGCGCAAGAACGAGTCGCTTGCGACCTCCGGACCTTACGCCTACACGCGCAACCCTCTCTATCTCGGCTCGCTCCTGATCGGCGTCGGATTCGCAGTCGCAGCGCGCAGTTGGTGGGTAGGTATTGCCCTGGTAGTCATGCTTTTCGCGATTTACCTTCCCGTGATCAAGCACGAAGAGGCCTTCCTGCGCGAGAAGTTCCCTGCCTTCGAAGAGTATGCCCGGCAGGTGCCGCGGATGCTGCCGCGTATCGTACCCGTTGGTTCGGACAACAAGGGAACGGGGTTTTCACTGGGCCTCTATCGGAAGCATCGCGAGTACAACGCGCTCGTTGGTGCGCTGGCCATGCTTGCGGCGCTGGTAGCGAAGATGCTGGTGGTAAGGGGAAATTGAGGACGGCTCGCTACTTCTTCGCCAGCAGTTCCTTTGCCCGGCTCAGTTCCGGCCGCGTTGAGCTCCCACCCTCACAGGTTTTCAGCAACAGCGCGTAGTACTCGTTGGCGGCGCTTTGCTTGCCTGCCTCCTCCGCCGCGCGCGCCGCGCCGTAGAGGCCGTTGAAGCGATTGGGATTCAACTTCAAATCCGTCTGATACTCTGCCAGCGCTTGCTGCGGGCGCTTCGCCGCCAGCAGGATTTCGGCAATCATCTCGCGGGTAGGAATACCTTCCGGTTCGTCACCCAGCGCATCCTCTTTGTCAGCCATGGGGCGCAGAGTCTCGACCGCGTCGTCATACTTGCCTTCGGCAAAAGCCAGCCATGCCCGGGCCTGCTTCAGATCGTTCTCCGTAGCCTCGGCAAAGTCTTCCTTCTTTAACGACACGAATCTCTCCTGGATGGCCTCGATTGCCTTGACATCCTTTCGGACTTCGTCGGGTTGGTGAAGGTGTGCCGCACCGATCGCTTTTACCCAGTACCCGGCTGAGTCCTCTGCAGTGCCCGGAACCGCAACGGGGGTAAGCGCCGCGGCAGTGGCCCAGTCTTGCATCTCGAGCGGATACAACGAAGCAAAGTGCGCCGCCGTGGCCAGGTGCGGATCGAAGCCGACGCCGTACATGTCATGCATTTCGGGCATGGCCTTGACTTCATCCATGAGCGCGCGGGCGTCGGCTTCGCGGCCGCTCTGCAGGTAGGCATAGAAGAGGTAGTTCATGGCGTGGAACTGGTGGCCTTCGCCGCCCATGTGCATGGCCGCTGTCTTGCGCGTGGCGGCAACGGAGGCAAGGTTCGATTTGATGTCGTCCTGCCAGAGACCCACTCGCGCGAAAATGTGGGATGGCATGTGCAGGGCGTGGGGTGCGGCGGGCGCGATCTCTGCATAGCGGCGAGCGGCGGCAATGCCCAGTTCGGCCAGTTGCGGCTTGTCGTAGCTGTGAATCAGATAATGCGCCACGCCGGGATGATCGGGCTCCATCGCGAAGAGCTTTTCGAGAATGGCGGCCGCCGCCTTGCGGTTCGCGAACGTCTCGTCCTGGTGTGGTTCGGAGGCGAGTAACGACAGGGCATAGAACGCCGCGGCTTCGTGGTCGTCAGCATACGTCTCATACACCTTCTTCATCGCGTCGGAGTAGGCCTTGGCGCGTGCGGCCTGATCCAGGTTCTCCGGGTTGCCATAGAAGGCTCCGATCGCGGAGACGTAAGCCCTCTCGCGCGGCGTGGACTTATTCGGGAGCTTCTCCGCAGCCGTTACCTCGTCGCGGCCGCGCTGGATGACTTTCGCGTCAGGCTCGTTCCACAGCTGATGCCACAGGCTCATGGCGACGCCCCAGTGCGCCATGGCGCAGCGCGGATCATCTTTTTCAATCTGCAGGAATCCCTTTTCCGCTTCTTCGTACCAGAACGAGTGCAACAGCGCCACACCACGCTCGAAGGGCTTCTGCACGGCAGCGGCACAGGAGACCGGGAAATGGACCGTTCCCAGTTGGTTCTCGTTCGGGTCCTCATGGTGGGAATGGTTTTTATCGTCGTCCGCGAAAACGGTGATGGTGCTGAGGAGAACCAACAGGAGCAGCCAAACAAGTCGTTTCATGAGAACCCCGCTGAGAGGCGAGTTTAGTGCAGTGAATTAGAACCGGTCAAATCTGCCCCGTATCATCAAACAGCAGGCATTTCTTCTGAGAGGAACCGTTGCCTTCGATCCAAACAAAATGTTTATCCGCTCCTCGTCCGGGTCAGAAAAAAATAGCAGAATTTCGACTTTTCCACTTGTCAAAAACTAAAAGTTATGGCATCTTCAGTCATCCCCAAATGAAAGGACGCCCAAATTTGTCAGAACTTATGCACAAATCGCTTAGCGGGCTGCCTCGGCCAATAACCTGCCGAGTCAGTTATGGGGCGTCGTTCGATTGCGCTAATTAATCTTCGGCGCCTCTTAACGCAAAGCTAACATAACAAAGCACCCTGGGTGGCGAAGGCCGCGGTTCCTTCGACTGGTAATCGACAACGCCGCTGTGGCTGATTCCCCCAGCAAAAACCATGCCGGCCCGGTAATTAGCACCGCGTCCGAGCGCGGACGTGTCTCTGATCCCGAACGTTTTCGCTCGGGATCAATTCGGTCAGTGGTGAAAGGCCACGGATACTTCTCTCGGCAGAACAGCCTGGGTTTCCAGGCTGTGAGGTTCGACCCCTCATGGGCGCAAGCCCGCTCCGTCGCCGACCGTTCCCTGACCTTATCGCTTGTCGTAAATGCGCGGGAGATACCGCGCAAAAAAGTTCAGTCAGTGGTGAAGTTCACGGCAACTTCGTGGCGTGCCTGTAACCAAGGCCGGGGTTCGAGCCCTCAACCGTGATTCCAGTTCCCTGGCTGCAATCGAAGAGCGGCGCTGGCTGGCCCAAGGAAGTTGCAGGGGCCTCGCCCGCGCCGCCTGAAAACAAGTTTCGCCGGTGGTGAAGACGAGGGCTACTTCATAATCCGACGGGTTGCGGGTTCGAATCCCGCCACGACGCGAGTCATGTAGCTCAAACTTGGATAGAGCATCGGACAAAACACCGTCGTCGCCCAATTCCCCGGCGATTGAAACAACAATGGGTGCCTCACCGGCAAAAACGCCGCTTCGCGATGACAAAACGTTTTAGCTAGAAGCTAGAAGCTCTTACCCACAGCTAGCCAGCTGATAGCGTACAGCCACAAAGGAGGCCACTTATGGCTCGACTGAATCTGCTCAACCTGAACTTTGGTCCGCGCACGCACGAAGGCGCGCCGGCCCGCAACATCTCGACCGAGCTGCAACTGCGGCGCTCGGTCCTGGCTTGCCTGCTCTGGGAGAGCCAGTTCTACGAGGATGGAGTCGAGATCGCCGGCCGCATCGCGGAACTCGTGCCCAAGGTTGCAGCCGAGAAGGTGGCCGCGCTCGCGGTCGAAGGACGCGAGAAGATGAAGCTCCGTCACGCGCCACTGTTGCTGGTACGCGAGATGGCGCGTCATTCCACGCATCGCGGACTTGTGGCGGAGACGCTGATGGGGGTCATCCAGCGTGCCGACGAATTGGCAGAGTTCGTTGCCATCTACTGGAAGGACGGGCGCGTGCCGCTCTCGGCGCAGGTGAAGAAGGGGCTGGCTGCGGCATTCCCCAAGTTTGATGAGTATGCGCTCGCGAAGTACGATCGCGGCGGACCGATCAAGCTGCGCGACGTTCTGTTCCTGGCACACGCCAAGCCGCGCGATGAGAAGCAGGCAGAGGTGTGGAAGCGCCTGATCGCGGGCGAGCTCACTGCTCCTGACACGTGGGAGGTTGTGCTCTCGTCCGGCGCCGACAAGCGCGAGGCCTGGGAGCGGCTGCTCCGCCAGCAGAAGCTGGGCGCACTGGCTCTGCTCCGCAACCTGCGCAACATGCGTGAGGTCGGAGTGGACGAGTCGCTCGTGCTCGCAGCGCTCGGCTCGATGAGCACGGCCCGTGTGCTGCCGTTCCGCTTCCTGGCTGCGGCGCGTTACGCTCCGCAGTGGGAAGAGGCACTGGAGCAGGCCATGTTGAAGTGCGTGGCCGGACAGGAGAAGCTGAGCGGAAAGACCATCGTGCTGGTCGACGTTTCCGGCTCGATGACTGCTTTGCTCTCTCACCGTTCGGAGATGCAGCGTACCGACGCGGCTTACGGGCTCGCCGTGTTGCTGCGCGAGATCGGCGAGAAGGTCAGTGTGTTCAGCTTCTCTGACTCACTGGTCGAAGTGCCGGGGCGCCGCGGCTTCGCACTGCGCGATGCGATCGACGCCTCGCAACGCCACAACAGCACGCAGCTCGGCAAGGCGGTCACCGAGCTGAACCAGAAGCACGGCTACGATCGCCTGATCGTCATCACCGACGAGCAGGCGCACGACACGGTGCCAGCCCCCAAGGGCAAGGGCTATGTGATCAACGTGGCCAGCTACAAGAACGGCGTCGGCTATGGCACGTGGACACACATCGACGGCTGGAGCGAATCGGTCGTCGAGTACATCCGCACGCTGGAGCAGACGGCCCAGTGAACGGGACCGCGGAGGCGTTGCGCGTCTCCGCGGTTGCCGAATAGGGACAAGAACTTGAACTGGTCGGACTCACGGGCCTTCGAGCGGAGTCGAAGGGATGCCGGGACTACGGTGCAGGGCTATTTATCGTCGGCATCGTGGTCGGGCTGCGCGGCACTCTTTAGCTTGACCTGATCATGCGAGAGCGCCCCGCTTTTCTGCACCGGCGGAGTTGGGCCTGAGGGTCGGGCTTAGGCTCCGCAGGCGGTTGCGCGACTTGCCAGGCGTCGATCAGGCGAGCGCTGGTGATTGGAGTGATCATTTTCTGGTCCTCTAGGGGATAGGATCGGCGGGAGACGAGCGAAGTTAGGGAATTAGGCGGGAGTGGTGATCTTTAGTAAGAGTTTCACAACGTAATTCACCCGTGCACAGACGACTCGATCAAGCTCGAGCCAGCGCCGCCAAGGTCATCCGTTATTGGGGAAGTGCGGCGTGCGGTCCTTCGGGGCTTTACTGCGGCTTCCTGGCGAACCCGAAGGTCCTTCGAATCCGATGCGACGACGAGGTGGATCCGGAGGGTTGATCAGCTCGCGGATTGCGTCCATCAGGCCTTGGATATCGGCGTCATGGGTTTCGAGACGGCGCTCGACCTCTGCCAGCTTGGCCAGAACCTGGCGATTAGCGGCGATCGCGCGGCGCATGCGCACAAAAGCGAGCACCACGAACACGCTCATTTCGATGGCGCGCTCGGAGTTCAGCACGGTGGCAGCCATGATCGCGCCGTGTTCGGTAAAAGCATACGGCCGGTACCGCGTACCGCCGTGGCCCTCACTTGAGATCACATTTTGTGATCTCAAGATTTTGAATTCTTGCGGCGAGAGTTGAAAGCGGAAGGCAGGCGGAAAACGCTTCGCATTGCGTTTGACCTGCTGATTAAGATGCCGCACTTGCACTCCATAAAGTTCGGCCAGGTCTGCATCAAGGATGACTCGGTGACCTCGAAGAGCCAGAATCCTGGAGTCGACTTTTCTGGCTGCGACGATTGCTGTTTTCGCCATAGTTTCAAAATTTTGAGATCACAAATTGTGATCTCAAGATACCTGCAAAACTCGCAATATGAGGATAGCAGCGGCGGGATGCGAGAATGCCGCTTAAGCAAATACTTAGGGCATGATTTTTGATTCAGGAAAACCTATCAAGGATCAGGCGCCCCTCGGCGCGAGCGAGGGCTTCTTCGGAATTCACGGGATCGCATGGCGGAAACAGTTGTCGGACAGGAGTGTCCGACCCACCCGGGCAACTACACGACCACCCACAGAATGACAAAGGGCCAGGGGCATCCGTAATTCGTAAAGGGAACTAACCGGACTTCGTGGCGGGTAGCGGGAGTTGTATACTCTACGGCGACATCATCAAATCCACGACGTCTGTGTCGTAAAACCTCTGGCCGACCGGCGAGACTGGGTACGCCCGGATGCGCAGAGATTTTACTTTGTCTTTCAGCCTCGGGAGCTGCCGCGTATTGTCAACCGGCTTCGCGTCGGTGCCGGCCGGCAACCTGGGAGGCGACCGAGGCGCTGGACCTTCTCCGTCCGGCCAGATAGTAAGAGGAATTGCAAACAATCCCGGGAATTGAGGTAGTAGCTATGCCCCCAATCGAGATTCTTACCGTGGAAGAAGCAACCGAGAGCGCGGCTCCCACGACTGCGCCGGGCACCGAGAGCGGGTCGAAGCCACGGCGGTTTTACGCACTAACGCTCAAAGACCACTTCCGATTACTGGTGCCCTTCCTGGTGGCGGGCATCGTGGGGGTGGTGGCCAGGCTCAAGTACCCGTATTGGTGGCCGGCCAACGAACTGGTCTATTTTCTGGCCGACGCCTTTATCGTCGCCATGGTGCTGGGCGTTGCCTTCGATGTTTTCTCCGCCAAGCTGCTGGTGGAAAGAGTTTCCGACGGCCTGGCGCAAAGGTTGGTGGGACGAGGTTTGCCGACCGAGATGCAGGCTCCGATTCGCGACGTTGTTTCCACAGACCTGGTGCGGGACCGCTATGTGAAGTCTTATGCTTTTTCGAGCCCCGAGGATGGGCGCGTCCAGGTGAATGTCGAAGTCCGCTACGAAGTGAGGAACTATTCCGAAGCCGTGCGCGACTACGCACCGGAAATGGTAGCAGAGACCTTTTTTCACCCGGAGTTTCGCTTCCTGGAGTATGGAATTGCGGGAAGAAAGATCTACACGTTCTCCGATGACACCCTCTCCTCCAAAGCGGAAGCCTCGGACGAACTTGGCGTCACGCGAGTGCCCCGCACCGCCTTGCCGCCGGTGATCCTGAGACCGGTCAGGACCGGTGAGAAGGCGGCGTGCCGGGTCACGTGGAGGTATGGCTTAACCGTGCCGGAACAGTATTGTGATGTGACCGATCTTGACCAGGCCACGCTGGGAGCTACTCTGCAAGTGGAGAATCTGCCGGAAGAACTGGAGTTCGTTTCTGGGGGCGATGCCAGCGTGCACCATGAGGCCGGGAGCCAGTCGTGGTATTTCGAGAAGGCGTTCATCGCGGGGCAGCACGTACGGGCCTGGTGGTTTCGGCGGAAGCCCGCGATGCGAGGGGCGCGCCCCGGTAGCCGATAGAGTCCGGCAAGGACGCCGCACCCAGCGGCAAGGTCAAAGGCGGCGGACAGGAGTGTCCGCCCCACACAATCCTACGCGGCGGCAATGCGGCGGATCAGGTCTTCCTGTTCGGACTTGCTTTCGGCGCCGATCGTGAAGGCGTCAAGCACGCCCAACGACAGGGCGTACTTGACGGCCTCATCCTGGCGATTGCGGAGGTCGCCCTGGCCGAGAATCTTCATCCCGACCACGGCCTTGCCTGCCGCCTTCATCTCCTTTAGAACTCCAACCACAGTCGCCGGATCGGAGTCCATGTAGGCGCCGACGGGATTGATGCGGGCGAGATCGATTTCCACCCAGGGGGATTTCGCCGCGGCACGCAGGGCTTCGATGCTGTGGCAGGAGCATCCGTGGGCGCGGATGGTTCCCTTTTCTTTGGCCTCGGAGAGGATGTCCATCACGCCTTTGTAGCGCTCGGTCCAGTCGCCTTCAGTGACGCAATGCATGAGGCAGACGTCGAGGTAGTCGGTGCCGAGTTCGCGGCGGAAGCGATCGAGATCGGCGCGGGCGGTAGCGGGGTCGCGCGCCCAGGTCTTGCTGAGGACTGTGACTTTGTCCCGCGGGACGTGCTTGAGCGCTTCGGCGACGTGAGGATGGCTGCCATATGAGTCGGCCGCGTCGAAGAAACGCAGGCCGTGGTCGTATCCGTTGAGCAGAAGATCGGAGAGGCCTTTGACACCGAGCGCCGTCTGGTGCGAGTGATGTCCTGAGCCGACAGTACCGGTGCCCATGGCGAGGCGGCTGGTTTTGATGCCTGTGCTGCCGAGAGTCATGGTGTCGGAGGCGGCGAACTTCGCGGGCAGAGTTGCGTTCGCGAGACTGGTAAGTATGGATTTAGAGCTGAGCCAGGCCGCTCCCGCGGCGCTGGCGGAACGGATCAGGAATTCGCGACGACGCATGGTTCCCTCCTGAGTCGGCGGCACGCCCTCGTTCCTATGAGGCTACACCTGACTGGTAGGGTTGACCAAAGTTTTCGCGCAGACTTTTGGCCCACTAGGGCGTGCAGTCCTGGCCAGCGCGGCGCAGAATCTGTCTCACAAATTCTGTCTTTCCCTGGTTGTATGCTTCCCGGTCGGTCGCAAATTTGTGGGCCAGGTTTCGTTTCAGGGCGGCGTAGGCGGAAGCATCCTCAAGATGGGACCTGAGATAGTCCCTGAACGCGATATGGCGGCTGTACTCTTGGCTCCCCGGCGGACAGGCGTACAGGTGGTGTGCAAATTCGCCCGCTGGGGTTCGGAAAGCCTCGCGACCGGCGACGCCTAAGTCTCCCCCATGCTCGTATCCCAGGGAACCCAACCGCGTACAGACGATTGGCAAGTCGGTGGCTGATCGCAACAGGATGTCGATGTCGAGGATGGGCTTGGCTGCTAGACCTGGAACGGCTGTGCTGCCTACGTGCTCAATTGCAGTGGTCAGTCCATTCAGGACCTGAGCGATCCGGCTGCGCAGCGTTTCGAACTTTTCTGGCCATAGCAGGTCGTAATCCTCGATTGTAATCGGCGCGGTCATTCGAACTGTTTGCGGAAGGCCGCCAGTTGTTGCTGCACTTCGGTGAGTTCCTGGCGCAGGCTGGCGACTTCTTCTTCCAGACGTGCGAGGCGTTGGGCGGGCGGCGGGACAGATTGCGCCGAGGCTTCGGACGCGGGCGAGGACTCGTTCGACTCTCGCTCAAGGACGGCTCGCGAGACGGTGGGCTCCAGCGGTTCGCCGGAGAACAGATGCATGTAGCGGTATTCCTTTGTGCCGGGTTGCCGCGCGAGGATACACACGAGCGGGGGTTCCCGCTGCGCGAGGCGATCGAGGGTGGAGACGACGTCGTCGAGGGCTTCGAAGTGGTACATGCGGTCGGTCCGCCCGCGAAGTTCTCCCGGAGTCTGCGGTCCGCGGAGCAGGAGGACGCAGACGATGGCGATTTCGCGACGGTCGAAGTTGAAGACTTCTTGCAGACGGTGTTCGTACTTGGGGACCCGGCTATCGGCGCCGCCGGCGGGTCCGGCCATACGCTTTTCCTGCAGCGTGGTGAGTGCCTGGCGGACGGTGGCGTCGTTGAGGGTCATGATGGGGTCGCGATTATTTTTCTGATTGCAGGCGTTGACCAGCGCGTTGAGCGAGAGCGGGTAGTAGTCAGGCGTGGTGATGTCTTTTTCGATGAGCGAGCCGAGGACGCGGGTTTCGATGTCAGTAAGAAGTAGGGTCATGGATGTCGGTTTTTGGCCGATGTCCATTCTAACGGAAGCATTTCGCAGTCCGGACTCCGTTCGCCTGCGCTCCGGGCAGGTCGCTAGCACGCCCGTCCCACGACGCTTGGCTAGATCCGGAACGGAGCTGCCAGCAAGCGGAACGGCAAAGTGATAGCCAGGAAGACGATTTCGAGCACTCCGTGGACCGCTACGCCGATGATGCGGAAGGGAAGCAGAATCAGCCAGACGAAAGGATAAGCCACGAGAGCGAGCAGGGCCAACGGCCAGCAGAGGACAAACAGGATGCACCAGAGCAGGAAAGTGAACATTGTTGCGAGACCTCCGACTGGTTAATTGTACGTCGGGGCATCGGTGGAAGTTCCGTGCATCGAAGGTAGTGGGGTGGAGGGTAAGTTTCGAACCCGGCTTGGAAGTCAAAATCCCCACCCTAGCCGCAAAAGACGCGGCTAGGATGGGGCACCCTCTGGTTGCTTTCTCCGTCCGATTCCGTTTAGAACAACACGGTCGGGCGGCGTTTCCAGGTTTTTCCCTTCTCTTTCGCGATATTCTCCATGTCGTTCACGTAAGCACCCGCCTGCGTCAGGACGTGGTGCAGGTCGTTGCCGATGCTGATGAAGGTGAATCCTTTCTCGAGGAATTCACCGACGCGGGAGGTGCCGAACAGGAACAGGCCCAGGATGACGTTATTCTTGTGGGCGTGTTCGATCAGCTTCTTGGTCGCCGCGTCGAGTTCCGGCGAAGTGTACATGTGGGGAAACTCGTATTTGTTGTAGAGGCCCATCGACATGCAGAGATCGTTCTGCCCGAGGAAAAGAATGTCGACCCCGGGAACGGCGGCGATTTCGGCGATGTTCTCGATGCAGGAAGCAGTTTCGACCTGCAGGGCAACGATGCCTTCGTTGTTCCAGTTGCCGGCGTAGCCGAGGAGTCCGCCTTTGTTCATGCTGCGCTGTGGGAAGTAGACCGAGCGCGTGCCGACGGTAGGGTACTTGGCACAGCTGACGGCCTGTCGAGCTTCATCGGCGGTGTTGATGTAGGGAATCAGGACGCCATCCGCGCCCATATCGAGCGCTTGCTGGAGGCCGGGGCGATCGTCGTATCCGCCGACACGGACCAGAGACTTGGCGCCGCCGTTGGAGATACCGCTGAGCATGGCGGAAAGTTTCTCGTAGCCCATGGGACCGTGCTGGGTGTCGACCAGCAGCCAGTCGTAGCCGCTGTGCGCGAGTTGCTCGGCGACGGTGGGGCTGTGGGCGTTGAGGAACAGGCCCATTTTCGGGCTGCCGGCGCGCAGTTGCTTTTTGAATTCGGATCCGCTGAGTGCGGGGTCGGGCATGGGAAATCCTCCTTGAGAGTGAATTGAAGAGTTTACCGTATGAAGCTTGCGGGGCGGAGAATGTGACGGAATTCTTTCGCGGTGTGACCGGGGGACAGACTTGAACCGCGGATTCCTCGGTTGCTGTCGCATTCGCTCCAGCGGCTCGCGGAATGACAAGAGGGGGAAAGTGGGCCTATAGTGTACTGATTCTGGGAGATCAAAATGCGCTTGCTTCTGAACTGGGTGCTGAGCGCGATTGCGGTCTGGATCGTGGCTCAGGTTGTGCCGGGTGTGCACGTCAGCGGTGCGAGGAGCGCGCTGATCGCGGCACTGGTGATCGGGTTCATCAATGCAACCA
>DATKFH010000152.1:0-144660 GCA_035511455.1 Candidatus Sulfotelmatobacter sp. | reverse complement strand
GACGATTCTCTTCGATCCATTCGGCGGTGCGCGCGAAAGAATCCTTGCGGTCGTGATCGAAGCCGAGGACGAACGATCCGTTCACCTGAATGCCGTAGTCGTGCAGCATGCGGACACGGCGGGCGTAGTCGCTGGTCTTTGGCGTCTTCTTGTTGGAGTCGGAAAGATTCTGGTCGGAAAGCGATTCGAAGCCAATGAAGACGCCGGTGCATCCGGCAAGCGCCATGTTGCGGATAAGGCTGGGATCGTCAGTCACGTCGATGGTGACGGCCGCGCTCCAGATTTTGTTCAGTGGGCGCAGCGTGGCGCAGAGCGAGTGTAGATAGTCGCGGCGCGAGCCGAGATTGTTGTCGACGAACACGGCATAGGGCTGATCGTCTTCCAGAAACTCGGCGGCGATCTGTTCCGGGCGCTTCATGCGATAGGGCATGCGCAGGCCGTCAGTCGCGAGGTAGCAGAAACCGCAGCGGTTGTGGCATCCGCGGGTGGCGATCAGGCTGGTGGTGGTGAGAAAGCTGTTCCGCGGAAGGATCGAGCGTCGCGGCGGCGGATCGTCACAGTAGTCGTTCTCATACGTGGCGAGGTAGCGGGACTGGAGGCAGTTCGTTTCCACGTCGCGCAGGATGCGCGGCCACAGCTGAACGCCGTCGCCCAGGGCGAGGGCGTCGGCGTGGGGCGCGCATTCGTGGGGACAGGACAGCACATGCAAGCCCCCAAGGATCACCTTGGCTCCGCGCGCCCGATACCAATCGGCGAGCTCGTAGGCGCGAAGGGCAAACGTCAGATGCACGGTGATTCCGACCACCTGAGGGATCGGGCGATGCGGCGGACGGCCGTGCAGCAGATTCTCATCCCAGTAGTCGACGCGCCAGTGCTTGGGCGTGGTCGCGGCAAAGCTGGTCAGGGCGAGTGTGGGAGTGAGGACATGTTTGCCGAAACTGGCGTTGGCGTCCTTAGGGTAGAAGGGATTGATCAGCAGCGCGTAGTGGGGCTCGATCTTCCCTGCGGCCTCGTCACGGTCGAGCGACGGTGCGGCCATCATTTCCCGCGGGATCCAGCGCTTGGCGATTGGGCGAAGAAACGGCTCATCGGACGCGATCATGAATTTACTTTATAGTACAAAGTACTTCATGTCAACGCGACCATTCCTCCTTCCCCGTCAGGCTCCTCTCCGCATTTGCCGAAAGCTGCTCGTTCCTTGTATCGCGGCTTGTCACCCCAAGAGCTTGGCCAGTCCTGCATCGTCGATCGCCGGATAGATGTCAAAGTGAATGACATCGTTCCAATCGTGTGCCCACTGACCGACGGCTTGTGCATCGCTCGCCTCGCAAACGGTCACGCCGCGGCCACCTGAGACCGAATGCCAACGTCCGATCACTTTGATTCCCGCAGGCGGCCTGCCCCCGGTCTGCTGGAATCGGTTCTCCGCGGAGTTCCGCTGGTCGGGTGTCATCGTGTACAAGCTGACAAAGATCATCCTATCTCCTTGCAAATGGGATGTGGCGTTCCAAAGCGAGGCGAATTCTGGCGCAGCCCGAGCGTACGTTCACTCATGCTTCGGATCTGCGAGTTTCCAGTCCGTCGGCTGGATGGGCCGGGCTGCCTTCGGTCTCCTGTAGATAATCGTTATTGTTAGATTCCCTGCCCGGCGAGTACGATAGCTCGCCAGAGGCTCCGTGATGATGAGACTTCGCCCCGCGCCCTTATCTCTTAGGCTGTTTTTTCTCGTCGTTGGAGGATTCGTTGCCACCGCTCACGCCCAATGGACCCCGAGAAATCCGGTTACGGCAGTCGAGAAGCAGGCCGACGGTGTCCTGTTCACTCAAAAGACTGGCGTTCTGAAGCTGCAGGTCTGCACCGACTCGATTATCCACGTGGTGTACGCGCCTACCACTGGGTTTGAAAAGCACGCGAATTTCGTGATCATCAAAACCTCCTGGGATACGCCGCAGTGGACCATGGCGGAAACGCGGGAGGAAATCACGATCGCGACGGCTCGGCTCAAAGTCGGCGTGGCCCGGATCGATGGCGCAATCACCTACCGCGAACTTGAGGGCAAACCGCTGGTGCAGGACGCGAATCGCTGGCTCACCGCGGTCAAGGTCAATGGTGAAGATACATATCGCGCCGAGGCCTTTGTGAACATTTACGGCTCGCATGAAGGACTTTACGGGCTGGGCCAGCACCAGTCGGGAGTGTGGAACTACCGCGGCGAATCGGTGGATATCTCGCAGGACAATACGAATATTGCCGTACCGCTGCTGGTTTCAAGCAAGGGCTATGGAATCTACTGGAACAACGAGTCGCGAAGCCGGTTCAACAACCGTTTCGCCAACTATCTCTACATCAGTTCGGAGGTGGCCGACGCCGTCGACTACTACTTTTTCTATGGCCCGGAACTGGACAAGATTGTCGCCGACTACCGCGAGTTGACCGGGCAGGCGCCGCTGTTTGGCAAGTGGGCGTATGGCTTCTGGCAGTGCAAGAACCGCTACAAGTCGCAAGAGGAGATTGTGGCCATCGCACGCAAATATCGCGAGCTGCACATCCCCGCCGACAACATTGTGCAGGACTGGTTCTGGTGGAACCGCAAGGGTGAGTTCGTCTTCAACAAAAACTATCCCCAGCCAAAGGGCATGGTGGACGATCTCCACGCTGCAAATTTCCATCTGATGATTTCCATCTGGCCCTTTTTCGAGCCCGGCTCCGCGAACTACGACTACATGGAGAAGCAAGGCTGGTTTGTTGACAAGTTCAAGTTTGCCAAGCCGCCCTTCCACACCGACCGAATGGCGGTCTACGACGCGACCAATCCCGAGGCCCGCAAGTTTTATTGGGACGAAGTGCACAAGGCACTGTTCAACATCGGCCTCGATGCCTGGTGGATGGATACGACGGAACCGGAGACCGAGGGACAGGAAGAGAACATCCTGCTCGGGCATAAGTTGGCGGCGGGGAGCGGGGATCGCTATGTGAATGACTTTCCCCTGCTCGATACCGGCGCCGTTTATCAGGGACAGCGCAGCGCCTCGGATAAGAAGCGCGTGTTCATTCTGTCGCGCTCGGCCTTTGCGGGCTCGCAGCGGAACTCGGTGACGGCCTGGTCGGGCGACATCAACTCCGACTGGTTCAGCTTCCGTCGGCAAATCCCTGCGGGGTTGAACTTCGCTGTGTCCGGCATTCCCTACTGGACCACCGATATTGGGGGCTTCGTTTTTGGCAGCCCCGGCGATCCGGCGTTTCGTGAGCTGTTTGTGCGCTGGTTCGAGTGGGGAACGTTCAATCCGATTCTGCGAGTGCACGGAACGCGTGCCAATCCGGACGGCAATGAGTTGTGGTCTTACGGGCCGGATGCGCAGAAGATTCTGGTCGATTTCGACCGCTTGCGCTATCGCTTGTTGCCCTATACGTACTCGCTGGCATGGATGACGACGAGCGAAGCCTACACTCCCATGCGGCCGCTGGTGATGGATTTCCGAACCGATGCGCGTGCCGTTGATATTGGCGATCAGTTTATGTACGGCCCGGCCTTCCTGGTGAATCCTGTGACGGAGCCGGGGGCGACGAGCCGCCATGTCTATCTGCCGCAGGCCAAGTGGTATGACTTCTGGAGCGGGAAGGTGATCCATGGTCCGATGGTGGAAGAAGCAGCCGCAGCACCGCTCGATCGGCTACCGCTGTACGTGCGCGCCGGGTCCATTGTGCTGATGGGACCGGAAGTCGAATGGTCCACGCAAAAGCCGGCGGATCCGATCGAGGTGCGTATCTATCCGGGCGCTGACGGAAACTTCACACTCTACGAAGACGAAAACGACGGCTACAACTACGAGAAAGGTGTGCACGCGACCATTCCGCTGCACTGGGACGATGCCCAGCACGCGCTCACGATTGGCGAACGCAAAGGCGAATTTCCTGGGATGCTCGAGAGCCGCACATTTCGGATCGTGTTCGCCGGTCAGAACCACGGAGCAGGGATTAGTGTAGAAGACAAGCCGGACAAAATTGTGCCCTACTCCGGCAAACAAGTCACGGTGACCGATTAGCGAGCCGGTCGCGGTTTCAGGGAACAAACAACCGCATGGCGGAAACCGCGGTCCATTCCCGCGGTCAAGTGTCTGACCGTGAAACCGTACCCTCCTAGGTACAATGTCAGCACCGCGAATGAATCCTTCCGGGACACACGCCAGCAGCCCATCGATTCCGTCTCTGTTGCGCTCGCCGGTGTTTCTGTCGTTGATCTTGTTTGCGGGGGTTCTGATTCTTTACGTCCCCGCGTTGGACAGCTCGTTCGTCAACTACGACGATCCTGCCTATGTCACTTCCAACTCACATGTTCTGCAGGGACTCTCGTGGAGCAACGTCGCCTGGGCGTTCCGGGCCACTACCGAGGCGAATTGGCATCCTCTGACATGGCTCTCGCACATGGCCGATGTTCAGCTTTTCGGGTTGAATCCTCGGGGCCACCATCTCACAAGCGTGCTGTTGCACGGGTGCAATGTAGTTCTGCTGTTTTTCGTTCTTCGAAGAGCAACTGGATGCCTGATTCCTAGCGCGGTAGTGGCGGGATTGTTTGCTCTCCACCCGTTGAACGTCGAATGTGTGGCTTGGGTCGCGGAGCGCAAGTCCGTGCTCTCGATGTTCTTCTTGCTTGTAGCGTTGGTGGCGTACGGGTGGTACGCAAGACAGAAAAGCATTGGCCGTTATGCGCTTGTGGTTGCGCTCTTCGCGCTCGGGCTGGCTGCCAAGCCAATGGTCGTCACTGTTCCCGTCTTGCTGCTGTTGTGGGACTACTGGCCTCTGCGCCGCATTGGTTCGGAGTCCGAAGGCTCTTTCGAGCATTCGATGCCTTTACTGGTTGTCGAAAAAGTTCCACTCTTCGCCCTGGCAGTAGCGAGTTCCTGGGTCACCCTACACGCACAGCGCAGCGGCGGAGCGCTGGGCATGGCTGAGTCGTTGCCGCTTGCATCGCGCTTGGAGAACGCAATCTATTCGTACGCCGCGTACGTGGGCAAGGGGATTTGGCCGTCGAGATTGGCGGTCTTCTATCCGCATCCGGAAAACTCGTTGGGCGCATGGAAAGTGTTGGCTGCAGCAATCGTCGTGGTGTCGATCACAGTAGCGGCCTGGCGCTATCGTGCGCAACACCGCTACTTACTCACCGGATGGTTGTGGTACCTGGCGGCCTTGGTCCCGATGATCGGCATCGTGCAGGTTGGAAGGCAAGCCATGGCGGACCGCTACGCGTACCTGCCGTTTGTCGGCCTCTTTATTATTGCGGTATGGGGCTGCGCCGAATTGTTCGCGAGCCTGCAGGTTGCGGCCGTGGTCCAGATAACGATTGCGGCAGCGGTCGTGGTCAGCTACGCCTCGGTGGCCTTTTTTCAAATCAACTACTGGCACAACAGTTACAAGCTTTTCGCGCACGCGTTGCAGGTGACTCACCGCAACGGAATTGCCGAGGATAATTTCGGTGCGGCGCTCATGGAGATGGGCCGGCCTGATCTGGCCCAGCCTCATTTTGAGGCTGCGGCAGAATTCATTCCCCAGCTTTCGACCGCCCACTACAACCTTGCCGTGCTCGAGCAGCAACAGAGCCATCCCGATGCCGCGAGACGCGAATATGAACTGGCGCTGAAGTACAGTACAGACGCAACCGAAATTGCCCAGAGCCACAGCAATCTTGGGTTCCTGCTGCTCGAGTTGAATGATTTGCAGGGGGCGATCGAACAGTTCGACGGCGCGCTTCAAATCAATTCCGGCAAGCAAAACAGTTTGTTGGGGCGGGGGATCGCAGAGTACCGCCAGGGGAATCTGAACGCCGCCGTCGCGGACCTGTCTCACGCCAGCCAGATCGCGCCGCTGGCGCAGGCGGATTTCTGGCTTGGCCGGGCCCTGGAAGACAAGGGACAAACCGAGGCCGCCCGAACCGCCTATGAAACCGCGGTGCGGCTGGCTCCGGGAATGGCCGAGGCCGGGCAGCGACTGAATGCACTCCGTGCTCGGCACTGAGATGCGCTTAGCGCGCCATTCGAGCTCCGGCCGCGCCAACCGGCAGCTTGCGCATGAATTCGGCGAAATCCGCGAACGCAATTTCCGGTTCTTCCAGGTCCGGATGCCAGACTTTCTCCCACTCGAACGTGTAGCAACCCGTGTAGCCGGTAGCCGCGAGTACTTCAATCTGCTTCCGCACCGGCACCTCTCCGCGGCCGGTCAAAACATAACGCCTTCCCTCGCCCGCCGGCACCGAATCCTTCAGGTGAGTGTGCCGAATGTAGCGGCCCAATTTCTCGACCGTGAATTGCGGGTCTTCTCTTCCCGAGACAAACGTGTGGTGTGCGTCCCAGAGCAGTCCCACGCCGGGCGAGTCGGCGCGGGTGAGAGTCTCGTTCAACGTCGGCGAGTCGGTGAAGTCGCCATGCGATTCGATGAGCACCGTGACTCCACGTCCCGCCGAGTATGTTCCCAACTCGCTCAGACCCGACGCAACGCGAGCCAGAACCTGTTCCCGCGGACCTTCTATCTTGTTTCCGAATACGCGAACATTGGGAGCGCCAAGCGATGCGGCGAGATCGATGAATCTCTTGGCGTCAGCGATCTGCTGCTGCCGCTTCTCCGGATCGGCGTGGTGAAGTTCCGCTGAACTGCTCACGCAGGCTATCTTCAGATTTCTGGAAGCGACGTCACGCTTGGATTGCGCGATGCGGTCGGGCTGAAACTCGGGACGTGTGGGAAGGTCCATCGTGCCGAGCAGGCCACGCAGTTCAAAGGCGGAAAAGTCGTGAGCCTTTGCGAAATCGAGAATCTTGGCCCACTCCCACGAGGGACATCCCAAGGTCGAAAATCCAACCATCAGGCGCGGGCTCGTGGCATGCAGGTCGGACCGCAAGGCAGCCAGGGCGACGGCAGAAGATTGCAAGAAATGACGACGGGTGAGGCCCACACGCACCTCCTGAGATCCTGCTGATCATAGCAATAACCCCTCAGAGAGTATGCGCGAGAACTCCTCTTTCGCCGCGCTGGGGCTGGATCCATTTCCCGCTTGTTACCCAGGGCTTTCGCCGTGGCTTTATTCTGTTGCCGCTTCGCCGCTAAAGACTGCCCTATTCCACTTGTGCAAAGCAGGAATTGGGACTGTGCCTTAACTGGAGCTGGTCGAACTCTCCACATTCGGCGACCATCCCTGCAGTTTGACCAGCCAATTCGCGGGTTCGGGGAGAATCGCGAACTTGGGCAGCTCGCCACGCACCATGGCAACTTCGTCGCAGCAATGAAACCGGGGACAGGCGTGGCAGTCCTTGTAGATTTTGTCGGGAAGGTCCTCGCGCTGAGCGACCGTGAATCCCTGCCCTGCGAAGAAGGCCGGCTTGCGGGTGAACAGACAGATGCAGTCCACGCGGTGACGCTTGGCCTCGGCCATCAGGGCTTTTACCAGACGTCCGCCGCCGCCGCGGCCCTGGGCCCAGGGCGCTACCGTGATCGACCGGATTTCGGCGAGGTGCGTTCCATACAAATGAAGGGCACCACAGCCGATGATGCGGCCGTCGTCTTCGAGGACCACGAAGTCCCGCACGTTTTCGCAGATCTCGGCCAGCGTGCGCGGCAGCAGCGTGCCGTCACCGGAGTATCCCGCGATCAATTCGTGAATGTGCTCAGCGTCGGGCAAGATGGCTTTACGCGTGCGCATGGACCTCCTCGTGCAGCGAGTTGATTTTCTTTCTGGTTGCGGCAATCGCCTGCCGGACCCGAACCGGGGCGGTGCCGCCCGGCACATCATGGACCGCAAGTACGGAGGCCAGTTTCAACGCGTCGTAAAAATCCTGGTCAAAAGCAGGGCTGAGCGAATGCAATTCGTCCAGAGTCAGATCGTGGAGCTCACAATTCCGCTCCAGACAAATCTGAACGGCCTTGCCAATCCGCTCATGCGCGAGCCGTGACGGCACGCCACGTTGCACGAGGTAGGTAGCGGCTGCCCATGCATTCATGAATCCCGACTGCGCCGTCCGCGTCATGAGGTCGGTGTGAAACTCGACCGACTTCATCCATCCGGTGACGAGCGGCAGCATCTGCAGTAACGTGTCGGAAGCATCGAACAGCGGCTCTTGCGTTTCCTGCAGGTCTTTGTTGTAGGCCAGTGGCAGCCCCTTCACCGCGATCATGAGCCCGGTGGCAGCCCCGAGAACACGGCCGCTTTTGCCACGCACGAGCTCCAGCAGATCTGGATTTTTCTTCTGTGGCATCGCGCTGCTGCCCGTGGAATAGGCTTCGGGAAGCTCGAGGAATCCATATTCCAGCGACGAAAACAGAATCATCTCCTCGGCCCAGCGGCTCAAGTGCATCGCGAGCAGCGACAGCGCGTTGACGAATTCCAGCGCAAAATCGCGATCGCTGGTGGCGTCGATGCTGTTCGCGGTCGGAGCGTCGAAGCCGAGAGTCTCTGCCATGAAGCCACGATCCAGCGGCAGGGTCGCACCTGCCACAGCGCCCGAGCCCAGTGGACAAACGTTCATACGCTTCCGGCAATCCATCAGCCGTTCCGCATCCCGTAAGAACATTTCGACATACGCCAGCAGCCAATGGCTGACAAGAACCGGCTCCGCCCTCTGTAAATGCGTGTACGCCGGCATTGCGGCATCCTCGGTTTGCTCCGCGCGATCGGTCAGCGCGCTGCACAGACCGCCGAGTTCCTGCCGCAACTGGTCAATCGTTGCCCGGACGTACAGACGCAAGTCCGTGGCGATCTGCTCGTTGCGGCTACGTCCGCTATGCAGCTTGTATCCGGCATCACCGATCAGGGCGGCCAATTGTTTTTCCACGAAGTGATGAACGTCCTCCGCCTCACTATCGTCAAGAAACGATGGTGAAGCCGCGGCGCGCTCGCCAATCTTCTCGAGCCCCTGCAGAACGCTGATCAGCTCGTCCGCCGATAGTACGCCGGCGTTTTTCAAGGCATGCGCGTGCGCGCCGCTGGCCGAAAGCTCGTAGCGCAGCAGGCGGCGGTCGAAGCCGAACGACCGCTGCCAGCGCTCGAAATCGGGATCCAGCGGCTGCCGGAATCTTCCCGACCACATCTTCATCGTGCGACCTCCAGGCGCGAGCGGGCGCGGGACCGGGACGGCAGGCCGAGAATGCGAATGAATCCCGCGGCGTCTTTTTGGTCGTAGCTCTCGTCCATCGTGAACGACGAAAGATCCGTGCGGTAAAGCGAGTGCTCGGACTGACGGCTCACGACCGAGACATTTCCCTTGTACAGCGACAACGTGACGCGGCCCGTCATCTCCTTCTGCGTGCTTTCGACGAAGGCGTCGAGCGCCTCGCGCAGCGGCGTGAACCACAGGCCGAAGTAGACCAGCTCTGCGTATTTCAGCCCGATGTGCTGCTTGAAGTGTGCGACATCGCGTTCCAAGCACAGGGCTTCCAGTTCGCGGTGTGCCGTGATCAGCAAGGTTCCGCCGGGAGTCTCGTAACATCCGCGCGACTTGATCCCGACGAAGCGGTTTTCGAGCAGATCGACGCGGCCGATGGCGTTGCGCGCGCCAATCTCGTTGAGCAATTCCACCAACGACACGGGATCCATGCTCATCCCATTGACCGAGACCGGAATTCCCTGCTCGAAGCCGATGCTGACCTGTTCTTCTTTATCCGGAGCATCCTGGGGCGAGCGCGTGATCTGCCACGTCGTCGGCAAAGGCGCGTTGGCAGCGTCTTCCAATTCGCCACCTTCATGGCTGATGTGCCAGAGATTGCGATCACGGCTGTGAATCTTTTCGCGGCTCGCGGCCACGGGAATCCCGTGTTGCTCGGCGTAATCCAGGCAATCTTCGCGCGACTTCAAAGACCATTCCCGCCACGGCGCGACGATTTTCAGCTCCGGAGCAAACGCCTGGTAGGTCAACTCAAACCGGACCTGGTCGTTGCCCTTGCCGGTGCATCCGTGAGAGACGGCGGTTGCGCCTTCGCGCAATGCCACTTCGACTTGATGTTTGGCGATCACCGGTCGAGCCAGCGATGTTCCGAGCAGATATTTGTGCTCATACACCGCTCCCGCTTTCAGCGCGGGGAAAACGTATCCCGTAAGGAATTCTTCGCGGAGATCCTCGACGACAACCTTGCTGGCACCGGTTGCGTAGGCCTTTTTGACCACGGCCTCGATGTCATCTCCCTGACCAACGTCGGCCACCATGGCGATGACGTCGTAAGCGTAATTTTCCTTCAGCCAGGGGATGATGATCGAGGTGTCCAATCCACCGGAATAGGCGAGAACAATTTTTTCAGGCATGAGCACTCCTTACGGGCAGCCGAACTCCCCCGCCCAGCAATAAATAAAGAATCGACTTTTGAACGTGCAAGCGATTCTCCGCCTGCTCAAAGATGACGGACTGTTCGGAGTCCATCACCTCGTCGGTGACCTCTTCGCCGCGATGCGCCGGGAGGCAGTGCATGAACACCGCGTGCGCCGCAGCTTCCGCCATGAGCGTTGCATTCACCTGGCAGGGCGGGAAAATGCCAGCCCGCAGTTCAGCTTCACCTTCCTGGCCCATGCTGGCCCAGGCGTCGGTATAGACCGCGTCCACGCCAGCGACGGCTGCCCGCGGATCGGTGAGCAACTCGATTTGCGCACCGGTCTGTTTCGCAATCTTGCGCGCGTCGGCAACAATCTGCGCATTCGGCTCGTAGCCTTTTGGCGTCGCGATCCGGATCGATGATCCGACGCAGGCGCAGGTCAACAGCAGGGAGTGCGCCACATTGTTGCCGTCGCCCACGTAGGCCAAGCATATGTTTTTGAGATCGCCGAAGCGCTCCCGCAGCGTGAAATAATCCGCCAGCGCCTGGCAGGGATGCTCCAGATCGCTAAGTGCGTTGATTACCGGCACCGACGCGTAGCGAGCCATTTGCTCGATTGTTTCTTGCGCAAATGTGCGCAGCACAATGACGTCTACCCAGCGCTCGAGGTTGTGTGCGATGTCGCTCAACGTTTCGCGAGCGTCGAGGCGGCCATGCGACTGATCGACGAACATGGCGGTGCCGCCCAGGCTGTTCATCCCCGCCTCGAACGTGAGCCGGGTTCTGAGGGAAGGCTTTTCAAAGAACATCACCATCTGTCTGCCGGCAAGCGACCGCTGGAAAACGGACGGACGGGACTTCATGAGTTCCGCCAGGTGCAATACAGCTTCCACCCCTTGCGGACCCAGATCGCGAGTCGAAACCAGGTCTGGGCACCAGAAAATTCCGGGAAAGGTTTCCGGCGCTACCGGGGCTCTGCTTTGCAATGCGTTGTTCAACGTTGAGTCCTCTTTCTGAAGGTCTTCTTCTATTGCGGGCTTGCGAACGGGCGCCTGGCTCATGCGCAGGTCACCTCAGTGCCGCACGGCAACTTGGTGAGGTAGAACTGCGGAAGGGCGTCCGCTTCCGCCGCGGGCAGGATCCGAACTCTTCCTACGCCCTGTTTCAGCGCCTGTTTGCAGGCTCGAAGCTTGGGCAACATGCCACCGCTGACCACGGAGTGCGCCACCAGGTCCTCCGCTTCCTTTGTGCTGAGCCAGGGAATCACGGACCCTTCCGCATCTTTGACTCCCGGCACGTCGGTCAGGAAGATGAGGGCGTTGGCATGGCAAGCGGCAGCGCAGGCGGCAGCCATCTCATCGGCATTGACGTTGTAATATTCGCCGTCAGCCCCGAGGGCGAGCGACGCGAGAACCGGAATGCCACCCTGCTGCCAGAGCGTTTCGATCCAGCACGGCTCGGCAAAGCAGATTTCGCCGACGAATCCGAGATCGTTTCCTCGCACGAGTTTCTTGCGGGCACGAAACGTCATGCCGTCGCCGCCGCAGAAACCGACGGCGGGCATTCCGGAAGCCTGGATTGCAGCCACCATTTTCTTGTTGATCAGCCCGCCGAGCACCATGAGGGCGACATCGCGAGTTTCCGCGTCGGTGACGCGGAGGCCGCCCACAAACTCGCTCTGTTTCCCCAGCTGCTTCAACATGCGCGTCAGTGCCCCGCCGCCGCCGTGTACCACGGCCACGCGATGGCCATCCTGCGCTAATTCTGCGATCGCCTTGGCGCACTTGCGCAAAACCGATGCATCCTCGAGCGCCGCTCCTCCGATTTTGACCACGATTGTCATTGCAGCCCTTCGTCCTCCGCCCAGCCGTACATCAGGTTCATGTTCTGCACGGCCTGCCCGGCCGCGCCTTTCAGCAGATTGTCGATGCAGGAGATCAGCACCAGCCGCCGCCCGTCTTCTGCAAGGCAGAATCCGAGATCGCAGTAGTTCGTGTGCAGGGAAAACTGCACCTGCGGAAGCTTTGGCGTCTCGAACACTCGCACCCAGCGCTTGCCGGCGTAGAAATTTTTGAAGCACGATTCCACTTCCAGCGGCGTCATCTCGCGGTTTAGATGCAGGTAGATCGTCGACAGAATCCCGCGCGGAATCGGAAGCAAGTGCGGAGTGAAAGTCAGTTCCTGCGTTTCCAGCCCCAACTGCTCGACGATCTCGCCCACGTGTCGATGATTGAACACGGCATAGGCCGAGAGATTGTCGGCCACCGAAACAAAGTGCGTCTTGGGCGTCGGTTCTTTTCCCGCTCCCGACACTCCCGATTTCGAGTCGGAGATGATCCCGCGATTGCGATCCACGACTCCAGCTTTCAGAAGCGGCGCCAGCGCCAGGATCACTGAGGTCGCGTAACAGCCCGGATTGGCCACCAGCGCAGCCTTCGCCACGCAGTCGCCGTTCAACTCGGGCAAGCCGTAAGCGGCCTGCCGGGTGAGGGAGTCCGCCGCGGCAGAATCCGAATCCTCGAAGTTGTAGATGGCACGGTTCCGTTCCTGCTTCAGCCTCCAGGCTCCACTCAGATCGATGACGCGCAGACCCTGGGCGATCGCCTCCGGCACCAGCGAGCGAGACGCCTCGTGCGGTGTCGCTAAGAAGAGCAACTGCACGCCCTGCTGCTTCAGAGCTGGCCACGACAGGGACTGCAACGGATAGCCGCCGTTGCCGGAGAGCACGGGGAATACGGCCGCCAGGTCCGATGCGCCGTTGTCGGCGCCATGGCCGGAAGGACGGCGCAGCAGAACCGGCTTCTCCGTCCGGGGATGGCGCAGTAGAATCCGCGTCAGCTCCAGGCCGGAATAACCGGTCGCTCCCAACACCGCGGTTTTGAGTTTCGCCCCCATCAGCCGAGCATTTCCTCAATCTGGCCCGCCAGCTTGCGGGCGTCTTCCTTGTCCGGGCAGACGATCAGGATCGTGTCGTCGCCGGCAATCGTGCCCACGACCTCGGGCCAATCCGCCTCATCCAAAGCCGCCGCCACCGGCTGCGCGCTGCCCACGATGGTCTTGACCACCAACTGGTTCTGCGCCGTACGGACACCGAGCACAAACTCGCGCACCAGTCGCGAGACTGGAGGCAGCGCCACTCCAACCGCACTGTCACCGTGGGGGACCGAGTATCCCTGCGCGGTCTTGCTGAGATTCAGATCGCGGATGTCCCGCGACAGGGTTGCCTGTCCCACCCGGAATCCGCGCTTGCGCATGACCCGCTGCAGGTCCTCCTGGCTGGCAAAGCTGCCATGCTTCAGTGCATCGAGAATGGCCCGTTGGCGCAAGGTTTTATTCATGATGAATAAATATTCACGCTAGTGAATAATATCTTTTATCTTAGAGACTCGACGTAGAATGTCAAGAGAAAATCAGGCGGGAGACATCGTTTGTACCTAGGGTAAACACTGGAGAGCCGGCGCTGTTCCATCGACTGCGGGTCGGGCCAGCTAAATCTGGTAGTCGATATCTTCCATAATCTGCTGCAGCCTTGCCGAGAGCGGCTCGCCGATGCCTTCGGAACCTTCCAGGCGCTGCAATCGTTCGCGTAGCCGGTTCACTTCCGTCGCCACCGCCACCAAGGCTTCCGACAAGGGATCGTTGATCTGCTTGGGATCGGTAATCACGACCCGCTTGCCCTCGCGAAAGATGATGTGCCCGGGCACGCCGACGACGGTGGAATCATCGGGCACGTTGCGCAGCACGACTGAGCCCGCGCCGATGCGGCAGTTCTTTCCCACCGTAATGTTGCCCAGAATCTTCGCGCCTCCGCCCACGACGACATTGTCGTCGAGCGTGGGATGCCGCTTGCCGTGCTCCTTGCCCGTGCCTCCTAAAGTCACGCCCTGGTACAAGGTCACATCGTTGCCGACGATCGCCGTTTCGCCAATCACGACTCCCATGCCGTGATCAATGAACAATCGGCGCCCGATTTTGGCTCCGGGATGAATCTCGATTCCGGTCAGCAGCCGCGCCACCTGTGACAGCCATCGTCCCAGCAGAAAGAGGCGATGGTTCCACAGCCAGTGATTGATGCGGTAGAACCAGACCGCGTGCAGCCCGGAGTAGCAGAGGAATACTTCGAGGCGAGACTTGGCCGCGGGATCGTGGTCGATCACATTGCTCACGTCTTCTCGAATTAGCGACAGCAGGTGCGGCATGTTTGCCAGAACATGTTCGCCGGGAAATGAATCAGGCGGGGAGCGCCGCCGTTGGGATCTCGAGCGCCTTGTCCCGCAGTTCCTGAAACAGGATACTGCTGAGGTAGCGCTCGCCAAAGGACGGAATGATTACCACCACCAGCTTCCCCGCATTTTCCGCCCGCTGCGCCACGCGCAACGCCGCCACCACCGCGGCCCCGGATGAGATCCCGACCAGCAAGCCTTCTTCGAGCGGCAGCCGCCGCGCCATGGCAATGGATTCGTCGTTGGTCACTGTGATCACTTCGTCGATGAAGTCGGTGCGAAGAATGCTGGGCACAAACCCTGCGCCGATGCCCTGAATCTTGTGAGGAGACGGCTTTCCTCCAGACAGCACCGCGCTGTCCGCGGGTTCCACAGCCACCGCCTTGAACGAAGGTTTCTTCGGTTTGATGTACTGGCAGACGCCAGTCAGGGTTCCACCGGTGCCTACACCTGAAATCAAGATGTCGGCGCGCCCGTCGGTGTCATTCCAGATTTCAGGTCCCGTAGTTTCGAAGTGAATCTTCGGATTAGCAGGATTGTCGAACTGCTGCAGCATGTAACCGTTGGGAGTGCCGGCCAGAATTTCCTCCGCCTTCAGTACCGCTCCCTTCATGCCGCGCGGTCCCGGTGTCAGCACAATCTCCGCGCCAAGCGCGAGCAGCAGCACGCGCCGTTCTTGGCTCATGGTTTCAGGCATAGTCAGAACCAGTTTGTAGCCCTTGACGGCGGCAACGAATGCCAGCCCGATGCCGGTGTTGCCGCTCGTCGGTTCGATCAGCACCGTCTTGCCCGGCTGAATCTTTCCCGCGCGTTCGGCCTCGTTAATCATGCTGACGCCGATGCGGTCTTTCACGCTGGCCAGCGGATTCTGGCTCTCCAGTTTCGCGACCACTTCCGCGACGCAACCCGCCGTAACTTTGTTCAGCCGCACCAGGGGCGTGTTGCCAATTAATTCCGTAACGTCCTTCGCAATTCTCATAAAGTTCGTCCAAACCAAGTCAATTCAAATGGAAGCGTCCTGCCCAAGTTTATTCTCTTCCCCAGTAACACCACCAAACTACTCGACAATAAACCGAGAAACAAGCTCAAAACCAGCAAGTGTCGGCCAAACCTGCACAACCAACCCATAACACAACAAGCAAATACAATCTTCCTGAGCACACGAAACAAGCCTCTCGATAACGCCTGTATCATATTTAATTTCAATAGCTTGAACAGGCATCCATCAAATAACCGAATCAAAACAATTATGACTTGTTTTCGTATGCCGAAAGGTGTTAGTGTGTGCGGCCTATCAGGGGCTTTTGCAATAAAAGAAGCCGTTACTGCTAGGACTCTCGCAAATTGCAGGACAAGTTGCTACTCCAGGAGGGCTGTATCATGCGCGTTCGTCAGCTTTGCTCTGTGTTCGCAACTCTCATTCTGTGCTTGAGTGTGCTTGCTCTGTGTACGGCGCCCATGTGGGGGCAATCGACGAGCACCGGCACGATTGTCGGGACCGTGACCGACCCCAGTAACGCTGTGGTGAGTGGCGCCACGGTCACCCTCACAGACACGGCAACGAAGTCCGCTCGCCAAGCTACCACCAACGAAGCGGGACGATATGTTTTTGTCGACGTCCCTCCCGGACTCTACGATGTCAGCATCGCCAAGCAGGGCTTCTCCACGACTAAGACCCAAACCACGGTCACGGTCGGAGTTACAAACACCCTGAACATGGCCTTGCAAATTGGAGGCAGTAATGTGGTGGTGGAGGTGACCGCGGTTGGCACCGAGCTGCAGACGATGAACGCGACCGTGGGCAACACGGTGACCTCGATCGCCCTCGACAACCTGCCGACTATCGGCCGTGATGTCAACACCTTCATTGAACTGCAGCCCGGCGTAAGCGCTGGTGGCGACGTTGCCGGTGCAGTGAACGACCAAAGTTACTTCTCGCTCGATGGCGGCAACAACAGTAATGACATGGACGGCAGCGGCGGAGTATACACCGCGACGCAGCAAAATCTGGTTATCGGCGACCCGACCGGGGGAATGTCCACTCAGTCGTTTACTTACTCTGCCCCGTCAGGCGTGATGCCCACTCCGGCAGACAGTGTCGAGGAGTTCAAGGTAAATACGGCCGGCCAGACGGCGGATTTCAACAGTTCTGCGGGCGCCGAAATCAAGGTAGTTACGAAGCGCGGCACCAGTCAGTTCCACGGCACCGCTTACGAATACTACAAAGATAACAACTGGTCGTCGAACTCCTGGGCGAACAACCAAAACAATTGGCAGGGCGTAGCCGAGTGCGGTGCGCCGAACTGCGGCCACATCGGGCTTCCTGCTTACCATTACAGCCGTTTTGGCGGCGCCGTTGGAGGGCCACTCATTCCGAAGGAGGTTCTCGGTGGCAAGACCTTTTTCTTTTTCAACTATGAGGGCTTCCGGTATCCGAACGCCGAGACCATCACCAGGAACGTTCCCTCGCCAGCCTTGCAGCTGGGGTTGTTGACGGACTCCAGCACCGGCCAGATCGCGTACAACCTGAACAATCATGCCGTGACTCCCCCCGGCGGCGGCAACCCAATCCCGGCGAATTTCGGCTGTTCGGCTGCTCCAGGAGGTCTCTGTGATCCGCAAGGCTTGGGGCTCAATCCTCTGGTTTCGCAGATATGGAGCAAGTACGCGCCCGCGTCCAACGCCACCTGCAGCCAGAGCCTCTGCGACAATGCAAACATCCTCGGTTTTGCGGGAAACCTGAATATTCCAATCACCAGCAAGTTCATGGTAGGGCGCATCGACCACGATTTTTCCTCCAAACAGCATTTCATGGTCAGCTACCGGTATTACAACATCAAGGTGGCCGGAGACGAGGAAGTTGATATCGGTGGCTTCTTCACCGGCGACACCAAAGGTACGCCGGCTTCCGCCTCGAGTGATCCAGTTCAAGACTGGTATCTGGTCGCGGGGTTGACCAGTAACATTACGAGCAACACTACCAACGACTTTCACTTCAGCTATCTGCGGAACTGGTGGGCTTGGTCGCGAAACGGAGCTCCACCCCAGATCAGCGGTTTGGGTGGCGCAATCGAGTTGGACGGCGGCCAGACGCAGACCCAGGATCTCGCCCCGTTCAATACCAATAATCAGCAAATCCGTCGCCGTTTCTGGGATGGGATAGACAACATGTATCGCGACGATGTTTCCATGCTGAAAGGTAACCACTTGTTCCAGTTTGGCGGCACCTATCAGCGCAATTTCAACTATCATCAACGCAACGACAGTGGCGGCACCATCAACGCCTTTCCCGTCTATTCTCTGGGCGATGGAAGTACCGGATCGTTGCTCGGCGCCCACTCCTATCCTTGCGCTACGACACCCACCATTTCCATAAAGGTCACCGCCTGCGATTCCCTGGTCGCGGCGGACTTGGGCGTCGTTTCGATCGCGTCCCAGATGTTCGCCCGTTCCGGTTCAAATCTCAACCTGCAACCACCCCTCACGAACGCCTTCGACAAAAGTCACATTCCTTACTACAACGTCTACTTCAGCGACACTTGGCACATGAAGCCAAGCTTCACCTTAACCTACGGCTTGGGTTGGGCGCTGGAGATGCCGCCGGTCGAGGAGGCGGGAAAGCAGGCGGTACTCGTTGACCAGGCAAATCAGCCGATCAGTACAACGGCCTATCTGGCCAGCACCAGGAAAGCTGCCTTGGCAGGCCAGGTATTCAATCCCATCATGGGTTTTGACTTGGTGGGAAATGCTGCCAACGGCCTGAAGTACCCCTACAACCCATTCTACGGCGAATTCAGCCCGCGCGTCGCGGCAGCTTGGAATCCTAAGTTCGACAGTGGTTCCATTGCCGGGAAAGTTTTCGGGCACGACAATACCGTTATTCGCGCCGGCTACGGCCGCCAATACGGCCGCACCAACGGCGTGGTGCAGGTGCTGGTGCCGTTGCTCGGCCTAGGCCTGGAACAGCCCGTGGCTTGCCGGTCGAACCTCGTCACCGCGGGAGCCTGGTCCTGCGGCTCATCGGGTGCTGGCACCTGGAGTAACGCGTTTCGCGTTGGGCAAACCGCCTCTGCTACCGGTGGCCCGACCATCCCCTTGATCTCGAATGTGAGTGCGACGCTGCCCCAACCGGTCTATCCTGGGATCAATAACACCTTCTCCTCAACCCCCGAGGGGCTGGATCCAAATTTCCGCGCCAACGCAATCGACTCGGTCGACTTCACCATCCAGCGTCAGTTAAATCGCAGGATCAGCGTGGAGCTGGGCTACATTTATCGCAGAATCACGCACGAGTACCAGCCCGTCGAACTGAACCCAGTTCCCTACATGATGACGCTGGGAGGCCAGCAATTCAAGAACGCGTACGCCAACATGGTGTTGCAATACTGCGGCGGGTTCCAGGGTATGGCTGGCGGGGGATGCGCCGGAAACGCTGGAGCGGTCACGGCACAGCCCTTCTTCGAGGCCGCCCTTAAAGGAACAGGCTACTGCAACGGATTCGCGAACTGCACTCAGGCAGTAGTGGCAAATGAAGGCGGCGCTAGCGGCAACCTCGCCAATGCTCAAGTCTGGGGCATTTGGAGCGATCTGGATTCGGGTGTGGGTTGCCCGTCCACTGGGTGTACCTCGGTGAACGGGGGTGTTGGCGCGTTCAACTTCCCGCGCACCTTGCAGAGCACGCCACTTCCCGCCACCTGCGCAGCGCTGGGCCTGGGCGGTACGGGTAGTCTCGGCTGCGCTGGACAGTACACCGACGGCGCTTACCAGAACGCCAGCATCGGGTATGGCAATTACAACGCTGGCTTCGTTTCCGTCAAGATGGCGGATTGGCGTGGCTTGAATGCGCAGTCCAACTTCACCTGGTCCAAGGCTTTGGGCATTTCATCGCAGGCCCAGTCCTCAAGCGTGCTCACGGCCCTCGATCCCTTCAATCTGAACGAAGAGTATGGGAGACAAGCATGGGACCGCAAATTCCTCTTTAACACGTACTTCGTTTACTCGCCCCCAATCTTCAAAGGGCAGTCGGGAATGCTGGGACGAGTGCTGGGCGGCTGGACGTTTGCCTCGATCTTCGCAGCAGGGTCCGGCGTCCCCACCCAAAACGGTACCACCTTTGGCAACTCTCAGGCCTTTGGTTCCTGTGATGGTGCCGGCTGCAGTGCCTACGACACGGAGAACGCCGTACCCATTGGCCCCGTTCCCCACACTCACGCCTACTACTGCCCTGGCAGCACATTGAACGCGGGCTCCTGCAAAGGTCTAACGAACGGGTATCCCGTGGATTATTTTCAGAACCCAGCGGCCCAGGTCATGAACTGGCGTAACCCGATTCTGGGGGTAGACACCAGGGACGGTGGCAGCGGAATTCTCAACGGACTGGCCTACTGGAATATGGACTTCAGCATCAAGAAGAACATCCGGGTGGCTGAGAGCGTCAGCCTGGAATTTCAAGGCGTCTTCGCTAACGTGTTCAACCACATGCAGTGGACCGATAATTACCTCGGCCTCTACGCTACCTCCAGTTTTGGTGCTCTCGGGTACAACACCGGGTACAGTGGCGAGGGCGAGCCGCGAAACATCGAACTGGGCCTTCGCGTTCGCTTCTAAACATCGATCTGAAGGACGCCCTGCGACTGCGCCCTGATTGAATCGAAGGCCGCGCCGAAAGGTGCGGCCTTTAGCTTTGTTCACCAAAGATTGAAACGTTGCGGCTGGATTACCACGCAAGTCAGCCTAGCTCACCGCTCGGACGGAAGGGTCAAAGTGGGAAATCAGCAAGCCCCGTGGGGCGAAAGAAGAGTGCTCATGCACACACTGAACGCCGCGTCTCAACACCGGATTGCTGAGCCTGTTTTGCACAACCAGATGTGACATCCAACCTTGCCTCCGCCATCAGAATCCGCCATCATCGTTGAGGCCGTGACGGTGTGCAGAGATCACATTCGTCCCATTTCGGAACATCGGTTCTGGAATTCCAGCTTCTAAGTTCTTTGACATCAAGATTTTCCCCGCAAGTGATTGTGCCCCGTAGATTATTTCGCGATTTCGCTAACTCTATGATTCGAATATACCGGGGGGAGGGGCGTACCCCCCGAAGCGGCAAGCAGACCCATTCTGGGAATACCGCGCGAGAATTGGCGAACACCCAAACAGAGGTCGTTTGCAGAGAAACGTTTGCCCCTGAATTACCGGTGGACTAGACCGTAGCTCACCCCTGCCGGCGGAACCTCCAATGTTCACCAGCGATACGATCCGCTCCAGCTTGTGGTGGCCGGTCTTGTGGAAGAAGTAGCTCAAGCCAACCCCTCCCCGCGGTTTCGCCGATGAAGTTCGTGGCAAGTCCGGCTGTGGATCGGTCCGAACATGCGCGCCACGGGATTCAGTTCGCGGCGCCGCTTCGCAGGTTTGCGCGAGTGACCGCAAAGTCGGCAACGCTCAAAGCTGCCGACGCTGTAAACAATGCAACATTCTGCTTGTCCCAGAACCGGTGCTCGCTGGCTACCGGCGCCCCCGGTTGCAGAGGTGATGGAAGGATGACCGGCGACGCGGCGAGCACCGCCAGGCTCGGCGTGGCCGAAGGCGCGTTGGGGAGTGCACCTGTGGCTGCCCCCTGTGCCCAGAGAGAAAGGCAAGCGCAGCACACGGCGATGGCAGAAGCAACGCGTCGCACACATTCAGGCAGGCGGCGGGAAGTCATACGTGCTCGCCGAGCCCCGCGCGCAGCACACAAGCAGGCGCAACTGGGCATCCACGCGCCCAGTATTAGAATTGCGGCAAGCTATTCGGTATCGGCCGCTTGACGTTGCTCTCTCATGAGAACCGGCGACGAATACGCAGTCCTTTGCGGTCGATGCCTCGGGATTTACCCTCAAAGGCCGCCGCGCTGGTCAATGGATCTGGTCGTTATGGACCAGCTGGGGACCTACTTCTTGTAAATCACTCCGGCCTTCATCACAAAGCTAACTTTCTGTAGGACTCCGATATCCTGCAATGGATCACCCGGCACCGCGATCACGTCCGCCAGATAGCCGGCCTCAAGCGCCCCAATCTGGCCGTCCCAGCCAAGCAGTTTCGCCCCGTTGAGCAGGTCCGCCTGCAGTACGGCCAGCGGAGACATGCCATATTTCACCATCAGCACAAATTCGCGCGCCTGCGTGCCATGTGGAAATGGGCCCACGTCCGACCCGACTGCCATCGGCACTCCTGCCGCGATCTGCTTTTTGAACTCCTGAATTTTTGCGTCGAGCATCTGGTGCTCGTGCGCACTTTGCTGCGGCGTCTGCGCGTGGTCGGCGAAATATTCGAAGATGGTAAAGGTCGGCACCGCGAAGATCTGCTTCTCCTTCATGAGCCGCATGGTCTGGTCTCCGAGTTGATTCGCGTGATCGATCGAGGCCACTCCGGCTTGCGCCGCGAACAGTGTCCCAGGCTCTCCGGTGGCATGCACCGCCACGGACTTGCCCACGCGCGCCGCTTCTTTCACCGCAGCTTCCAGTTGCGCCTCCGTGTACTGATGGACAGTCGAGAATTTGCCATCCTGAACCGAATCCGTCCCGGTCTCATAAATCTTGATGAAGTCCGCGCCCTCCTTGAACTGCTGCCGCATGACGGCGACCAGTTCCTCCGCACTGTTGGCATACGTCGCGTTGGGGAGAACGTGCTGCTCCGGGTTATAGCCCATCGCGTCCTCGTGACCGCCGAGGATGTTGATGGCATTCCCGCTGATGCGCAGCCGCGGTCCCGGAATGCGGCCTTCGTCGATGGCATTGCGCACCGCGGTGTCGGCCGAGCCCGCGCCCTCGGTCCCCATGTCGCGCTCGGCGGTGAAGCCCGCCATCAGGTCATCTCGCGCAGACAGCGTGGCTGTGATCGTCCGTTGCGGAACAGATTCCTGTACGGTCTGCAGATCCTCGGCGCCGGGGTGCAGAAACAGGTGAATGTGCGCGTCAATCAAACCGGGCAGCAACGTGCGATCTCCCAGATCGATGACCTCTGCCCCGGCCGGACGCTTGACGGCGGACCCTACCTCGGCGATCCGCTCCCCTTGAATGAGAATCTCGCCCGGCTGGATCATGCGGCCCTTCTTCACATCGAACAGCCGCGCCGCGTGCAGCACAATCGCGTGTGTGGGCGGAGATGGGGACTGGCCTGCGGCAAACGCCGTGGGTGCCAGCGACGAAAGGAACACGACTATTGAGAGAACCGCGCTGGGAATGCTCATCTCGCCCGCGATCGTACCACCGGGAATCGCTCCGAAGCCAGAGCGCAGCGGCCCAATCCGTGATTCGGATCACAAAGGCCGGTGCCACGCATCACGACACGATTCACCCAGGAGAAGGCGAAGCTAACATGAGTTATGAACGAATTCGCGGTGCTCACAAATCGGGAGCGCACGCACGCCGAGGTCCTGGGTATCGACCGCGTCACGCTCCATCACAAACTTAAGCGCTTTGGCCGGACGCGAACTCCGGTGGAGTCGCGATGAACCCGGTTGAACTCGATCCCACCTCTGCCTATCAGATTGAGCGCCAGCAGTATCACTCTTCGGGACTGCCGCAGCGCATGCAGGCCGTGGCAGGCGCGGAATGCTGGCGGCTCATTGGCATCACCGCGTTCGCTCTCTACATCCCGATCCTCAAGTAGGTTTCGGCGAAGCACAAATGGGAGGCCCTTGCGCCATCGTTTCGTTCCACCGGCTGCGCCAGGAGTTCTACGGCTTCGACCGCGACGACGCCTTGCTCAGCCAGCGGCTGCTCAAGGAATCCGTTCACGAGCTCGGCCACACCTTCCATCTCCACCATTGCCAGGACTATCGCTGCGCCATGGCCTCAGCCCACGCCATGGAATGGATCGATCTGCGAGAAAGCGCCTTCTGCGCGTCCTCGGGCGCAGGTGGCGTCGGCGCGTCCTCTTCCCGGTGATTCCAGACCGAGCCTGAATGCCTGTTCCCGTAGTACACTTTCCGCCATGATGCCACGACGCTTCTTACCCCCATGCGTTCTCGTCCTCGCGATCGGCGGATTGCTTCTCGCTCAGTCTGCAAAACACAATTCCGGAGTTCAACAACAGCCCTTCGGCACGCAGGGCGGGAGGCCCGTAACCTTGTACACGCTCACCAATGCTCACGGCGTCGAAATCCGTGCTATGAACTATGGCGGCATCGTCCTTTCCATCCGCATTCCCGACCGTAAGGGTCAGGTCGGCGACGTTGTGCTGGGACACGAAACGCTCGAGGGGTACATCCCTAATCCTCCGTACTTCGGCGCCATCGTCGGGCGCTACGCCAATCGCATCGCCAACGGAACGTTCACGCTCGACGGCAAAACCTACACTTTGCCCAAGAATGACGGGCCCAACACGCTGCACGGCGGCATCGACAAAACTTTCAACAAAGTGGTCTGGGACGGTGAACCGCTGAAAGGCAAGACTGGCGTGGCTTTCAGCTACGTCAGTAAAGACGGCGAAGAGGGATTTCCCGGCAACCTCAAGGTCAAAGTCACGTACACTTTGACCGACTCGAACGAACTCGTCATTGATTATGAAGCAACCACCGACAAGGCCACGCCCATCAATGTGAGCCAACACAGCTATTTCAATCTGGCGGGCGAAGGCACCAGCGACATTCTGAATCACGAAATCATGATCAACGCCGACCGCTTCACCCCGGTCGACAAGAATCTCATCCCCACCGGTGAACTCCGCCCCGTCAAGGGAACGCCATTCGACTTCACCACGTCGACCAAAATCGGCGCTCGCATCGACGACAACTACGAACAGCTGGTCCTCGGCCACGGGTACGATCACAACTGGGTTCTCGACCGCAAGGGCGACGGCCTCTCCCTAGCCGCGCGCGTTTATGAACCCACCAGCGGCCGCGTGCTGGAAGTCTCCACCACCCAGCCCGGGGTGCAGTTCTACACCGGAAATTTCCTTGACGGCACCATCACCGGAAAGCAGGGCCACGTCTACAAACACCGCTACGGCTTCTGCCTGGAAACGCAGCACTTCCCCGATTCGCCGAACCATCCGGATTTTCCGACGACGATCCTGAAGCCGGGGGAAACGTTCCGCTCGAGTACGGTGTTCAAGTTTTCGGCGAAGTGAAGCAAGAAGAACGAAGCTCAAGGGAGAGAATAGGTTCTGATTCCAACGTGCAAGAGACAAACTACGAGGGGATCCTCGCCCAACAGCTTACGATGAACCGCCAGACGTGGGCTGCGTTGCAGCAACACGGTGTGACAGAGAGCAGCAGGTTGCGTTTGGATTTCTCTTACAACGCGCCCAGTCGGGAGTCTGCGGACAAGATCTGTGCCCTCCTGCGGAAGGAGACGGATTACGAAGTTAAGGTTGAGTCAGCTGGCTCATTTCTGCGCCGCAGATGGCGGGTTGAGGGGAGGACCAAGGAGACAGCCGTCTCGCCTGCGATTCTAGATCAGTGGGTCACCTGGATGGTCACGGCAGGCAAAGAACGATCCTGCGGTTTTGACGGATGGGGAACATCGGTTTGAGACCCTAGCCGTCCAGCGATTCGCACCTCACTCCCCCCGCAACTCCTCCACCAGCGCCTTCTCCACCTGCCGGCAATGCTCGGCCTTCAGCTTCTTCCCGCCGGACGTCAGATAAAACGTGTCAATCGCCATCTGCCCCTCGGTATCGATCAAAGCGATCTCAATATTGCACTCCTGATCCGACAGGCACGACGCGATCCGGTGCAGCAGCCGCGGACGATCCTGCGCGATTACTTGCACCAGCGTGCTCGTCGACGAGCACGAATCGTCGAACTCAATCTTGGTCTCCACTTTCACCTTTGCGATCGCGCCCTTCTCCGAGCGTTGGCGGTCGCGTAGCATCTTCTCGAGATCAGCCTCGCCCAGCAGCACGCTGGTCACGCTGCGCCGGAACCGTTCCCACTCCGAAAGGTTCAGCTCCAGCGTACGGAACCGGTCGGTAAAGGAAATCGTGTCGACGACCGTCCCGGCCTGATTCGAGAATGCGTTCGCCTTCACGATATTCATGCCCCACGCCGCCAGCACTCCCGCCAGCGTGGCAAACAGAAACGGACGATCCTGGGTGACCAGCGTCAGTTCATACCAATGTCGCCCGCGCTTCAGTTCCACCTGCACCGGATCGACTCCCAGTTCGTCCGCCATGCCCAAGTGCCGCATCACTTCCTCGGCGGTATGCACCAGCAAGTACCTTTGCGGGAATCCTTCCAGGAATCCCTTGAACTTGCTGCTGGTTACCGGCGCCAGGGAGCGGAGCCGGGCCAGCTTTTCGTCATTTACGTCGGCGTGCACGCGCTGGTCGGCGCTGCGGTTCAAATAGTTTTCCGCGCCGATGTATAGCTGCCAGACATTCTCCGCCTTCCACGGCGTCAGGGCCTCCGGGTTCACCGCCTTGATGTCGGCGTAGGTCAGGAGCGCAAGCATCTTCAGCCGCTCCGGCGTTCCCATTTTCTCGGCGAATGCCGCGACTGTCGCTGGATCGAAAATGTCGCGGCGCAGCGTCGCCGACATCTCCAGGTGGTTGGCAATCAGGAACAGCACTTCGGCCCGTTCTTTCGGGTCCACATCCAGGCGATCCATGGCGTGGTTGGCGACGTCCAGACTGGCCTCAACGTGACTGCCGCTGGGGATGCCCTTTCCCGTGTCATGCAGCAGCAGCGCCAGATGCAGCAGCTCCGGATCTTCCAATTCGCCGAGCAGTCCCCCATAGCGCTGGTCCCACTCCGACTTCGATTGCTTCAGCCGGTGCAGGCTCTCGATAGCGAGAAACGAATGTTCATCGACCGTAAAGCGATGATAGAAGTCGCGCACCACCAGCGAATCAATCAGGTTCAATTCCGGGAGAAGCAGCGTCAACAACCGAAGGGAGTGCATTGCCCGCAAGGCGTCGGCGGCGTAGGGCTGCAGCAGTGTCTCCTGCAAATACAGCCACAGCTCCGCTCCCCGCGGCGGAGTCACCGCCAGCGCCGGGAGCGCCTGCTCGATGCGGTATTCGGTGGTCGCGCTCAACTTCAGGCCGTGGTGCGCCATAAAGTGAAACAGCCGCAGCAGCACCTCAGGATCTTGCAGCGCCGACGGCTGCTGCAGAAAAATCAGCCCGTCGACCACCGAGAAATCTGCCGTGGTCAGCCGCGACCTCCAGCTCTGCACCTGCCGGTAGAGCGCCGACCACGCTTCCGGAATCTCCTCGAGCAGTTGCGTCACCGTCCGCTGCACGGCGCGTGCGTGACCGAAATAAATCCTCATCCAGTCCGCGGCCGAAAGCTCCAGAGCGTCGGCGGCTCCGACCTTGCGCGCCGCGGCTTCATCTTGCTCTCCCCAGCTGAGCGTGTTGTCATCGCGTCCATGGCGGAAGTGCAGAAAGCACCGCGCCGACATCAGAAAGTCCAGTGCCGCCTCCAGTTGTTTTTTTACCGGAGCCCGAAGCGAACTCGCGTCCGGCCAGTCGTGCAGCTTGTTGATGGCCGAAATCAGTGCAAGCCAGGAGGCCACATTGCAGTCACGCAGCCCGCCTGGAGCCTCCTTCAAATTCGGCTCCAGGTGATAGAGCGTCATGCCATGTTTCGCGTGCCGCTCGCGAGTGACCTCCGCCAGCCCCTGAAGCAGCGCCTTCGACTCCCGCATCACCAGCTTCGGGATCACCTTGTCATGGAGCTTGCGGAACAAGTCGCGGTCGCCCATCAGATAGCGGCAATCAAGAAGAGAAATCGTGAACTCGGTGTTATTGGAGTCGTAGCGGTCGCATTCGGCCAAGGTGCGCGACGCCGGACTTAGCTTCAGGCGCAGGTCCCACAGTTCCTGGGAAAACTTCCGCACCGGATCGCGGAAGGCTTGCTCACCGTCGCGGTCACCGAAGAGAAACAGCAGATCAATGTCGGAATACGGAAACAACCATCCCCGCCCGAATCCGCCGGTCGCTACCAGAGCAATATTAGGCGGCCCCGAGGCGTCGGGGGAAACGATGTCACACCATAGCTTTCGGAGAATGTCTTCAATCAGCCTCGTACGTTGCGCCACGGCCGCGCGGCCATCGCCGGAGGACTCGAACGCCCGCTGAATGCGCGCCGATTCCTCGCTGAGAGAGCTCCGAAGTTCGTTGATCAATGGGGACGCCGCCATCATGGAAGGCTCGGGCGGATCGCTCCGCGCTACAACGCTCCTTCACCGCGCTCGTCATTGCGTATGCGGATCGCTTCATCCATGCGCGAGAGAAAAATTTTGCCATCGCCGATCTTGCCCGTCCGAGCCGCGCCCAGAACTGCCTGCACGGCCTTCTCGACCATGGCATCGGGCAGGACCATCTCGATCTTGGTCTTGGGGATCAGATCGACACTGTACTCGCGGCCGCGGTAGACCTCGGTGTGTCCCTTCTGCCGTCCGTGGCCTCGCACCTCGATCACCGTCATGCCCTCGACGCCGATTTCGTGGAGCGCCGTTTTGACCGCGTCCAGCTTGGAGTTTTGGATGACCGCCTCAAGCTTCGTCATGATATTTTCAAGTCCTGTTCTGCTTAATTACGCTGTCGTCGCACCGGATGGCCACAACCACACGTTCCTGCCAACCTACGCCGACGCCTCCCAATAGTATCCCTCTTCTCCGTGCTGGGAGAGATCCAGGCCCTGCACTTCTTCCTCCTCCGTAATTCGTAAACCTATGGTGACGTCTACGATCTTCAGGATCGCTAAGGTGCCCACGATGGCGAGGAGCCAGGCAACGCCAACCCCCACGCACTGGTTGAGCAGTTGATACGCATTGCCCTCGATCAACCCGGAGGCCACGGTATTCCCCTGCGCGTCCTTGAATATGGGATTCACCGCGCTGACCGCGAAAACACCGGTTAGCAGCGCTCCCAGCGTCCCTCCCGCCCCATGTACACCGAAGGCATCCAGCGAATCGTCATAGCCAAACTTCGCCTTGACCTTGGCCACCATCGCATAGCAGAACACGCCTGCGATCAAGCCGATGATCAGCGCTGCCATCGGCTTCACGAAACCCGCTGCTGGCGTGATCGCTACCAACCCCGCAACCGCTCCCGAGATTCCTCCCAGCACGCTCGGCTTTCCGTTGCGGATCCACTCGGCCCCGGCCCATCCCACCGTGGCGGCGGCCGCCGCGAAGTGCGTCGCGACAAATGCGCTGGTCGCCAGACTGCCCGCTGCCAGCGCGCTCCCCGCATTGAATCCAAACCATCCCACCCACAACGGGCATGCGCCGATGAAGCTCAGCACCACACTATGCGGTGGCATTGCCTCCTTCGGATACCCCACCCGCTTGCCCAGATAAAGCGCGCATACCAGCGCAGAGACTCCCGATGTGACGTGCACCACGGTCCCACCCGCAAAATCCAGCGTCGGGAAACGCCCGCCCAGCGAGGCATTCAGCAGCCCGCCCTTGCCCCACACCATATGAGCCATCGGGTCATAGACGACCACCGACCAGAAAACCATAAATGCGATCATGGCGCTGAACTTCATGCGTTCGGCGAACGCTCCGGCAATCAGTGCGGGCGTGATGATAGCGAACATCAGCTGATAGACCATGAAAGTCTGCGCCGGAATCGTTGCCGCATAGTCCACGTCCGGCGCCGCTCCCACGCCGCGCAGGAAAACATTCTCGAGCCCTCCAATGAAACTGGTGCCCGAGCCAAACGACAGGCTGTAGCTGAACAGCCCCCACAGCACGGTGACGACGGCCATCAGGGCAAAACTCTGCATCATCGTGCCAATCACGTTCTTCTTGCGGACCAGGCCGCCATAGAACAACGCCAGCCCCGGACCGGTCATCATTAACACCAGAGCTGCACTGGTCAGCATCCAGGCGTTGTCAGCGGAACTCTTGGCCTCGGCTGCTTGTTGCTCGAGTTTGACGAACCGCGCATTTGTATCCCTGCCCGAGCCCGCGGCTATCTGGGCGCAGACTACATGCGCTAAAGCGAAAACCAGAAAAGCTGTCGCAAACGTGGCGATCAGCTTCTTACCCATAGACACCGAAACGTGACCCCTGTGCGGATTCGTATGCCGATCAATTCAACGACGCATCACTGTACCGTCCGCGACGGCCATCGCGGAAATCGAATCTATTTATCGCCCCTATCAGGTTTTGTTATTGAATTGCCGGCTTAGAACTTGAATTGCACGTCGAGCTGCATGCGGCGCGGAGGCTGCGCGGCGACCGGCTTCCCGAACAGTTTCGAAGAAATGGCTCCGATGTAGGTTACATAATTCGGATGGTTCAGGACGTTGAAGGAGTTCAGCGAGACGGTGAAGACCCGCGATTCTTTCTTTGCCTTCGAGAGGGGAAAATCGTGGGACAGGTTCAGGTCGAGATTGATCAGGCCCGGTCCCGCCATGGTATTGCGCAGCACGCCGGCGGGGCGATCATTGAGGGTGCCGTCGTGATTATCATCGCCGCCCGAGGTGATGTTCACCGGCCTGCCCGAGTAAACCGAGAGTGCGGCGCCGAGCGTGAAGTATTTCGTGGGCTGCGACGAGGCCAGCAGATCGAACTTGTGCAGACGGTCGGTGTCCGCGCGTCCCCAGTCGGCTGAGGGATCGTAGCTGTTCGCCGGGAAGAAGGTAATGCCGCTCGAATTGTTGTCGGTTCGGCTGAGGGTGTACTGAATCTGCCCGGAGAAATATTTGCTGGGCTTCCCGCGGAAGGTAAGCTCCAACGCGTTGCCCTTCAAGTATCCCTCGGATTGAATCTGCCGCACTTGGCCTAGAGACGGGTTGGGTCGCACCCAGCTTCCTCGGGAGAACACCGGCTCGTTGGCATCGATGGAGCGGAATGCATCAATGGCGCGCGTGCCAATGTAAACAGCGCTGAACGTGCTCTTGGCGGTGACCTGCTGCTCGGCGCCGACGCTGTACTGGATCGTGTAGGGAATGCGCTGTCTGGGGTCGAGGGTGACGATGCTCGTCGGAACGCCAGCCAGGTCACCGGGCGTGACGGGAAACGACGGTTGCTCCAGGATGAAACGCAGCAAGTTCACCCCGTTGAAGTGCAGCAGATCGCCGATTGGGCTGGGCCCGGTGCGGTCGTAAAACACTCCCGCGCCGGCGCGGATTACAGTTTTGCCCTTCGCCGTGGGCGCGTAGGCGAAGCTGACGCGCGGGGCAAAGTTGTGGGGCTCGTCGTGGAAGTAGTTCTGCCAGTAATAACGCACGCCCACATAAACGGAGAAGTTCGACTTCAGCCGGATATTGTCCTCGACAAATCCGCAGATGACCTTTTCCAGAAAAGCCACGTGCCCCTGCCCGGTTTGTAGCAGGTAAGTTGCGGGCGACGGGGCCGCCGCGGGGGAATAGGTCGCAAAGGTGTAAGTGCCGCCGCGGTTCGTGAAATCGTCAAGCCCGCGCCGGCTGATGTCGGGAATGTCAATTCCAAAACTTAGTTGATGCCTGCCGTTGGCGTAGGTAGCAAAGTCGGTACCGTCAAAGTGGTATTCCGTGCGCCGCGAGTCGGCTTGCGCGCCGCCCGCGGTAAACAGTCCGGATACGGCGATTTGAGGGTCGGGATTGACGCTGGCGACCTTGTTATCGTAGTGCCCGACGAGAAACCGGGCCTGGTTCAGCCAATGGGAGGAAAACTGGTGCAGGTAGCTGACGTTGATCTCATGCTCCAGAAAATTCGTGTCCGTGGCAGCGCTGGGAAGAATGGTCCCGCCTACGTTCGAATTTTCGCTGGAGCGATGTTCGTACGAGTATCCGATCCAGAACTGGTCGCCATTGGCCAAATCGTGAAAAATGCGGCCCGACCCAAAGAAGTGATGCGTGGGATTGGCAACCGACTGGGCAAACGGCCCAAAGCCGTCTGCCTCAGCGGCGGAGATCGCGCTTGCATCCATGATGGCTTGCTGATCCAGCAAGTCCTCGTCGAGCGACAGCAGGAAACTGGTGTGCTTGCTGTGGCGGATCGGCCCGGTAACCGAGCCTTCGAAATATTCGCGGCGCTCGGGCGGCTTCCCCAAGGTGGCAAAGGCATTGCTGGCATCAAACACGGAATCGCGAAACATGAAATTCAGCGAGCCATGATAGTCGGGAGACCCGCCCTTGGTGATGATCTCCAGACGAGCCCGGCCCGGGCGCGAAAATCTTGCCGAGTAAGGATTGTTGTTGATCTTCACTTCCTCGACGGCCGACGGGGTCACGCCCGGCCCGTTCGCTTCGATCCCATTCACCACCAGCGTGACCCCGTTCGTACCCGTCGCACTGTCGTCCAGGAATCGCGACATGGTCGTGATGTAGTCCTGGTCGAAGACGGGGACGCGGTCGAGCGCATCGCGGTCGATGGCGTTATTGTTCTGATTCTCCGAGGTCTCGGTACTCACCAGCGGGACGTTAGCCCCAGTCGCCACGGTTACGTTTTCCGTCTGCACCAGGATCTGCAGCACGACCCGGAGCGGAGAGAATCTCTTGGCAGCGACCGCGACGAGCATGTGGGTGTCGCGAAATCCTTCCGCGTGAAAATCAATCGTGTACTTGCCGGGAGCAAGGTTGTCGAACTGGAAAGCTCCGACGACGTCAGTCTGGGTCTGGGCGACTATCTCTGTCCTCGTGCCGAGCAGCGTGACCTGCGCTTTGACGATGGCCGCCCCGGAAGGGTCCAGCAGAACTCCAGACACGGAATGCGTGCCTCGAGGGTCGTCGCCAGCTAGGCCGGGATCGGCGGACGGACCCGATCCCTGCGCCAGAAGCGGAGGAGAGGTCGCTAAACTGAGCAGCGCGACGAAGATATAGAGCAACCGGGGCTTCAATGGAAATCCTTGCGGGGGTTACGATACGCTTTTGACTGTATCCAGAGAACCTGAAAAAGCTCTGAAAGCGACCGACTGCTGGGGCTCGTCCTCATTTTGCACAGACGGACGCGGCAGCGGCCCTAACCTGCGAGACTCAAGGCGTTTAAAGTCCCCTACAGTGTTTTACTGATGGCGCGTAGGGGTAAACACCTAAGATAGTGAACGTCAAACACTGTGTCGCTTCCCAGAGGACCAGATTCGAGGGGGTCTTAAGCTGTGTCTACCAAGAAGTCAAAGGCTACTACTACACTTCCAGCAAAAGTTGAAAAAGTCATCAAGTCTATCCCCCACTCGGGTGAGCCCGAGAAAGCTCAGATCGTCGTTGAGGGCGCGGATCATCTTTATCGAGAGATTCGAGTTCCGAATAGCCTGACCGATGATAAGGGCGACAAAGTTAAGCTCAAAGAAGGAGCCGGAGTCGAGGTCAAAATCGAGGCCGATCCGCTGGTCACACAAGCCGCTCACGATCCGGAAGAAACGACCGGGCCGCCTCGCCGTTGATGGTCCGATGACGGGCTTAAGAAACTCCGAAACCGCAGTCACTCCCTGAGGCGGAATTCTCCATGCAGCTTGGCGGTCGAGTCTTCCCCCACCCATACGTCGAACCGCTCGGGTTCAACCACCCACCCTTTCTTGGCCGGGCTCCAGAACCGCAGTTCGTCTGGTCCGAGCACGAAGTGAATGGTCTGCTTCTGACCCGCAGCCAGGTTGACCCGCTGGAAGCCTTTCAACTGCCGGACCGGACGCGAAGCGCTTCCGGCGCGCTGGTGAATATAGAGTTGCACGACAGCATCTCCCGCCCGGCTGCCAGTGTTAGTGACGTCAACTGACACCTCAAGACTGGCGCCAACTTTCGCCTCAGCCTGGCTGGTTTTCAGATTGTCAAAAGAAAAGTCTGTGTAGCTCAGGCCGTACCCGAACGGGTAGAGCGGGCTGGTCAGGACATCCCAATACCTCGATTTGAAATCGGGAGCATCCTCGGGAGCCTGCGTCCGATTGTGACTGTAGTAGATCGGAAGTTGTCCCGTGCTGCGGGGCCAGCTCACCGGCAAGTGCCCTGCCGGATTTGCGTCTCCAAACAACACATCGGCCAGGCCATTCCCACCCTGACTTCCGGGATACCAAGCCTCGAGAATTGCCGGGATGTGGACGGCAGCCCACGAAATGTCGAGCGGACGACCATTCACTAGCACCAGCACGACCGGTTTGCCAGTCGCGGCAATAGCTTCCAGCAATTCCTCCTGCCCGCCGGAGAGCTTGAGCGACGACCGCGATGCGGCCTCCCCGCTCATCAGGGCAATCTCGCCCAGCACGAGCACGGCAACATCACTTTTTCTGGCCAACGCGACCGCGTCTTCCATCGCCTTGCGCGCTTCTTCCGCAGTCTGCTCCGGCTGCTCTTTAATCGTAATCATCGGAGCATTTTCGAAGAATGAGGGGATGTCGCGCCGGATATTCGGCCCGTGTGCGAACTCGACGTGCACCGCATCCCCGACCTTATCTTTGATTCCCTCGAGAAGGCTGACGGTCGTTCCAGGCTTGGTCAGCGCGCCCCACATGCCAAGCAAATCGAGCTGCGCGTCGGCCAGCGGCCCGATCACGGCAATGGATTTGATCTGCTTTCTGTCCAGCGGCAGCATTTTCTGTTCATTGCGCAACAGCACCACCGACCGTTGGACCGCGTTGCGCGCCGCCTGAGCATGCTCCGGCATATTCAGAACCTGCGCAATGCCGGACTCGTCCACATACGGGTGCTCGAAGAGACCCAGCCGGATTTTGGTTTCGAGAATCGGAAGCACCGCGTCATCGATCTGCTGCATGGAGACCCGCCTTTGTGTCACTTCAGCAGCAAGATATTTCAGATAGGTCCCGCTAGCCATGTCCATGTTCAGCCCGGCAGAAAATGCTTTGAACGCTGCGTCTTGGCCGTCGCGAGCGTAACCATGTGTGATCAGGCTGTGAACCGCGTTGGCATCGCTGACCACAAAGCCTTTATAGTTCCACGCCTCGCGCAGCACATCGTGCAGCAGCCAGCGATTGCCGCTGGCCGGCACATCATTCAGGTCCATGTAGGCGCTCATAAACGATCCAACGCCCGCATCTGCGGCTGCCTTGAAGGGCGGCAAGTACACATTCCACATTTCCTCTTCTGGAATGTAAGACGAGTCATAGTCGCGCCCGCCGTCGGCTGCGCCATAGCCGGCATAGTGTTTCACGCACGCCAGCACGTGGTCGGACCCGCCCAGTTCATGCCCCTGGAATCCGAGAACCTGTGCGCGGGCTATGGCTGCGCCCAGGTAGGGATCCTCTCCCGCACCTTCCACCATGCGCCCCCACCGGGCATCGCGGGCGATGTCGACCATAGGGCCGAACGTCCACGCAATCCCCGCCGCCCGGGCCTCTCGCGCCGCGATCGTCTGTGCCGCCTCCACCAGCTTCGGATCCCAAGACGACGCCATCGCGATCGGCGCAGGAAAAATCGTGTGGTAGCCGTGGATTACATCCAGCCCGAACAGGATCGGAATGTGAAGCCGGGATTGATCGACCGCGAGATGCTGCCAGCGATTGATCTCTTTGGGATCGGCGACCCAGAGCACCGATCCCGCCCCATATTTTCTTGCGACCTCCTCCGGTTCCCCCACTTGCTCGTTGAATTCCGGAATCGGAATTCCGGGCAACTGCGCCAGTTGAGCAATTTTTTCTTCTAGAGTCATCTGCCGCAGCAGATCATCCGCTTTCGGATGCGTTTGGGCAGACAAGGCTGGGAGAACTCTCGGTGTAAGAAGAACTAATAAGAACAATCGAGACGTCAAGCAAGATGAAGCTCTGTAAGGCTGTCGACAAGCCATTTTTCTCTCCTCTAAACCACCGGTGCTCTGTGCTGTTGCTTGCGCCTGTCTACTATTTCGCGGGTGGTTTCGGCGGCTCCGGTGGGGCTGCTGGCTTGACGAATTTGGCATCATCCACCGGAACATTTTCCTTTACCTCCATCACCTGAATCGTGAACCGTCCCCCGGGGCGCGCCAGTGTCCACCGGTAGGGAATCCTCACTCCACCCGCGTCCCGGTAGTCGGCGTAATCAATCTGAGTAGGCATCTGCCCCAGCGCAGTCTCGCCAATGCGCACCAGGCGCACCAGCAATCCCGATTGCTCGTCAAGAAACAGCTGGATGGGTGGCTTGCCTTCGTGCTGACCCACCACGACATAGGCTTCGAGATCGCCAACCTTCTCCGTCCCTCGCACGCGCATCTCGCTGAACATCGGCTTCAAATGCGTCGCGAGATGCAAATCCGCATCGATCGCCGCTCCATCCAGATCGCTTCCGTGCATTTCGCGCAGCGGATGCCCCGTCATGCCCAGCCATCCTTCGTGTCCGTTGAATGCCGTGACGTTGTCTCCTTCGGGCATGTGGGTGAACGAAACCCGCTTGTCCGGATCCTTCGCATAAATCTCGATGGGCAGCGACTTTCCTCCGAATTCGATCGTCCCCTTCATCACCCGGCTGGTTACCCGCTCGACGGCTGCCGCGCCCCCGATCGCCTGGACATATTTCTCTAGAAGTTGGTCGGGGCTTGGCCCGGAGTATTCCTTCGTCTCGCCGTCTAGCTTCTTCGGCCCGCCCATGGCCTCTTTCGGCTCTTCCGTCATTACCGGCGGCATACCTGCCGGCTTCGCGCTGCCGCGATGGCATGAGTAGCACGTCACTTCGCGATGCCCTTCGAAGTTGTCCTTGTTGATCACGGACATCATCTCCATCATCTTGCGCGCGGTCTGCTTGGTTTTCTTGTCGTCTTTTTCAAACGCGCCCTGCACGTGGCAGAAGTCGCACTCCACGCCTAAGGAGGCCGTGATGAACTGCATGGTGGGAAAGATTTGCTCGGCGGGCACTCCCTTGAGGATCTGGATATTCTTGAACTGCTCCTCAGCCTTCCTTTCGCCGGCTTGCGGTCCAGCGCTTGGCCCCGCATGCGGTGTGCCGCTCGACTGCGCCTTCGCTGGGCCGGCTACGACCGCGCCGACAGCCAGGGATGCCGCCATACCCATGGCTATCGTCCATTTCCTGTTCATCGATGATTCGCCTCGTTTGGAATGTGCAAAGTCTAGCAGAGCGCCGACGGTATTTGGTGCCAGCTCTCGACCGAAGTACTCAACCCAGCGGAACTCGGATGAGGTTGAACAAGCTCCATACCACATAGGCAACGATCATCCCGACAACCCCCGCCGTTACCAGCGGACGATAACGCGTCTCCATCAGATCAGCCAGCACGCCCGCCACGAAAACAAATAGAAACGGAATCGCCGCCAGCAGAAATCCGGCCCCAGCGAGATGGGGATGCGCCATCCCTAAACCCAAGAACAGCACCGCGACCAACAGCGGCGCGGTATTGCCGAAATAACGGGTGCGCGGCCACGCCGCGTAGGTCACAATTGCAACGGGCAGTGCCAACGCAAGGGCCGGACACGCGCGCCCAATCTGCACTGCGACCTGCTTATAGACTCCGAAGACAGTGAATCCCCTCCACGTCGCTCCCCAGAACAAGGCGCGCCGCATGCTCTCGCCAAATGCATGCGGATCAAAGAAGTAGGCCGCAAATAGCAGAACAAGGCCTACCACGCAGGCCGCGATCCAGATCACGCTGGCAGCCGCCCGCCGCACTGGAGCCACATAAAGCAGAAATGCGAGCGCCATCGGGACCAGCACAATCATCGAGAACTGCGCTCCAACCACGATGGCCAGGGAAATCCCGAGCAGCACGATTCGCCGCCAGTTCCAGAGCACGACTTCGCGCGGGGCGTAGAGCGTATGAGCCACAGCGATTGCGGTGAAGATCGCTCCGAACGCCCCCCAGGCCGCAACGACCTCCGGTTCGGCGTGCCAGGTCGCGCTGGCCTGAACCAGCGAGGGCGAGAAGCAATAGAAGGTGAGGGCAACGAACCCTCCGGCGTTGCCGCACAGGCGCCGCGCCACATACCACAGCGATGCCCCGAGAAAAACACCGCAGGCCAGGAAGGGAAGGCGCGGAAGCCATCGCCAGTACCGGGCCGAGTCGGTGTCGAAATGCTGTGGCCAGGCCAGTAACGGCGCAGCGGAGACCAGGTAGAGCAGTGGCGAATGCTCGGTGTCAAATCCGCGGTCCTCGCCGTGAAACGAGTCTTGAGCGCCACCGTCGCTGTACAAGAACGGAGCGCCCGCTATACCGCGTCCGTGCCACTGCCGCCACCCTTCCCGGATGCGCGCCGCCTCGGGGACTTCCGGCGCGTTGGCGACGCTAAGCTCGGCATGAACCAACCAAACAGCCTGGCAAAAGAAGGCGAGCAGCAGCAGCCCCGCGAGTACCTGCGGACGGCCGAAACGTTCGCGCGTGAAATAGGGACGCATAAGGTCGAGCCGAGTGTTTTACCATGGCGGAGGCAGTCTGCGGGGAAAGTTCTGCGATGAGCGATCTCGACACCAAGGCCGACAGCACTCCGACACAGCCCGCACCAGTCCCGCCCGCATTTGCCGCTGCAACTCAAGCTCCCTATGCTCTTACCCTTTTCTTCGGCCCTGACGGCCTGCGCCCGGGATGGGGACTTCTCTTGTATGGGATGATTTTCTACCCCTTGCAAGAGCTGGCAGCGGCGTTGGCGTTTTTGCGGGATTTTGGCGCTAGCGGCCTGTGGTCAGCCCTGCTGGAGGAGGCCGGACGGGTCGCCGCCGCTTTCGTTCCGTTAGTGATCCTGGCGCCCATCGAGCGGCGCTCGTGGGGAATCTACGGACTGCCGGTGCGGCACGCTTTGGGGAAGCTATTTTGGTCGGGCGCGGTCTGGGGATTTGCCGGCGTCAGCCTGCTGATCTCAGCGCTGTACGGACTGCATGTCTTTGCCTTCGGTCACGTTGCACTGCATGGGGTCCGCCTCGCGAAATTCGCAGCGTTCTGGGCCGCGATGTTCATGCTGGTCGCGTTTTTCGAGGAATTTCTGCTGCGCGGCTACGCTCAGTTCACGCTGGCGCGCGGCATCGGGTTTTGGCCCGCCGGGATCGTTTTATCCTGCGCCTTCGGTTTGATCCATCTGGGGAACGGAGGCGAGCAGTGGCCGGGCTTGCTGGCCGCTGCCTTCATCGGCCTCTTCTCTTGTCTCACCCTCCGGCGGACGGGCAACTTGTGGTTTTCCGTGGGCTTTCACGCCGCCTGGGATTGGGGAGAAACGTTTTTCTATTCCGTTCCCGACAGCGGCCTGGTTTTCCCCGGGCACCTGCTCCATTCTTCCTTACAAGGTCCGCGATGGCTCAGCGGAGGCTCGGTTGGACCCGAAGGCAGCGTACTGTGCTTCGTCGTGATCGCTATGGCTTGGGTGGCGTTCGATCGAATGTATCCGAAGGCTTCGGTGGCCAGCGCTCAGCCATGCCCGACGACCGCAGATCTCTCGTCACATCGAGGGCCTCGGCAACACTCGTCGGAATGAAGACATGGGAATCCGGAATCCGTGAGTCGCTGTATACTGATCACCCTCGGGCTGTTGTTAGGGACGCGACGTGGCAGCCGCGAGCAGAATTTTACCTACGACGCACGGGAGAAGAGACGTCGCTCGGTTCTGGGGAGCCCTAATGGCTTTACTGTCCAGCAGGCTGAAGAACACCGCTCGGCTGTGTAGTGCAGAAGCGAATGGAAAGCAGGCGATCAGCAAGGGCGAACCAGACAAAGAAGCAGTCGGCTTGCTTCAATCGTGCATGCAGGAGCTTGGATTTAAGTTCGTGCGCTCGAAGACGAGACCCAATGGCCGCCTTGACGGCATCTTCGGCGAGGAGACCGAGGAGATTATCAAGAAGTTTCAACGCCAGCAGGGTCTCATACCGGACGGCCTCGTTGGACCGAAGACCCTAGGAGCGCTGGACGCAATCTATGTCGCGTTCCAGAACACCGATCGAGCGCGTTTGGCGATCGAGTTGCGATCGCCGGGCAGCCGCTGGGAAATGACCTGACACTCCCCGACCAATGGCCAACATCGACGCCAGTTCCGCAGGAATCGACGTTACAAGCGGGGAAGCTCATCCCAGAGCTACTCTCTTCACGAACTCGGCTCTGAACGAGGACTTCGCCATTTGTAACCTCACCAAGGGGTTCTCGTTCGACCCAACTCTGGTGCAGACCGCGTTTACCTTCGGCGGTCACGTGAAATTCACCGGCCACTCAGCAGACTTCAATAGCTCGTTGATCGGCTTCGTGCAGTTCATGTCGCACGAAAAGGCCGTGATCACTTACCTCGGCCAAGACCCGAAGGCCGGGCACATCGTCATCGACGTCGGCAGTGCGATAGGAACTTCGTTCCTGCTGGATGCGTTTCAACATCCGCAATTGCCGTTCATGCGGCCGCCAGGCGCGATCGAGGGCGATGGCGAGTTGCTCACTAGCACGGGCGATCATCCGGTCATGTCGATCAGAACGGTCTTGCGGAACACGAAAACCGGCGCGGCGAACAGCCTGTTTAAGATCCTCGATGTTCGGCGTGCGGTAAGTATCTTCACGATAAAGAACGCCGCTGGCTACTTTCAGCACTTGACGCATGTGGGCTGGAATCTCACCTACTCGATAGAGTTTGGAATCCTGGACGGAGATCTCACGGTCAGACACAATTTATCGACTTTCACCATGGACGCGGTAGCGCTGGGTGCCCCTACCAATGCGACCTTCAAGGGCATCGCCGGTCCGCTGGCTCAACTCAAGCCGCCACTCGCGAACGTGGTGGCGAAGGCCGCGTTGACATCAACATTTACGCCTGGGAACCCGGCGCGCCGCGATTTGGATGGCCATCCGCCGGGAGCGCCGAGTGATTTCGAGTTCACGTTGCCGCCGATCACAATGCAAATAACGCACAACTGATAACACACAGCTGAAGGTACCGCATTGGGCGCTGCAGGATCGCGCTCATGCGGCTGCGGCACGATTTCTTCGCCCCCGCCCTATACTGTTGTGTATGACGGCGGAAGCGGATCTACTGACCCCATTGCGCCGCTACTGGGGATATAGCTCGTTCCGTCCCTTGCAGGAGCGGATTGTGCGCAGCCTGCTGGCCGGCCACGACACTTGCGTCGTGATGCCAACCGGCGGAGGCAAGTCGCTGTGTTACCAGCTGCCGGCAGTCATCTCCGCGCGCACCGCGATCGTGATTTCTCCCCTGATCGCACTGATGCAAGATCAGGCAGCACAACTGGCGCAGATGGGAATTCCCGCGGCTGTCCTCAACAGCTCGCTCAGCGGCGATGAGCAGGGCCGCGTTATCCGGCAAGCGCGGGAGGGCAGGTACCGTCTGCTGTATCTCTCGCCCGAACGTTTGCAGCGTGGCGACACACTCACCTGGCTGCAGAATGTGCCTGTTTCCTTCTTCGCAATCGACGAGGCGCACTGTATTTCCGAGTGGGGACACGAATTCCGCCCTGAGTACCGGCAATTGAGCCGGCTGCGGGGGAGTTTTCCGGATCGTCCGATTGCGGCCTTCACGGCCAGCGCCACACGCCATGTGCGGCACGACATTCTGGCGCAGCTCGAGTTGCGCAATCCGGACAAGTACATCGCAAGTTTCCACCGTCCGAACCTGCGCTACCTGGTCCGCGAGTGCGACAGCGTGGAGCAGTCGGCGCTGCTGGTGACGGCCTTGCGTCAGCATAGCAACGGAAACGTGATTGTCTACTCTCCCACGATTAACAAGGTGGAAGAGACGGTGGATTTTCTGGAGGATCAGGGGATCGCCGCGGTCGGTTATCACGCCAAAATGGAAACTGCCGACCGGCGCCGTAACCAGGAGCGCTGGATGTCGGACGAAGTGCGCGTGCTCGTGGGCACGATCGCGTTCGGGCTGGGCATCAACAAGGCGACAGTGCGCGCAGTCGTGCACCTTGCGTTGCCCAAGTCCGTCGAACAGTACTACCAGGAGGCGGGTCGCGCCGGGCGCGATGGAAATCCCGCCGACTGCATTTTGCTCTGGCGGAAGCAAGACGCAGGATTGTTGGGATTCTTTGCCAATCAGATCACGGATTCGGCGGAGCGCGAGCGCGCCTGGCAGCGCTACCACACCATTCGCGCCTTTGCCGAGTCAGGCCGGTGCCGCCACCGGCAGATTTGCACGCACTTTGGCGAGACTCCGAAGTGGACGTCGTGCGGAGCCTGTGACGTTTGTGGAGGTGAGCCGCAGTGGCTGACCGAGGTGGCGGCTCCCGCCGCCGTGCGGCCGGTCTTGGTGGGTGCGGCTTCCGGCGGGCGTGCGCGGCCGAGTCCTGTCTCTGACGCGGATCAGCAATTGCGGGACTACCTTCGCGAATGGCGGCGAAGCATGGCCAAAGAACAGGGCGTGCCGGCGTACGTCGTTCTGCACGATACGTCGCTGGATGAAATCTGCCAGATGCAGCCGAACTCGATTGGGAAGTTGCTGAATATCACCGGCATCGGTGAACGCAAGGCCGCTATGTACGGGACGGCGATTCTGGCCGCTCTCCAGCGGTATCGAGAGGGAGCGCGAGCGGAAGCCGGGGCCGGAAAGAAAACGGCGCCCGCCCTCGAGACCCTGCGCCTGCTGGCCGAGGGGAAGACTCTTGAGGAAATCGCTCAGACTCGCGGCCGGCAGTTCTCGACGGTGGTCAACGCCGTGGCCGCGCTGGTCGAAACCGGGCAGGTGGAGTTTCAGTCGCGGTGGATCGATCGAAACAAGCAATCGGTCATCGAAGCAGCGTGTGCACAGGTTGATGTGACGAGGCTGGAACGGCTGAAGCCGCTGAAGGATACTCTGCCTCCCGAGATCACCTATGAAGAGATTCGGCTGGTACTAGCACGCCTGCGGCGCGAGCGCATTCCCAAAAAGGCAGAGGTGCCCGCCTAGTGCCCCTGTAGCAGTGACTTAATCACCTGCAATTTGGGTTGCGGGTGTACAATCCCGTGGTCTTTGAATTCCCGTAAAACACAGCAGAGAGCCAATTCTTGGCATCGCTCGTGACAGCTGCGTGCGGTGAAGCACGTCAAATTGTTCGCTAAGGAGCTGTCATGAGGATTCTGCTGTACAACCCCGACAACGGGGTTACTCGCAATTTCATGCCCCATCTCTGGATGTTTCTGCTGCAGTCGCTGACCCCGCCCGGACACGAAGTGCTGCTTATCGACGGCAACGCGAAGCCGCTGAACGAGGCTCAAATCGCCCAATACGTCCGCGATGAAAAGATCGATCTGGTCGGCATCGGCGCTATGACTCGCATGATCGCCAAGGCGTACCGCATCGCCGACGCCATTCGCGCCACCGGAGTCAAGGTGGTCATGGGCGGGCCTCACGTGACCGAGCTCGCCGATGAGGCCCTCGGTCGTGACGGCGGACCGCGTCACGCCGACGCCGTAGCTTTGGGCGAAGCCGACGAAACCTGGCCAAAAATCGTTGACGACGCGGCTCGCGGCGAGTTGAAGGAGATCTACGCTCCCGTCGACGACACAGGCAATGCGCGCAAGCCTTCACTGAAGCAGTATCCGGTGATTCCGTGGCAATCGATCGATCTCGACCAGTTCAATCTGGTGCCCCATGTCGCGAAATCGATGCTGCAGAAAATCGGCGCGGGCTGGGGGACGTTTCGCATCATTCCCGTCGAGTCGGGTCGAGGCTGTCCCTACGGCTGCGAGTTCTGCACGGTGACTGGATTCTTCGGTGATTCCATCCGCTTCCGCAGCAACGAGAGCGTGGTCAACGAACTGCTGCTGTTGAAGAAACGCGCCCGCAAAGAAAAGGGGCAGATGGCAGTTTTTTTCATCGATGACAATTTTGCCATCAACGTGAAGCGCACCAAATCGCTCCTCCGTGACATCATCGCCGCTGGAGCGCAACTACATTGGGTGGCGCAGATCAGCGCCAATCTTTTGCGCGACGAGGAACTGGTCGATTTGATTGCGGCCTCCGGGGGGAAATGGGTGTTCATCGGCATGGAGTCGATCGATCCGTCGAACCTGAAAGATGTGAACAAGGGATTCAACAAGCCGGGCGAGTACGCCGAAGTGCTCGAGCGGTTGGCAAAGCGCAACGTCTATGCGATCACTTCGTTTATCTTCGGCATGGACAATGACACGGTCGGGGCGGCCGAGCGCACGCTGGCCGAGGTGCGCACCTGGCCTCCCGGCTTGCCCATCTTTGGCCTGCTGACTCCGCTGCCGGCAACGCCGCTCTACAAGCGCCTCGAACTCGCGGGGCGACTCACCCGTCCCAAACACTGGAAAGAATTTATCCCCTTCGCCATGGCGCACACGCCTCTGAAGATGAGCATCGACGAGGCCCACGCCGAAGTGAACTACGGATGGGCTCACGCCTACAGTCCGGCAGCGCTGGCCGAGGCTGTCGATTCCCTCGACGATCAGCCTCTGGGGTATCGCGTCAACATCTTCCTGGCGCGCCTGTGTTTCCGCGGCATCTATTTCCCGATGATGGGGAAGCTGGCGTGGGCAAAAGTGGTGGCGCAGAACCGGCAGACGATTTTCAAGCTGATAAGAGAAGCCCTCTTCGGCCGCCAATCGCGGCGGCCCCGGAATCCTGAGAGCGAGATCTCCTACGAAGAAGCGGCGCCGGAAACTCAGGTGAGCGCGGGGGACTGACCAGGCGGCTGGACCTGAAAGACGTAGCCAGCTACGTCTCTACGAATTGTTTCGCGGCATCGCGGCCCGACCGCACGCAGTCCGGCACTCCGATGCCGCGGTACCCGTTGCCGGCCAGCGCCAGGCCCGGCAACTGCTGGCGCAGGCGTTCGATGCGGTCGAGCCGGTCCAGATGTCCGACCCCGTATTGCGCCATGGCGGACTTCCATTTGTACACCCGGGCGAACAGAGGCTCGGCACGCAGGCCGAGAATCTGCTGTAACTCCTTGCGCACTATGCCAACGATCTGCTCGTCGGCGAACGGCCAAACACTCTCCGCATTCAATCCCGCGAAGAAGCAACGCAGCAGCGCGCGATCCTCCGGAGCGCGGTGGGGGAACTTGTTGTGCACGAACGTCGCAGCCAGCAACTGCCTGCCTTCACTGCGAGGAACCAAGAAACCGAATCCGGGAGGAAGCACCTGCCGCACCTCGCGGTCATAGCCCAGTCCCACAGTGATCGAAGAACTGTATTGCACAGCTCCAAGCTCAGCCGAGAGCTCCGGGCTGGCCATGCGCAGCACCTGCGACGCAGCGGGTGCGGGCAAAGCAACAATGACGCCATCAAACTGATCCGATTGCATACCCGCCGACACGACCCAACTTCCGGCTTCCCGTTGAATGGCCTGCACAGACGCGTCGGTCAGCAACGACGACCCGGTGAGCCGCGAGACCACCGTCTCCGCCAGATGTTGCATGCCGTTTTTGAGCGAAGTAAACAGCGGGGGAGCCGGATGGCGAGGCCCCGCCGACATTTTCTTGCGAGCGGCAAGCAGGGCACGACCGAGGCTGCCGTGAGTGCGCTCCATTTCGGCGAATCGCGGAAGTACGGCGCGGACGCTGAGATTGGCGGCTTCTCCGCCATAAACGCCGGAGAGCAGTGGGTCTGCGAGCCGGTCCACCATTTCCGCTCCGTAGTGACGCTCCACGAAGGCGGCCACCGATTCGTCGTGCTCGACAGCGCCGGGCGGGTGGAACAACTCTTGCGCCATGCGTAGCTTCGTTTTCCACGAAAACAGCGGAGAGAAGCCCGTGGGAAGAATTTTTGTCGGCACCATGAACATCAGCCCTTCCGGCATCACGACCAGCCGGCCGCGGGTCAGGATGTATGTCTTTCGGTCCGCGTCGTTTGAGCCGATCAGCTGGTCGCCGAGGCCAAGCGCGCGGGCCAGATCGGCTGCCCAGGGCTTTTCGCTGACGAAGGAATCGGGCCCAGCCTCGACCACACATCCGTCAATGTGCTCGGTGCGAAGCACGCCACCGAATTGGGCAGAAGACTCGTAGAGAACGTACTCGACCTCGGCGCCCGCGCGGCGTCGCTCTTCAAGGGCGAAAGCCGCGGCCAGTCCGGAGATGCCGCCGCCGATAATGGCGATGCGCTTCATGAGGTGCGAAGGGAGTGTTCCTGCACCAGCCGCGCCAGATTCTTCACATTCTCTACCGGCGTTTCGGGCAGGATGCCGTGGCCGAGGTTGAAGATGTGGCCCGCTCGTCCGTGGGCGCGGCACAGAATGTCCTCCGCCCGCGACCTCAGTTCCTTCCAATCCGCGAATAGCAGAACCGGATCAAGATTGCCCTGAACTGCGCATTGGTGATCGAGACGACTCCAACCTTCATCCAGCGGAATGCGCCAGTCGAGCCCGATCACGTCGGCTCCCGTTTCTTTCATCGCGGGCAGCAGCGTGGCGCTGTCAGTCCCGAAATAAATGATGGGAACTCCATTCTGGTGCAGCTGCTTCACCATACCGGTCACATGTGGCAGCACGTAGCGGCGATAGTCCTCCACGCTGAGGCAGCCGACCCAGCTGTCGAAAATCTGGATCGCGTCGGCGCCGGCGCGCACCTGCTCAGCCGAATATGCGGTGGTGACCGCGACCAGCTTGCCCATGAGCGAGTCCCAATCGGCCGGGCAGTTGTACATCATCTGCTTGGCGTGAACGTAGTTGCGCGAGCCTCCGCCTTCAATCATGTAGCTGGCCAGCGTGAACGGGGCACCGCAGAATCCGATGACCGGAACGTGGTTGGCAAAATGCTTTGCCACCAGGCTCACAGCCTCAGAGACATAGCCGAGTTCGGCAGCACGGTCGGTGCGCAGGTGGGAAATGTCTTCTTTGCTCCGCACGGGCTTCTCGATAACCGGGCCTTCTCCGGCGGAAAAGTGAAAGGGCAGGCCCATGACTTCGAGGGGCAGCAGCAGATCGGCGAAGATAATGGCCGCGTCGACACCGAGAATTTCGGCGGCGGTGATCGTGACTTCGGCCGCCAACGCCGGCTTCTTGCAGATTTCGAGCAGCGAATGCTGCTTGCGGACCGCGCGGTACTCGGGCATGTAGCGTCCGGCCTGGCGCATAAACCAGACCGGCGTGCGATCGACGGGCTGGGATTTGCAGGCCCGAACAAAGTTGGAATTGGGAGCTGACATGAACTTTGAATGTAGCATTTTTGGCCATTGGCGTGCGCGGAGCATAAGCGCCGACGACACCGGTTACGACGGAGGAAATCTCCAGCTTGTAGAATCACGACATGGGTTCCAGGGCGGTCGGCTTGCTGGCGGTTGCGTCGCTGACCTTCTGCCTTTGTGGCGCTGCTTTGCAGAAGAAGAAGCCCTTGCCCACCTTCTATAAAGATGTCCTCCCCATCCTGCAGAATCACTGCCAGAGCTGCCATCGCGCTGGTGAAGTCGCGCCCATGCCGCTCGAGACTTATGCGCAAACTAAGCTGTGGGCGGGCCCGATGGCACATGCCGTCGAAATGAAGATGATGCCGCCGTGGTTCGCCGATCCGCGGTACGGGCGCTTCGCCAATGACTCTTCCTTGAGCGCGCAGCAGATCGCGAGCCTGGTGGCTTGGGCGAACGCGGGCGCACCGGAGGGTGACCCGCAAGACGCGCCCGAACCGCCCCAGTGGGCCCAGGGATGGAATATTCCTCAGCCCGATCTCGTGGTGAAGATGCCTAAGGCAGTGAAGATTCCGGCTCAGGGCGAGGTCGAGTACACCTACGAAATCGTTTCCACACATTTTTCGGAAGACCGGTGGGTGCAGATGTCGGAATTCCGTCCAGCAAGTCCAGCCCACGTGCACCATGCAGTGGTCTACATCCGTCCGCCGGATTCGGAATGGTTGCGGCACGCTCCAGCGGGAGAGCCGTTCACCGCCTCGACGCTTACCGACCCCGGGGAACGGCGCCAGGCCCATGAGACCACCAGCGATCTCCTGCTCGTGTATGCGCCCGGTAGTTCGCCGGACCAGTGGCCGGCGGGCATGGCGAAATTTGTCCCGGCCGGATCAGATCTTGTCTTCCAAATGCACTACACGACCAATGGCACGGCAGACGAAGACCAGACCAGCGTTGGCCTGGTGTTTGCAAAAGTGCCGCCGAAACAGCGAGTAATCACTCTACAGTTGAACAATCATGCCCTGATCATTCCGCCGGGAGCGGACGACTTCCGCGTCGACGTACAGGGCACCCTGCCCAACGATGCCACGCTCCTGAGCCTGTTTCCGCACATGCATCTTCGCGGCAAGCGCTTCGAGTACGACATCGTCCACTCCGACGGCAGCGTCGAAGTGTTGCTGCGAGTGAACTATCATTTCCACTGGCAGCTGAGTTACAAGTTGGCCGAACCGCGCCTGCTCCAGGCCGGGACCAGGCTGCGCGCCATCGCCTGGTATGACAATTCCAGGAACAACCCCCACAATCCCGATCCGGAGAAGACAGTCACATGGGGCGATCAAACGTCAGACGAAATGATGGTGGGATTCTTCGATGTGGCCGTCGCGGCAGGAATGGACAAGTGGAAATTCTTCGAGCGCAATGGAACAGCAGATGGGAAACCCTTACCGGAGCAGAAGTAATCGAACTTCAGTTTTTGCGCAATCCCAGGATCAGGGCAATTACGCCCCCGGCCAGAAAAACAATACCTACCGCAGGAGGCAGTCTTTCGCTGCTCTCGGTCCGGACGCTGAACTTGGCGTCGCCCAGCTTTACACCATGGTCCTCATGATGAGGAATTGGGACGATGAAGGCCAATAGTCCCAACACCAGGAACAGAACTCCGATAAGGGGAAGGCTCTTCATGACAAAGCTCCTATCAGACCGCCGGGGCATTTGCGGCCCTTGAGCCAGGTGGGTTCACACCGGCGGCGTGTGCGCGAGTTATGCCCGGCTCTTCTTAGCCGTCGCGGCGGCAGCTTTGCCCGCAACTTCCCACGGCCGCTTCGGGCGATCCACGGCAGGCTTGTCGCGGTCGACGATCCGATCGTAGTGGTAGGACTCGCTGACCGTCCCCAGGGACTCGTTGTAAAGGCTGGGCAGGCCGAGCGCGACCTTGAGTTCTTCGGCAAAGGAATGCAGCGCCTTGAGATGGTCGGCGGTGGCCGGGACTTCGGTTTTCGAGGTTTTGAGGAACTGCTGATACCCACGGTTGACCAGCTTCGAGATCTCGCTGCCAATCAGGTAGCCCGGGTAGGCAAAAATCTTGACGCCGTCGTCGGGCCCCTTCTGGATAGCCGCCGAAACGTTATATTTCCGCAGGAAGACCCGGCCGTTGGTACCGGGGGCGTCGGTCACGTCGAACCCGTGGTCGCGCAGCCAGGCTAGCGCTTCCTCGTAGGTTCGTGCTTCAATAGTTTTGGTCATTGCTTTGGACTTGAACCTTTCCTTTGCCGGCGAAGCTCGTCACATTGGATGCAGCATTTATCAGGACCGGGGGTAACTTTACACGAGCCGCATCGCCGGGCGAACCTTAATCATCTAAACAAAATACTACATACCTCGTTTCCGGCCACATAGCACATTACGTTGGTCACGACGGTTCGGTTCGGATATGGCGCACAGTTCAATCAAAATTACGGCGATGGCAACGCGGGCGAAGCACAACGGGCAGGGAGAAATGGCGCCAGGACTGGGCGAAACGCTAGGCCACAGCCTGGTTGAGCGGATCGGCAACACTCCGCTCCTCGGTCTGGATGCGCTCACGCGCGACCTGCCGGGCGTAGCACTTCTGGGCAAGGCCGAATGGTACAACCCGGGCGGATCCGTGAAGGATCGTGCCGCCTCCAACATAGTCGCAGAAGGCCGCCGCAGCGGTCATTTGCGCCCCGGCAAAATCTTGCTCGATGCCACCAGCGGCAATACCGGCATCGCCTACGCCATGCTGGGCGCGGCCGAGGGATTCCCAGTGACGCTGTGCATGCCGGAGAACGTTTCGCGCGAGCGCAAGCAAATCCTACAGGGATACGGCGCCAACATCCTCTATACCGATCCTGGGGACGGCTCCGATGGCGCGATTCGCATGGCGCGTCAGCTGGCGGCCAGCCATCCCGACCGATATTTCTATGCCGATCAGTATTCGAACGAGGCCAACTGGAAGGCGCACTATCTCACCACCGCCAACGAAATCTGGCAGGAGACCCAAGGGCGAGTGACCCACTTCGTGTCGATGCTGGGTACAAGCGGAACCTTTGTGGGGACGGCGCGGCGGCTGAAGGAACTGAATCCGCGAGTGCAGTGCATTTCGCTCCAGCCGGACTCATCTTTCCACGGAATCGAAGGCGCCAAGCACATGGCCAGCGCCATTGTGCCCAAGATTTATGATCCGGGGCTCGCCGATCAAAATCTCGAGATCGCAACCGAAGACGCCTACGCGATGGCGCGGCAATTGTCGCGGGGAGCCGGATTGCTGGTCGGAATTTCAGCCGCCGCAGCGGTTGTTGGCTGTCTGAAGATTGCCCATGAGCTTCCCGTGAAAAAGGGCCGCGAGGCGGTGATCGTAACCATCCTCTGCGACTCCGGCGAAAAATATTTGAGCGAGAGATTCTGGACCGAGGGCTGAAGCAGGCAGAGGGTGCCCCATCCTTCTCGCGTTTTTCGCGAGAGGGTGGGGATTTCGACTCCCGCTCGTGAGCCACTGAAAATCCACCAATGCTGAAAGTTTCCCGCCAAGACTATGACGCCCTCCGCCGCCACGGTGAAGAAACCTACCCCCACGAGTGCTGCGGCGTTTTGTTGGGCCGCTTCGACGATGACGGAACCCGCGTCGTGACCTCGACGGCGCGCTGCGGCAACACGCGCACCGACTCCGCCCATAACCGTTACAACATCGATCCGCGGGAGTTGGTGCGGGTCCAGCGGGAAGGGCGCGAGCGCGACGAGGACATTGTCGGCTTTTACCATTCCCACCCGGATCATCCCGCTCAATGGTCGCCGACTGACTTCGCCGAAGCACACTGGCTCGGCTGCTCCTACGTCATCACCAGCGTGGAGAAAGGGAAGGCCGCGGTGACGAACTCGTTCGAACTGACGGGGGCAGATGAGAGCGACAAGAAGTTGGTGGATGAAAAGGTAGAAGTAGGCTGAAGCGCTGACGCCTCGATCGGAAATCACGATGTGGGAACGGCCGCCATCGGCCGTCCGGTCGAGCACAGCTCGACTCGTTTTCTCTGTCCCGGATGCGGCGCTGCGTTTGCGAAAACGATGCAGATCGCAAGCCGGACGCGGCAAGTCCCCGATTTTCACAAATGCGAAACACAATCCTGACCTCCGATTCACATCGATCCGAGTCAACACAAAGGGCGAAAAGCCTTGCCTCGCGCGGGTTCTGCCAAGAGTGCTTCAACCCACTGCACAAAATCCGGTCATGCGCTTGTGGACAGCCTGCACTCGATTGAAAACACAGACAGTTACAACCTGTGATTTTTCATTGACTCAAGCAATAGAAGGAGTACAACAAGATCGTTCTTTGACACCTTCTAGAGTTTTTCCGGTTGGTGCGGCGTCCGGGGCTCAAGCGCAGTCACTCTCTTGACCGGAAGGTTGAGAGGGAGGGCGAGCGAGGGTCTAAAGCAAAGCGCTGGTCGAGGAGAACGAGAAGACCAAGTCAGAGGCAGGATAGAGTTCCGAGGCGTTGGGTTGGTTTTTCCGGTTGGCGGTGAGCCCGGAGCCCAAGCGAAGATCGCGCGTTGCGCCCCGCAAGGGAGGCAGCGAGAGCAGGTCAAGCAAGGGTCAAACGCGAGCTACCGGCCGAGACGAATGATCCCAACACCACCTCGGAACTCTCTTACTTTTTGGCTCTAAGCTGTTGGCTCCTGGCCCTTGGTTCCGGTTCCCATCTCCTGGATTGACCCCCAACGCTGAGGTTTGCCTTGTCCTCTATTCGTACCGATTCGTGAAAGGGGTCCGGGAAGGGCACGGCTTTACCCATGCATAAGAGGCCAAAATCCATGTGAGCTTCAGCCCTGGAGGCTTTGAATCACTTTCCTGCATTGCCCGGTCCGCCCACTGGATGGATCTTCGGGATCCTCTGCTCTAACGGCGGCAGCGCTGGGAACGCCGCATGCGGCTCGGTTTGATACCAATACGCCACAGAGAAATAATTATCCGACCGGTGATTGGCATGTCCGTGCTCAATGGTCGCGCGCAGAGACTTGGTGAACGGAATTGGCGAGTCGAGGTGAAAGCGATAGACCGACGAGCGTCCACCCGCCACTTCCTGACCCTTCACCGGCGCCCCGAATGATCCGTAAGAAAACGCATGGTTGCCGAAGTCCCACGCGCCCAGAAAATAGTCTTCCGACCCGGTTCCGTTAATCGAAGGCGTAGTCTCGCCGTCGACGAAGAACATGTCATCGCCCTCGCCCCACCATCCATCCTGATTCTCGAGCACCGACATGGTCACCCCGACGAAGTGGCCCCGCCCCGTCGCTTCCATCCAGACGTAGTTGCCTTCCCCGTTCAGATTCTTCTTGTCGTTCACGAGCGGGTCACCGTTTGATTGCCAACGGTTGGTCCATCCCTGGGCGGGCGCGGCTTGGCGGTACTGGGCGTGGAAATAGAGCAGGTCGGCGGACAGCGGCTTACTGTAAGCACGATAGTCGATATTGAAGTAAAAAGAGTCGACCTTGCGAGAGCCTTCATTGGTGACGGTGATGCGCGCGTGCTTCTGGTAGGGCATCGGGAAAAAGCTGTTCAGCGCCTTGTCGGCGGCTACGGAGAGAGGCAGTGACTGGTAGAGATAGTAGTCTCCGAGACCCAACCCAAAAAAATCACCAATGGGAGTCTCGACGCTGGGCGTAGCCTCGCCGTCCCAACACATCCGCAGAACCAGTGCCTTGAGATGGTAGGGATCATCGCTGGCGATCGTGACCCACACATGGCTGATCAGCCCCGGCCCATCCTCGTCGAGGAGCGTGAGCGTCTCGCCGGGCGCGACGCTGCGGAAGTCTGCGTTGGCCCCGGTCCGGTCGTAGCTGGAGGCGCGGTGCTGCAGGTAATCTTTGGCCTGGGAAAGCGTGGAGAGCCAGGTGGAAGGATCCTGCGAGAACAGCGGGAGGGTCAGGAAGCAGCAGGCGAGCAGGACGAGTCGTCGTTTCATCGGTCCTCCCTTTAGGCGAATGTTTTTCACCCGAAAACATGGGATGGTGCAGGCAGTGGCGGACAGGAGTGTCCGCCCCACATAAAAACTACAGCGGTATATTCCCGTGCTTCTTCGACGGGTTCTTGTCGCGCTTGGTCTCCAGCATGGCCAGCGCCTGGATCAACTTCTTGCGCGTCTCTCTCGGCTGGATGACCGCGTCCACAAAGCCGCGGTCGGCGACCACGTATGGATTGGCGAAACGCTCACGGAATTCGTCGATCTTCTCGCGGCGCACTTGTTCGCGGTTGGCAGCGGCGTCGAGTTCACGTTTGTAGACGATATCCACCGCGCCCTCCGGCCCCATCACCGCGATCTCAGCCGTCGGCCAGGCATAGTTCACGTCGGTGCGAATGTGCTTCGATGCCATGACGCAGTACGCCCCGCCATATGCCTTGCGCGTGATGACCGTAACCTTGGGCACCGTCGCCTCGGCGAAGGCGTAGAGAAGCTTGGCGCCGTGCTTTATGATGCCGCCGTATTCCTGCGTCGTCCCCGGCAAGAACCCGGGCACGTCCTCAAACGTGACCAGAGGAATGTTGAAGCAGTCGCAGAAGCGCACGAAGCGCGCTCCCTTCACCGAGGCGTTGATATCGAGCGTTCCGGCGAGCACTGCCGGCTGGTTCGCAACGATCCCTATGCTCCGCCCGTCCAGCCGCGCGAAGCCGACGACAATGTTCTTGGCGTAATGCTCGTGCACCTCAAAGAAGTAGCCGTCGTCCACCACCGCGTGAATGACATCTTTTATGTCGTAGGGCTGGTTCGACTGCGCCGGCACTATTTTGTCCAGAGCGGCGTCAGCGCGATCGATGGGATCGGTCGAGGCCTTGCGCGGCGGATCGTCGAGATTATTCGACGGCACAAAGCTCAGCAGCTCCCGCACCATCGACAGGCACTCGGCGTCGTCGTGGGCCAGAAAGTGCGCTACGCCCGAGGTCTCGTTGTGCGTCATCGCCCCGCCTAGTTGGTCCTTGGTGACGTCTTCCAAAGTCACGGTGCGGATAACGTCGGGCCCGGTGATGAACATATAAGAAGTCTTATCGACCATAAGCACAAAGTCGGTAATCGCTGGCGAATAGACAGCGCCGCCGGCACACGGTCCCATGATGGCGGAAATTTGCGGCACGACTCCGCTGTAGAGGGTATTGCGCAGAAAAATATCGGCGTAGCCCGCCAGCGACATCACGCCTTCCTGAATGCGAGCGCCGCCGGAATCGTTGAGTCCAATGACGGGAGCGCCCATCTTGGCGGCCAGATCCATGATCTTGACGATCTTGCCGGCATTGGCCTCCGACAGCGATCCGCCAAATACGGTGAAATCCTGAGCAAACACATAGACGAGGCGCCCTTCGATGCGCCCATATCCGGTGACGAACCCGTCACCATAGATCTTCTGCTCGGCCATGCCGAAGTCGTTGCAGCGATGGGTTACGAGCTTGTCGGTCTCCTCGAACGTCCCCTCGTCGAGAAGGAACTCGATGCGCTCCCGGGCCGACATCTTGCCCTCTTTGTGCTGCCGCTCGCGACGCTTGGCGCCACCACCGTCTTCGGCGAGCTGGTTGCGCCGGTTGAGCTCAGCGACTTTCCGTTCCAGATTCATGGGCAAGGATTATACGGCTTGGCAGGGGCGGCCCGTGTGAGGCGGATCACAGGGACCCAGATTGGCCATTCGCGGAGGTGGCCTACCGTAACCTACCGGCATCGAGGACATTCACCTATGCTGCTATTTTGGTTGCTTTAGAGGAGGAATCCCTATGTCATTCAAAGCCTGGTTCCGCGCCGGACTGTTCGCCGTTCTATGGCTAGCCCTCGCGACGACGATTGCGGTCGCCCAGGACCATGGACACGGCCACGAAAAGCACGATCGTGACGATGATGACGACCGGGGCCACGACCGAGATCACGACCGCGGGCAAGGCCACGACCATGATCGCTATTCCGACCACGACCGCGACCAGGTGCGCGGCTGGTATCGCGAGCACCACGAACATCTCCCTCCCGGTCTGGCCAAGCGCGATCGTCTGCCTCCCGGTTTAGAGCGTCAGTTAGTGGTTCGGGGAACTCTGCCTCCGGGCCTTCAGAGGAAGATGCAGCCCTGCCCGCCGGATCTGGAGCGGATGCTTCCACCTCCGCCGCCGAACTATGCACACTTCGTGATTGGCGGAAATCTGGTTTTGCTCAATCGGGCAAATTTCCAGATCGCGGATGTTTTCCACATCGACATCCAATAGCTAACCCCAGCGGCGACGACCTTGGGGGCGGCCTTACGCCCCCGGTTCGCAACTCGGTACCCGGTGCTCGCTACGCTTACTCTTCCTCTTCCTTCACTTCTCCACGCTCCGCTTTGGCCTTTTCGATAATCTTTTCCTGCAGCTGGCCCGGCACCACGTCGTAATGGTGCATTTCCATGTTGAAGCTGCCGCGGCCCTGCGTCATCGAGGTCAGTTCCACGCCGTAGGTTAGCATCTCGGCCATGGGCACTTCGGCCTTCACGATGGTGTTGCCGCCCTTGTTGTCCATACCCTGGATGCGGCCCCGCCGGCTGTTGAGATCGCCCATGATCGAACCAGCGAAATCGTCCGGCACCGTGATCTCGACCGCCATGATCGGTTCGAGGATCGTCGGCTTGGCGGTCTCCATTGCTTTCTTGAAAGCAATGCGCCCCGCCATCTGGAACGACAGATCGTTCGAATCCACATCGTGATACGAGCCGTCGTAGAGCACGACTCTGAAATCGACGACCGGAAAACCCGCCAGATACCCGCGCCCTGCCGCGTCACGGATCCCTTTCTCCACCGCCGGAATGTAGTTCTTGGGAATGGCCCCGCCGAAAATGTCGTTGACGAACTCGAACTCTCCGCCGCGCGGCAGCGGCTCCATCTTGATCTTGCAGTCGCCATACTGGCCGTGCCCGCCGGTCTGCTTCTTGTGCCGCCCCTGCACGTCGGCCTTGCCGCGAATGGTCTCGCGATACGGCACCTTGGGCGCTTTCAGGTTGACCTGGGTGTTGTAACGCTTTTTCAGCTTCGCGACTGTGACTTCGATATGCTGCTGGCCCGTGCCTGCAATCAGGAATTCCTTGGTCTGCGCATCGCGGAAGAACCGCAGCATCGCGTCTTCTTCCATGAGCTTGTGCAGCCCCGGCCCCAGCTTATCTTCGTCGGCGCGGCTTTTGGGCTCGATGGCAAACGTGATTGCCGGCTCCGGCAAGTTTACCCGCGGATACTGAATCGGCGCCGCCTTGTCGCCCAGCGTGTCGCCGGTCAGCGTTTCTTTCAATTTCGCCACCGCGCCGATATCGCCCGCGTGCAGCTCGTTCACCGGAACCGCCGTCTTCCCCTGCATCACCGAGATATGCGAAAGCTTTTCCGCCGAGTTGCAGCGGAAGTTCTGCAAGCTGGCTTCATTCTTAACCACGCCCGAAAAGACTTTGAAATACGAAATCCTGCCCGCAAACGGGTCCGACACGGTCTTGAACACGTACAAAGACACCGGCTCGGCGTCGGTCTCATGCCGCCTGGGAGGGTCGCCATTGCCCCCCGATTCTCCCTGCACCCACTCGTGCTCTGAAGGCGCCGGCGTGTAATCCACGATGAAGTCCATCACCCGGTCTGCGCCGATGTTGCCCAGCCCCGAACTGAAGATCACCGGGAAAATCTTGTCTTCGCGAATGGCGTTGTGCAGCGCCGGGATCAGGTCCTCTTCTCCAAGTGTGCCGGCCTCGAAGAATTTTTCCATCAGCTTGTCGTCGCCCTCGGCCACCAGTTCCACCAGCCGCTCGTGCGCCTCCTGGGCCTGATCTTTCAGATTCGCTGGAATCTCGCCTTCCTTTCCCTTGCCGTCGCCTCCGAGCTCGTAGGTATACGCCTTCATGCGCACCAGGTCGATCACGCCCGACAAATTCTTTTCCGCCCCAACGGGCAGCTCAATCGGAATCACGTTCCGCCCGAACGCCTTCTCCACCGACTCCAGTACCCGCGCCGCGTCGGCCCGGTCACGATCCATGCGGTTGACCACGATCAGCCGCGGCGTCTTGTATTCCTCGCAATAATTCCACACGCGCTGGGTCACCACTTCCACGCCGGCCACACCATCGACCACCACAATCGCCGCGTCCACTACGGGCAGCACCATCTTGGCCTCGTGGACGAACATGTTGAACCCCGGCGTGTCGAGAATGTTGATCTTCGTCTTCCCCCACTCCACCAGGGCGACGCCCGTCGAAATCGACATCTTGCGAGCGATCTCTTCCTCATCGTAGTCGGTCGGGGCCGAGCCGTCGTCGACGTGGCCCTGGCGAGGAGTCGCGCCCGAGGTGTAGAGCATCGCCGACACCAGTGTGGTCTTGCCGGCATGCCCGTGTCCCACCAAGGCTACATTACGGATGTTTTCTCCAGAATAAACTTTCAAGTTGGGCTCCTTCGGCAGGCAGAGGGAAAGATACGGCCCATAAAGAGGATAAGGACAGACAGGCCAGCCCGACCTCACCTGCCAAAACCTAGGATGCTACCACGCGGCGAGCGAGCGCCTCAACCGAATGGGAAGGGCAGGTGGGTGCCCCACCCTTCTCGCGCTTTTTGCGAGAGGCTGTGGATTTTGACTCTCCCCGTCCCCGCAACCCGTAGTATCATCCCTCGCATGCTAGGCGGACGCACCAGCGAGCAGTGGATCGCGCAATATGCGAGCAGCCACCAGCATCCCGTCAACCGAGCCTGCCACACGCTCGGCATTCCCACGATTCTCGTTTCGGTCGCGGTTTTCATCGCCGGCTTCTTCTTCCACCGCCTGTGGCTCTACGCCCTGCTGCTTTTCGTGATCGGGTGGGTCTTCCAGTTCATCGGCCACGCCTTTGAAGGCAAGCCTCCGGAGTTCTTCCACGACTGGCGATTCCTGTTCGTCGGCGTCCGCTGGTGGTGGGCCAAGATTCGCGGCCGCGCGTAAAGGTGGCGCGGACCCTCCCTTCGGCAAGCTCAGGGCAGGCTATGTCCGCGGCTTTGCTCTTATGAGTTAAGGCTGTACCCAGTCGACGCTGTCCCGGCGGAAACTGAACGCAAGGAGGCGCGCGTGTTCCCCCAACTCTCCCGCTTCACCGACCTCGGCCTTCTTCTCCTTCGCCTGATGGTAGGGCTGGTCTTCGCCACCAGCGGCTACAGTCACCTGAAAGAGCCGGAAATGCGCGCCAAAAGCATTGAGATGCCGAAAAGCTTCACCATCTTCCTCGGGATCGCCGAGATCGCCGGCGCTCTGGGAGTCGCCGCCGGCGTACTGACTCAACTTGCCGCCTTCGGGCTCATTCTGATCATGCTCGGCGCCATCCAGAAGAAGATTTTCGCCTGGCACACGGGCTTTTGGGGCGAGAAAGGCTCCGGCTGGCACTACGACCTGATGTTCGTCCTGATAAACGTGGTCATCGCCTTCACCAACGGCGGCACCTATGTCCTCATGAAGTGATGCTCATCCCGTCCGTGCGAGGCCTTCCGTTCGAAGGGGATACTACCCGATAGTGCCTTGCGCAGTCCTAGGCCATGTTCTATGCTGGGTCTACGTTGGGGTTCCAGATTCGCCACAACCTATGCAGCGCCTGACTGCCAGACTCCTGTTGTTGTTTGCGCTTGCCGGAATATTCATTCCCCTCGCGCAGGCGGCCACCGCTGCGTCACCCCATGCCTGCTGTATCCGCGCGGCGCACAAATGCCACGCCATGGCGGGGGAATCGGACCAACTTGCCATCCGGAGCACCGGCTGTTGCAATCACGATTGCTGCCGCGCTGTAACCACCGCGCAATGGGCAAATCTGCAATCGGGGACGGATGGGTCCTCGCCGCAGAATCTTGAGCCCCTCATCGCGGAATCGCATCCCTTGGCCCCAGCAGCTGAATTCTGCGCTTCCCAATCCGCTCGCGCCCCCCCGCAAATCTCCGTCGCCTAGTTCCACTGTGGAGACGTTGCTTCGAACGTCTTTGTGAGCACTTTTGTAGCAGGCATGCCTCGTTGCGCTGGACTTGCTGTCTGTGGTCCCGAGGATTTTCGGAGATTTTCATGCGTTTCATTCCTATTCCACTGCTCGCCGCCGCGCTCGCATTGAGCCTGGCGGCCTACGCTTCAATTTTCGGCTCAGTGCGCGGCGTCATCCACGATCCGCAGCATCGCCCGGTCGAGAGCGCCATGGTCATGATCAAGGCGAAGTCTTCGGACTGGTCCGCGACCATCAATTCCGACTCCAACGGCAACTTCAGCTTCAACGCCGTCCCGTTGGGTAAATACGAGGTCACGGTGGCCGCCGTCGGATTCGAGCAGGCCCTGCAGAATGTCGTGGTCATCGCCGGTACCGAGCCGGTGTTGCACTTTGCCCTCAACATCGCCGGAGCGAAAGAGACGATCGACGTCTCCGCCGCGCCCGAATCCGCGCCTACCGACACGGCAACTCCGACCACGCTCGTCAGCCGCCTCGACGTGGCCCAAACTCCCGGCGCCGCACGCTCCAACAGCCTCGCCATGATCACCGACTACGTTCCCGGAGCGTATTTCACCCACGACCAGCTGCATGTGCGCGGCGGCCACCAGACTTCCTGGCTCATCGACGGCGTCCCCGTGCCCAATACGAACATCGCCTCCAACGTTGGCCCGCAGTTCGACCCCAAAGACATCGACTACCTGGAAGTCAGCCGCGGCAGCTACGACGCGGAGTTCGGCGATCGCACCTACGGAGTCTTCAACGTTGTTCCGCGCACTGGATTCGAGCGCAACAACGAAGCCGAACTCGTACTCAGCGCCGGAAACTTCTATCAGACCAACGACCAGTTCTCCTTCGGCAGCCACACCTCGCGCTTTGCCTACTACGCCAGCGTGAATGGCAATCGCAGCAACCTCGGCCTGCAACCGCCCATCGCGCAAGTCGTCCACGACGCCGCCAACGGCTACGGAGGCTTCGGATCGCTGATCTTTAACGTCGATCCCTCCGACCAGATTCGCTTCTTCACTTCGCTGCGCCGCGATTTCTATCAGATCCCCTACGATCCCTTCCCCAGCGATCTCGAAAACAATCTCTTAAACGGCCAGCTCACGGGACAGTATCCCACTCTTGATCTCCGAGACGCACAGCACGAAGCCGACGCTCTGGCCAACCTTTCCTGGGTCCACACTTTCAATTCCAAAACACTGCTAACCGTCTCTCCCTTCTATCACTACAATCACGCCAACTACGACAGTCTGCCCAACGACTTTCCCATTGCGTCCACCGACCATCGCTCCTCGAGCTACGCCGGCGGACAGATTAGTTTCAGTACCAACGTGGCGAGAAACAATCTTCAGGGGGGCTTGTACACCTTCTACCAGCAGGACAACGAACTGTTTGGCGCGATTTTCAACAACGGTAGCGGAAACCCGTTCATCGACCGCGAGCACCCAACCGGCAGTCTGGCAGCCGTCTTCCTCGACGACAAGTTCAAGCCTTTTTCATGGCTGACGCTTTCCGCCGGCATTCGCCCCACCCACTTTTCAGGCGACACCGCCGAAACCGAGATCAGCCCACGCTTCGGAGTGGCGGCGACGGCGCCGCGCTTGCGCTGGACCTTCCGCGCGTTCTACGGCCACTACTATCAGGCCCCGCCGCTGGCCACGGTGTCGGGCCCGCTGCTCGAATTCTGCCAATCAAACAACTGCGGATTTGTGAAGCTCTCCGGCGAGCGCGACGAAGAACATCAGTTCGGAGTCACCATCCCCTACCGCGGATGGACGCTTGACGCCGACAACTTCCGCACCAACGCCAGGAATTTCTTCGACCACAGCTGCATCGGCTCCGGCGCCTGCTTCCCCATCTCGCTTGCCCGCGCCGTCGTGCGCGGATGGGAGCTCACCCTGCGCTCGCCCCGCATCGCCCGTCGCGGACAGATTCATCTCGCCTATTCCAATCAGATCGCCGAGGGAGCCCTGCCGATTACCGGCGGGTTGACCAATTTTTCGCCGCCTACTGCGCTTTTTCCCCTCGACCACGATCAGCGCAACACGCTCAATCTAGGCGGAGATCTCACGCTGCCCTGGCGCGCGTACGCTTCCACCAACATCTATTACGGCTCCGGCTTCAGCAACGCATTCCAGGGCCAGCCGTATCCTGGCGATCACCTGACGCCCCACACAACCTTCGATCTTTCGCTCGGAAAGGAATTCGGGGAGCACTTATCCGCGTCGCTCAACCTGCTCAATGTCGCCAACCGACGCGTCGAACTCGACAACAGTCAGACCTTCGGTGGATTCCACTGGAACAGTCCCCGCGAAGCCTACGTCGAACTTCGCTACCGTTTTCACTACTAGCAACCAGGGACACCCCGGCCAACGCGGGCTGTCTTTTTTATGTGGGTCCGGGTCTTGGGCCCGAACGGGCCGAGCGAGGCCCGGCTGGCTCACCTGCGGCGGGACATCTGCACGATTCTTTTTCTCGGCGCCGACAACTTCCGTTCAGCGCAAGGGTTTGATTCAACCGAAGCTACAGAGCTTCCCGGTTGAGATCTCAGCGGTGAAACCATGAACCGCTCCAGTGTGGTTCCTCCACGCCGAGCAGTTCATCCCTTCAAGTCAGCGCCAAACCTTCAAAACTCCAAAGGAGGAGCTATGAATCGTCGCACACGTGTCGTTTTTCAACTCACAGCCCTATGCGTTCTATTGGGTGCCTACAGCTTCGCAGCCGATAGGGCTTACCTGACCCTCGTGCACGGGATTCCCGGACGGGATATTGCCGATAATCTCAACCCGGGTTTCCCGATCGATGTCCTGATCAACGGCGAGACTTGCCTGCCGAGAAACCTGGCATTCGGCCTCAGCAATGGGCCATTCAGTCTTCTCCCAGGAACCTACGAGGTGCTGATCAGCGAAGCCAACACGCTCGCTCCCTGCACCAATCCCCCGATCATCACCTCGCGAGTAACTCTCAGTCCTGGAGCCAGTGTGTCGGCCGTGGCCAGCATCAGCGGCACTCAGCCCACTCTGCTCCAGTTCATCGATAACCTGGCGCCGGTACCGCCGGGCAACGCTCGTTTCATCTTCGCTCAAGCCGCGGATGCTCCCGCGTTGCAGGCCACATTGAGGCAGTTGGTCGTCAAAAATCCGAAAACGTTCACCGTAACGGCCGATCCTGGAAAGCAGCAGAAGATCGGCGTTCCCGTCGGTACTTATCTAGTGCAGGTCACCTCCGTTGGCAGCACCACGGTGTTGGCATCGGAGCAGATCGTCATGGCCGATCAGTCCGCCGACTTCACCTACGCGGCGGGCGAAACGTCCAACAACTCCATCGCGCTCGTCACCAAAATTGTGCGAGGAGTGTTTTAGAAAGGGCTGTTGTAACTGGGCCGCGCTTGGGCGGCCCGTTTTCATTCCCACTTCCACTGCTTTCGCGACCATTAGCTCGATGGGAGTGGTCGCAATCGTCAGGGAATAGCCGGCTGGACCGTCGTTCTGCAGTGCGGTTCTGCCCTTGCTCGTTATCGGCCCGCCGCCCAACAACGCGGTTCGAGAGAGCAGAGTGGCGGACGCTGCCCCGGTGGCCTTTAGGAAGTTTCGGCGCGTGGAGTGAAAGCGAGACATAAAATCCCAGCGCTCCAGATCGCTGACTTGGACTTCTCGTCTGAAATATATCGAAGTTCGACACGTTCATGGAACCGCCGCGAGGTCATCCGGTTCAGTTTCTCAACCTCGCGCTAATCTCTCCCTCAGCATCTCCTCCACATCTCCAATTTTTTCTCCCATCAAATTCAACTTCCGTGCCAACCCCTGGATCTCTGCCGCGGACCTCCGGTTCACGTCGAAGTCGAGTTCCCCACGCAGCCGGTCCTTCGTGTCCTGCCGGTTCTGGCTCATCATGATGATCGGTGCCTGCAACGCCGCCAGCATGTTCAGAAACAGATTCAGCAGAATATAGGGGTACGGATCCCAAGCCTTGCTGCCCAATCGCGCATCGACCGTCATGTAAATAGCAAGCGCAATGCTGAAAAGAATGATGAACGTCCACGATCCGCCGAAGCCCGCGACCATATCGGCGAAGCGTTCGCCGAAGGTCGCGTCCTTTTCGATCACGTCGTTGGGATGCCGGTTGGCCCGCAGGCGCACCAATTGCTGCGACGCGTGAAACTGCCGCCCGAGCACCGTCAGCATGTCCATCCCCGCCAAGGGCTTGCGCTGGAGCAGCACGGCAATATCTTTTCGGTCCACCTCGAGACAGACCGCCTCTTCGATCGCCGTCGCTTCTGTCTGATGCGGAGTCTGCTCCAGCATCGATGCGAATCCAAAGAACTCGCCGTGCGACGGCTCGTCGATCACCACCTCCTGCTGATCCTGATCGACGGTCGTCACCCGCACCCTGCCCGACACCACGACGTAGGCCTGCCCGCCGGCGTCGCCCGTCTTGTAAATTCGCTGCCGCGGCGCGAAGGTCTTCAGCCTCACTTGCGCGGCCAGAACCGCCGTTTCATCTTCATCAAGAAGCGCGAACAGCGGAACATGTTTCAAAACCTCAGGGTTGCATCCCATCGCTATGCCTCATCGCTGGAAGTCTGGACTGCGTTCAATCGCCCTGAGGATTTCACAAAAGCAGCCCCGCAACAACCTGGGCCCTAGCGCACTGAGCCTGGCGGAATGGCACGCTGCCTCGGTCCGCGCTAAAGTGGATAGTGTGAACTCCAGCATCCGGATTGTTCTGATCTCTCTCACTCTCGCCGCTGCTGTCGTCCCCGCAGCTTGTAATCGAACGAAATCGTCCCCTGCGAAACGCTACCCCTTCACCGGCCGGGTCGTGTCCATCGATGCTCGGGAGCAGTCTGCAGTCATCGACGGCGACAAAATTCCCGGATTCATGGACGCCATGGCGATGTCCTACAAAGTGAAACCGCCAGCGACGCTCTCCCAGCTTTCTCCGGGGGATTCGATTTCCGCCGAAGTCGTGGTCGTCGATCCCGACTACTGGCTCGAGAATGTAAAAGTCACCGCCCCTGCCAAGGCGCCTCCTGCCCCGGCTACGACTCAGCGCATTCCAGCTCCCGGCGATAACGTCCCCAATTTTCCCTTCACCAACCAGGACAGCAGGCGCACTTCAATCCAGCAGTATCGCGGCAAGGTTGTGCTGGTTACCTTCATCTACACCCGGTGCCCCTTTCCGGATTTCTGTCCCCGCATGAGCAGCAACTTCGCTGAGATCGACAAACAACTCGCCGCCGACCCAGCCCTCGACGCGCACATTCATCTGCTGAGCCTCAGCTTTGATCCCCAACACGACACCCCCAAGGTTCTTCGCGAATACGCTTTCTCAGTGGCTCACAACCGCGACCCCGCGCTCTTCCGCCGCTGGGAGTTCGCCGCCCCGCGCAGCGCAGATCTGACAAAAATCGCCGCCTTCTTCGGATTGATCGTGAAGCCAGAAGGTGGGGTGATCACGCACAACCTGAGCACCACCGTCATAGGCCCCGATGGCAAGATTGTGAAGTGGTATCACGGCGGCGACTGGCGATCTTCCGATTTATTAGAAGACGCGCGTATCTTTTCCAATACCCTCTCGGCATCGAAAATTCCCTGAAGCCAAGTGCAGTACCACTGGTAGCGGCGCCCGCTGCGCGTGCGTAACACGATCGCCGCGGGATCGTCGCCGCCAGCCTTCTCGATTTCGGCAGAGGCGATTTGATCGTAGGGAACCATCTGAAACTCGTGGCCGGAATCGTATACGAGGAGAGTGGTTGTGAAACGGAAGGGACCCTCCACTTCGACGTGTTCCGACATTTCGCGATCGAGGCGCTGGGAGATCTCGGAGAGGGCACCGTAGCGCCTGAGTTCGTGATGAACCGGATGTTTTTCCGGATAGCGGGCCCAGATTAACGGAAAGGCGCAAAAGAACAGCGCCGCGATAGCGAAGAGGCTGAAGCCCGCGATGCTGCCGGCACGGACGCCGCGCGGCCAACCGTACCAGGCGCAGACCAGCGCCCAGCACATCTATCTCTTCGGGGCGGATCCCGATTTTTTCGGCTTGAACGCCTGCCAGTCTTCCTCTTTGAGCATGCGGCCAAGGTTGCTGAATTCGCCGGCGCCCTGCAGGAATTCTCCGCCGTCCATGCGGATGACTTCGCCATTGATGTATCCAGAGCCATCACTCACCAGAAATGCTGCCAGGTTGGCCAGCTCTTCGACCGTGCCGAAACGCTTGAGCGGGTTGCGGTCGAGGGCGAGGGTTTCGAGTTCGGGGCGCGGCATCAGGCGTGAGAACGCGCCCTGCGTGGGGATCGGACCGGGAGCGATGGCGTTCATGCGAATGCCGCGGTCGCCCCATTCGACGGCCAGGCTGCGGGTGAGGGCTTCGACTCCGGCTTTCGACACAGCGGAGGGGACGACATAAGCCGAGCCTACCGGCGCGTAGGTGGCGGAGATGCTGAGGACGGTGCCGTAGTGACCGCCCTTGAGCCAGCGGCGTCCGCAGGCCATGGTGCAGTTGAGCGTACCCATCAGGACGATGCTGATGACGGAGTTCCATGCCCCGGGAGAAAGCTGTTCGGTGCGGGCAATGAAGTTTCCAGCAGCGTTATTGACCAGGATGTCGAGTGGACCCTCGCTCCAAATGGAATCGATCATGGCTTCAACGGCATCAAGGTTGCGAACGTCGCACGGGATGGCGTGAATTGCGCCCTTCGCAGCGAGTTCGGAGGCGGTGTGCTCCAGAACGTCCTCGCGGCGGCCGCAGATGTGGACTGCTGCTCCAAGTTCGAGGAAGCGTTCGGCCATGCCTTTGCCCAGGCCGGTGCCGCCGCCCGTTATGAGGATGCGTTTGTTTTTCAGAAGGTCGGGACTGAACATTTGGGGTCTCCCCGGCATTCATGAAAGCGATGCCGGCAAACAGCAGATTCCTCCCCGCTCGCGCCGGTTCGGAATGACAAATTATAGGGGGTGTCAAGAAACGTCGCAGGCTAGGCGGAAGCCGTAGTCGGCATACTGAAAATGCGGAGGGATACTGGAGCGGGCCGAGCACCGGGCGACTTTGATGTGGTGGCGCCAGGAACCGCCGCGCGAGGCTTTGCGCTGGCCTGGTTCGGGACCGCGCGGATTGCGGTCGGGTGAGATCGCGTAATAGTTCGGGTCGTACCCATCGCTGCACCATTCATGGACGTTGTCGCAAATATCGTAAAGGCCAAAGGCGTTGGGGGCATAGCCCGCGACGGGCTCGGGGCCAGTTTGCCAGCGTATGGCGTAGTCGGGAAGAGAATGTGGGGGATCGTCGCCCCAGGGGAACTGCTTTTGCTCGAGGCCGCCACGGGCGGCGCGCTCCCATTCTGCCTCTGTGGGCAAGCGGTAGGCGCGGCCAGTTTGCGAACTCAGCCACTGGCAGTAACGAACCGCTTCAAACCAGGAGACTCCGGCCACGGGCTGCTGGGGGTGGTTAAAGTTTGGATCTTGCCAGAACGGCGGCGGTAGGGCGGAGGTCGCGCGCAGCAATCGGGCGTATTCGGCATTGGTGACTTGAGTGGCGGCGAGGAGAACGGTATCGATCCAGACGCGATGAACGGGGCGTTCGCAGTCCTGGCCGACCTCGGAGCCCATCAGGAACCAGCCTTCCGGGATTCGGACCAAGGTTGGAGCAATCGGTTCGACTCCGCCATTGATCGTCGTCTGCGACTCTGCTGGAGTGAGCTTCATGTGGCGGTTGCCGCTGCTTGCGGCTCAGGGTTAGAGTTTACCAGCGCGGAGGTTGAAGGATTCCGATGGCAGCGAAGAAACTGCGTTTCAAAGTGAAGTTGGAAGGCGTCGAGGGAACTGCGGTGGCGTGGCTCAAGGCTCCATTCGATGTCCCCGAAACGTTCGGCACGCGCGCGCGTGTGCCGGTGCGGGGGACGATCAACGGGTTTCGGTTTCGTTCGTCTCTGATGCCCATGGGCGGGTGTCATGGAATGGCCGTGAATCGCTCCATGCGGGACGGTGCGAACGCCAAGGCGGGAGACGTGGTCGACGTCGTGATCGAGCGCGATGAAGAAGCGCGTACGGTGGAGGCTCCGCCGGAACTCCAGAAAGAGTTGGCAAAGAGTAAGAAAGCGCGGGAGCGGTGGGACCAGTTGGCATTTACGCACAAGAAAGAGATGGCGATTTCCATCCGCGATGCGAAGCAGGAGCAGACGAAGCAGCGGCGTCTGGCCAAGGTGATGCAGGTTCTTAAGAGAGGAGCGAAGTGGACCGGGTAACAACAGCCCCACACTTCGACAAGCTCAGAGGTTGCCCTGAGCCCCGCCGAAGGGGCAGGTTTTTCTCGTGAAAAAACCCGCGAAAAAAATGGGCACCCTTAGGATTTCTGGCGCAGGCATTTCACAACTTCGGCAATGCTGTTTTCCTGGAAGAGGCGGATGGCGGCAATGCCGGCGGCTCCGGCTTTGAGGCACGAACTGGCATTGGAGAGGGTGATTCCGCCGAGAGCGAGGACTGGGATTTCCATCTGGCAGGCTTTGTGGAGCATCGCGAGGCCCGTGGGCTGCGTGGTGGGGGTGTCTTTTTTCTCGAACACGGGAGCGAATACGCCGAAGGTTGCGCCCTTGGCGGCGGCTTGGGCTGCTTCTACTGGGCAGTGACAGGAGACGGCAACGATTGGATCCCGTGGTGAGGGTTGGCGGGCAGGAGTGCCCGCGCCACACCGGCCGACTCCACACTCTCTCCATACTGCTCTTACTTCTTGGGGGGAGATGTCGTCGGAGCGGAGGTGGACGCCACCGGCTTGGACCGCCAGGGCAACGTCGGTGCGGGAGTTGATTAGCAGAGCGGTTTCCAGTTTCCTGTTTTCAATTAGCGGTTTTCTGGCCTCTCGAACGACGCGTACGGCGTCGCGCGCTAGCGATTCCAGTTCGCGCGAAGACAAGTCTTTTTCTCGGAGTTGGACGTAGTCCACTCCGGCACGGACGGCCTCGGCGATTTTTCCGAGGAGACGCCGACGGCGGGAGGATTCGTCGCCGAGGAATGCGGTGCGATCGGTGATGTAGTACAGAAGGCAGTTCTCGGTCATCGATTCTCAGGTTGTTCCGGGCAAGGCTCCGCTTGCGACACCAGCGCCAAGCCAGACGGCGGGGCTTGCCGCGCTACTTCTTGACGGAAATGCCCAATTCGCGCAGTTGGCGCTCGCTGACCGGAGTTGGCGCGTCGCACATCAAATCGACGGCGCGGGCGGTCTTGGGAAACGGAATCACTTCCCGGAGGCTCTCGGCTCCGGCGAGAATCATGACAATGCGGTCCAGGCCCAGGGCGATCCCGCCGTGCGGGGGAGTTCCATATTCCAGCGCCTCCAGGAAAAATCCGAAGCGCGACTTCGCTTCTTCCTCCGTCATTCCCAGCGCACCGAAGATTTTGCGCTGGATGTCCTGTCGGTGGATACGAATCGATCCGGAACCGAGTTCGGTGCCATTCAGCACCACATCGTAGGCCAGCGCGCGAACCGCGCTCAGCGGCGACTGCGGGTCGTTGACCGACTCCACCCCCGCCTCCAACAGGCTCATGTCCTCTTCGTGGGGCGAGGTGAAGGGATGGTGCGCGGCCATCCACTGCTTTTCGCCCTCGTCCCATTCGAACATGGGGAAGTTCGTGACCCAGAGAAAACGGAAATCCTTCGCGGCGTCGCCGCTCTTTTTGAAAATGCCGTGCCGCTCGGAATACTTCTGGGCCAAGGCCAGGCGGAGCAGCCCGGCCGAGGCGTAAATCGCCAACTCCGCAGGCGTAACCTTACGGTGAGCGGGCAGGGCGGTTTGTGGGCCGGCCTGTGCCGATCCGGCCACCAACACGATCAAGTCCCCGTCCTGGACCGGGGATTTTTTCGTGATCGCGGCGGCGGCGTCGGGATACTTGTTGCCGATGCGCTTGAAATCTTCGAAAATCTTGGCGCCGCCCTTGGGGTGGAACATCGGCTTGATGTCGTCGCGCTCTTTGCGCGAGAGTTCGCCGACATTGGGCGTGCGGATCGCAATCACGGGTAGATTCGCATTGATCGCCAGTTCCTCGAGATTTTCTGGAGTGAAGCAGTCGCGCACGTCGGTAAACAGCGGCAGCCGCAGGTCCGGCTTGTCGATGCCGTATAGGCGGATGGCCTCGTCATAGTCCATGCGCGGGAAGGGCGCTTTGATCTCGTTTCCGGCGGCGCGGAATGCCGCAATCAGAAACCCTTCGACCACTTCCCAAACGCGTTCCACCTGCGGGAACGACATCTCCAGGTCGATTTGGGTGAACTCGGCCTGACGGTCCGCGCGAAAGTCTTCGTCACGGAAACAGCGAACGATCTGAAAATACTTGTCGAACCCCGAAATCATCAGGATCTGCTTGAACATCTGGGGCGATTGCGGCAAGGCGTAAAACGTGCCTGGCTGCACGCGGCTCGGGACCAGATAGTCGCGGGCGCCTTCGGGCGTAGAGCGCGTCATGAATGGCGTCTCGATTTCGAAAAATCCCTGCGACGAAAGGTAGTCGCGGATGGCCTTCGCCACCTGGTGCCGCGTCTCGATGTTGAACTGCATGACATCGCGCCGCAGATCGATGTAGCGATATTTCAGCCGCGTCTCTTCGTTGGTCAGAGCCGTATCCGACGGCAGGAACGGAGGCTGTTTCGACTCGTTCAAGAGACGAATTTCGTCGGCGGCCAGCTCGACCTCGCCGGTGGGAATGTTCTTGTTGACGGTGTCGGAGTCGCGCAGCTTGACCTTGCCAATCGCGGCAATGACGTACTCATTGCGCAGCAGGTCAGCCTTGTCATGCGCTGCGGCGTTCAGTTCGCGGTTGAAAACGACCTGGGTCACGCCGGTGCGGTCGCGCAAGTCGATAAACACGAGGTTGCCGAGGTCGCGGCGGCGGTTCACCCATCCCATCAGGACGGCTTGGCTGCCGGCGTCGGATGGGCGCAGTGTCCCGCACATGTGAGTGCGGCGTAAATCGCCTAGAAAATCGAGCAAGTTGAGTCCTTACAGTCAGGAATGCGGCAGATTGCCGAATTAGTGATTATAAACGTGGCATCAGCATAAGGGGCGCAAAGCGAAGAAAGGCACCATGAGAGGCCCAGCCGCACGGGGATGTGCGTTCGTCCCTCGAAAACACCACGATCTTGCCGCGCGCGGTGGCCCATGCTAAGCTCCACACCCGTGATCTACCGCCTCCGAGTTCCCGACGCTCCTCTCTCGTATTTTGTGGAGAATCTTTGGTTTTACCAGGATCTCGAGGTCGACCATACGCGGGAAAAGCTTCTGCCCGATGCCTCGATGGAATTGATCATCGATCTCGGCGAAGGAGCAAAGAAACTCTACGACCGGGACGGTCTCGGCTCCACCGACTACAACCGCTGCTGGGTGAATGGCATGCAGCCTCAATACCTGGTGATTGGGGCAGAGCGGGGAGCGTCGATGATAGGGGCGCACTTCCGCACCGCCGGTGCCGCGCCATTCTTCCGGTTCCCCCTGTCAGAATTGGCCAGCCAAGTTGTGGAGCTCGATCTGATCTGGAAGCGAGAAATCCTCGCTCTGCGCGAGCAGCTGCTCGAAACCGAAGGTATCGACGCCAAGTTCGACCTGCTCGAAAGCTATCTGATGACCAAGGCGCAGTCGCGCCTCGAACCCGACCAAACGATTGCGGCAGCACTGAACACCCTGCGCTTGTGGCCAGTGATGCCCGTGCGAGAACTCGCCTGCCGACTGGGCCTGACTCACAAGCAAATGATCGCGCGCTTCGATTGCCGGGTCGGTCTCACTCCCAAGCAAACTTCTCGCATCTTCCGTTTTCGAAACTCGCTGGCTGCCGCGTGCAATGCTTCGTCGCCAGACTGGTCGAGCCTGGCCGCCGATTGCGGTTATTACGACCAGGCCCACATGATTCACGAGTTCCAACAGTTTGCCGGCATGACGCCCGCCGAGTATTGGCGAAACCGCACGATCTATCCGCAATACGTCGCTGTTGACTAGGGCGGAAATTTCTTACAATACGAGGCCCGTCCACCTGGTGCATTCTGTGCCCCGCAGTGGCGCTGTCTCTAATTTCTGCAAGGAGATTTCCCATGCCCCACGTCAACTGGCTGGCGGTCTTGGCCGCTGCCGTTTCCACCTTCGTTATTGGAGGACTTTGGTATTCCCCGGTTTTGTTCGGCCGAGCCTGGATGTCGGTGAACAACTTGAGCGAAGCCGATCTCGCCAAAAGCAACATGGCCAGGATATTCGGCCTCTCGTTCTTCTTCGCCCTAATCATGGCTGCCAACCTCGCCGCCTTCCTGGCCGAACCCAAGACGACCGCGGCCTGGGGAGCGACGGCCGGTTTCCTGGCGGGTTTTGGCTGGGTGGCGCTGGGAATTGCGACCATCGCGCTTTTTGAGCGGCGTTCTTGGAAGTACGCCCTGATCAACGGCGGTTATATGACCGTCTCGTTCGTGATTATGGGGTTGATTCTCGGGGCTTGGCACTGACAACCGCTGTGCCCCGAGAGGCGTGGCCGCAGAAGGGAGGGCTACTTCTTCTTCCTGGCTTTCCCCTGCATGAACGGCAGCCAAGTCGTGCCGTCCATGGAGACCGCGAAGGTGAGGGTGTAGCTGGTGCGCGAAAGGATTCGCATCGTCATCTTCTGCTGGACGGGGCGGCCGTCTAGGAATCCGTCGCTAGTCCAGGTCCAGGCGTCGCCGCTGCAAGTGCCCGTCGAAATCTGGTGCCGGCCCTGGCTGCTGAAGGCGTCAAAGGTGTAGACACTTTGGCGGGTATCAAAACCGATGACGAAGAACTCTTCGCCGTAGCCGCCCAGGTCCGCTGGCATTTTGAAGTTCCAATGCCCGACCAGGAAGAAACGGCCAGTCATCCATTTGGTGGTCTCCTTCCAGCTGAACTTGCCGCCGTCTCCCCACGGACCCGGGGCGATCGCCCCCCGTGTGATCCAGGTTCCAACGAAGTAGCCCAGCTTTTTGAGTTCCGGGCTTGGCTTGGACCCATTGATTCTCATGCGGGTCTCCGGAATGTCCTTTGTCTGAAAATGTCCTCGTTTTCGAACGCCTTCCACAGCAAATTCTTAGCTTGTACACAGAGAACGCGGGTTTCTTCGTCATCTCTTCGCTAAGAGGCAGACTATTATCTGCATTTGATATCACAATCGCCCTTCCAATAATTGAAATTAAGCGCGTTTCGTTTTTTCTTCGTCTGTTGCATAATTGGGGCAGGCTAGGGATTGAAAGCGCAAAATGGCAGCTTTCGACTACACCATCAGCGGTCTTCCCGCAAACGGAGAGGGGGGAGCGCTCGATTCTGGTGCGATTCTGTACGACAACTTAGCCGGTAGTCAGGTAACCGGGCGTGCGTGCGTCCGAGAGTCTTCCCTGGAGCTATTCGAGCGGCCCGGTTTCCCGCTTCCGCCCACAACTTTTTTCTGTTTTACACAGCATTTGAAACGGCTGATCGAAAATGAGCATTCGTTCGCAATTTAATCCGCCGTATGATCGGTCCAATTTTCTAGGAGATGTCGGGTCCAGATGATAACTAGAGAGCGTGTCCGCAGCGGGCGACGAGAAAATTTCTACATCACAGACAATAGCTTTATTGATCATTATGCCAAGGAGGCTGGGCTCGTGGGCGTAGCGGTATACCACGTTCTCGAGCGCTACATGAACTGTGGCACCAAATCGACATACGTAGGGACCGCGAAGGTAGCCGAGCTCCTTGACGTATCTCAGCGAACCGTGCAGCGCTCGCTAAGAACGTTGGAGGACCTCAAGCTGATTCGGATTGTGCGCACCTCTACCATGACAACGTATTACATCGAGCCGGTCCCACCGCGAGCAAAGACGGCCAGTGCTCCTCTTTTCGACAAGTTGGGCGAAGAAGAGGCTCTTTCCGAAAGCGACATACCTGACGCCTGGGCGACAGCAACGTCGCGGCACGCGACATCTGGGTCGCAGGTGGCGACATCCGCGGCGCTACCCAACGACACCTCTGACGCCCCCTATAAGGAAGAACAAAACTTATTAAACAAAACTAAGGAACAAGACAAACCCGAATTAAATCAAGCCGCCCTGTGCATCGTGAAAGCTCTAAGACTTCCGCATACGTTTATCAACGCGGCGACAGCTGCTATTCAGATGCAACTAAGGCGAACGAGATTATCGATGGATGGAATAGTGAACGAGATTGCGACTGCTGCCCATCAAGCTTATCGCAGAGGCGTAGAGGCCGATAAATTTCTCGAGGGGTTCCTAGCCCAAACATCGGCCGAACAGATCGTGCAGGAACTTCATCTCCCGGCTACCAGAAGCCTCATTTCCACGGTAGCGGCCGCGATTCCGGCAGAGGTGGCATACACCGGACTTTCTGTCGAAGAGGTGGCGGTACTTATCACCAATTCCGCACTAGACGATATGCGCCGGGGCATAACGATCGACAGATTTTACTTCGAAGGTGTCAAATGGAGGACCCGCAATGGCAGTGGAAAGCACAAGCAAGGCAGCCAAGAACGACTCCAACAAGAACTCGACATCCTCCGCTCGCGCATCGAGTGAGGCAGAGGCCATCGTCAGAACACTGAACGGGTTTTACGACATGGTCGGCCACAAGCCGGACGAACTCGGCACCCTCGGGAAGATGGCTGCGTACTTTCTCACGAAGAGCATCACGCTGGCCCAGGTCACTGCGGCGTTGAATCTCTGCGTTGAGCAATGCCGGTTCCCGGTGCGACTACCCGACATCATGCAGCGCATTCCCGGCTACGAAGTTCCGGCGATGGAGGCTGAAGCGCGCGCGGCGTGGGATACGGTGATTCAGTTCGTCACGAAATACGTCGGGTGTGATGCCGAGGGGCACTATGGCCCAGAGCACGGGACGCATGGGGCCTGGGGGCCCCCCGACCAGTTGACTGGCAAACCGGAGCATCGCGCGCGATACCCGCAACTCCCGCAGCGGATGCTCGATGTTGTGCGGCGCACTGGCGGGTGGATCCAATACAAGCGCATGACTGAGGAAGATCAACCGTTTCAGCAAAAGCGATTTTTCGAGGAATACATGGCGTGGACGGCGGTGGAGTTGGTTACGGACGTTGGGAAGCTGCTCATGATGCCGGAACAAAAGGAGTTACCAGCTCAGGATCGCAGCCATTCGAAGATCCCAGAGCAGCCAGTATCTAGTCTCGGCACCCTTAGGGCGGCGAAGAGCATGGACGGTTCAAAGGCCGCACCCGGCGCCTCGCCTCTTCCAGAGTTGACGCCCCAGAGAAAGGCAGAACTGAGGCGGCACCTGGATGAAGAGCTTGCGAAGCGGGGGCGATAGATAAAATGGCTACCGTTGACTACCCAATCGGCGTTCTTCCGGCGAGCACAGAGGTCGAACGTTCCATTTTAGGAGCGATCCTTCAGGACAACTTCCTTTACAACGAGGCGGCCGAGCACCTGCGAGTCGAAGACTTCATGCTGGACTCTCACCGGCGCATTTACCAGCGTATGGTCGATCTAGCAGAGTCATCGCGGCCGATCGACATGATCACGCTGGTCGAGGAGCTCGAACGGCACCGGGATCTGCAGGCAGTAGGCGATGTCGGCTATGTTGCAAGCCTGACTTTCGGCCTTCCCGAGCGTCCCAGCATCCAGGACTACGTCAAGATTGTGCGCGACAAGGCACTGTTGCGCGGGCTCATTTCAGCGGCCAACACGGCGATCGCGCGGGCCAGTGATCAATCGGACGCGGCGGAAGATGTTCTCAGCGACGCCGAAGCCGCCATCTTCCAGCTCTCGGAAAAACGCATAGGGCGCGGCTTCCTGCAGTTCAAGGAGATATTTACCGAATCGTATGGAACGCTCGATGCTTTGATGCAACGCGGTAAACGCATTACCGGGCTGGAGACTCATTATGAACATCTGGACGAGATGACAACCGGCTTGCAACGTTCGGATTTGGTTATCATTGCGGCCAGGCCATCGATGGGCAAGACGGCCTTTGTGATGAATATTGCGGAGAATGCAGCGATTGAGGATCAGCAGGTAGTTGGAGTTTTCTCGCTGGAAATGTCACGCGAAGCTCTGATCCTTCGCTTACTGAGTTCTCAGGCGAGAGTAGACGCCCAAAGACTACGCACCGGTTCGCTGTGGCAGGAGGATACCAAGAAATTGTCACACGCCATGGAGCAACTGGCGCATGCGCCTATTTACATCGACGATACCCCCGGCATATCCCTCAGCGAGATGCGGGCCAAGGCGCGGCGATTGAAGCAGGCGCAGGGCAAGTTGGACCTGATCATCGTCGACTACCTGCAGCTGATGTCGGGCGGGGGCAAGCGCTTCGAGAATCGGACCCAGGAAGTTTCCGCGATTTCGCGCGGGCTCAAGGCGTTGGCCAAAGAGCTCAGCGTGCCGGTGATTGCACTCTCGCAGCTGAGCCGCGCGCCGGAGAGCCGCGGCGGAGATCATCGTCCGCAGCTCGCCGACTTGCGTGAGTCGGGGTCGATCGAGCAGGACGCCGACCTGGTCATGTTCATCTTCCGCGAGGAAGTCTACCGCCAGGACGATCCGGAGCTGCAGGGAAGGGCCGAAATCATCATTGCCAAGCAGCGGAATGGTCCCATCGGCAAGGTACGAATGGCATTCCTCAAGCATTGCACCCGGTTTGAGACCATGGTCGAGGGCGGTCTGGACTCGGAAGACTGAGTGTTTGCGCTACAGCAAACACTGTAGATTGGTGCATTTAGCTACACTGATGCCGATCGGTGCGGACAAGACAGAATTGCGACCGCCATCCTGTGGAAAAGCTTGTGGAATTGAAAACCGGGTTCAGAATTTCTGTCCGCAAATGACCGCCCGGTCGGTTTCATTGCCTCATCCATCGGTTCTTAACTCAATGAATGGTAACCAGTTATGTAATTCACCGGGGATTAACATGATCCGTTCTCCGCAAAGCCGGCCGCGCTTCCTGTTTTGAGATTTGCACATTTTGAGGTACTAGCCCTTTCGATTCCGGGCCGTTCTAGCCGGTTTTCCGCAGTCTTTTTTGAACTCAGGCAGTTAGAAAGTCAGGTCGTAGCTATCGGTTTTCTCGATGTTGCCGCGGTATTGGAACAGGTAGCCGCCTAGTTGTTGCTGCCTTCGCCAACCTTCAGCACCGCCAGAAACGCCTCCTGGGGGATGTCGACGCGTCCTATGCGCTTCATGCGCTTTTTGCCCTCCTTCTGCTTTTCAAGGAGCTTGCGTTTGCGGGTAATGTCTCCGCCGTAGCACTTTGCAAGAACGTTCTTGCGGATGGCGTGGACGGTCTCGCGGGCGATGATCTTGGCCCCGATCGAGGCCTGTATGGGGACCTCGAACATCTGGCGGGGAATGAGCTCCCTCATCTTGGAAACCAGAGCCTTGCCTCGCTCGTAGGCGAAGTCGCGATGGACGATGATGGAGAGCGCGTCGACCGGTTCGCCTGCTACCAGGATATCGAGTTTCACCATGGGCGATTCCCAGTAGCCGGCCAGGTGATAGTCGAGCGAAGCGTAGCCCCGGGATACGGACTTGAGTCGGTCGTAAAAATCGAGCACGATCTCGTTCAGCGGCAATTCGTAATGCAGCATGACGCGGGAGGAACTGACGTACTCGAAGGTCTTCTGCTTGCCGCGCTTTTCTTCTACCAGCGCGAGAATGCCGCCGACATATTCTTCGTTGGTAAGAATCGTGGCCAGGATCACCGGCTCCTCGACCTTCTCGATCTCGCTCGGATCGAGCCAGCGCGAAGGATTGTCGATCTCGATCATTTCGCCGTCGGTCTTGGTGATCTTGTAGCGCACGCCGGGCGCGGTCGTAATCAGGTCGAGATTGAACTCGCGTTCGAGCCGCTCCTGGATGATCTCCATGTGGAGCAATCCCAAAAAGCCGCAACGGAAGCCAAAACCGAGCGCCACGGAACTCTCCGGCTCGAAGAAAAACGAGGAATCGTTGAGCCGGAGCTTTTCGAGCGCTTCGCGCAGCTGCGTGTGCTCGTGAGCGTCGACCGTGTAAAGTCCGGCGAAGACCATCGGCTTGATTTCTTCAAAGCCGGGCAAAGCCTCGATCGCAGGATTGGTGTCGTCGGTGATTGTGTCGCCGATTTTGGTGTCGGCAACATTCTTGATGTTGGCGATCAGGAAGCCAACTTCGCCCGCCTGCAACTGATCGATCTCCACCGGCTTGGGCGTGAGCACGCCGAGAGTTTCAGCGTCGAAAGTTGTTCCGTTCCACCAGAGACGGATTCTCTGGCCCTTGCGCAACGTGCCTTGAACCACGCGGGTCAGGACGATGACGCCGCGGTAGGCGTCGAACCAGGAGTCGAAAACCAGCGCCTGGAGCCGGTTGTCGGGCGAGCCCTTCGGTGGGGGAACGCGCTTGACGATCGCTTCCAGCACGTCCGGAACTCCCTGCCCGGTCTTGGCACTGATGAGCACGGCGTCGGAAGCGTCAAGGCCAACCGCGCCTTCGATCATTTCCTTGGTGCGCGGGATGTCGGCGCTTTGCAAGTCGATCTTGTTGATGACGGGAATGATTTCGAGGCCGTGATTGATGGCGAGATACGAATTGGCCAGAGTTTGTGCCTCGACCCCCTGCGAGGCGTCGACGACGAGCAGCGCGCCTTCGCACGATGCCAGTGACCGGGAAACCTCGTAGGAAAAATCCACGTGTCCCGGTGTGTCGATCAAATTGAGCTGGTAGGTCTGGCCGTCGTGCGCGGTGTACATCATGCGGACAGCATGCGCCTTGATGGTGATGCCGCGCTCTCGTTCCAAGTCCATGGAGTCGAGCACCTGGGCCTGCATCTCGCGCGCGGTAAGCGATCCGGTCAGTTCCAGCAGGCGGTCGGCCAGCGTGGATTTGCCGTGGTCGATGTGCGCGATGATCGCGAAGTTGCGGATGTAGGCGGCGTCCATGACTGATGGGCTAATCTTCGATTCTAACAGGCAGTCGAGCCGCCTGAGTCCGGAGGAGCAGCCTGGAGCGACCCTGCTGAGGGTGAGAGCAAGCACGGTCCTCGCGCCTCAGATACAATCCTGCGGAAAGTTCAAGGAGGGAAATCCATGCCATCCATGCCGAGGCTTCTGGTCATCGGACTCTTGGCGCTCGCTGCAGACTGGAGTAGCGCGCAGGCGCTGTCGCCGCAGGTGAAACCGTTCGTTAAGGTTGATGCACCGGTGGTTGCGTTGACTCACGTTCGGGTGATCGAGGGCACGACTGCTCCGGCGCGCGAGGATCAGACGATCGTCCTCAGCAAGGGAAAGATTGAAACGGTGGGAGACGCGGCTACGCAAAGTGTGCCCAAAGATGCGCAGGTTATCGATCTCGATGGCTACAGCGTAATTCCCGGGCTTGTAGGGATGCACGATCACATGTTCTATCCGGCCGGCAGCGCCATTTTCCACGAGATGGCGATCAGCTTCCCGCGCTTGTACCTGGCCAGCGGCGTCACGACCATCCGCACCACCGGCAGCGTCGAGCCTTATATGGACCTGGCCCTGAAGAAGCAGATCGAACGCGGCCAGGTTCCGGGCCCGCACATTCACGTTACTGGACCTTATCTTGAGGGACCTGGGACCTGGGCTCTGCAGATGACGGAATTGAAGACCCCCGAAGAGGCGGTGGCGACGGTTAACTTTTGGGCCGACCGCGGGGTAGACAATTTCAAGGCCTACAACTTCATCTCACGTGCCGTGCTCAAAGCAGCGATTGACGCCGCGCACCAGCGCGGAATGAAAGTGACCGGGCATCTGTGCTCGATCGGCTTCCGAGAGGCTGCTGCGCTTGGTATTGATGATCTCGAACACGGCATTGCAGTGGATACCGAATTCTTTTCCGGCAAAAAGCCTGACCAGTGTCCGGTCAGCGCACGGGCTTCCATGGTCGCGGTGGCTGACGAATTGGCGAAGATGCGGGTCAGCGATACGCCCATCCAGGAAATGATTCACGACTTGGTTTCACATCACGTGGCGGTGACCTCAACCCTGCCCGTCTTTGAGCTTTTCGTGCCCGGGAAGACGCCGCTGCAGCCGCGAGTCTTGGATGCGATGTCCGAGGAGGCACGGGCCCAATTCCTGGAAAGACGGGTGCAGTCGGACTTACCGATGCACGATCCCAAGACGGGTGCACTGCGAGCCTCTCCATGGGGACGCTCGTTCGAACAGGAAAAGGAATTCGAGCGCGCCTTTGTTCAAGCGGGGGGATTGCTGCTAGCCGGTGAGGATCCGACCGGCATGGGTGGCGATCTGGCGGGCTTCGGCGATCAGCGGGAAGTCGAACTGCTGGTCGAAGCGGGATTCACACCGCTAGAGGCAATCCACATCGCAACCGCAAACGGCGCACAATACCTGGGAGAACTCGACCGCATAGGCACAATCGCTGCGGGCAAGCAGGCGGATCTGGTGGTGATCAAGGGCGATCCATCGAAGAAGATCGAAGACATCGAGAATGTGGAAACCGTGTTTAGGGATGGGATCGGCTACGACTCGGCGAAGCTGATTGAGTCCGTGCGCGGAATGGTGGGAAGCCGGTAATAGCTCCGAATCTGAGACCGGCCAGCGGAAAAGAAAGGATCCCGTCGTGGCCTCCGGCCCCTTCACTGATATCGATCACGTGCAACTCGCCATGCCAGTTGGAGGAGAAGACACTGCGCGCTCGTTTTATTGCTCGGTCCTCGGAATGATGGAAGTGCCGAAACCGCCGGAATTGGCAAAGCGCGGCGGATGCTGGTTTCGAAGCGGTACTGTACAGCTCCACCTCGGCGTTGAACCCGACTTTCGCGCTGCCCGGAAAGCGCACCCTGCCTTGCGTTGCAGCGATTACGATGCACTTGTCGCCCGTCTGCGCGCAGCGGGCGTGGAAATCAAAACCGACGACACGATTCCGGCAGTACGTCGTTGCCACGTCTTTGATCCGTTTGGAAATCGGATTGAGCTGATCCGTTCATGATGCGGCAGAACTTCCGATAGAATCAGACCTGGCATGCTGGTCCTCGCCTCCGCTTCGCCGCGACGTCAGGAACTGCTCCGCGCCGCTGGCATTTCGTTCACAGTTCAGCCAGCGGACGTGGATGAGACGCCGCTGGCGAGCGAATCGGCGCGCGAGTGCGCCGAGCGGCTGGCTCGGGAGAAGGCGCTGGCTGTGTCGCGGACGCGTCCGGATGACATGATCCTGGGGGCGGACACGATCGTCGTAGTGGATGAGACCATCCTCGGCAAGCCCATCGACCGAGACGACGCAGTTCGGATGTTGCGCCTGCTCTCCGGCCGCGTACACCAAGTGATTACGGGCGTGTGCTTCGTCGAACCCACTGCTGCTGGCCAGATCGCCAGAACCGCCTCGGAGACCACGCTGGTGACGATGTGCGAAGTCTCCGACGGCGAGATTCGCGCCTACGTCCTAACCCGCGAACCGATGGACAAGGCGGGAGCGTACGCGATCCAAGGAATCGCTTCCCGCTGGATTCCGCGCATCGAAGGCGATTACAGTAACGTCGTTGGACTGCCGGTGGCCCTCGTGTACCGCATGTTGCGGGAGAAAAAACTATAAACAGATCCAGGCTTTGAGACCCGGACTCTTCACGGCGCAAAGCGAGAGGGCCGCTAGGATTTCTTCTCTTCCGTCTTTTCCTCTTTCTTCTCCTCGCTGCCTTCCTTAATCGCCGACTTGAAATTGCGTATGCCCTCGCCCAGGCCCTTGCCCAGCGAGGCGAACTTGGCCGGGCCGAACAGAAGCAGGGCGATGGCAACGATTAACAGAATGTGGAACGGCTGAAATAGTCCCTCGCCCATAAAGCCTCCATAGGCCGGTCCGACCGCATCCAACCTACACGTGTCAGAGGAGCCTATTAAAATTCTAGGCTACCCCTGTCGGCGAGTCAAAACAGAGGGATTTGCAGCGAGCCGTCTTCGTCTCTGCTGCGGCGACTGCTCACGGCGGAGAACCGACGGAGTCTATTCTTGCTGGGCGCGGCTCGGAGAAGCTGTCTTTATGCGAACAACCCGTTCTTTCCTGATCACGCTGCTGTTTCTTACCTCGAACATCGCTCCACTTTACGCACAACGTGAGCCGCAGGCGCCGGCTACCTCGGAAGGGCAGCGAAAAACCAGCGAACCATACACTGGCGATCTCTCCATTTTCGAGGCTCCGGGCCGCGAGGATCGGCTGCAGATCAACCGCGTGATGGAGATTCTAAGCATTACTCAAGGGAAGGCCGTCGCCGATATTGGCGCCGGCTCGGGATGGTTCACGGTTCGGGCCGCGAAGCGCGTGGGTGCGGGTGGCATCGTTTATGCGGTTGACATCAATCCCGAGGCGGTCCGCTACATCGGCGAACGGGCGCAGAAAGAGCAGTTGCAGAACGTGAAAGCGATTCTGAGCAAGCCCGACGACCCACTTCTGCCTGTTCATTCCATCGATGCGGTGCTGCTGTTGAAGACCTACCACGAGGTTGCCCAACCCGTCATGTTGTTCGAAAACCTGCGCACGGCGTTGCGCCCGGGCGCGAAAATTGGGGTCATTGATCGCAACGGAAACGGAGAAGACCACGGAGTCAGCCGTGACGTCGTGGTCAAGGAGGCGAAGGAGGCAGGTTACAGCCTGTTGCAACAATACGACTTCGTAAAGGGCGACAAAATGGATTACTTCCTGGTCTTTACTGCCAACCCGTAAAGCCTCAGATGGTCTCGATCATTCCCGCCAGAAGCAGGGCACGACGGGGCAGCTCAGAGATCACGATATGTTCGTGGAGTGCGTGCGCACCGGTACCCACGCCACCCATGCCATCGAGGGTAGGGACACCTATGCCAGCGGTGAAGTTTCCATCGGAGCCTCCGCCGACTGCTGCTTCTTCGAGCTTCCAATCCATCTGGCTCGCGACCGCCTTCGCTTTCTTGTAGAGCGCGGCCACGCCGGCGTTGCGCTCCATGGGCATGCGGTTGATGCCACCCTCGAGACTGAGCTTGCAGTGTCGGTCGAAGGGTTTCAGGGCGCGGATTTTGCGATCGAGAGCGGCCGCTTGCTTCGCCCTTTTGATGCGCACGTCGATTTCTACCGTAGCCTCGGCCGCGATCACGTTGGTGCGCGTGCCACCGCGGATCACGCCGGGGTTCACCGAGACTCCTTGCTCGAAGTCATTGAGCTTCCACAGTACGGGGATTTGCCTCGCGAGTTCGAGGATGGCGCTGTGTCCCTTGCCGGGATCGAGCCCGGCGTGCGAGGCCACGCCCTGGACCTCGAGCGTGTATTCGCCCACTCCTTTGCGGGCGGTCTTCACGGCTCCGCGGGGGCCGGCCGGTTCGAGCACCAGCACGGCAGCGGATTCCCTGGCCAGGGACTCGGTAATTCGGCGAGACGAATAGCTGCCGACCTCCTCATCCGAAACCAGAAAAACTGTGACTGGCCGTGGCAGTTCACCATGCCAGGCTTGAAGGGCCTCGATGGCAGACAGCATCAGCGCGATACCCGATTTCATATCAAGCACGCCGGGCCCGCTCATGCGCCCGTCGGCGACGTGACAGGGCATGGTGGCAAGCGTGCCCAGCGGGTAGACCGTGTCGAAGTGGCCGAGCAACAAAACGGGCTTCATGTCATTGCTGCCAGCGAAATCGACCTGCAGGTTGTTGCCGAAGTCGCTGGCGGGATGGACGTGCGCGCATCCGCCGAGGGCAGTGAACTTCCGGGCCAGGACTTCGCCCATGCGGTCCGCCGCCGCCTTGTTGTCGCTGGGAGATTCAATCTCGACCAGTTCGCGAATGGTTTGTACACACGGTTCCTGACCAGCCTCGAGGTAGCGAAGCCGCTCCCGCCAGAGGTTGTCGGACTGGTTCTTGGTTGGCCACGCTTTCTTTTTCGCTGGCATTTGTCCTTGTCTCCGTGCCGTATCCATGGCCCACAGGCGTCGCTCTCCAGCCTCGGGACGCAAGCCGTACAGTATAATCTTCAAGCCATTTAAGACGAATATGAGTGAGAGCACCCAGGCCGTGACGGAGCCTTCGCCTCCCGGGGAGAAAACCGTGCTCGACATCCACGACATCCTGAAAATCCTGCCGCACCGGTATCCCTTTTTGCTGATTGACCGCGTGCTCGAGCTGAAGCGCAAAGAGCGCATCGTCGCCGTCAAGAATGTCACCATCAACGAACCATTCTTCGCCGGACACTTTCCCGGCCTGCCGATCATGCCGGGCGTACTTATTGTCGAGGCCATCGCGCAGGCTGGCGGTGCACTGCTGCTGACCGAGGTGGAGGACCGGAGCAACAAGATTATGGTCTTTACCGGGATTGAGCGCGCCCGCTTCCGGCGGCCGGTGAACCCGGGCGACCAGTTGCGCCTGGAGGTGGAAGTCAAGGGCTGGCGGGCGGTGCCGGGCATGGTCGCCGCCAAGATGCAGGGCTATGCCTACGTGGGCGAAAAACGCGTGGCCGAAGCGGGTGTATCCTGCCAACTCATCGACAGCGCTCGCGGTCGGGGATCAAGCAGCGACGAGGGCAACGGTGCGGGATAGCAGCGTGTCGCTTGCGCTTGCGAATCCGGGATTCCATCTCCGATGAACGTGCACCCCACGGCCATCATCGATCCGGGAGCGAAGGTTCCGGATTCGTGCCAAGTCGGCCCCTATTGCGTTGTCGGTCCGGACGTCGAGTTGGGCGAGGGCTGCCGGCTGATTGCGCACGTCGCGATCGAAGGTCCGACGAAAATCGGGGACGACAACGCTTTCTTTCCTTTCTGCGCGATTGGCATGGCGCCCCAGGATGTCACCTACAAAGGCGAAGCGACGCGGCTGGAAATCGGCGACCACAACGAGATTCGCGAGTCCGTCACCATCAATCGCGGAACGGTCAAGGGCGGCGGACTCACCAAAGTCGGCAGCCATCTGCTCATCATGGCTTACACGCATATCGGACACGATTGCGTGATCGAGGATCATGCCATGCTGGTCAACGGCGCGACGCTCGGCGGTCACGTGACGGTCGAAGAATGGGCGGTGGTGGGGGCGCTCTGCCCCGTGCATCAGTTTGTGCGCATCGGCGCGCACTCCTACATCGGTGGAGGCACTACGATTACGCAGGATGTGCTTCCGTTTTCCATGACCTCGGCAGCGCGTGACACGCACGCCTACGGCATGAACAAGGTGGGCCTGGAACGCCGCGGATTCTCGAAGGAGCGGATCGCGAAGATTCACCATGCCTACAAGGTTCTGCTGGCCTCGAAGATGAACACCTCTCAGGCGCTGGAAAAACTGAAGGCGGAAGCGGATCAGGGCAAGGATGTGGACATGCTGATTCGGTTTATTGAGGCTGCTGAACGCGGAATTATTAAGTAGTGTGGAAGGCAGAGCGAACTCAGGCCATGGGCTACGCGACTTCCTGGATCGCATTTCGGGGCAAGACCGACGCACAAGCGGCGGAGTTGTTGGGTCTTTCGCCGTCCGGGAAATTCGAGGAGGTGCCCGAAAGCATGTTCTCGGGTGTGCGTCCCGACAACCGATGGTATGGCGTGGTCATCAACGAGTACGGGCACAAGTTCGTCCGCGAGCGCTCTCTTCAGCGGGTGTCGGCGGCAGCCGACGTTGTCGCGACCGCAATCGAAGAGCACGCGATGTTTACCTCCGCGGAGGCGTGGACGAGCGGAAATGTCATCTGGAGAGTTTCGCACGCATCAGGATCCAGCCGACATCTCGAGGAACATGGCTCACTTCCGGGGCAGTACTTCGCTGCCAAAGAGCGTTTGCTAGCAGCGGAGCAACGGGAAGACGAAGGCGATCGCGAACCGGATTACGTATTTGACGTCCGGCTCGAACTCTCCCAAGCGATTGTGGGATGCAAGCACGATAGAGTGCTCGACAGCCGGTTTGAGATCTTGAAACCTCTGGCCGTGACCGCAGGCGGCGGGCCGCTTTCCCGCCTGTTTCGAGTTTCCAGCTAATGGCGTCTGCCAAGGAAAAGCTCGGCCTGATCGCCGGCAACGGCAAGTTTCCTTTTCTGGTGCTGGACGCGGCATGCGCGCAGGGATATGAGGTCGTGGTTGCCGCGATCAAAGAAGAAGCCTTCCCGGAGATCGAATCGCAAGGGGCGGCTGCGGTTCACTGGCTTTCGCTGGGCGAACTTTCCCGGCTTATCGAGACTTTTCAGCGCGAAGGCGTGCGGCGCGCGATCATGGCTGGGCAGGTAAGGCACAAGCAGATTTTTTCCAGCATCCGGCCGGACTGGCGACTGGCCAAGCTTGTGCTCTCGCTCACTACGCGGAATACCGATTCGCTGCTCGGAGCAGTGGCCAAAGTTCTCGCGGATGAGGGGATCACGCTGGAGAAATCGACCTGGCTGCTCGAACCACTGCTGGCGAAGCCCGGCGTGCTGACGAAACGCGAGCCCACTGAGCAGGAGCGCAAGAACATCGACTACGGACGCGCCGTAGCCCGGCAGCTCGCCGAGCATGACATCGGCCAGACGGTCGTCATTGCCGAATCGGCGTGCGTCGCGGTCGAAGCCATGGAGGGCACGGACGCCACCATCGCGCGTGCGGGACAGATCATGCGGTCACTCGGTGGGGATGCTTCCACCCTGAGCCGCGTCCTGACCGTGGTGAAGATCGCCAAGCCGAATCAGGATATGCGGTTCGATGTGCCGGTCGTTGGCGTCAGAACCATCGAAGTGATGGCAGCGGCTGGCGCCACGTGCCTTGCCGTGGATGCGGGCCGATGCCTGCTTCTCGATGGCATCAAGATTATCGACGCGGCGGATGCTGGCGGCGTCGCAATCGTGGCTGAGGGAGAGTAGAAGTCATGCCTGCAAAAAAGTTGCAATCAACGTCCGAAGCTGAACGCATTGCCGATCAACTGCGCCGCGCCTTCCAGGGCAGCGCGTGGCACGGGCCTGCCCTGCTTGAACTTCTTGAAGATGTCGATGCGGCAACCGCGGCGGCTCATCCCGTGCCGAACGTTCACAGTATTTGGGAGCTTGTATTGCACATCGCGGCCTGGGACGGCGCAGGATCACGCCGACTTGACGGCCACAAGTGCCAACTCAAAGGTGATAAGAACTTTCCACCAGCCCCCAGGCCGGCGGAGGCCGAATGGCGCAAAGCGCTGGCGCGGACAAAACAGACCCACGATTCTTTGGTGAGCACGGTAGCAAGTCTTTCTGACAAGCGCCTCCATGAGATTGTTCCCGGGAAGCGGTACGATTTCTATCACATGCTCCACGGAATCGCGCAGCATGAGCTTTATCATGCCGGGCAAATTGCCATCTTGAAGAAGGCACAGGCGCGCTCGCGAAGGTAAGTTGGACAGTGTTCACGGACAGAAGGAAAGGTCCTTCGGGAGGTGAAGAGAATGCGTGAGAACTTCATTCCGAGGAGACGGCGGGCCAAAACCTTCCAAGAATCGAGCCGCGGAGCGGCGGAATAATTTAGCCCCGGACGTAAGTCCGGGGTAGGACCAGAAGGAAGGAGCAAGTCCCGCCAGGGACGGCAGAAGTGGCAGTGCTCGAGCCGCTTCCCAAATGCATTGATGAGACCGGTCCCGATATCGGCGGTCCCCATTTCCGGCCTCACCATTTCTTGAAGATCACAGCGACGGCCGCGACAATCAGCGCGAATCCTGCCACGTAGTTCCAGCGCAGCGGTTCCCTCAGGTAAAGAACGGAAAACGCCGCGAACACGGTCAGCGTAATCACTTCCTGGATGGTCTTGAGTTGTGCCGCGGCGAACTCGTACGATCCGATGCGGTTCGCCGGCACTTGAAAGCAGTATTCAAAAAAGGCGATCAGCCAGCTGACAAACACCACTTTATAGAGCGGCACCTCGCGATACTTCAAGTGTCCATACCAGGCGAACGTCATGAATATGTTTGAGATCGTCAGTAACGCGATCGTCCTCATGGGCCAGAGCCATCCTTTCTGCGGTTGAGTGAACGGCCAGACACAACTGTCCTGTGATCGGAAGCTTTCGGAAGGCTTGAGCTCTCGAACCTCGTTGATGCAGATGCTCTTTGGCCGGATTACGTTTACAATTTGTTTCCGGCAACCGGCCATCGAGAATTTCTGCTGCCAGTTCAAGATCCGATCTCTGTCGCCGTCGTGGGCGTGGGCGTTTTTGGGCGCAATCACGCACGAGTCTACAAGGAACTGGAACACCAGGGGGAGGCCGTCCGCCTGCTGGGGATAGTGGATCCCGATGTGAACCGCGCTGACACCGTGGCGCGCGAGTTTGGCTGTAAGGCGTTTGGTTCCGTGGAGCAGATGCTGACCACGCGCAGCGAAGTGCAAGCGGCGTCCGTAGCGGCTCCCACGGTGGATCATCTGGCGGTGGCCCGCGATCTGCTGAAAGCCGGTGTCGACGTGCTCATCGAAAAGCCGCTGGCGGCCACGCTCGCCGAGGCGGAGGAGTTGGTCGGGCTGGCGAGCGCGCACAAACGAATTGCCCAGGTGGGACATCTCGAGCGCTTCAATCCCGCTGTGCGGGCCACGCTTCCCATCCTGACGCAGCCCATGTTTTTCGAAGTCCATCGGCTCAGCGTGTTCACTCCGCGGTCGCTCGATGTCGATGTTGTTCTGGACCTGATGATCCACGACCTCGATATTGTGCTGGCGTTTGCCAACTCGGCAGTGAAGGAAGTTCGCGCCGTAGGCTTGCCGATTCTGTCCGGAAAGGTGGATATTGCAAACGTCAGGCTGGAACTGGAATCGGGCTGCATTGCGAACTTCACCGCCAGCCGTGTTTCCACCGAGCGCGTGCGCAAGCTGCGCTTGTTCCAGCCGCGGCAATATGTGTCGCTCGACTACGGACGGCAGGAGGTGCTGGTCTTCACCGTCGGGCAGGGAGGCGCCACTGGCACGCCCTCGGTGAATCCTCAGATCGGCGTTGCCAAACCCCCGGTGGCATCCGAAGAACCACTGCATGCGGAGCTTAAGTCCTTCCTCCACGCCGTGCGGGAACGATCGACGCCAGTTGTTCCCTTGGAAGATGGTCACCGGGCGCTGGCCTTGGCGCTTCAGATCGTCTCCGCCATCGGCGATCATGAAAAAAAACTGGACCTCGCGGGCATGGCGAAAGTCAAGAATTGATTCCCCTAAATTTCACATTTACATATGTTTACAGAAGTAACTCGCAGCTGCATTCCAAGTGAGCAGAATGCCTGGAAAGATGCGAAAATGAAAGGAGCTTGGTCGTAGCGGGCCGCGCCCGTTGCATTTCTTCAGCAAGGCAGAATGCAACGCGGTGAGTACCATTCGTGTCTAATGGCCAAGGGTTAATACAGTTAAGCCTAGCGCATGCCGATTACGCAGATTCCATTCCAGGATCCGGTAGCCCCGCCGCCCGAAAAACCGCAACCGGAGCAGCTCGGCCTTTACGACCGGGAAGATTGGGAAACAGCGTATCGCGACCTTGATGCGCGCGTGCCGCACCTGCTGATCCAATTGCAGGACGACCTGACCCGGTCCCGCCGGAGGGAGGCAGCGTGGATCTCCATCATCGTTCACCTGCTCATCTTCATCGTGCTGTGGAACTTGAACCTGATCGAGAAATACATTCCCTGGCACCGGGCCGTTGTGGTTTCGTTGGACGCAAACAAGGACAAAAACGTCACCTTCCTGGCGTTGCCGCCGGACCTGCAGAAGCCGCCGCGCAAGCCCAACACCAACATCATTTCCGATAAGGACCGCATCGCGACTTCGCGACGTCCGGAGTTGGATCCCAAGGAATTGCGGAAGATTCTGGCGACGCCGCCGCCGGGCGCGCCCGCAATGACCGGGCCGCGCGCGCCCCAGCCCGCCGCACCGCAGACCATGGCGCAGAACCAGCCCCCGTCCCAGCAGCAAGGACAGCCGGCTGCGCCTCGTCCTCAGTTTGACAACAATCAGACGGCGCAACTGCAAATGCCGGCGCGCCCCAAGGACAACAATACGTTCAGCAAGTATGCAGGATCGATGAGCGCCGGCTCCGCCATCCAGCAAGCCATGCAGGGGGCGGCGGCCAATCGCGCTGCCGGCGGTGGGGGACAGGAGGGCGACTTCGGCCTGGGGACTGGAGCACATGGCCGTCAACTTGGGGCGCTCGATATTCTGAGCGATACCCAGGGCGTGGATTTTGGCCCGTACTTGCAGCGCATTCTGCAGGATGTGAAAGACAACTGGTATCGCCTGATTCCCGAATCGGCCGAGATGAAGAAAGGGAAGCTCGCGATTGAGTTTGCCATCACCAAGGATGGCAAGGTCGCGGACATGCGTTTGGTCGACACCTCAGGGGACACCGCGCTCGATCGTGCAGCTTGGGGCGGCATTACTGCCTCCAATCCTTTCCCTCCGCTGCCCGGCGATTTCACCGGACCGTATCTCGCTCTTCGCTTTCGTTTCTACTACAACCCCGACAAAGCTGATCTGCAGTAGCACGCGCAACCGCTCCCTCCTTCGAGTCTTTTCCCTCAGCGCGAGAACCAAATTGCTAATGCGATTCTGTTTTGGCGAAACACCGCCAACCGACGACTAGGTGGTAGGGAAGTCATCCTCAGCGGAGCCGTTTTTTTGAGACGAGGGGAAGGATCTGCTCGGCTGAATTGCGCCGAGTTCGAGATGACGCCTTTCCAAAGAGCCGACTCACTACTTCCGCCCCGATAGAGTGCTTCCTCGCGCTGACTCCACCTGCTACATTTTGAGCCAGTGTCGCCCTCGCAAGAATACGCCCAGCGCTTGAAGTCCCGCGAGTCGCGGGTTGCCCACTATGAAAGAATTCATATCCGCCTAGGAAATGTCCGGCTGCTATTGGCCTTTCTCGTCGTGGTCCTGGCCTGGGCCTCGTTCCGAGGGCACTATCTCTCGCCATGGTGGATCGCCGCGCCGGTTGTGGCATTCGTGGGCATCGCAGCTTATCATTCGCGAATTCTCCGGGCCCGCGAACTGGCCGAGCGTGCCGCCGCATTTTATAAGAACGGACTGGCGCGCATCGAAGACCGTTGGGCCGACGTAGGCGAAACCGGCGAGCGCTTCGACGACCCTCATCACGTCTACGCCGCCGATCTCGATTTGTTCGGCAAAGGCAGCTTGTTTCAGTTGCTCTCGACGGCGCGCACCCGTATGGGAGAAGACACGCTGGCGAGTTGGCTGCTTTCACCCTCGCCGCTGGAGCGTATCCCCGAGCGGCATGCCGCCGTTTCCGAACTGCGCCACCAGTTGGATCTGCGCGAGGAACTCGCAGTACTCGGCGAAGATGTGGGCGTAGGAGTGCATCCCGACGCGCTCCTGACCTGGGCCGAATCTCCCAATCAGATGAAGCCATTCTGGATTCGAGCTCTGGCGCCATGGCTCGCCGCGTCGGCTATTTTGGCCGTCGCGGTGTGGGCGTATTGGGGGATGGCGACACCGCTCGTTGTCATCGTCGTGATTGAGGCTGTGCTTACCTACCGGTTGAAGGCTGCGCTGGAAGAGGTTCTCCACGGAACCGAGCATGCGTTTCACGACTTGGATTTGCTCTCGGGAGTGTTGACGCGACTGGAAGCGAACCCGTTCCGGGCACCTCGTCTGCAGACTCTCCAGAAACAAATTTCATCGAGCGACGTCCCAAGCTCGCAGGCCATTGCACGACTCAGGACGCTGGTGGACCTGATCAACTCGCGCCATAACACTTTTCTACGGATCATTGACGCTCCGCTGATGTATTCCGTGCAGCTGGCATTCGCCGCCGATCGCTGGCGTCAGGCTCACGGGAAGGTCCTGCGGCTGTGGGTCACCGCCATCGGAGAGATGGAAGCGCTGCTTGCGCTGGCGACCTACAGCTTCGAACATCCCGCGGACCCGTTTCCCGAATTCGACGAGGGCCCGGTGTGTTTCGAGGGCGAGGAGCTCGGGCATCCTCTGGTCTCGGCCGCGGTCCTTATTCGCAACAACCTGAGCATCAGCGGCGGGACGCGGGTTCTGCTGGTCAGCGGCTCTAATATGTCAGGTAAGAGCACGCTGCTGCGCGCCGTCGGGATGAACGTCGTGCTGGCGATGGCGGGTGCTCCCGTCCGGGCCCGCCGCCTGCGTCTCGCGCCCTTGCAGGTGGGCGCCAGCATTCGCATCAACGACTCCCTGCGCGAAGGCAGTTCCCGTTTCTATGCCGAAATCACACGGCTGCGCCAGATCTTCGACCTGGCCGGCGGCGGTCCGCCATTGCTTTTTCTACTGGATGAACTTCTGCAGGGCACAAATTCGAAAGATCGCCGCATTGGCGCAGAGGGAATTGTTCGCGCGCTGGTGAATCGCGGAGCCATCGGGATCGTCAGCACGCATGACCTGGCGCTCACCGACATCGGCGGGTCGAACGGCCACCTGCACAACGTCCATTTCCAGGACGAGTTCGAAAACGGGAAGATAACCTTCGACTACAAGCTGCGCGACGGCGTGGTCTCCAAGAGTAACGGCCTCGAACTGATGCGGTCCATCGGTCTCGAAGTTTAGTGTTGTGGCCGACCTGGCTTCCTTTGTCATCCTGACGGCGGGCTTTTTTGTCCGCCGAAGGACCTGTGCAACTGGCGGGCACCAAACAACAGCGCCTCAGGGTGACAAGACTGCGCCATGGCAGGACTCGGGCGTAACCACGCCTTTCTACCAAACCCGGCAACGGTTCTGATTCACCATCGGCGCACCGGCCTTGCAGTGGAAGGCTTCCTGAAACTCCGGCATATTCGAGACCACGCCATTGGTTCGGTATTTCTCCGGAGAGTGCGGGTCGACGGTGGCGCGGAGGCGCTTGGTCTCGTCGCGGGTCTGGCCGCACCAGCTCTGTCCGTAGCCGACAAAGAAACGCTGCTCCGGCGTCAGATCCTCCTGCGGCTCCAGCTTCTGGCCTTTTGTGTCTTCTTTCCAGGCCATGTAGGCCAAGAGCAGGCCCCCCAAGTCGGCGACGTCCTCGCCCAGTGTCAGCTTGCCGTTGATCTTGATGTCATCGACGATCGTATAAGTCGAATACTGATCGGAGATGCAGCTGGCACGCTTCACGAATTCTTTTTCGTCCTCCGGAGTCCACCAGTCGCGAAGGTTGCCTTGAGCATCAAACTGCCGGCCTTCGTCGTCGAATCCGTGCGTGAGTTCGTGCCCGATGGTGCCTCCCGTGTCGCCGTAGTTGGGAGCGGCATCGGACGTGGGATCGAATGCCGGAGGCTGCAGCACGCCGGCAGGAAAGTTAATGTCGTTCATCTGTGGATTGTAGTAGGCATTCACTGTGGGCGGAGTCATGTCCCACTCACCGCGGTCGACGGGTTTGCCGATCTTGGCGAGCTGGCGGTTGAACTCAAATCTCCGCGCGCGGTCGAAGTTGCCCAGCCCGTCGCCCCGTACGATTTCGAGCTTGCTGTAGTCGCGCCACTTGTCGGGATAGCCGATCTTGTTGGCCATGTCGTGAAGCTTGGTCAGTGCTTGTTGTTTGGTCGCGGGCGACATCCAGGAAAGAGCGTTGATGTCCTGTTCCATCGCGGCTTGGATTTCTTTCACCATCTTGAGAGCCTCTTGCTTGGCCTGAGGAGGGAAATATTTGTCGACATAGGCCTGGCCCAGGGCCTCGCCAAGATAGCCGTCTACATCTTCCGTGCAGCGCTTCCAGCGCGGCTTGAGCTCTTGTTGTCCCTGTAGAGTCTTGCCGTAGAACGCGAAGTTCTCTTGCAAGAATGGCGCGGAAAGATGCGAGGCGTATGCATGCACCAGGTGCCAGCGCGCATATGTCTTCCAGTCGGGCAGGTTCTCTTTTTCCACCACTTCACTAACGGTTTTAAAAAATGCGGGCGCGGCGACATTCAGTGAAGTCAGCGATCGCAGTCCCACCTTGGTGAAATAAGTCTGCCACTGGAAGGCAGGACTGATCTTCTCAAGTTCGGCGCTGGCCATTTTGTGGTCAAGGTTCTTGGGATCGCGGCGCTCCACGCGCGTCATGGATCCCTTTGCCAAGGCAGTTTCGATGCGCATGACCGTCTGCGCTTCGCCCACCGCCGAGTCAGGCTTGTCGCCGAGAAGTTCGAACATCTTCTGAACGTGTGCCAGATAGGCTTTGCGCAGATCAACCGACTTGGCGTCGTCTTTGGTGTAGTAGTCGCGGTCCGGCAGGCCAAGACCACCCTGGTCGGCCTCGGCGATGACCTGATTGGCATCACGGAAATCCTGGATCGAATCAAAGCGGAAGAGAACGTTATCATCGGCCATGGCCGCGGCGACGTCGGCGATCTCCGCCTTGGAACTGATCCCGGCAATCCGCTGCAGTTGGGGCTTTAGCGGCTCCGCTCCTTTGGCGTCGACGGCCTTCTCATCCATGCAGGAAGCGTAGTAGTCACCAATCTTTTGCGTGATCGCGTTGCGGCTTCGATCGGGCGTCGAAGCCGCTTCGAGGATCCCCCGCAGGCGGCCTCGATTCTCGTCCTCCATTTTCGAATACACGTCCCACGACGCCTGATCCGGCGGAATCGGATTGTTCTTGATCCACCCTCCACACGAATACACGAAAAAATCGACACAGGGATCGACGCTGCGATCCATCGAGGTGAGGTCGAGGGCAGGTTCATGTTTCTCGATGCTCGACTGTTGGGCGGAGGCGAGCGAGAGGAGAAGAACCATTACAAGGGCTACGAAGAAGCTGATGCGTGCGATAGACATGACGCTCCCTTTGACCGAGCAATCGAATTCCCGGGACCCTTAAGGATGACCCAAAAGTATAAGCCTCCGGGTCAACGCGTTTGTCAGGGACTGCGGAGGCTCCGACGCCGCAAGGCGCCCAATCTTAGCTCTTCCTCAGATGAATCGAACCGTCTCCGGTGCGAATACTCAGCACGCTGCCGCCGCCGTTGAGCTTACCGCGGACTTCGTTCTCGCGAATCTTGCCGGCGGTGGTTACCGGCATGTCGAGGTCGATGTGCCCGTCGCTGGTGTGCAGGTCAACATCGGCGGCCATGTCACCCGGCACTTCAAGGCTGACGTTTCCGTCTCCGGTCTCGAGCCTCCAGCCCGAGGCGAGCGAAGATCCAGAATTGGCACGCACTTCGATATGGCCATCGCCGGTCTTGAGATCGAGTTCATCAAATCGCCCACCGGCCCGAATGTGACCGTCGCCTGTAGTAGCGTGCAGCTTGCCATCGGCGGCTTCGAGAGTCACCCCGCCGTCGCCGGTGTGCAGATCCATCTCACCTTTGAGACCGTTGAGTTCGATCTTGCCGTCGCCAGTGCGCAGATTGGCCTTACCCTCGCGCGGCATCTGGACGATGATTTCTACCTTGTGCTGTCCCCACTCGATGTTGAAGTTATGATGCGGGTAGCGGACATCGATATCGACGTGGTCGCCGTCCTGGTGCTCCTCGATACGGATGCCGCCTTCCCCAATCTTGTAGCGGGTGGTGATGACCTTGGCTTCGATCGTGTTCTGGTCCCAGGTCGAGACGCGGATATCGGCGTCGGAAGTTTCGATCCGCAGCTCGGGCTTGCCCGTGAGGTTATAGGTCTTCGACCATTCATCTGCCCAGGCCGGCAGCGCGGCCACGAGGCCGAGAACAAAAATTGTGAGTCCGATGCGCTTCATGGAGAGTTCTCCTCGCTGGGCACACACCCACCCAGCCTCTTAGACGGAAGTACGCGCGATTCGTGAGGTTGGTTCCAGCGAAAGTGAGTCACTAGCGTGGCTCTGACCGGACATACGCCATTCTGATCAAGGTGCGCTCCGAGAAGGGCAGGTAGAGGAGCGCTGCACTGGCTGCGAAAGCCGCACCCAGGCCGATCTTCTGCATCAGCAGGAACGGGGCGACCGCCCACAACTGGTCGAGGGCCAGGACGAAGGGGAAGATTTGCCTGAATTTCTCGCCCAGGCGCTGGTAGTCGAAGCCCACCGCCGAGATCAGATAGCAGCGCACAGGAATACCCACGCCGGCCGTCACCATAACCGCGCTGGCCAAGGCGGTTGCGCCCCATGGGGGGAGGAAAGAGTCCGCGATACTCTGGATTGCATGCAGTCGAAAGAGTGCTGCGAGATAAAACGACAGGTACATCACTTGTATCAACCCGAAGAGTCCGCGAGTGATTGCCCGATGGGGGATCGGGACGTCGAGTTCGGGATGCAGCGTGACCAGCGAAGGGTAAGGCTCTGAGAATGGCGCGCCTGTTGGCGTGTTGGCCGGGGAAGCCCCCGAGCCGTTCGCAGCGGCCTCACCGGAGGCGGTTTCACCCCGGGAAGCTCCCAGTCCATCATTCTGTACAGGGGCAATAAACCGATAGCCGCGTCTGGCCAGGGTCTCGACATAGCGCGGGTTGGAGGCCGAGTCCCCTAGCGCCTCGCGCACCTTGTTGATGGCCGTGTTCAAGCTATGGTCGAAGTCAACGAAGGTGTCGGAGGGCCACAGGCTCTGCCGCAATTCTTCGCGGGTGACTACCCCTCCCGCGCGTTCCAGCAGCAGCGCCAGCACCTGGAAGGGCTGCCCCTGCAGGCGCAGCTTTACGCCGTTCTTGCGCAGTTCGCCGGCGCTGAGATCGAGTTCAAAGACCCCAAAGCGCGCGACTCGGCGGTGGTTCTCGGGTAAGGCATGCACGACGCCGTAGTGTAGCACTGGGAGTCTCCGGCAGTGGGCAACAGCGCTACAATGTCTGCGTGTCCTCAGCCGACCGCCACGACGATTCTCACCAGCACCATCGTCACGCCGTCTATGCGTCGGAAACCACGGGCCTGTTGCTCATTGCCTTTCTGCTACTTTTTCTCACGCTGACTCGTTACTGGCACTCTATTCACGGGAGCCTGCGCTGAACGTGCGCTCCGCGCCTGGCGAAATGGGGACACCCGAGCCATTGCTGGTAGTCATGGTCGGGCCCACCGCTAGCGGAAAAACGGCGCTGTCCCTGGCCCTCGCCGAGAAGTTCGAAGCCGAGATCGTCAACTGCGACTCGGTCGCCATGTATCGGGAGTTCGACATCGGCACCGCGAAACCCAGGGCAGCCGAGCGGGCCCGTGCGCCGCATCATTTGTTCGATTGCGTCCAGCCCACCGATTACGTTACCGCAGGCGAATATGCGCGCCGGGCGCGGCAGGTGCTTTCCGAAATCGCCGCGCGCCGTCATTTGCCCATCGTGGTCGGAGGAACCGGGCTATACTTGCGCGCCCTGCTCGAGGGCCTTTTTCCTGGCCCGAAGCGCTCCGAGCAATTGCGGGAGCGGCTGCGCGAACGAGCCGCGAGGCAGGGTCCGGGGTACCTGCATCGGATTCTGACGCGTCTGGACCCCGCCGGTGCGCAAACGATCCACGCCAACGACAGTCCCAAGCTGATCCGCGCCATCGAGGTTTGCCTGGCCTCGCGCCAGAAAATGACGGAACTCTGGCAACAAGGCCGCGACCCGCTGCGGGGCTTTCGTATCTTGCGGCTGGGGCTCGATCCAGACCGCGCCTTGCTTTACGATCGGATCAACCAGCGCGCCGAACGCATGTTCGCAGTTGGACTGGTCGAAGAAACGGGACGCCTGCTTCAGAAATACGGCGCCGCCGCTCGCCCCCTGGCATCGCTAGGCTACAAGCAGGCCGTTCAGTTATTGCGCGCCAAACTCACTCGTGAACAAGCCGTACAAGCCACTCAGCAAGCCCACCGCAATTACGCCAAGCGGCAAATGACCTGGTTTCGCCGCGAGCCCGACATGACGTGGCTGAAGGGCTTCGGCGACGACCCTCAGATCCAGGAGCGGGCCATCCAACGCCTGGCTGAAAACGCTCGGCCTTAGTCGTCGCTGGGGCCATGTTCGGAAGTCCCAAGACCTAAGACCCGACACCTGCCGTTCTGCTATCGTTCCTCCATGCCCCGAATCTTCTCTGCCATATTGCTCGTTCTTGCACTTGCCCTGCCCGTTTTCGCCAAAGAAAAGCATCCACGCCCCGGTCCGATTCACCTTACCCGGGACGGCGAGAAATGGGCCGAGAAAACGCTGGGCAAGCTATCGCTGGAAGAAAAGGTCGGCCAGGTCTTCATGATCTGGTGCCGCGCCAGTTTTCTCAACGCGGATAGTCCGGAGTACCTGCAGTGGCGCGAGGCCATGCAGAAGCATCACGTCGGCTCCTTCGCCATGACGGTTCACGTAGACGGTCCATTTCTGCTACGCAGCGAACCGTACGAAGCTGCCGAACTGCTCAATCGCCTGCAGCACGACTCCAAACTGCCACTGCTGTTTGCCGCCGACTTCGAACGCGGCGTTGCCACGCGCCTGATGGGGACAACAAACTTTCCTCACGCCATGGCGTTCGGCGCCGATGGCAAAACCGAAGACGCCGAGATGTCCGGCCGCATCACGGCGCAGGAGGCCCGGGCCATCGGAATTCACTGGAATTTCTATCCAGATGCGGATGTGAACTCGAACCCGGCCAACCCCATCATCAATACCCGGTCGTTCGGAGAAGATCCCAAACAAGTCGGCGATCTGGCCACCGCCTACATCAAAGGTGCGCACGAAGGCGGAATGCTGACCACGGTGAAGCACTTCCCGGGACACGGCGACACGGCAACCGATTCGCATCTGGGTGTTGCCAGCGTGAATGTCGACCGCGCTCACCTGGACTCGACCGAACTTCCCCCCTTTCGCCAAGCCATCGCAGCGGGCGTCGATTCGGTCATGGTGGCGCACGTGACCGTGCCCGCGCTCGATCCTGATCCCAATCATGTCGCCACAATTTCCCCGGCAGTCGTCTCCGATCTGCTGGAAAGCCAGCTTGGATTCAAGGGACTCATCGTCACCGACGCCCTCGATATGGCAGGGTTGACCCATCTGTTCGCCAGCCATATCGGGCGAGCCGCCGTAGAGGCCTTCAAGGCGGGGAATGACCTGCTGTTGATTCCCGCCGACCTGGCGGCGTCCTACGACGCCATGCTTAAAGCCGCTCGTTCCGGGGAAATCTCCCGCCAGCGCCTTGATCGCTCTGTCCTCAAGATCCTGAAAATAAAGGCGTCTCTCGGGCTGCATACCTCCCGCACGGTGGATTTGAACACGCTCTCGGTGTCGGTCGGAAAGCCAGACCATCTCGCATTCGGCCAGCAAGTTGCCGATTCCGCCATCACGCTGGTGCGTGATAACGGCAAGGTCCTTCCCCTCGAGTCCAAGGGAACAATTAGTGCCTTGCTTCCGTATATGGCCAAAGAAGAGACGCACAATAACGTCGTGGCCATTCTCTTCTCCGACGACGTGCGCTCCGATTCCGGACGTGCTTTCGGGCGCGAATTCCGCTCCCGCATCCCGGACGCGCATGTCCTGTACGTGGACCCACGCATCGCTGCGGGGATGAGTGAGGAAGTCCTGAAGGCGGTTGATGAGGCGAAGACGGTGATCGCAGCGGTCTACGTCATTCCGACGGCGGGGAAGGTGGGTAACTCCGTCGCGATGACCGATGCGACCGGCTCCCTACTGCAGCAGGTCTTGGATCACGCCGCGAACAGAACCGCGGTCGTGGCCATGGGAAATCCGTACTTGGCCAGCGATTTCCCCAAGATCGAGAACTACATGTGTACGTTTTCCAATGCGACGGTCTCGGAAATGGGCGCCGTCAAGGCGCTCTTCGGGGAGATCCCGATTCGCGGGCATCTGCCCGTCACCATTCCAAACGTCGCGCAGCGTGGCGTCGGGATTGAACGTCCGGCGCACGTCGCCCAGGGAGGATCTCCCGATGCGCAGCATTAGGGTACAATCGGTCCGCGGCCCCGCTCTGGGTCTGGTTCTCGTTTTCCTTGTCCTGTTGCCTGCCTGCAGTATCAACGTGAAAAAAGAAAAGAACGGGCAAGACAAGCAGGTAGACATCCAAACGCCGGTCGGCGGAATCCATGTCAGCAAAGACGTGGATGTGGCTGACACTGGCCTCACCGTCTATCCGGGTGCCCGCCTCAAGCAGAAAGATTTCAACGGCGAAAGCAAGAGCGCGAACGTGAACATCTCCAGTTTCGGCTTCGGCTTGAGAGTCGTCGCCATGGAATACGAGTCCGATGACGCGCCGGCCAAGGTCGTAGCCTTCTACCAGGATCAACTCAAGAAATACGGCAACATCCTCGTATGTCACACCAGCCATCTTGATGTAAACACCGACATGAAGGGTTTGGATCAGGGGTCCCACGAACTGACTTGTAATAGCAACAGCGGCGACAACGTCGAACTGAAAGTCGGTAATAAACAGAACCAGCACATCGTTGCCGTTGAGCCCGAGGGCAAGGGATCGAGTTTTTCCTTGGTGTACGTCCGCACGCACGGGAAGGATGCAGATATTTAAGCGCCGCTCTGTGAGGAGGATTCATGCTTCGCCCTTTAACGCCCGCGCTCGTGCTGGCGGTAATCGTGAGTCTACCCGTTATCGCCCAAGACTCCGATAACCATGACAAGAACCTCGACATCCGGAGTTCCGTTGGCGACCTGCACTTGGGCAAAGACGCAGACGCCCGCAAGACTGGCCTGCCTCTCTACCCCGGCGCGCGGCTCGAATCCGACACCGAGAAGGGCGATCAGGCAAATCTCAGCCTTCTGACCGACGCTTTCGGATTGAAGTTGGTGGTAGCCAAGTACCAGTCCGACGACGCTCCGGCCAAAGTCATCGACTTCTACCGAGGCAAACTGAAGCCGTATGGCAAGGTCCTCGAGTGCCATACCCAGAAACATGGCGGCGATGTCGAGATAGACAACGACGATAAGGACGCCAAGAACACCAAAGAGCTGAAATGCGACGACAACTCCGGGCCAGTGACGGAACTGAAGGTTGGCACCGAAGACAATCAGCACATTGTGGCCGTTGAGCTGCGCGAAGGGGGCAAGGGATCAACCTTCGCCCTCGTTTACGTCCACACCCGAGGTAAGCGCGGGGAAATCTAGAGAGGTTGCGCGGTGAGTGGACCGGTTTGACACGGCACCGCGCAGAGCAAAGCCTTTGTCATCCTGAGCTGCTGTTTGGCGCCGAAGGACCCATGCACTGTCTGCCGGTTGCACAGGTCCTTCCGCGGGCAAAAAGCGCCCGCGTCAGGATGACAACACAAGCTGGGTCGGCCACCGCAACTCGGAAACCGCTGTCAGATTCGTTCTTCCATCGAACATCAATCTGGCAAACGACGGCGACCGCCTTCTTGCCTCCGTCGTGGACCCTGCTGTACTTTCAAGACAAAGCCTCGGGTCCCGGATGGAACAACCCTGCTACAAATGCGGGCAAGCGGTGGACGAAGGTGTTCCTTTCTGTCCGCACTGCGCGGCGCCGCAGATTCGCGTGATTATTGCCGAGCCGATGCTGAGTCCCGCGTCCTCGTCAGTCGTCTTGCCAGGTTCGCCCGCGGCTGCCGATCCCCTGCCCGTCCCGGCCATTGCGGTCCCCATGTCCTGGTCTTTTTCTGCACAGCCATGTGCCCTGGCAGCGCTCGTAGCGGCAGTAGCGATGGTGTTCAAGCTCGTGGTGCCCGTGATTGCCGTGTTCGGCGCCGGATTTCTGGCGGTCGCCTTCTATCGTCGCCGGGCTCCCGAGACCGCAATTCACGCCAAGGTCGGCGCCCGTCTGGGAGCGGTCTGCGGGTTTTTCTGCTTCGCCATGACCACAATTCTCGAGACCACGGCGGTCCTCGTCCTCCACCAGGGCGGGGAGATTCGGCACATCATGGTCGATGCCATCCAACAGACCGCGGCGCGATATTCCGACCCCCAGTTCCAGCAGACCCTGGACTTCCTGCGCTCACCTGGCGGCATGGTCTTCATGATGGTCTTCTTCCTGATCTTCGCTTTGGCGGCGTTCCTCGTCTTGGGAATGCTCGGCGGAGCGTTAGGCGGGGCTGTGTTCGGTCGCCGGGACCGGACTTGACCCGGGCAGCGAGCCTGTTCCTAGTTCCTCGCGATCCACAGGAACCACAGGAACCACAGGAAGGGGCGCTTGCAGCCGCCTGCCTCCACGCGTATGATGCACCGTTTGCACTTGTGACGATGAACAAGCCTGCCCGCGGTTCGCTACTCGGGATTGAACACCTCGAGGCGAAGGAAATTCTGGGCCTGCTGAAGCTGGCCCGCCGCATGAATCCGCTCAAGGCCCGTCCGCTGCTGTGCGGCAAGCGGGTTGTGCTTCTGTTTTACGAAGCTTCCACCCGCACTCGTTCTTCCTTCGAATTCGCCGCCAAATCGCTCGGCGCGATGACCACGCTGGTCCAGTCTTCCGGTTCCAGCATCGAGAAAGGCGAGTCCGTTCTCGATACCGGCTACACCTTGCGGGCCGTCGGCGCCGATTGCATCGTGATGCGCCATCCCTCTGCCGGCGCTCCGCATTTGATGGCGCGGCATCTCGACATTCCCGTGGTCAATGCCGGGGATGGCATGCACGAGCATCCCTCGCAGGCTCTGCTGGACGCGTTTACCATCTTGAAGCACAAGAAGTCTTTCAAGGGACTGCAGGCTGCAATCATCGGCGATATCTTTCACAGCCGCGTGGCCCGAAGCGCCTGTCATCTACTGACTAAATTCGGAGTGAAGATCACCCTGTGCGGTCCGCCCGAATTCGTTCCCGATGTGGCCGCCACTCTGGCGCCCGGCCTGCGCATTACGCGACACATCGAAGACGCGCTTCGCGGAAGCGATGTGATCATGCTGCTGCGGGTGCAAAAAGAACGCCTGGCGGGACAGAAGATTCGCCTGCAGGACTACATCGCCCGCTATCAGATGACGACAGCGCGCCTGAAACTGGCCAAACGCGATGCTATCGTGATGCATCCGGGCCCGATTATCCGCGGCCTCGAACTCACGGCGGAAGTCGCCGATGGCCCACAGTCGGTGATCGTCGACGAGGTCCACAACGGTGTTCCTACGCGCATGGCCATCCTGGCGCGGGCGTTAGGGAAGGCGAAATGAACCACGGATCGATTGGGAATTGCTGAATGCTGACGGCTAAGAACAAAAGCCGAGAGAGCGCCAGCCAACTGATCAAAGGCGGCCACCTGATCGATCCGGCCGCAAAGATCAACGCGGCCATGGACGTCCTGCTACGCGATGGCCGCGTCGCCGAAGTGGGCCTGCCGAACGAGATTCGTGGGGGCGCCGACGAAAAGTTCGACGCCCGTGGCCTCGTCGTCGCTCCCGGCTTCATCGACCTGCACGTGCACTTGCGCGAACCGGGGCAGGGTTACAAAGAGACGATCGCTAGCGGAACCGCCGCCGCTGCCGCCGGCGGCTTCACCTCGGTCTGCACCATGCCCAACACTGCGCCGGTGGTCGATACGGCGGAATGGGTCGGCTGGATCAGGCATCCCGAGCGGGGCGCGTCCGTCAATGTGTTCCCCGTTGCCGCCGCCACGCGCGGAAGCCGCGGCGGAACTCTCACCGACTTCGCCGCCTTGCAACGCGCCGGAGCGATTGCGGTCACCGACGACGGCAAGCCCATCCTCGACGACGACGTGATGCGCATGGCTCTGCGATTGGGCGCCGAATTGAACTTTCCAGTCGTGCAACATGCCGAAGACACACGCCTGACCGAGAATTGCTCGATGCATGCGGGTCCGACCAGCTTCCGCTTGGGCCTGCGCGCCATGCCAGCCGCCGCCGAAGCTGCCATCGTCGAGCGCGATGTGACTCTGGCGCAGCAGATTCGCGAGTCGCGCCTGCATGTAGCGCATCTTTCCACCTCCGAGGCTCTGAAGGCTGTGCGCCGCGGCAAGCGCGCTAAGGCTCGCGTCACCTGCGAGGTCACGCCCCATCACTTTACGCTGATCGACGAGAACGTCGGCGAGTACGACACCAACTTTAAGATGAATCCCCCACTGCGCTCCGCCGCCGACCGCGAGGCCATTCTGGTCGCGCTCGCCGACGGGACCGTGGATGCCATCGCCACCGACCACGCCCCCCACGCTCCTCACGAGAAGCAGGTCGAGTTCGAGCGTGCCGCCTTCGGCATCACCGGCCTGGAAACGGCCCTGGCACTGGCGATCACCAAACTCCACCGCGAGCAGAAAATCCCCCTGCCCCGCATCGTCGAACTTTTCACTGCAGGCCCCGCGAGGGTCTTCGATCTCCGCGGCCGGGGTTCGCTCGCCCGCGGCAACTTCGCCGATGTGACCATCTTCGATCCCAAGAAGCGTTGGACCTTCGAAGTCTCGAAGTCGCACTCGCTGTCGCACAACACTCCATTCGACGGCTGTCAGTTTACCGGCAAGGTCATCGCAACCATCGTGGGCGGGAAGTTCGTCCTCCGGATGGAATAGAGACCACCCTCGATCCAGCCGCGAGCGCGAGGGAGGCGAGCCTGGCGTATACTCCACACGAAATCAAGGAAGGGCGCAAAATGCTTCGAGCATCGCGATTAATTCTTCCGATTGTCCTTCTGTTCACCGCATTCGTATTCGGGCAGACGAGCACCCCAGCTGCCTCGCCGGTTCCGTCCGTCGAAAACCGGCCCGCGGCAGCGCCTGCGTTCGATGTGAACGCAGCGGTCAATGGCTATCTGGCCAAGATGCCTCCCGCGCAACGGGCTCGATCCAATGCCTATTTCGAAGGTGGTTATTGGTTGCTTTTGTGGGACTTCCTCTCGACCGTCGTGGTGATGTGGCTGATGCTCCGCCTCCGCTGGTCATCGGGCATGCGAAACCTGGCCGAGCGCATCACTCGCTTCCGGCCAATCCAGACTGCGCTCTACTGGATTCAGTTCTTTCTGGTTGTTTCGATACTCACCTTTCCGCTCACGCTGTACGAAGGCTACTTCCGCGAGCACAAGTATGGTCTTCTGAATCAAACCTTTGGCCCCTGGATGCGTGAGCAGCTCATCGGGCTGATGGTCGGCCTGGTACTGGGAGCGATCCTCATCGTGCCGCTATTTGGCCTTGTCCGACGCTGGGGGAAAAGCTGGTGGGTGTGGGGCGCAGCTCTAACCATTGTGTTTCTCGCATTCGTAAGTCTGATCGCCCCCGTTTACATCGCCCCACTCTTCAACACTTACAAAAAGCTGGCGGATCCACACATCAAGGATCCAATCCTCACCATGGCGAACGCCAACGGAATTCCGGCCACCGACGTCTGGGAGTTTGATGCCTCCCGCCAATCGAATCGGGTCAGCGCCAACGTCAGCGGCTTCGCCAGCACGCAGCGAATTAGTCTGAACGACAATCTCCTGAATCGTTGTACCCTGCCCGAGATTGAAACGACCATGGGCCACGAGATGGGTCACTACGTTCTCAACCACGCCTACACGGGACTCGTGGAGTTTGGCGTGCTGGTGGTGATTGGTTTCGCCTTTCTGAACTGGGGCGTCCACTTTGCTCTCACGCGCTGGGGCCAAAAATGGGATCTTCGAGGAATCACCGACGTCGCCGTCCTGCCACTGGCGGTGATCCTGCTGTCCCTGTTTTTCTTGGTCATGACGCCGGTGACGAATACCATCACGCGCACCATGGAGTATGAGGCCGACATGTACGGCCTCAACGCCGCCCAACAACCGGATGGCGAGGCGAATGTGGATTTGATGTTGGGAGAATATCGCAAACTCGATCCCGGCCCGGTCGAGGAGTTCGTCTTTTACGATCATCCCAGCGGCCGTACTCGCATCACCGCCGCGATGCGCTGGAAAGCGGGCCACCCGGAATCGGCATCCCCGGAAGAGGTGGCAAGACCGGTCTTCGATACTCGGTGATAACGCGGGGAATCAGGTTAAGGCAATTCGGCAGGTTGTTTCTTGTCACGCCGTTGCTCAAAACGAATGCGTGCGCGCAGTCCATCCCAAAACCAACAGCGCACCCCATTGCATCGTCAATTAGCCCGAAGCGAGACGAAGGAACCGAAATCCGAACTGGCCGGAATGCTGGTCCTGCCGCAGAGATGCGACGGGGCGGGTGACTTGTATCTCCGCATTGGCGCTGATGAACGCGCGATGATGCAGAACATCAGCTCCGACGGGAAAAGAGTTGTCAGATCTTGGAACTGGCCTCACTGTGGGCCCCAGTTCCCTGGCCAAAGGGTTTCAAGACTGTGGCGGAGTTAGACCAAGCGGGACGGGGCACACCTGCAGTCAAGTTTGAGCGTGACGTTGGCGAACTAAAAATGCTGATTGATCGCTTTACCGCAACCCAAGCCATAGCTTGAGACTTTCAGTGGCCGTCTCATCTCTACTTTGACCGAATGTCTGAGATAGAGTGGATGCGCCTGGGCTACCTACATTCCGATCACCACCTGCCGCAATTTGGCGAGTGAGTCCTGCATAGGATGCGCTGGTTATGTGCCATCGAGCGTTGACAGAACTGCTGCGCGGCAACGGCGCGCACGCTGATCCCATCGCGTGCGTCGAGGATATCTCTGCCGACATGGCGGGGCGGCAGGTTGGCGGATTTCCACACTCGATCGCTCAGCTGGTGTTTCACATGAACTACTGGATGAGCTACGAACTGCGACGCATTCGAGGGGAGAGGCCGGCATATCCCGAACACAATTCGGAGAGCTTCCCTGCGGCGGCGTCCGTCGATGTGGGGCAATGGGATCGGCTCAGGCGGGACCTGGCCTGGTTCTTGGTTCAGTATGCGGAGCTGGCGAAATCCCCGGCGCTCGAACTCGAGCGCGAGATTGAGAGCGCGCACCCGGGCGACAAGACGGTGGCAGGGACGATTGAGGCCGTGCTGTGGCAGATGGTGGCGCACAACAGCTATCACGTGGGGCAGATCGCGTTGATCCGGCGCGCGCTGGGGGTGTGGCCACCGCGCGCGGGCGGGGATACGTGGTGAAACACGGCAGGTCGGGCTCTGGGTTATGCTGAGAGCGGCTGCTGACAACTCCACATGCTCTCCGAATCAAACATCCTGAAACATATCGCGCGCCAGCCAAAACGCACGGCCGGGTTCAAGCAGCTGGTGCGCGAACTGGGGCTGCATGGGGACGAGCGCCGCCAGCTCCATGATCACCTGCAGAAACTCGTGGCGGGCGGCGGGCTGATCGCAGTTGACTCCGACCGTTATGCCCTGCCGCAAGCCGGCGCTGACAGGAATCTGGTTGTCGGACGGCTCACCATGCATCGGGACGGGTTTGGCTTCGTTATTCCTGATGCGAGTTCTCTGCCCGCTGCGCTGAAGTCAGGTCTGGTGGGAGATATTTTTATCGCTCCGCACCTGATCGGCAATGCCATGCACGGCGACCGGGTGCTGGTCGATATCACCAATGTGCGGCCCGACGGGCGCGCCGAGGGGCGCATTGTGCGGCCGGTCGTGCGGGCGAATCCTACGGTGGTTGGGATCTTTCATTACGGCAGCAGGCACAACTATGTCGCGGCGATGGATTCGAAGATCACGCAGGAGATTGTGATTCCGCAAGGGGCGGAATATCCGGAGTGTGGTCGAACTACAGACGAGGACCGGGACGGTACACGGGAGACCCCTCGCCCCGCTGGAAAAAGCGCGGGGCTTCGGGATGACGCCAGGAAAAGAGCGGGCCAGGGTGGGGGTGCGAGGAAGAGGTCTGTCGATCGCGTGCTGGGAGACGAGATCGCGCGGAGGAGCGAGTGGGACGATCTGGAAGGCGTGGTGGTTGATGTGGAGATTACCGACTGGCCTTCGCCGACCGAGAATCCGCGGGGACGCGTCATCGAGATTCTCGGACGGGAAGACGACTTCGGCGTCGACGTTGAAATCACGATTCGCAAGTTTCACCTGCCCCATCATTTTCCGGCGGCAACGCTCGAGGAGGCGGGGGACACACCCGCGGTCATTTCAACCCGGGAGTTGCACCGGCGGCGCGACTTTCGGGCGTTGCCCATTGTCACCATCGATGGCGAGACGGCGCGAGACTTTGACGACGCGGTGCTGGTGCGGATGCTGGGGAACGGCAATTTCCAGCTGCAAGTACACATCGCCGATGTGGCGCAATATGTGACTGCGGGGTCGGCACTCGATCAGGAGGCGCGGCTGCGCGGCACCAGCGTTTATTTTCCCGACCGCGCCGTGCCCATGCTCCCGCTGGAGCTTTCGACCGACATCTGCAGCTTGCGGCCGCAGGTGGACCGGCTGGTGATGTCGTGCATCATGGAGATCGATCATCGCGGCGAGATCGTGGGCTACGATTTGTGCGAAGGCGTGATCCGCTCGGCCGAGCGCATGACCTACACCGCGGTGAATGCGGTGATCGAAGGCGATGCCGCCATGCGCGAGCGCTATGCGCCGCTGGTCGCTTCGTTTGAGCTGATGCGCGATCTGGCGCTGATTTTGAATCGAAAACGTGAGCGGCGCGGATCGATCGACTTCGACCTGCCGGAGCCGCTGATCGAGTTCGATGAATTCGGGCTGATGAAAAGCATCGCGCGCTCGGAGCGCAACATTGCGCACCGGTTGATTGAGGAGTTCATGCTCTCGGCCAACGAGTGCGTGGCCGGGCACCTGGAGTCGAAGCGGATCGCGTCGCTGTATCGCGTCCACGAGAAGCCGGATGCAAAACGCGTCTACGATTTTGAAGTCATCGCCGCGACATTTGGATATTCGTTGGGCGTGGGGCCGCTGCCGATTCATCGCGTGCAGATGAAGGCCGACCGGCGCGCGGCTTACCGGACCGGAAAGCGCGCGCGCGACATTGAGGTGCCGAAGGAAGTACACATCACGCCGCGCATGTATCAGAAGCTGACCGAGAAGATTGCGGGGAAGCCGGAAGAGCGGATTCTGAGTTATCTCATGCTGCGGTCGCTGAAGCAGGCGCGGTATTCGGAGGAGAACCTGGGGCACTTCGCGCTGGCGGCGACCAGCTATACGCATTTCACATCGCCGATTCGAAGGTATCCCGATTTGATTGTGCATAGGATTTTGAAGGAGGTGCTCAGTCAACATCCCCACCCTGTCTCGCCCAAGAGCGGGGAGACAAGGGTGGGGCGCCCTCCGACTGACGACGCGTTGCCTTCGCCGTGGTCGAAGCGGCCGCGGGCGGGGGCGCCGGCGCCACACGAACCTTTGAGCGGGCCGATTTCGCTCGAAGAGTTGCATGACATGGCTCAGGAGTCGAGCCAGTCCGAGCGGCGTGCCGATGACGCTGAACGCGAACTGATGGAATGGAAGAAAGTGAAGTTCATGCAGGACCGCGTGGGGGAAGACTTCGATGGACTGATCACGAGTGTGACCAAGTTCGGGTTCTTTGTCGAACTGACCGACTTATTTGTTGAAGGTCTGGTGCCGCTGAACACTCTGACGGACGACCGCTATACCTACCACGAGAATACTCGCGAGATTATCGGACAGCGGTCGCGCAAGACCTACCGTCTTGGACAGAAGATTCGTGTGTTGGTGGATCGGATTGATCCGGTGGAGAAGAAGATTCAGTTTGCAGTGTTCGAGGAACAGCCGGTGCGGTTGGCGGGCAAGCGACGGAAGCGGAAGTAACGACGCCTGCCGGGCTTTGCCCGGCCGACAGCCCCTTCGACTGCGCTCAGGGCAGGCTTGGGCGGCTGTCCCCAGATTACTCGGTCACACCCCAAGCGCTTTCTGAATCTCGGCTGCGATCGAGGCGGTGATCGTGCGCATCTTTTCTTCGGATTCGGCTTCCACCATAACTCGTGCCAGCGCCTCGGTGCCCGAGTATCTCACGACGACGCGGCCGTTGCCGTCTAATTCGCGTTCCGCCGCCTCAATGGCGGCTTGCACTGCAGGGACTTGCGCGAAAGAAATTTTCTCGCGCACGCGCACATTCTGAATTTTCTGAGGGAAGACTTTCAGGTCGCCCACCAGTTCGGCCAGGGACTTGCGGCTGCGCACGATAATATCCATGAGGCGCAGGGCGGTGAGCAGGCCGTCGCCGGTGGTCGAGTCTCCGTCGCGAAAGATAATGTGGCCGGATTGCTCGCCGCCCAAGGTGGCTCCGGTCTTGAGCATTTCCTCGAGCACGTACTTGTCTCCGACGTTGGCCCGTAGCATGCGAATGGCTGAGTTTTTCAGCCCAATCTCCAGCCCCATGTTCGACATGGTGGTGGCGACGACGGTATCGGCTTTGAGCTTGCCTTGCGCGTGCAAGTCGCGGGCCGCGGCCAGCAGGACGCCATCCCCGTTAACCACGCGTCCATTGGCGTCGCAGAACAGAGCGCGGTCGGCGTCGCCGTCGAAGGTCACGCCCAGGTCGAATTCGCCCGGCGCTGCTGCGACCCTCTGCCCCAGTGTCTCTGGGTGCAGCGCGCCGCAGCCTTCGTTTATGTTCTTTCCATCCGGCGAAACGTGAACGAATGTTGCCCGAAGGCCGAGGCTCCCAAATAACTCGGGAGCCTCGGCGGTAGCCGCGCCGTTGGCGCAGTCCACCAGCACCCGCAGGTTACTCAAATCGGACGATACGCTCGTTGCCAGCGATTGGACATAAGCATGGCGCAACGCAGTTTCACCCGGCAACGACGGCCCGGGAACCCGGAGTGCAGTGTCATCGGCGGAGTCTGGATTCTCAAGCAGGGCGAAGATTTCTTTTTCGATGGCTAACTCACGCGCGTCGGTCAGTTTGAATCCGTCGCCGGAAAAGACTTTGATGCCGTTGTCGGTCCAGGGATTGTGCGACGCGGAAATCACCACACCCGCCGCCATCTGGCGCGAGCGAGCCAGGTGGGCGACTCCGGGGGTTGTGATCACACCGGCGCTGTGTACCTGGACGCCCATGGCGGCCAATCCCTCGGAGACGCGATCGGCAATCCACCGGCTTGATTCCCGAGTGTCCTGCCCAATCACGGCTTGTGCTGTGGGCACCGTATTCACCAGGTCGTGGCCCAGGGCGCGGCCAATCAGATACGTGCTTTGCTTGGTTAGCGGAAACTCTCCCGCCACGCCCCGAATGCCGTCGGTCCCGAACAGCTGCCGCGTTTGCTGGCTCATAGGGAAGAAACTTCTCAACAGACTTGAGAACAAAGGATGATAAACGAGAATAGGCGGAAACGCTCGCTGGGCACGGTCAGTGCGCGGGACTGGCCCCCACTTTCTCCACCATAACGGTCACGCGAATCGATGTAGGCTGTACCACCTGCACCAACGGATCGGGCACATATACGTTCGTGGTAAAGACCGCGCTGCCTCTTGTGCCGGTAGCATCGAGCGGGTCGGTGGTGGCCGCGTCTACTTTCTCTACGTGATGCTTTGGACCGGTGATGGTAATCCGTGGAGGATCGACCTCGACCTTGGTGATCTGCTCACCGGCGGCAAAGTTACCCGTCACTCGCGGATGAATCTCGACGTCCCGCGTCAGCCGCGTGTCAAAGGACAAATGCAGCTGGCTGGGGACTACCTGCATCACGGTTACGTCCGAGGGATGACGCACCTGCTGCGAAGTGAGATCGAAGGTGCGTTCCCCGCCCTTGGCGTCTCGAAGATCGATTTCCGCATGGACCTCGCTGCCCTGCAACTGACGGATCACGCGCTCCGGCCCCTTCACCCGGATCTGCGCCTCGGGAACCGTCTCGGAACTGATTTCCAGATGCTCCGGAACATGCTGAAAGACGACTGGCGCGTGGAGGGACACCTCTGCCGGCTGCTCGTCGGGAGAAATCTGCCACCACAGCCCGGCGGCGAGCAATAGGGAGAGGGCCTTGAGCCAAAAGTTATGGAGGATGGAGCGCTTGAGTAATTCGATCATGGCGGCGGCCCCGAGTCTCGCTTGGGGGGTGCGGTCTCGCGCAGAGGGGAACCGAGCGCTGCATCTGAGTCTTCATCTTGCGCGATCGGAGTCGGCAAAGTCACCGGAGCCATGTAGCGGCGCAGTTCGCTGCCCAGGCGCTCCCGCAGTTGCTCGACGGTCAGATCACGCTCAATCTTGCCGCCCAAGGCCAGACTGATGGCGCCGGTCTCTTCCGAAACAATCACGGCAATGGCGTCGGTTTCCTCGGTGATCCCGATACCGGCGCGATGGCGCGTGCCTAACTGGGTGGAAAGCAGTGGATTCATGGACAGGGGAAGAAAACACGCGGCCGCGGCGATGCGGTCTTTCTGCACGATTACGGCGCCATCGTGCAGCGGGGCGCTGGGACGGAAGATGGTTGCCAGCAGATCGTAGGAGAGGCGGGCATCGAGGGGTACTCCGCTTTCGATGTGGGTGCGGAGGCCGATTCTGCGCTCGATAACCACGAGGGCGCCGGTCTGGTGCTGGGAGAAAAGATTGGCGGCTAGAACTATGTCGTCATAGGCATCGGTGCCGGCGTCGGTGCCGCCCAGGAAACTCAAGCGGCGGCCCAGATCCGCCAACACGTGGCGGATCTCCGACTGGAAAACCACGATGAGTGCAAACACGATGTAAGGCAGGACCCGGCTTACAACCCAGTTGAGCGTGGTCAGTTCGCCCATCCGAGCCAGGTAGAAGGTCATTGCCACGACGATCAAGCCGGCCAGCATGGGGGCGGCGCGCGTGCCGCGGATCATCATCAGGACCTGGTAGATGAGCAGGGCCACGAGCAGAATATCGAGCGCTGCCCAGGCGCCTTGCTGCCACGAAGGGAAGACTGGCATCACTCGAATCTCACTCCTCGGATCGGACTGAAGTGGAGAATTTCATTGTAATGCAGGCGGAGCTTCGCCCCGCCGGAGAGCCGGGGCGGCTGTACCTGCTTAGGACTGCTTCTTCGTCACCGAGGCCTGAATTTCTCCGTGCGCCAAGCGCGCCGAAATTTCCTCGCCAACCCTCACCCCGCGCGCGTCTTTCAGCAGTTTGCCTTCAGAATCAAACACGAGAGCGTAACCACGCTCCAGGATGGCAAGCGGAGACAAAGACTCCAAGGCAGTCCGCAGACGCTCGCTGCGCCCCTTGTGTTTGAGGAGCACGTTGCGGGTCACGGCCCCCAGCGCGGCGGTCAGGCCTTCCAACTCTTTGCGCATTCCCGAGAGCACCAGCCGCACGTCGTAGTGCCGGACGGCTGCGGAAATCGCCTCCCAACGCCGCCGCATTCGCTCGAGCAACTGCCGCTCAGCCAGCTCGAGGCGATGAGTCAGGTCGTCGAGGCGCTGCTGGCGATGGCGAATGACTTCGACGATTCGGGCAAATGCGCCATGCTGTGCCAGTTCCGTGAGCGCCTGGCGACCCATCAGGAGGCGATAGCGCATGGCTCGCGCCAGGCGTTCGTAGAGGGCCGCGGCCTGATCCTCCACCTCCTGCCGCGACCGGATTACCAGCTCGGCTGCCGCCGAGGGAGTGGGAGCCCGCAGGTCGGCTACGAAATCCACGATCGTGAAGTCGGTTTCGTGACCAACCGCTGAAATCACCGGGATCTCTGACGCCGCAACGGTGCGTGCCAGCGCTTCGGTGTTGAACGATGCCAGATCTTCCGCCGACCCACCACCGCGGGCGACGATGATCACGTCCACTCTGGGGTGCTGGTTGAAGTAGCGAATGCCCGCCGAAACCTCCATTGAGGCCGCATCGCCTTGAACCTGCGCCGGATAGATGAGGACGTTTACGGAGTGATGCCGCCGCTCAATAATGTTTAGGATGTCGCGCAGGGCGGCGGCCTGCGCCGAGGTCACAATTCCGATCCGCGAGGGCAGTGGCGGGATCGGCTTCTTGCGTTCGACCGCGAACAAGCCCTCCGCCTCGAGCTTTGCCTTCAGCTGCTCGAAAGCCAACTGGAGCGATCCGGCGCCCTTTGGCTCGATGTATTCGGCAGAAATCTGCAGCTCGCCGCGGTCTTCGTAGACCGTCACGCGGCCACGCACTACGACCTGTAATCCGTCGGCGGGGCGAAAGCGCAGCAGGCGGGCCGAGGAACGGAACATGACAGCGCGTATCTGCGCGTTGCCGTCTTTCAGCGTGAAATAAAGATGTCCGGAATCTGGCGCGCCGAAGTTGGAAATCTCACCTTCCACCCAGGTATCGGAGTACTCGCGCTCGATGTGAGTGCGAACGGCTGCGACGAGGTCGCGCACCTTCCAGACCCGGCGCTGTGGCGCACGGAAGTTAAACCCCATCTGATCGGCGAGGGAAGACATTGGGGGCAGTGTACCGCAGAGCGCGTCTTTGGGGAGCTACTGACGTCGGGTGCAGCTCCGGGTCCGAACACCAAGAAAAAAGGCCGCCCTCGTGGACGGCCTTCTGTCCCACGGAAGAAAAAGTTAGTCACCGCCCCCGCCGAACAGGTCGGACATGGTCTCGACCCCCTCGTCGCAGGCGTGATTCAAGCAGGGCAAGCGGAAGCCGGCCTCGATCGAGCGAAGCAGCGAGAAGTGAGTATAGAACTGATTGCTCAGGCGCCTGTGCTCACCGTAGTTGGTATCCACGATAGCCATGACCTGGTTGGTGATCGGGGTCTGGCTGTAATCATTCTCATCCCAAATCACCACGATGGCACTGCGGCCACGGCTCCAGGCCGGCGAGCCGTGAATGGCGGTGACGAGCTTCTCGATAGTCTGGTCTCCAAGCTGGATCCCGGCCGGGTTCAGACCGGCCTGGGTGCCGTTATCGACTGAATCGAAACCGCAGAAAGGCGTGCCGTTGCTCCGGCCGTGCTGGTCGTTGCATTGGTTGGGAACGATGTAGGCGAAACTCGGTACGCGGCCCGAGGCCAAGTCGCCCCACAATCCACCGAGGCCATCGAACCCGGCGACCTGGGCGTAGCTAACCAGTGGGTTGGTACCCTGCTGGACTTCCTGGAAGTAAACAAAGGGATCGTGCTTGGCGGCGTAGAGCTGCACGATCTCACTGTTGGTGAAAACCGGGTTCTGCGGGTTGAACTTGGTGAAATCGGTAAGGTTGGAAAAGTTGCCGTCGCTGTAATCGATGAGGTCGGCGCCGCTCTGCGGCAGGTCTTCCTGGTAGGTCTTCCAGGTCCTCCCGGCGGCGGCCAGTTGGTTGGCGATGGTGATGCCGAGAGTTTGGGAGGAGGACTTGAAGGTGTGTTTGCCGTCGATCTCGATATCGCAGGGCGGGCCGCTGGTCTCGTTGGAGCAGTCAAGTAGCGGAGTGGCAGCATCGGTTCCGGCGCCAGCGATCGGGCAGATGGCCGTGCTGGTGGACTCAAGCGAAGCCGTTCCGGTGGCGAGATTGGGCATACACGACCCGTTGTGCCAATCCGGCGAGTTGTCGTCGAGCACGCCGAAGTTGGAGCCACCAACGGTCTCCAGATAGTTGGTGAGGCTGGGGTGGGCCACGGCGAAGTAATTCTTCGCCAAGCCGGTCGACTGGGCGTACTGGTTGATGAACGGGGCGTTCGGATTGTTCAGGATCTCGCCGTAACCATGGTTCTCCATCATGATCACGAACACGTGGTCGAGGTGTGGAATCCCTCGCGGAACTTCGCCCTGCTGGGCGAACATGGTTCCTATGAGCACGGCAAACAGGCATACAGATAGAGTCTTGTTGGTCATAGTCTGCTGTTTCTCCTCAATGAAAGTCTGGTGCTGAACCCTGGAAATCCGCGGCTTCTGGCTAGCCCACCGCCTCGCACGAGACCTGAAGAGAGTCTTCTGAGAGCAGTAGTAGGGTGACGCGCGGATGCAAAGACACTAGCGGCCCCGTGTTACGGGACCGTGACAGAACAATTAACGTTGTGTGAATTCGGGGAATCTCGGTTCGAGAATGGAGACTTGCGTGTGCTGGGATGACCACTCATTTACGCTGGCTGACAATGGCCGGCCGGGGACGGTCCGGCCGCGGGTTGCAACCGGATTGTACGGGCTTTAGTATCGCCATAGCGTGGCCATTTCCAAAAGCGATCCCAACCAGAACGACCACCGCGAGCGGCTGGTGTCGGCGGCACCGGTCGAGGACGATTCTTCGTTCGAACTGAAGCTGCGACCGCAGCGGCTGGGCGAATTCATCGGGCAGTCCAAGGTCAAGGAGAATCTGGCGGTGGCCATTGAGGCGGCGCGCTCGCGCGGCGAGGCCATGGATCACGTTCTACTCTACGGCCCGCCGGGGCTGGGCAAGACTACGCTGGCCAACATCATCGCTAACGAACTGGGCGTGCATTTTCAGCCTACGGCAGCGCCGTTGCTGCAGATCAAGGGTGACCTCACGGCGATCGTCACCAACCTGCGGGACAAGCAAGTGCTGTTCGTGGATGAGATACACCGTCTGCAGCCGGTGCTTGAGGAGTTGCTGTACTCTGCGCTGGAAGATTACAAGCTCGACATCATCATCGGGCAAGGTCCGTCGGCGCGCACCCACACGCTGGAGGTGAAGCCGTTCACGTTCATCGGCGCGACCACCCGGGCCGGGCTAATCTCGTCGCCCTTGCGGGCGCGGTTCGGGATTGTGCTGCGACTGGAGTTTTACACGCCGGAGGATCTGCGCGTGATCGTGGAGAGATCGGCCGAGATCCTGGGAGTGGAGATCAACGACGCGGGGGCGCGGGAGATCGCTGGCCGTTCCCGCGGTACGCCACGCATTGCCAACCGGTTGCTGCGACGCGTGCGCGATTTCGCCCAGGTTCGGGGTGCGGGCAAGATTGACGAGCCCACGGCGAAGTCGGCGCTCGAAATGCTTGAAGTGGATCAGTATGGGTTCGATGAGGTCGACCGACGGCTGCTGCTAACCATCATTGAGAAATATCAAGGCGGTCCGGTGGGCGTGAACACGCTGGCCGCGGTGCTGGCGGAAGAGCCCGACGCGATCGAGGAAATCTACGAGCCCTTCCTGATGCAGATTGGGTTTCTGAACCGCACGCCACGCGGACGTGTGGCCACGCAATTGGCCTACGATCATTTTGGGATAGCGCCGCATCGCCGGCAGAGTTCGTTGTTCTGACCTTCCCTGTTCTCCAAGTTATGGCCTGCCGTTCGGTCCGAAGTACCGGTAGTGTCCCGTGATCTTCCAGTTAAAAAGAACGTCTTCCATCCTGGGACCCTGGCCGATGTTGTGGACCACCATGTAGCGCCCGCTCCACCGCGTCTTTTGATCGACGACGATGCCGATGTGCGGCACATTTCCTCCGAGATCCCAGGTGACCAGATCGCCGGGCGCATAGTCGATGGCGCGGGTCGTGATCGTCAGAGATTCACCTTTGCGCTGGAAGAACGCCATCAGGTTGGGCACGCGGCGATGGTCAATGTTCGAGTCGGGATGGGCCAGCCGCCAGCGCCTCTGGTTTGGATAGGCGGAGAAGTTTTGCACCATGTCTTCGTGGACTTCCTTTTGCAAATCGACGCCCACCGCGCGGTAGCTCCGAATAACTTCGTCAGTGCAGACGCCGGTATCGGCAGGCACGTCCCCGCCGGGATAGGGAATACGGACATAGTCGGAAACGTAGCGAACAGAGTGGTGCGTGCGCTCGATCGCGGCGGCGACCAGGCGGCGCGTGAACTCCCGGCGGGACGTGGTGGACGCGGTCTGCGCCCAACCGTAGACGCCGAGGGCAAGGACAAAGAGGATCGACCAGTTCGCCGGGACCTTCCCCATGGCGCCGATTGTAACCACACCGACCTGAGAGGAGAATAGACATGGAGAACCGGGCGGCCGACCTGCGGTGCTAGAATCATACGTTTTGTGTTTGATCGGTTTTTTGCATATTTAGTCGATAGGTGGCACTCATGGCTACAACAATGCTGGCGGTGGTCAAGCCTGAAGCGGCGCCGGGCGCGGACGTTCGAGAGGTGAAGATTCCCGCCTTCGGGCGGACCGATGTGCTGGTCAAGGTCAAGGTCGCTTCCATCTGCGGCACCGACCTGCACATTTATAACTGGGATCGCTGGGCGCAGAACCGCATTCATCCGCCGCTGATTCCCGGACATGAGTTTTGTGGCGAAGTGGCGGCGTTCGGCGATGAAGTCACCAGCGTCAAGGAAGGCGACTTCGTTTCCGCGGAGATGCACGTGGCTTGTGGCAAATGCTTACAGTGCCGCACGGGCGAGGCGCACATCTGCCAGAAGGTGAAAATCATTGGCGTGGATGCCGACGGAGCCTTCGCCGAGTACGTGGTGATTCCGGAGTCGAACATCTGGAAACTCGATCCCGCGATTCCGCAGGAGTACGCCTCGATTCTCGATCCTCTGGGAAATGCAGTTCATACGGTGCTGGCGGGAGAGATCGCGGCCAAGACCGTGGCCATCACGGGCTGTGGGCCGATTGGGCTGTTTTCTATTGCTGTGGCCCAGGCGGTGGGTGCGACTTCGGTCTTCGCGATTGAGGTGAACGAGCACCGGGCACGGATTGCGCGTGAGATGAAGGCTGACTACGTCATCAACCCGGCCAAAGAAGATGTTGACGCCGTCGTGATGGAAAAGACAGGCGGCCTGGGCGTGGACGTCGTGCTCGAAATGGCGGGGCATCGGGATTCGATTCGAACCGCGTTCGATATCGTGCGGCGCGGTGGAAGAATTTCCCTGCTGGGCCTGACCTCGAAGCCCATCTCGCTGAACTTTTCCGAAGACATTATCTTCAAAGGCATCACCGTGCAAGGGATCAATGGGCGCCGCATGTACCAGACTTGGTATCAGATGACCGCGCTGCTGAAAGCCGGCAAACTCGATCTGCATCCAGCCATCACCGACCGTATTTCGATGAAGGATTTCGGGAAGGCGATGGAGCGGCTGAGGACCGGAGAGGCGAGCAAGATATTGGTGTACCCGAATGGGGTGCGGTGAGTTTGGTTGCCGCCTTCTTTGGGCTTGTCATTCTGGGCGAAGCGAAGAACCTGTGCATTGGCTGGGAACGGCAGAATTGCACAGGTCCTACGCGCAACCAACACGCTCAGCATGACAAGGCAGAATTAGGCATGGTTTCCCCTTCCGCATTGCGAGATTAGATTGATTTGTTGGACCCGTTGTGAATCCGTGCAAATCCGTGGCGAGGTTCTCCGATGACCACCGCAACCCGCACCAATCCACTTTCTTATCTCACCCAGCAGCTCAACGAACTCAAGACCAAGGGCACGCATTTCAAGCTGCGCGTGCTTGAGGACGAGCAGGCGCCGGTCTGCACGTTTGATGGCAAGAAGGTCATCAACCTGGCGTCGAATAATTATCTGGGACTGACGACGCATCCCAAGCTGCGGGAGGCGGCGCTGGAGGCGACCCGCAAGTTCGGCGTGGGTTCGGGCGCGGTGCGCACGATTGCCGGCACGATGAAGATCCACATGGAGCTGGAAGAAAAGATCGCCCGCTTCAAAAATGTCGAGGCTTGTGTGGTCTTCCAGTCGGGCTTCGCGGCCAATGCGGGGACGGTCGCGGCGGTGCTGGGCAAAGATGACTTCATTATCTCCGATGCGCTGAACCACGCCTCGATCATCGATGGCGCGCGGCTGTCGAAGGCGAAGATTCTGGTGTTTCGCCACAAGGACATTGCGCATGCCGAAGAACAGCTCGTCAGCGTGAAGAACGAGCCGGGTAAGAAGCTGCTCATCACCGACGGCGTGTTCTCGATGGACGGCGACATCGGGCCGCTGCCTGGGCTGTGTGATCTGGCCGAAAAATACGGCGCCATCATGATGGTCGACGATGCGCATGCTTCCGGCGTGCTGGGGCGCAACGGACGCGGCACGATCGACCATTTCGGCATGCACGGGCGCGTCGACATCCAGGTGGGAACGCTGTCTAAAGCGATTGGCGCGCTGGGCGGATACGTGTGCGGCACACGCGATCTGATTGATTTTCTCTACCACCGGGCGCGGCCGTTCTTGTTTTCGACGTCGCATCCGCCGGCGGTGGCGGCGACGTGCATCGCGGCCTTCGATGTTCTCGAAAACGAACCCGAGCGGATGGAACAACTCTGGGAGAACACGCGCTTCTGGAAAAAAGAACTCGGTCTGCTCGGCTTCGACATCGGCGGGCGCGCGACCCCGGCCAGCGAGACTCCCATTACGCCGATTATTATCGGCGACGGCAAACTGACCATGGATTTCTCCCGCGAGCTGTTCAAAGAGGGCGTGCTGGGGACTGGGATCGCATTCCCCACAGTGCCCGAGGGGAAGGCCCGCATCCGCACCATCATGACGGCAACGCATGCGAAGCATGAGTTGGAGCGGGCGCTGGAAGTGCTTGGGCGCGTGGGAAAGAGAATGGGGATTGTAAAGTAACAACTCTACAGCCGCTATCGCGGTGCAAAGAAATTGATAATAAGGCGGCGGGTAGCTTTAATTTTTCTCGGTTTTCCGGCACACACTCCACTCCTCGCGCAGCAAAGGACAGTCGTGCGGCGCTAGGCCGGTTTTCAGGCTTTTTCCAAAAAAGTCCCTGGAGCAGGCTCGCCAACTGATTGATTCTCCGATTCTCCAACGTTGGCCGTCAACCGTGTACTTGCTCTAACTCTCACGGTCTATCGCTGTGGCTAAACGAAACGAGGCTTCTGCAAGCTGATCAATATTGATCAGACTGTTTTGATTCGCACCGGGTATTGTTGTGCTCTTAAGTGTCCATCAGTGAAGGAGGCATCCGTGCGTGCCTACCAGCAAGAACATGAGAATGGTCCAGTCTCTTTGCAATTAGACAATCCGAAACAGGCAGACACCTTAGTTGCTGGCAAAAGCGCAGCACCTTCTTACGAGAGCACTCTGGTTGCCGAAGCCAAGGCGGTAGCTCGATTCCGCTTTCGCATCTTAGTGGTGGAGGATGAACCCTCAATACGTGAAACGGCAAGGCTGATTTTGGAAGGCGAAGGCTATGAGGTTCTGACGGCGGCCGACGGAGTTGATGGCCTGCACGCGCTCAGCGATTCCTTGCCTGATTTGATCATTTCCGATCTGAATATGCCTCGCATGTCGGGTTGTGAATTTCTGGCGGTTGTACGACAGCGGTTTCCGCACATCGCGACGATTGCGATGAGCGGAGGGTATAGCGCGGGCGAAATTCCAGTAGGAATTTTGGCGGACGGTTTCTTGCAGAAAGGAAATTACACAATCAAGGAGCTTTCCTCCCAAGTTGGGAAGCTTTTAGCGGTTTCTCCCATCAGGGCAGAAAAAAGGAAAAGTGAGATCGCTCCACTCTTCGTACCCAGAGACAGGGAGGGGTATCTATTGATCGCGTGTCCCAACTGTCTGCGGCCGAACAAACTGCAAGCAATGAGTTTGAATGGTGGGTTGCATCAAACAACTTGCCGGTCATGTGGCGCGCTAGTGAGATTTGAAATTGATCACGAGATTGAGCCGTTAGTAGAACGCAAACCCGCCTGAACGGGCGTCGGAATGCTGCTCTGGGCAGTGTTTCTGAACCCTCAGATGGCTTCGGACTTTGGGTCGCTACCAGCACCGCCAAGATACTCGCGGTGTTGCGAATGCTCCCGCAATCGTCACCAGTGCTTCCGTTCTGGATTCACGCGAAAAACCTGCGGCAAAGACAAGTGCACCATATTAAGACAGACGGAGCTGCTTAGGCTTAAGCGAGGCGCGGGCGGCTCCACCACCGACATTCGGACTGATGATCAGTTCGAGTACGGTAACGCCTGAGAGCTGTACCTGATATTCTTCCAACTCGCGTACCGAGTCGGGTGGACTGAAGTTACACTGTTGTCGCACAATTGCTTTAACGGACCTTCCACCATCAGGAGATTTAGGCGTGTGCTACGGTCGATCCTTTGCGATCCATACGCGGTCGCGATGCGGACTGGTGCGCGGTTGCCCAGTGCTGAGTTCACAATTCTCTCCCGGAGCAGCCCCACAGGTCGGACATCGGACGGCGAGCACCTGCTTTGGGCTGAGTCCTTTTGTCACACAAACCTCCACGTACAATAGGGTCGTCAATTAGACCAGTTCCGGGAAGCCCATCTGGACGGTCTACGCCCTCCTGACAACGGACATCGGCCGATTCTGCAGAAAGGCACTGATGAGTGCGCTATTTACTTGCAAGCCGCCATTATAGCTAACGAAGCCTTTCTTCTTGAACCCATTCATAAATTTGCTTACCCTCGCGCGGGTGGTACCGACCATCTCCGCCAGGGTTGCTTGGCTCACTTTCAGGGGGTTCTCTGGCTTTGATTCCTTGGTTATTTGCCCAAACAACAACAGAACCCGTGCCAGTCGCTTTTCGCTGAAATTGAAGAATTGATCTGCCAGGTCTTCCTCGACTCGAATAACTCGGGAAAGAAGATATGCATTAAGCACCGCTGCAAACTGCGGGTCGTGCTTGAGCGTGCGAAGCGTGCTCTCCTTCTGCAAGCGAGTGATGTTGGAGGGCCCAATTGATCTTGCCGTGTACATCCGCAGCGATTGCCCTCCAAGACAGCCTTCGCCAAAAAAGCTACCCCGCAGCAGGACGGCGATGATCGCTTTTTTGCGACGCGTAGCCGCCATCGTGAGCTTCACCGTACCGCTCTGGATATAGAAGACTGCATCGGCTCTGTCCCCTTGCGAAAAGATGATCTCGTTGTCTCGATAGCTCCGCACAGTCATCGCAGAACGGAACTTTTTGCGGAAAACTGTGGAACTGAAACCGAGAGTTTGTTCAGTTGCCATCCGTCTCCTCGGTACAATCAATTCAATTGGGAGTACCGTCCTCCGTAAAATAAATCATATGGCTCGGGAATATAGCGTGCATGGTCAATAAAGCTCATACACAATTGCACACTGTATCTACGTGGTAATCTCGGGCAGACTGCTCTGACCCGAGGCTCCACATGGGTGCGCAGCCAGTTCGCAAAAGGCCCTAACTAGTGGCCTGTCGGTGAAGCAGTGATTTCGCGCCGCGGGTGGAAATAACAGACCGAAGACTGGAAGCAGATGGCCGCGATCCCGCTGGGAAGGCATGATTGCAGCCCGACTGGGGACCACTCACAAAGTTTAGGGTCGGCGCCGAGGATTCCGAAGGCGGCGCCAGCCGCAGCGGAGTGTGCCGGTTTCAATAGCTGATCCTACTGGTCCAGTAGCACTCCCATTTGATCGCCCTCAGCCCACGCCTTAACGTATTGCGCTTTCCCGATCGTCCCGGGGCCATTGGCCCCATCTCGTAATAAACCGTCGCCTCCAACGGGAACTGTTTCAAGGCTTCTGTCAAGTCTTTCACGGTCCACTGTGTCTTTTCCATATGCTCTCCCATTACAGGGCCTGCTGAGTATCACTGTGCAGGGGTGCCGCCACCGCCGGCATCGGTGCTAGGGTGGCTCACGAGCGTCTGCAGGCGGCTGGTTCTCTTTCTGCTGCTGTTTGGCGCTAAGAGCACGGCCGTCAATGGAGAGGAGTCGACTGAGAGAGCCATCTTTTGTCTTGAGAATTTCTTGTACCTGATTTCTCCCCGATTCCTCCTTTTCAAGCCGGTACATCCAGTGGCCTTGATCATCAGCTTGGAATTTCAGCTCATTGGCGATTACCCTCCGGGCCAGTTCGTTCGGCGACATTCCGAGTCTTCCGGAATCCGACTGGGGGAATGTGTTGCATTCCAGCAGAATGATTGTCACTATGACGGTTGCAAGGCCCTGTACTAGTCTCACAACCAATGACGATGCCAGTCCCGCGCGGCACGTTTTGAACCCGCTATGCATCTCGCCATTCCTCCAATAGGGCGGACACGAACGACCCGAAGGTTCGTGCCGCAGCGGTTGGGTCCTCACACTTTGATCATGGAACGAAGTGCGTGCAAAACTGGTCAAAATCGCGCACTCTCCATGGCAGCATTTCACGTACTCGCAGATTGACCTGACAGTGCACCAAACAGCCGTGTCTCAAACTTTGGGCTGGGGAAAAGAGGGCTCGCGAAACAGGCAGCTCCGAAGGTGCCGGAATCACCACTGAATTGCTTTCGCTCGTCGCAGTCCGACATTTGGCCGGCCTGGGATTTGCTTGTAAGTGAGCCATTCCGATTACTTCTCTGGCCCTGTACAAGACGATCAATTCTGACCAGAGTCCCCGCACTTTCAGCTAAATGCTGTGGCGCTGATCTATACCCGACAGTCACCGCTTCGCAGTCTGCTCCAGCTTAAATAAGATTGGCTGTATTTCCGAGAGTGCGGCGGCGTCTCCCTTCGCCAGATCACCTGTGATCTGATCTCGGCTTGCCAGGATGTCACGAAGCAAGGGTTGGAGCTCGGGATCTCCCGTGCTGCCTCCAATTCGCTGAGCTTGATCAAAAAACTCTTTCGCGTGCTCCCCCGCCTTCCCGTAGTTCTTTTGCACCACCTCCAGATACATCATCGTGCCTTTGTCGCGAAGCTTGGATAATTGTTCACTGGACCGACAGGATCCTAATTGTTTTGTCGCGGCAGACAGTTCCTGATGCAAACGCTGGAGTCGGGCATATTGCAGAATGAACCCAGTAAGAAATCCAGCAATCAATAACACACACTAGAGGGCGAATTTACTTCGCATGGATTTCCAGTCTCTTTTCTACGTTTTTCTCGCGAAGGCGGACCGGTTCATTCAAAGAAATGGTTGTCGGCCCGTGGTTCTATCGGGGGCCGTAATCTAATAGATTTCCCCCGCCTGGCCAGGACGGCTAAACTTTCTTGAGCGACGGCTGATGGAGTCTTGTACGACCATCATCATCCCATTTGACGACCGCGTCATCATCGTTAGTCTGCTCAACCGTGCCGAATTCTCCCGTCGGCTTTCCGAAATTGCCCAAACCCTCCACGCGATCTCCAGGATTCAGTTCCTGGTCGGTGGCAGAGGGCTCGGAGAGCGGTGGCTTCTTCGCACGATCTGAGTCCGGGATCGCCCCAGGGTGTGACAGCGGCGGTTGTGGAGCCTTACGCAGTTTGGGTATTGGATGATTAGTGTTATGAGTCATATTCCCTATTTCTTCCCAAGAGGGCAGAGCAGCGCCCTCCGCTACGACTGTTCACTTCCTCGACAGATACCAGCATAGGCTGGGAAGAATGGTGCAACTGGTCCACACTGCACAGTTCTGACAATTAATTTGGCTAAACGATGAAGCTTGAGTTTTCGCTGGGTCGATGCAAACTCCGACAGGTCCAGAATGCTGGATGGGCGTCAACGCCGATGATTGCAGCCCGACAGCCTGCGAGAAAGACATACATAACAAGCATCGCTACTGTCGCGGCGAACATTGCCCCGGTGGTGATCGCCACAATGGTCCATCCGAGGCGTCAGACTCTGTTGGCCTCGCATCAGTTTTTCGTCCGAAGCGACGACCAGGATTGCGACGAGTAAGGAAGGGGCTAATAATTCGTCGATTAGAGCTGTTCAGTAAAGAGCCTTCAGCGTTAATGCCGCGAAGTCCAGCCCGACGAGCACTCCGGTTGAGCGGAATCGTCTCGATGTGTGTGACGTCGTGGGTCATCGTCCGCAGCTCCGGTGATAACGCCGGGACCAAGCGACTTCAACAGCAATCACACCGTCGAGATGGGGCAAACCTCGGCACGCAAGAGTCGGATTGTAAACTCCTGAGAATCACAACGCGAATCCTCCAACAATCCTAGATTGCGCCCCCGTACCAAGTGCTCAAAGTGATCCAATGTGACCAGACTTCCGTCTTCGCCAGCTCTATCATTTCTGAGTACTGAAGAAGTGCGAGGACCGTAGCAAAGGCAAGTCCACCTTCTTCTTACAAGCGAGGTACAACGTGGAAACCGTATTGATTGTTCTTTTGGTGCTGTTCTTGCTCGGCGGCGGGGGCTGGGGATACCGTCGTTGGCGCGGCTAGCCGTAAATCGTTAGGATGCAGGCGACGTGAACATGCTTCTTCATCCTCATGTGTTGAGCTGTCCATGGCTCGATTCGTGGAGATAGATCGCGAAGCCCTGCTTTCAGGTTTTCTGAACTAAGTCCGCCCACCTGAAATTTTCTTTCCTTTGGTCAGAAAAGCTGGGGTACCCCATGTCTTCGATTGCGATTCTGCGCGAAGTTAAGCAGCTCTACAACGTGAGTGACCGTTTGGACTTGCTGGCGGAGCAGCACCCCGTGCTCTTCGAAGCGCTCATCACCATCTCGGGAAGCGTTCGTAACACGGCCACGTTATTGGAGGTGTTGGTTGCAACGAAAATAGCACCACTCTCAGGATTGGACCCAGCAGATGCCTGAATGGCCATCGCTATCCCGGAGTTGTGCTTTGCTATCGAAACGCAGGAGCTAGTCGTGAAGGACGACATTTAGAAGCGAACTATGAACTTGCAACCCACTCCCGGCGTCGTAGTTGATGAAACCTAACTTTCTGAACCGGTTCATGAAGAAACTGACACGCGACCTGGTAGTACCCACCATCTCGGCGAGGGTTTGCTGACTGATCTTGGGAATTACAGTCTCGGGCACGCCGTCCTTCCCGAAGTGAGCCAACAACAGCAAAACCCGAGCGAGCCTCTTTTCGCAGGAATTGAAGAGTTGGTCAACCAAGTCTTCCTCGTATCGGATGTTCCGTGCCAGCAGATAGGCCACGAACAGGTCTGAAAATTCGTGCTCTCGGTGGAGCGCAAGTATCATTGCCTTCTTGTCGATTTGCAGAATCTCGCAGTCCGTCATGGCGGTGGCAGACCCCATGCGTAATGGCTGTCCTGCCAGGGCACCTTCTCCGAAAAACTCTCCCTCGCTCAATATGCCCAGGGTTGCTTCCTTGCCACTTTCGGATACAACCGTGAGTCGGACCTTGCCATCCTGGAGATAGAAGACTGCGTCAGCCCCATCCCCTTGCGTGAAGATTGTCTGCTTCCTGGGAAAGGTGACGACTTTGCGACCCTCGCCGATGGTGGCAAGGAATTTCCTCGGGTCGAAAGGGCGCTTTTTCTTGGGCGGCACCGTCGGAGCCATCAATCATCTCCTCGCGTCAAGGTGCACTCCATAGCAATATGCCAAAATTGAAATCATGAAAACTGTTCACTTTTGCTCAGAAGTGGTGAGAATCTATGGTGGGGTCGGCTGAAATCTTCGGCGGGGCTAACACATTCAAAATGAGCAATATTGAGCATTCTTGTGGCGGTGACACGTTGCAATGTCCGGGGATGAAAACCAGCGAACTCACCGCGAGACAGATATTATCCATGCCTTCTCCCACCTGTGGTGTAGCGACAGGAAATGGGTGTCAACTGCATACCGGTGCCCTGCGCACCGAACCACACCGAGATCGGAAGCTTTCCGCAGCTTAGGCTGTGGGAGCAAAGCTCGATACACGACGACAGCCGGTGAGGCCATCGCCAAAGGTCTGGATAAACGTCTGAGATCAAATGAGCAATTTTGATCAGACCTGCGAAGGCTCTGAACGAAAGAATTCACAAACTCTGAAGGAATGAAACGTTCGTGCCGTCCAACCGCTATGAGGAGGACCTATGTGGATTCTTTCAAAGCATTTGAACAGATCTGAGCTGTACCACGCTCAACTTGAATCATTGGTGTCACAACGCACAGCAGCTCTGCAGAACCTTTCGCAGCGACTGCTCAAAGTGCAGGACGAGGAGAGACGGAGAGTCGGGAGAGCCACCCCCTGATGGGCCGCTGTATGTGGCCAGTGGCTCTCCGTCTGTGCTCACAATCTTGATTACGTCTTGTCCATTTCGATCATTGTGAAAGAGAACAGCTACGCGAGAGCCAAGAACATGCAAAGGCTCCAACCCTGAGAAACTCGCATCGCTCAACTCGCGACGAATTTGGAAGCTCGTCCCCAGCGGAACCACGTCATCGTGAGCTCCGCTCATCCGGCACGATGGTTTCGCCGACGCCGGTCCAGTCGTGGGAATTCTCCAGCCGAATGTGCTCGGCCACAATTGCGTGCTGCCGCTCGATTCCGTTGTCCATCCCGGTCCTGCTTGCGGCTGGCCATTCTACCCCAGTTTTTCCCCCAGAAAGGACCCAACAAACTGGTCGCCTCTCCTAACCGCGATTGATTGCGAAGTACTTCTCCTCCAGAACCCTGCGATGATGCAGTTCGTGCCCTGCAATCAGATAGGCCAATGCCCTTACGCTGACCTCATTCTTGTTCGCAATGCCCCGCCGCGCCCACGCCACGTCATCGAGGTTGCGCAAAAGCGTCAACGTTGCCCGCCGCACTGCAATATAGTCCTCGATCAACTCCGCCAGCGGACGCTGCCGGAACGGAGCGTTGCGCACGTAGTCATCCTGCTCGAAGCCCTCGATCGGCGTCCGGTCGCCGCGAGCAATCCGCAGCGCGCGATAGGACATGATGCGCTCGGTGTCGCAGACGTGCCCCAGCACTTCCTTGGTGCTCCATTTATCGGGCGCGTAACGAAAATCTCCATCACTCTCGTCCCGTCCCGAAAGCAGCAGCATCGACTGGCGGCGCTGCGAGTCGAGCGTACCCAGAATGTCTGACCCTGCTACCAGAGATATGTAGCGATCGTAGTACGGCGCATACTCGCCCGGCTCAGGCCGCGCGACCGGCGACACTGGCGGCGTAATTTCGGCTGGTTCTAACATACTTTTACTCCAGTTCTTCGAGATTCAGGGCCCAGCTTTCCTGAGGACTTAGACGCCCAACCCGGGATTCCGTCTTCGATAAATCTTCGACCCTAAGAGCATAACTCCCGCCCCCTGTGAAAGGCACGGCCCAGCAAATTTTTCCTGGAATCGCTAGCTGGGAGGCAGAAAGGAAGTAGCACCTCCCCCGCCTGCGCCTGCCCCACCCGCCCCAAAGGGCATGTACCATTGGAGGAACTCGCGGTTGAAAATAAGGGTTTTCCACAGCACTCATTCTGAGACGTCGGAGTACAATTCGGTTTGGTCACGAAAGTGCGGCTTGTGACCCCTAATCCCAACAAGGAAAGGATCTTTCATCCCATGTGGAAGCCGACCAATCAGCCTCAGACTCCTGCCCGGCCCGCCGAACCCGAGCGTCCTACTACGTCCGCCCCCAGCGCGCCAGCGATGGCCGCCGAGCCGGTCGCACCGCGTCCCGCGACGACCACCACCACTGCGGACCAGGCCACGATCGGCAAGTCGCTGGTGATCAAGGGTGAGGTGACCGGCTCCGAGTCCCTCTACATTGACGGCCGGGTCGAAGGCTCCATCAACCTCGCGGGGAACCGCGTCACCGTCGGCCGTAACGGCATCGTCGCCGCCAATATCAACGCCCGCGAAATCGTGGTCCTCGGCAAAGTGCGCGGCAATCTCACGGCCAGCGATCGCGTCGACATTCGCAGTGACGGTTCCCTGACCGGCGACGTCGTCGCTGCCCGCATCTCCATCGAAGACGGTGCCTTCTTCAAGGGCGGCATCGACATCCGCAAAGGCGGACAGCCCCAGCAGAAAGCCAACGGCGAAGACAAGGCGGTTGCGGCTGAGCCAGCCGCCGTCGGCGCCCGGGCCTAAGCTTCACGCGGGCACAAATTTGGTCGACTTGGCAGCGGGCACTCCGCAAGGGGGCCCGTTTTGCTTTTGCCTCTCGTGATGATGACGCATGGTTCGCTCCTTCCAGCTCCCCTCCGACAAGTTGATATATTGCGGTCATGGTGAACCTGCTTCTTCAGAAGGCAAGGACGACGGCCCGGAGCGGGCAAAGTCTCAGCTCCATGTTCCGGCACCTCGGAGCGCTGGGCCTATTCTCCCTGGCCATTCTCGACAGTTCGCCGCTGCCCACCTTCGGCGGCCCCGACATTCTCACCGCGGTTCTGTCGGCAAGCCACCGCAATCCCTGGTACGAATACGCGTTGGTCGCCACTACCGGCTCGGTCATCGGTGCATACCTGACGTTTCGCCTCGCCCGTAAGGCTGGTTCGGCGTATCTCGATCACAAATTCAGGAAGGGAAGAGTAGCCGCGATCCTGAAGCTGTTTAAGAAATCGAGCGACGGAGTTCTCCTCGCCTCCTGCGCCATTCCGTTCCCGTTTCCGACGAGCATGCTGTTCGCGGCGGCCGGCGTGTCGAACTACAACCTGGGAAAGTTTCTCGCGATTGTTGTTTTTGGCCGCGGCATTCGATATGCGGCCATCGCCCTTGTGGCCGATCACTACGGGCGCCATTTCATCCGCGCCCTTCGCCATCCATCGCAGTTTTGGGGCTGGTGGTTGCTTCTGGCGGTGCTGGCTTTCACCCTGATCACGGCAGGTGTTCTCCTCAACCGCCGGTTATCGGCCGCCTCGGCCGACTAGTCGCGCGGTTCTCGCTACTCCACGAACATACAGTCTCCGTAGGAGTAGAACCGGTAGCGCTCCGAGACGGCGTGCTCGTAGGCGCGCAGGACATTTTCCTTTCCGCCCAGCGCGCAAACCAGCATCAGCAGCGTCGATTGTGGCAGGTGGAAGTTCGTCAGCAACGCCCCAACCACCTGAAACTTGTATCCCGGATAAATAAACAAATTCGCTTCGCCCGCCCCCGCCGGCACTGCGCCCGCTCCTTGCTGGGCAGCCTGCTCCAGCGTCCGCACCGTCGTGGTCCCAACCGCAACCACACGCCGCGACTGGCTTCGCGCCAGATGGATTCTCGTCGCCGCGTTGACAGAGATGGAATAAGCCTCCGAGTGCAATTGATGTTCTTCCACGCGTTCCACCCGCACCGGCTGAAATGTTCCCAACCCGACGTGCAGCGTAATCTCTGCCGTTTCAATCCCACGCTCTCGGATGCGGTCCAGAATGTCCGGAGTGAAATGGAGTCCGGCAGTCGGAGCAGCGACCGATCCCCGCTCGCGCGCATACACCGTCTGGTAGCGCTCGCGGTCGTTGGGAGAGTCCGTCCTCCCGATGTAAGGCGGTAACGGGATGTGCCCGATCTTCTCTACGAGCCCAAAGAAGTTCGCCGTTGAGCTAGGGCCACAGTCGGCGCCATTCTCGCGCTTAACAGACTCATGTGGGGACAGCCGCCCCAGCCTGCCCTGAGCGCAGTCGAAGGAGCTGTCTGGCCGAGCGTAGCCCGGCTTGCCTTGCACGAAGCGAATCGTCCGCTCCCCAAATTCACCGCGCCCGATCACCTCAGCCTGCAGCTCATCATGCTCGCCGAAGAAAAGATGCTCTCCCACCCCGATCTTCCTTCCGGGCCGCACCAGGCACTCCCATTCATTGGGTTCCGGCTGCAGTTGGCGCGTGAGCAATACCTCGACGCGTCCATGAAGAAATTCACGCGCCGCAGGATTTCGCTGGCTCACCGGCTGAGCCTTGAGTCCTCCCCGCCGTCCATACAACCGCGCGGGAAACACGCGGGTGTTGTTCAATACGACCAGATCGCTCGGTCGCAGCAGTTCGGGAAACTCGCGAAACCGCTGATCCTCGAATCGCCCACTGGAAGCGTCGAGGTGCAGCATCCGCGAGGCGGCGCGATCCGCCAGTGGTTCCTGGGCAATTAATTCTTCCGGCAGATGATAGTGAAAATCGGAGACCAGCACGCCACCCGATTATAGGCACGCATCCAATAAACGCAGACCTACCCTGCGGATTCACGGCTCAAACACCCTAAATTCGATTGTCTCTTGAATGGGACGCAGCCACCCTCCGGTGCTACACTGTAGTTCAGTTGTTGCTGACTCCTCCTGAAGGAACCCATGCCTGCGGAACGCAAACACAGGGAAGAGATCGTCCGCTACGGACGCATGCTCCATGGGCGCGGTTTCGTCGCCGCGATGGACGGCAATCTGTCTGTCCGCCTGGCTGGCGATCGCATCCTGGTAACCCCGACCGGCATTAGCAAAGGAGCGATGCGCCCGGCCGACATGGTCATCGTCGATCGGGAGGGGAAGCGCGTCGCCGGTCGCCGCAACGTGACCAGCGAAATCGGCATGCACCTGCTGATTTACCGCCTGCGGTCCGATATCCAGGCGATCGTCCACGCCCATCCCCCCACCGCAACCGGTTTCGCCGCCGCCGGTATCGCTCTCACCCAGCCGCTCGTCTGCGAAGTCGTTATCGGCCTCGGATGCATCCCTCTGGCTCGCTACGCCACCCCCGGCACTTCGGAACTGGCCCGGACTCTGGAGCCTTACGTTCCGAACTACGACGCCATCCTCATGTCGAACCACGGCGTCGTCGTTTACGGCGACACCCTGGAACACGCCTATATGAAGATGGAAACCGTCGAGCACTTTGCCCAGATCGCGCTCGTCACCCATCTGCTCGGACGCCAGCAACCCCTGAATGAAGTAGAGGTTGAAAAGCTTCTGCTCGCCCGCACCAAATACTTTGGCACTAAGGCCACCACCTCCATCCCCCTACCCCGAGCCCCGCAAGAAGTCAGCTAGTCCGGGTCAGGCAAGATCACACGAGTCGTGGATCATAAGAATCGTGGGTGCCCCATCCTAACGTCGCGCTTTTTGCGACGTTAGGGTGGGGGTTTATAGGCATATCGAGTAATGAGGCGCTTGTCCGCCGCGCGCAGCCAGCCGTTGCCGTGGAGGAGCAGCGCTTCAGCACCGCGTTAGCCATGTAGGCCTTGTGGGCTTCAGCCCCTGCTTACTCCCCACCAATCCGAAACCTCACCCCCGCTCGAAAATTTACCGGCAGCCCCGGATACCCCACCACCTCGTTATACCGCCGGTCGAGCGCGTTCTCGACGTTCGCGTACGCTGTGACGCGGTGGTTCACTGCGTACCATCCTCCGACATCGGCCAGAACGTATCCCGCCGCGTGCTCGATCCCCAATCCCAGGAAATCCGAGTCAGCGCGCCGCCCCACGAAACTCCCGCCGAGATTCCCTCCCCAGCGCGTTCCCAGATACGACAACAGCGCGACCGCCGAATGCTTCGGACGCCGCAGCAAGGGCCGCCCCGGGTCGTAGATGGGATCAAATGGCGCGGGGTTGTCCAGGTACTGCGACGAGGTGTAGGTGTATCCGCCATCCACCAATAACCTCGACCGCAGTTTCGCCCGCAACACAAGTTCGGCACCCTGCGCGAACGCCTGGTTCACATTTACGTATTGACCCGGAAAGTTAGGCGGACTATTTGAGGTCACGTAGTTGATCTGGTCGTGAAACAGATTATTGAAGTAAGTCGCGCTGAATTCATATTGGTTGCTGAAAAACCCTTGCTGCAATCCCGCCTCAAACGCCCGTACCCGCTCGGGCTTCAGTCCTGGGTTGGGGAAGTTAAACGGATTTGCGGGAATTCCATTGAACGTTTCTTCCAGCCGCGGCTCCTTGAATCCGGTGGAATACGAGAAGCGGAGGCGAGTCCCGGAAAACGTCTCATTCCCGCGAATCGCCTGCAAGGTCAGCGCAACCCTGGGAACCCCGGTGTTGCCGAAGGCGCTGTCGTGCACAAACCGTCCGCCCACAATCACTCCCAACCGGCCCAGAATCAGCTCCTGTTGCGCGTACGCATCGTGGTTGAGCCTCTGATCATGGTTCTGAGGGCCATACTGGAGATTCCCCACAAACCCGTTCTCGTTCTCGACCCTGTATCCAAAAGTCGTGTGCGCCCAGCTGCGCTCCGAGTAGTCCCCCTGATACTCAAATCCGGCACGATTGATGTGGTCGACTTCGTGAGAAGGGAAGTCGAAAATCCTGGCCGCATCTCCGTTCCGATTCAACTCCTTGTAGCGATAGAGATAATCGAACCCGGTAAAGCGATGCTGCCATCCCGAGGGCGCAGCCAGCGACAGTTCCACGCCGCCCAGCAAGCTGTTCAGTTGCGACCAGTCGCTCGGATCCGGTGGCTGGAGCGGCGTGTCATTGAAGTTCCACTCCCCCGGCACGCCGGTGTGGCTGTTCGAATGACGAATCCGCGCCCGCAGCGAAGTCCGGTCGTTGAGCGCAGCGCCAACGTTGGCTCCCTCCAGCGAGTCGGAGTAAGCGTCATTCACGCCGGAACCGTTGCTGTTGAATTGGTCGCCGAACAAGTTGTAGTCGAAACGTCCACGCGCTCCCGCCAGAGAAGCGTGGCCGCTTGCCGTTCCCAGGTCGCCGCCATCGGCGCCAAATCGCAACTCGGGAACGCTGGTGCCGCCCGTTCGCGTCCAAACCTGCACCACGCTGGTCATCGCGTCCGATCCATACAACGTGCTCTGCGCCCCGCGAACGAATTCCATGCGGTCGCCCTGCGCCAGCGACAGCGTGCCGAAGTCAAACGTGCCGCCCGGTTCGTTGATGCTGACGCCGTCAACGATCACCTTGTTGTAATTCGATTCACCACCCCGCACAAAAAGAGACGCTAACCCTCCGCGTTGTCCCGCGGTGTTGACCACTGCACCAGGAAGAAAGCGCATCGCGTCATTCGCCGCTACCGGTTGCATCGTCGTCAGCTGTGCGCCGCTGAGCGAGTCCACGTCTGCGCCCGCCGCGTCCCCGGGCACAGGCGTGCGCGTGGCGCTCACCACCACCGTTTCCGAAGCGGTCGCCAGGCGAAGCTGAACCGTGACTTCGGCCTGCGATGAAATATCAACTGTTTCCACAGCGAAGCCCGGTGCCAGAACCGTGATCTGATAAGGGCTCTCGCCCCGCCTGTTCAAGACCGCGATCCCCTCGGCCGACGTCGTCTGGGTAACAAGGACCTTCCCTCCTGCCCCCACCAACGAAACTTCCGCTCCCGCCACCGCCGCAGCTTGTGGATCCACCACTTTGACTTTGAGGTCAGCAGCCGACGCGGCTGCAGAAGAAACCAGGGGGAAGAACAACAGCAGAAAAAAACTGGACACCCATGCGCGCATACCATCCTCCTTTGCCCGCGAAAGAGGTTGAAGGTGACGGAGCGCGCCGGTCTCCTGGCTTTGCGAGTAAGGATGACGTCATCCAGCAGCGCCCGCGGCCTTCCCGGATTCGTTCCCAGTGGCCGGAAGCAATTTCCTCGCTTACAGTTGCGCGGCAGCGCGGGATTCACACCCGCTTCCCTGTCTTAGCCCAGCGGCAAAGACGCGCGTTCCGCAGTACATTTCCAAAGAGCATAAAACAGCGTGCGTTTGAATCTAAAACCTGATCCCGGGGAAGTCAACTGTCCACCGCAGCCGCGAAGCGGCGCAAGAATAAAGCCCACGGCGCAAGCCGTGGGTCAAAACATCAGAAAAGACCAAGCCCCGCAAGGGGCGAAAGAAAAATAGGGCCAGGCCCGGGTTTGGGAAACCACTTACCTCCGCCACCGTCCCACCAAATACAACACCAGCGAGAGCACCACGCTCACCAGCAACGAAGTCGCCAGTGGGAAATAAAACGTCGTATTCTTCCCGCGATACACGATATCGCCCGGCAACCGCCCGAGAGGCAAATTGGCCCGCGCCAGCACAACAAGGACGATTCCCGCGACCAGCAGGGCTGCTCCCAACACGATCAGCAATTTGCCAAAATCACTCATGCCGTTCCACGTCTGCCCGCCCGCTTACCATCATCCCCTATCCTCAAGTCTACCAATCCAACCCGGGTGGCCAATTCTAACGGCGCGCCCTTACGACGTTAGGACGGGGATTTTGATTATACTTTGCATTACAAAGTACTTGACACAAGCGACTCGCCCCCGTTACCCTGCTCTCATGTTCGACCCTCGCCCTCACCGCATCCGGCGCATTCATCGTTCTCCCCGCCTCCCGACGGCCAAGGCCGCATCCGGTTCGGCCCCCAGCCTCGCCGACGACCTGCGTTTTATCCGCGACACGATGGAGCGCTCCGCCGCTTTCACAGCCGTCTCCGGTTGGGGTCAGGTGCTCCTTGGCTTCACCGCCTTGGGCGCTTCCTGGCTGGCCGCTCGCCAGATCTCGCCATTCGCCTGGCTCCAAATCTGGCTGGCAGAAGGCCTTCTCGCCGTCGTCATCGGACTGCTCTCCTGCACCTGGAAAGCGAACCGCCGCGGCTTGCCGCTGTTTTCCGGACCAGCGCGCAAGGTCGCTCTCAGCCTGGCGCCGCCTCTGGTCGCCGGAGCCTTTCTCACATTCCTGCTGTTTCGCGCGGGCCTGGAATCCGCCCTGCCCGCAGCCTGGCTGCTCCTTTACGGCGCTGGAATCATCACCGGAGGCGCGTTCTCCGTTGCGACCCTCCCCGTCATGGGAGTCAGCTTCATGCTTCTGGGCGGCCTGGCTGTACTTGGTCCCGCTGCCTGGGGCAACTGGTTCCTGGCCGCCGGTTTCGGCGGCCTGCATATCGTCTTTGGACTTCTCATCGCCAGGAGGCACGGTGGCTAAAGTAGTTCCAGCGCACCACAAGCATGACAAACCCAAGCCTGGGCTCAGTGGACAAGCACGTGGACACGACCGGAAGCAGGTTCCCGAGCCCGCCCGTGCTCCGGAACTCCCCGAACTCGACCGCCTGATTCACGAGCGCATTCGCCTGGGCATCGTTAGCGCCCTGGCGACTAACGATTCGCTCAGCTTCAACGACCTCAAGCGCGTCCTCAAAACCACCGACGGCAACCTCAGCGTGCACGCCCGCAAACTGGAAGAAGCCCAGTACGTCTCCTGCGTCAAGTATTTCGAGGGACGCGTCCCGCGCACCGAATATCGCCTGACCGCCACCGGCCGCCGCGCCCTCGCCGAATACCTCGATCAGATGGAGGAATGGATTCGCGTCACTCGTGAAGAATAGATTTTTGAGCTTGTCGAAGGGTGGGGATTTTCGCGTTCCGCTAATATCCAGCCTCCAGTGCTACAATCCCCGCCATGAAGCGCGGTGCCCTCCTGCTCTTAACCGCCGTCCTGACGGCCCAATCTCCCCCCGAAGTCGAAATCAGCGCCGAACCTCACCACCACCAGGCCTTCGCCAACGATCAAGTCCGTGTCTTCACCGTTGAAATCGCTCCGCACTCCGAGACTCTGATGCACGTTCACCGCCACGACTACATCTACGTCAACCTCGGCGCGGCCGAAGTCGTCAATACGGTCAAGGGCAAGGATCCCGTCACCGTCAAGCTCCAGGACGGCGACACCAACTTGCTCGCCGCCGGGTTCGCCCACATGGCCCGCAATCTCTCGACTCAGCCCTTCCGCGATGTCATCATCGAACTTCTGCAAGACGACAAACTCCGCCACTCGCCCGCCCACTGGGACGAAGACCGAGGTCTCGACATCCTGCAAGGCGGCACTAAAGAAATCCTCTTCGTCAAAGACGGCGTCCGCGTCTCCGAGTTCGAACTCCAGCCCGGCGCCACGATCCCGAAACACCTTCACCCCGGCCCGCGTCTGCTCGTTGCCGTCTCCGATCTCGATCTCAGCAGCGACCTGGAAGCTCAAGGCCCCATGCCCGGCCACTTCAAGTCCGGCGATGCAAAATGGCTCCCCGGCGCCTACTCCCACACTCTGACCAACACCGGACAGCACCTCGCGAAATTCGTGACCCTCGAATTCCCATAGGGAATGTGGGACCGACACTTCTGTCCGTCGCTTTTTGATCTTCGGCTAGATCGTTGGCGGTGCCCCACCCTTCTCGCGTCTTCTGCGAGAGGCTGGGGATTTTGATTTTGGCTCCCGCGTGTGCCCCCGCCCACACCTGTGTCCCGCGCTCCACGCTTCCAACCAGCCAGCACCCCTCTAACCCCCGCCAAATCAACGCCCCCGCCCCTGGCCCGCCCCGTGCACTCCTCACAGCGCCGCTAGTCGGCAGGAGGTGACCAACCATGACCCGCATCAACGCATTACGCAACATCGCAGGGACCCGCGACTCCGTCGCGTGGGGCAAGGACGCCAAGAACGTCGCAACCGCAACCTGGGGCCACATCAACGCGCTTGTCTTCGCAGCCGTGCTGATCGTTTGCTCCCTAGCCGTCGGCTGTTCGAGTGAGAAGCCGAAACCAGTAGGCTCCAACAACCAGATTCCAGTCACACAGTCTGAAAGCACGATGCCGCCCAGCATGCCCGCGGCCGCCATGCAGGCCGAGAACAAGCCGGCTCCGAAAAAAGTCGTGCACAAGAAGCCCGCCACCGTGAACTACACCGACAAGACCTACGGTGTGACTTTCGAATATCCGCGCCGCTACGCGATCGAAACCGGCAACGCCGCTTCGGATCTTCTGATGTCCAGCCCCGTTCCGATGAACTTCGTGCAGCCCGGCGGGGTCGCATTGGCCGCTGTCGAGTTGCCTGAGACCAGTTTCGCCAACACCGATTTCTCGTCCGCATTCTTCAACGTGAGCGTCCACAAGAATCTCACCGCCGATCAATGCACCGAGTTCGCGGTGCCGCAGCCCAAGATCGTGGCCGCCACCGAAACGAACCCCGAGACGAAGCCCGAAACAAAGTCACAGCCTGAGCCCGCGAAGCCGTCTCGGTCCACAGAAGCAGCGTCTGCGCAGCCGGCCTCCACTCCGGCCGCTCCCGCTACTTCAACGGCAACTCAGCCCGTAGCGACACAAGCCGCGGCCTCTCCCGCCACGCAGTCTCAGCCCGAGTCCCAAGGTTCGAAGCTCATGCTCGGTGACCTCGAGCTGCGCGCGACCGAAGCCGTCTCCGGAGAGGGAACTCGTCAGAGCGACGCAAAGTACTTCCACGTCTTCCAGAATGGAGCCTGCTATGAGTTCGCTCTGAACGTCACCACCGTCGCATCGCAAGATGGCTTGATCAAGCACGTCGACCGTGACAAAGTCTTCGACCGCCTGCAGAAAATCCTGGCGACGGCGAAGATCAATCCTCTAACTCCCGAAGTGACCGCCGAAACCCCGGCCACTCCGCCCACACCAGTGAGCCCCGCCCAGTAGAAAGGGCACATCAGTGATGTGACCTCCGTAGGGTACGTCCGAGGCTGCCCCATCCTTGTCGCGCCGGTTTTTGGCGAGACAGGGTGGGGCTTTTGACTTCCCCGCTTCCAATCCCGCCCGCTGGTTTTTTCCCGTTGCACAATCCCCAATCCAGCAGTAAAGTGAGACACCTTTCCCCGCAGGCGCCTCTTGTCCCGGCAGGCGGACAATCAAAAGCGCCAATGTTTTTCCGGCGTCCTTGATTTTGACAGGTCGCACAATGTGCAGTAGCGGAACTTCCGAGTGCGGCGGATTCCATTCTTGAGGGGGCGATCGGTCACACCCAGGGCTGCCCCACACAACTCGACGAAAGGAACTCATACCACCATGCCAAGAAAACCAAACGCTCCACTCTCCCAACCTCTCTTCAGTGAACCCGTATTTCAGGAGGAAGTCCCCACTCCCGACCCCACTCAATTCAAAATCCCGGTGACCGACGACAGTCTCTACACTCCGGAACTGCAAAAGCTCCTCGTTAAAGACGTAGTCGCCTTCAACCAGTCCAGCGGCAGGCCCGGGGATCTTTTCCCCCTCGCCACCGCCTGGGGAGCGCATGGCGCCGAAGTCATCCAGTCCATCCAGGCAGCTAAGGCCATCAACTTCCACATGATCGGCGACAGCGGCGCCTCCAAGCAGTCCAGCTTCCCCGCAATGATCAAAGTCTCCGATGCCGTCACCAACGACTTCCACACCTCCACCGCCGCCAACCGCCCGGCGTTTCTTTTTCATCTCGGCGACATCGTCTACAACTTCGGAGAATCCGCCTACTACTACGACCAGTTCTACGAGCCGTTCCGGAACTACGCTGCACCCATCTTCGCCGTGCCCGGCAACCACGACTCGTTCGTTGTCCCCAACACTCCCAAGGGCAGTGAGCCTCTGACCACGTTTATGCGCAATTTCTGCGCCTCCTCGACGGTCGTTACCCAAGAAGCCGGATCGCTCCACCGCACGGCCATGACCCAACCCGGCGTCTACTTCACGCTCGACGCCCCCTTCGTCCGCATCATCGGACTCTTCAGCAACGCGCTCGAAGACCCCGGCCTGATCTCGAGCGAAACCACTAATGGAAAAAAGAAGTGGCCCACGGTACCCGACTTCCAGCTCGCATTCCTGACCGCCCAATTGCAGAACATCAAGAGCAGCAACTATGCCGGCGCGGTGATCATCGCCGTCCACCATCCGCCCTTCAGTTACTCGCCTTCAAGCGGACCAAGCGGCGGCGGCAAACACACCGGCAATTCCGTCATGCTGGGCCAGCTTGACGCCATCTGCAGGCAGGTTGGTGTCTACCCGCATGCCTTCGTTTCCGGCCATGCCCACAACTATCAGCGCTACACCCGCACCCTGAATTTCGGCGGCAAGAACTACTCGGTTCCGTTCGTCGTCTGCGGCGACAGCGGTCACAACGTAACCCCGCTGGTGAACTCGCACTTCGGAAAGTCCGCGACTGAGCCTGGGGACAACCTGAACGTGAAGTACCTCGACGCCAGCACCGTCTTCCCGAACACCGGCCTGACCCTGAACAAACACGACCAGAAAGACTCCGGCTACCTGCGCGTCACGGCCAACGCCAAGCAACTCACCCTAACTTTCAACCCCGTAAGCAAGACCGGCGCCGCAGTCGCACCCGACACGGTCACGGTCGATCTAGCAACCCACACCGCCGCCTGACCAGTGCACAGCGTCAACCTAAATTTAGAGTAATTGGCTGGAGGAATCGGGTGCCCCACCCTGGTCGCGATTCTTGCGACAGGGTGGGGATTTTGACTTAGGGTTAGTAAGCGGTGAAAGTCAAAGTCCCGCCCCAACCGCAAACAGGGGCGCTAGAATGGTGCACGCGACGGTTGCATCCAACCGAAAAGGCTGCCACCGACCTCGACGTCCATCCTTTCGACAGAGACTGAATCTTCGCGTCAAAACGATCCTAACCTTTCACTTGTTCTACCGGTTCGATCCCGAGTCCAAACCCCACCCGCCCGCATCCAAGCCGGGAAAGGAGCTAACTTTATGTACGTTGTACTCGGAGCAAGCGGCAACACCGGACATGTCGTGGCGAACAATCTTCTCACTGCCGGGCAAAAGGTACGGGTCGTCGGCAGAAACTCAGCTCATCTCCAGCCTCTCGCGGCGCAAGGTGCGGAAACCTTCATCGCCGATGTGACCGAGGCCGGCGCCCTCGCCAAAGCCTTTCACCAGGCAGACGCGGCGTACGTCATGATTCCGCCAAACCCCGCCAGTACCGATCCCCTCGGCTATTCGACTCGCGTAAGCGACGCAATCGCGGCCGCAGTGCAAAGTGCCGGGACCAAGAATGTGGTTGCTCTCAGCAGCATCGGAGCCGATAAAGCCGGCGGAACCGGCCCCGTACTCGGCCTGCACAATCTCGAACAAAAGCTCAACCAGATCAGCAGCGCGAATGTGCTCCACCTGCGCGCCGGCTACTTCATGGAAAACACGCTTCCCCAAGCGAACGCGATCCGCCAGGCCGGCAACGTTGTCACACCTCTCCGTCCCGATCTAAAACTTTCTATCATCGCCACACGCGACATCGGAGCAGCAGCCGCCAACGCCCTCTTGCACCCATCCGTCCACGGCAAACAAACCCGCGAACTGCTGGGACAGCGCGACCTCACCTACACCGAAGTCGCCGCGATTATTGGCAAGGCCATCGGCAAGCCGGACCTCAAATACGTCCGCGTGCCCGACGATCAATTTCGGGCTGTCCTGGTGCAAATGGGAATGTCGGACCAATTCTCCAAGCTACTCCTGGAGATGATCGCCGCACTCAACTCCGGACACATGCGCGCTCTCGAACCACGTGCATCCCAAAACACCACACCAACAACTTTCGAGACGTTTGTAGCCGAGTCCTTCGTCCCGGCCTATCATCATCAAGCCGCAGCTTGAGACGCTTTGCGGGCGTCAGGCTGAGCCGCCGGGGGCCCGCCGCCGAAATCCTGAGCGCCTTTTGCGAAGGACCTCTCGCATAAGGATCAGGGCCTGTGCCCCACCCTAACGTCGCGCCTTCTGCGACGTTAGGGTGGAGATTTTGACGTGGCCAGACTACATGATCTTCTTAATGAAAACGTGAGTTGCATTTTCTCCCGCCACCGCTCGCACAGCTGTGAACCCAAGCTGGTGCAGACTGATCCCGGAAAATAAATGTTCCCCTTCGCCCAACAGCACTGGCGACAAAGCTAAATGCATTTCGTCGATCTGGCCGGCGACGATGTACTGGCGAATCACGGACACGCCACCGCCAATTCGCACATCCTTGCCCTTGGCCGCCTCTTTCGCCTGCTTCAGCGCCGACTCCAGGCCATCGGTGACAAAGTGGAACGTGGTGCCGCCTTCCATCGCCAGAGGCGCACGCGCATGATTCGTGACCACAAAAACCGGCGTGTGGTACGGAGGATTATCGCCCCACCACCCTTTCCAGGAATCGCCTTTCCACGGACCCCGAATCGGCCCAAACATATTCCGGCCCAAGATCCACGCCCCCACATTCTCAAACGATTGACCAGCCATATCGTTGTCGGTCCCCTTGCTCCCACCGACTTGACCGTACATCTTCTTGAAAAGTTCGGTGTGAAAAAACCACTTGTGGAGCTCGGGGCCGCGTACTCCGAGGGGATTCTGCAAGTCCTGCCGCGGCCCGGCGCCGAACCCGTCGATGGAAACAGAAAACGCAGCGACCCTAACTTTGTTCATCGGTTCCTTTCGTGGATACTGCAATTGTATTCAACCCGAGCAGCGTCGGAGTTAGGTTTTCCACACAATTGGCGTGCAGTAAAATCGGTCCCAACATGCGGTCGACAGGCGCCGTCAAGATTCGCCCAGCGGACCCCTTGGACGCCGCGGCCATGGCTACATGCCTGCTGACGGCGTTCACGCCGTACCGCTCGGCCTACACTAGGGGAGCGTTCGCTGATACCGTTCCCACCGTCGATCAGGTGCGGCTTCGCATTCAGCAAATGCACGTCCTGGTTGCCACCGTGGGCGGCGAGGTGGTGGGAACAATCTCCGCTTCCAGCCACGGGGAGCAAGGACATCTGCGCGGAATGGCGGTTCTCCCGGAATGGCGTGGCACGGGAACGGCACTTATGTTGTTAGCCGCGATCGAAGACTGGTTGCGCATTCGCGGATGCCAGCAAGTCACCCTCGACACAACCGAGCCCCTCAAACCCGCGATCGCCTTCTATGAAAAGAATGGATATCGCCGCTCGGGCCACATCTCCGATTTTTTCGGCATGCCTTTGATCGAGTACTTCAAGAAACTGTGAAGCGCCCGGAGAGAAAGAAAATCCGGGTGCCCCATCCTTGTCGCGTTATTTGCGACAGGGGGGAAGTTTGATTTTCTCTTCGACACCTTTCAGACCGACGACTCGGCACCCCTCCCCCTCGATCTCCAGCCCGTGCTAGAATGGCGCCCTTCCCGACCGTTGGCATACTGGAGGAGAGCTCGTGGCGACGATATTCATTTCGCATGCCTCTCGCGATGATTCGTTCGCGAAGCAACTGAGCGAGGACTTGGCCCTGGTTGGGCATACGCCCTGGATCGATGACCTCGACATACAGCCTGGCCATTCGATCATTTCTTCGATCCAGAACGGTATAACGCGGTCCCGGCACGTTATTGTTGTCCTCTCTGTCGCCGCAATCAGTTCCAGCTGGGTGGACAGGGAGTGGAAAGAAAAGCTATGGGACACCATCAACAACCAGAAGATTCGAGTGATTCCGGTTCTACGGGAAGCTTGTGACACGCCTCCGTTTCTCAGAACCCTCCGATACGCCGATTTCACTCGCAGTTATGCGGTCGGTTTCGCGCAACTCTGTATTACCCTCAAGCCTACACGGTCGCAAGTTCCCGATATCATAGATCGGGACTTCCTTCACGCCATCGAGCATGCAGCAAGAACACATCATGACGATCACATCCGGCTCGCATGTGCCCATACGGTATGGTCGTGCCGCCCGGACCGCGCCAAACCAATACTTGAAGACGCGCTTCACGATCAGCGTGATGTCGTAAGAATCCATGCACAAGTGCTGCTCACCGAGTTCTACAACTGAACGGCTCGACGCGGACAAGGAAAAGGCCGCGCTCGTTTCTGAACGTGGCCTTTATTTATGCCGGCAGCGACCTATTCTCCCGCACACTTTCGCGTGCTGTAACATCGTCCCAGCGGGGCTTGTGGCGCAGGCGCCCATGCCCGCGAGCACTGTCCGCGAATAATACCGCCGGTACCTCCACGACTCGGCTCCTTCGGGATGTTCATTCGTCACAGACAGACATGCTCCGGCTTCCGTATGCTGCCTATGCTGCCGGCAGTGGCGGGCGGGGCGCCCGCCCCACAGGTGCATGTGCCAGGCGATTCTGGCCAAGTATCGTTAACGACGCCGATTGCCGCATTTGCAGAGAGCGGACGGGGATTTCTTTATTACGTTTTGTAGGGCTCGGGTTGTATTGACTCCTGCGGCGCGTGATCTCGTTCTGGACACTGTCTGGCCGAGGGCGGAGTCGCGGAGCCGGCTGTATGCGGTCGTGATCATGCCAGATGACGTTCACTTACTGCTTTCCCCTCGGCGCAATCGCGACGGCAGGCCGTATCCTCTTGTTGATATCCTGCAGTGTCTGAAGAGTGTCACGGCTCATCGGATTAACAAGATGTCGCGCCTTTCGGGGCCGGTCTGGCGGGAGGAATCGTTTGACCATGTGCTGCGGTCGGACGGGAGTTTGAAGGAGAAGTTCGAATACATTCGGCAGAATCCGGTTAGGAAGGGACCGGTGATGCGGCCAGAGGGTATCAGTGGTTGGCTCCATCTGGTCCTCTGCGCGTCCAGTGCGCGGGAGAACCTTATTTTCTTAGATAGAGCAAAGGGTCACCGACAGCAACTTCGCGATAACCCACGATTTTCTCCGAGTCGGGACCTTCTTTGTCCGCATCGATGATATGTGATCGGCCGAGTTCAAAATGATTTGTTTTCCTTGAGAATGGTTAACACAGTCGTCGACGAAAACCCCTGCCCGAGCGGTGCCTTAGTGGGACACCCTACGGAGAAAAATGAAGGCGATAGGGTGCGCAACCCGCCCTAGCTCTGCGAGTCTCTAACGTTAAGGTAATTTTTCTCCGCTACAACGAAAGCCGAGCACCTTCGAGAAATGGCTGGGTAGGTCTCCATCATGGCCGCGGTGTGAGACGCGCACGAAATCGCCACGAGTGTGGAAAGCGCCGCCGCGGGCCACCATCTGGGTTCCCGATGGCGGGCCCTTTGGGTCTCGTGATGGCGACTGGTTGTAATAATCCTCGCTGTACCAGTCCGCTGTCCACTGCCAAACGTTTCCGAGCATGTCAAAGAGTCCCCATCCGTTGGGCTGCTTTTGGGCAACATCATGCAGTTGGTTGCCGCTGTTTCCAGCCCACCAGGCAACCAAGTCGAGGTCTCCGTAGCGCGACGCCGAGCTTCCCGCACGCGCTGCGTACTCCCACTCTGCCTCTGTAGGTAGCCGCATCCCCACTGCGGAGCAATAGGCGACCGCGTCATACCAATTGACCTCTACAACCGGTCGTTGATTGCCCTTCACACTCCCCGGGTTGGAGCCTTTTACACGCTGGTGAGCGGCCTGGGTCACCGCTGTTTGTCCCATCCAGAAACCGCGCGTGATGGTTACCGGGTGCGCCGGCATTTCATCTTTACGACAATCGCCATCTCCAGGAGAACAGCCCATGTGGAAGGTCCCCGGCTCGATCCAAACGTATGTTAGTCGGTCGCGGGAGTTCACCCTCGTCCTCCCCGCCACGCCACTAGTACCGCCGCCTTCATGCTTGGTGTTCAGCCCAACGCTTGGTGGAACTGTCGTCGGCGTGGGGCTTTGCACCTCGATTTTATTTAGGCTTTCTTTCCGAGAGACATCCCTCGCAATCGTTGCAGCCAGGGTTTTGTCAACAACCTCGGGAACCATGCCTTCCAGCGTGGCCACGCCATTGATCACGTGGACCTTGATGCCGTTCAAGGCGCTGTCCGGGCTGGCATGAAATTGCCGCTCGATTTCCTCCTGAATGCGTAAGTCAGAGCCTTGCGACTTAATAAACCAAGTGACCCCAAGCGCGACCAGAAGTGCTGCACCGACCAGCACGATCCACGCACGAAAATGGCTGCTTGAAACATCACCCTTGGTTTTGGACGGAAGCTGCTGAGGTTTTTCCGTCAGCACGGTAAGATTCTTTCGTGAGTATGGCAGCCCTTGAGGCGGAGCCACGAAAGTGGCGGCAGCCATCGCCTGCTCCTGCACCTCATCGTCCTTCGTTCGCCCTTGTTCCAGTCGTCTCTGCTCGTCTGCTTGCGTAGTAACATCGGTCTGGTCGTGGATCCGGAGGGCGGAGCTTGCTGGCGTGCCTTCTCCAACTTCTTGTTCGGCAGCTAATGTTTTGAGGAGTTCCTTAAGCCCACGGCCATAATCCTGCCTGAAATCCACGTGCTGGAGGCGGCGCAGCCGAAAAGGAACCGTGCAATCCTTATGGATGACTGGAATGACGGTTTTCTTTTCCTCCAGCGCGAAAGAAACTTCGTCCATAACATTGGTTGAGTTGACCGAAGCGGGGGACAGAATCACGATCATGCACGGGCAGTTGGCCAAGGCATCTTCGATTGCACGGTCCCAGCGCTGACCCGGAACGATGTCCAGTTGATCCATCCATACGCTCGCTCGGGCTGCCTTCAAGTCCCCGGCCAGCTGAAGGACGAATTCGGAATCGTCGCGGCTATAGCTGAAAAACGACGCGATTGCTCCTGGGGTCACAACTCATCTCTTTTCTCAAGGCCCGAAGCTAAGATCCCTCACAATGCTAGGCGATAAATCCCGTGTAGATGCCCGATATTGTATGCCATTGACCTTGAGAAAAGCGGATTTGTGGGAAGCGAAAAAAATGACGTTTAAAAACGCAGAGGTTATGATCTTTGTGGAGATCATGCTCGCTTCCACCATGAACGCCGTTTTCGTCGCATTCTTCGCTCTGCTCACCTCTACCTTTCAAGAACCGTGCCGAACTCCACGCCGAGGTTCTTGTTCTTCGTCACCAACTCGCGGTTCTTCCAACGCGGACAGAGTTTTTGG
>DATKFH010000151.1:0-94526 GCA_035511455.1 Candidatus Sulfotelmatobacter sp. | reverse complement strand
TCTGCAAGGCTCTCTCACTGAGCGGAATCTGGCTAGGATCTGCGCTCAGAAGAGAGCCTTTCTCCTTCCTGCTCGATCTCAGCTACAGAAGGATAACTCTCACTGCCATGGCTACAGAAGATTGGCCGGTAAACTGTCGGTTAGGCCGAAACCCCGAAATCTTTTTGGTTAGGTCATCACGGTGGGCGTACTGCGTGCCACGGGATCTGCCCTGAAACATCTGTTTTCGGGCAGCTCGAACTCTGGTCCAGTGACCTCTTAGATTCAGATCGATCCAAAGGTAACGGAGTGGGGAATTTTGGGCAGATTGATCCGCCTGATCGATTCTGGAGGGGCCAACTCTGGCAACCAAAATCGCGTGATCGGTTGTGCGACGGGCGCACAGGGTCTAATTTTGCACAAAGTCACTAGCTCTCCCACTCCAGTTAGGGCTTCTCTTCCAGCCGCTTGAGATGAGGGAAAAATGGCGATACCTCGAACGGTATCTTCTCGGCTGCCGAGGGGGGAGGCGCCGGTGCGGCCTTCAGCATCTCAATCCGGTCCGACCACGGATCGACCTTAATGCGGGAGCCAAGAGGCGAGGCAGCCAGTTGATCCGTCCGATACATTTGCGCCCGCTTGGCAGAGTTGGCCAAGCCCTGAATAGCGGCCAGGTGACTGCTGGCGAAATCGTTGCTGAGTCGCCCGCGCAGCAGGTTCGGCAACTGCGCAGAACGAAGTTCGACAGCCTTCAAAAAAAGTGCCAGACTCGTGGTGTCTTTGTACGGTGAGTTCGCGATCAGCACCAGACTCTTTTTGTCAGCATCGGCCTCCTGGGCGGGATCGAAGCGGAAGTTGAATTTGGAAAAGACCTCCAGATCCGAGAAGGGTAAATTAAATTCCGACAAGTATTGCGCACCCAGAGAGTGACTCAGGATGATGTGGGCCAATTCGTGCGCGAGCACACCGGCCAGTGCTGCCTCATCCGGCAGCACGTCCAGAAGACCGCGGCTCACCACGATGGTTCGGCCAACCACGAACGACTCCAGGGGCGTGGTGAGCAACACGCGGCAGCGCACCGCAGGAATGTCGAGCCTATTCGTGATCAACAGATTGTTGACCACCTTCTGCAAGATGCTGTCGACCTCGCCGTCCGGCGCCATCAGCCCGGCAACTTGCAACCGCTCCACTATCTCATCGTCAACGGTATATGTTGTTTTCTCCAGCGAGTACTCGGGACTCAGATTCTGCGAAGCTTCGTGCCGCTTGGGATCTGCCCACATTGGGTTATCGGTCAGAGCTTTGGCAAATTCCCGATGGTCCCCCGCTTGTTCCAAGTCGTATCCCCAGATGCGAGTTTGAGATTTCAGCCATGCCCGGCTTGCGGGATCGTGCCCTTGCGAATCCTCGGTGTAAACGTAGGCCGGCATCCACATCATGGTTATCGTGTTCAGCCGCCAGCTGTCGAAGTGAAACGGCCGTTTGCCAAATGCCTTCGATGTGTACGATCCGCTGAAACGGACAATGTTGAAGTCCTGATCCTCCACCCAGATTCGCGCCACCAACCCACGGTTACCCGAATTCTCATGCGGCTTTATGTCGATGACGGCGCAGCGCACTTCCCCAAGAACCTCCCAGCGGACAAATTCGAAAGTGTAGTTTTGGCGGTCGAAATGATCCTTGTCCGGGAACAGCGCCAGCGCAAAATCTTCCTCGGTCAACTCCTGCGGACTCTTCGCCACCTTCTTCCCCTCCCCCTCCGCCGAACTAAATTTCTGCACCGTCACCTGCCCGGTAAGATCCAGGCGGCTTAGGAAATAGTCGTCAGCCTTTGGAGAGAGCCGATTCTCAGAATCCGGCTGGTCTTCCTGAATATAGGTCTCGACCACCGGCTTGTAGTAGCGCAGCAGATTGATTACACGGCGTTCCTGCTGGATGGCTGAGTCCACGAAGCTATCGAATGGAACGGAGTTGCGTGCAAGAGCGGTCGACGCGTGAGCCGGAGCGGGCGACTGCACCTGAGGCGGGTTCTGATCTGCAACCAGCCCAGCCGCAGCCACCGCGAAGACTGTCGGCCCAAGCCACGTAAATGCCCTCAGCCCAAACCTGCAGCGTCCAAATCGTCGAAAGACCTGTGGGGACATCGAGACCGTTGTGCGCCCCGATTTTTGGTCGCCACCTTCACCATCGCCGCGCTCGCTCTGGATTCCGCTCAATCGCCCGATACTCCTTTCCGCTAGTCGCAAACCGCAATCTCCGAAACCACGGAGCCCCGCTCCTGCCCTGCGGAGGCAGACTCTATCTTCTCAACTGAAGCGGCTTCCTTCAAACGGCTGTATCGAAAGTGAACGCTCAGGTCCAAGCTAACCGAAACCATCGCGCCGGTTCGATTCCGATACAGGTCTAATGTTTCTCGACGGCATTCTCCGAGTCGACTAACGCCCGAGTTGCTGAAGTCTATGTACAGGATACGTTTCACGCCAGCGATGATCAACGAGGTCGCAGCTGCTTGTCAGAATCGTCTGTGGGTCGAAACTAGGCAGGGACGCCCACGAGCGACTACAATTTTCGGCCAAGGAGTGGGTTCATGTTTCTGCACCAGCTGTGCCTCTTCACGTTAGCTGCACTTGCGGCTTCCACAAACGTGGGAACGCTGGACGTACAGATCCGAGAGTTCGAGGTGCCGACCCCGAAATCGCGGCCGCAGTGATCCCGCGCTCGCACCAGACGGCTCGCTTTGGTACACCGGACAGGGAGCAAACAAGCTCGGTCGGCTTGATCCGAAGACTGGGCAATTCAAGGAGTATCCCTTGAAGACTCCGAACTCCGGTCCGCACGGTCTGGTCGCTGACCAAGACGGCAATATCTGGTTCACCGCCATCTCCGGAGGTTATGTCGGCAAGCTCAACCCGAGGAATGGCGAGATCGCCGAATATCGTCCTCCCGCTGGCGAAGAGATTGATCCACACACGCCAGTATTCGATCACAATGGCATTCTGTGGTTCACCAACCAGGAGACCAACTACATCGGGCGCCTGGATCCGAAAACGGGCAAGACGGCCCTCGTCACGTCGCCTACGCCACACGCTGTGCCCTACGGCATAGTGATTTTGCCGAACAACATTCCCATCTTCTGCGAATTCGGCACGAACAAGTTGGGCAGAATTGACCCAAGCACGATGAGAATCAGTGAGTACACATTGCCGGCGGCAGGTACGCGCCCGCGCCGGATCGCACTGGCGCCGGATGGCACGATCTATTACACCGATTTCGCGCGTGGATATTTGGGACATTTCGATCCGTCCAGCGGAAGGCTTTTGAAGGAGTGGCCGTCACCGGGGGGGTGCTCAGTCGGAACCATATGGAATTGCGATCACCAACGATGGCAAGGTCTGGTATAGCGAGTCGGGTGTGAAGCCGAACGCCGTGGTTCGCTTCGATCCTCAATCGGAGACCTTCAGTACGAAGACGATCCCGTCCGGGGGTGGTGTGGTGCGGAACATGTGGCGACTCCCGACGGGCAGCTATATCTAGCTTGCAGCGGAGTGAACAAGGTGGCCGTGGTAAGTCCGAACAAATAGACAAACGATCCCTGTCGCCAACTTCCAAGGCTGGGAGGGTTCCTCCGTGTATGAACCACCCCGTGGCGGGCGTCGTAGCTCTTGCCGTCGCGCCCGCAACAGGGCTTCGTTCCAGTCGGCTTCGATGAGATTTCGTGACGATATGAGTCCAGTTCGCAACCGGGCCAACGTTGGATCTTAGTGCCCTTCGACTGTCACGGTGACTTTGACACGTGTCCGCAATATTTCGCTAAAAAGGAACAGATCTGTCAGTAGAGCACGCAGATGGCTTGAAGCATTAAGATTGTCAATCAACTGAGAACTAATCGCAGGCTGCGCGAGCACGAGTTCGAGCGCTACCAGAGAGTCGTTTCCATCGCGCTCTAACGTGCAACAGAATGCTTCATACTTCCCAGATGGTTCGAGCCGATGATCATGAATCGATTTTCGACAGCTTTCAGGCAATCCGATCAGCGCTTCACGCGCTTGCTCGAGATGGTTTCGAACCTCACGACCTGCAGAACTACCTTCATCGCTTTGCAAGCCCTGTGCCGCGTAGCCCAAGAGGAACTCGTAACACTCTTCGACGATTTCACAGCGCTCGAGAAAATCAATCGCCATCCGCTGTACTCCTGGGGTGAGACAAACCTTCGATCACCCACCGCGTCGGGTCATGCTCCTTCAAATAAAACTCGCGGCTCATGGAGCCCACAATCATCGACCGAGTGATCGGCAGTTTCTCTGGCCGGACGGCAAAATAGACGTGAACGATCGTCAGGGTGATCAGCCCCACGCCCGCCAGGCCATGGAACACATACATCATGCCCCACGTCATGTCGCTGAATAGATAAGGATTGCGCGGAAAAAAGACGGTGCGCACCCGAAACATCATGCATACACCCGTGACGATCACTGTCAAGCCGCTCAACATCACTACGCCATGATAGAGCTTGTTTTCCAACGGATATTTGGCAAATTTTCGCGGCGATTCCGCCCGTTTTCCGATGAAACGCTGGAAGCGCTTCCTGGCGTCTTCGAGGTCGGATCGGTCTGGCCAGATCGACCAGAAATCTAAGTAAAAAGTAGCGTGAACAATGTGAAACAGGATTGAGATGGTTAACACCGTCCCTGCAATCCAGTGATATGTCACCCAATTGAACTGAACCCCAACTTTGGGGAGGAATGCGGTGAACAGTAACCCAAACATCGCCGCTGCCATAATCCAGTGAAACAATCTGGCGGCCAGGGAGTGCCGCGGAATCCGCGGGGGCAACTCGGGCGTTTCTGCCGTTGAGGGATCGGAAGCCAACCCCATTTCTCGGGCGAAGTAGCGGACGTAGATCGCATGCACGATCAGAAAAACTAGTCCGGCAATTAGCGCGACCCAGATCAGGAACCAAGCAATGTGGATCGGGATTCTTTGTCCTAACGGACTCGTCGCCCACTCTAGGATGCCCATGCCGCCTCCTGCACTCCGCTGATGGCTCGCTTCACGAGATTTCGCATGAGCGGGATTTTGTAGGCGTTGAACTGCAACGGGACTGCTCCCTGTACTGCCAGCTTTCCCGCCGCTTCGCTGGTGGCTGCGTTGCGTGGCTTGCCACGTACGGCATCCTCCACCATCTTCAACCGCAGTGGCCGCGCCGCGACAGCATTCACTGCGATCCGAATATTCTGGATCATGTCTGCCGATGACCTTATCGCCGATGCAACATTCATCAGCGGAAAATCCCAGACATTTCGATCGCGAACTTTCTCGAAATAAAACTCCGCGCTAGCCCAAGTCGACGGAATTCTAATTTCAGTCAACAAATATCCCGGACGCAGAATATTCATGCGCGTGATGTCCAGATCAGGGCCGACAAAGTAATCTTCCGCGTCGACCACTTGTTCGCCATTCGGAGTCGATACAACGAACTTGGCATCCAGCGCGATCAACGCTGGAGCAGTATCGGAGGGATTCACGGCGATGCATCGCTGCGCATGCAGGATTGCGTGTTCGCGATTTCTGCCCACAGGGGTATCGGCATAACAGATGTTTCCTCCCGCGCGATAACACGGCCAGCCGGCCCGGTAATACCAGCAGCGCGTATCCTGGGAAACATTGCCGCCGACCGTCCCCTGGTTACGGATTTGAGGAGAAGCGACCACTTCGGATGCCTGTGCCAGCACTCCGTATTTCTGCCGTATGACGGGATTCTGTGCGACTTCGGTGAGCGTGGTCATCGCTCCAATATGCACACCATCTGAGGTCTCGCGGATTCCCTTCAGTTCCTCGATGCCGGCCAGGTCGACGACCGCCTTTGGCTTCCTGATGCGGTCTTTTAGCCAATCCATGCTGTCGAGTCCGCCCGCCAGTACTAACGCATCGGGCTCGTGCTGTTGCAGAAGTTTTTGTGCGTCTGCAACTGACGTCGGCTGATACAACTGGAACGTCGGCATTACATCTCGGATTATTGCCATACCGCTCTCCGTATTTCAGATCGGCTAAATGTGTGCGGTCAACGGGTCCTGCACCGGCCGCCCCGCTTCAAGTGCGGTAAGAATTGTGTCGAGGTTAACCGGCGCGCGACGAAAAATCTCATCGCCCAATGCGTCCGAGAGCGCGTTCAGTATCGCTCCGCAGCCGCCGCCCACCGGCGGTTCCCCGATGCCGCGGGCGCCCACCGGAGTCTCAGGATCCGGAATATCCAGAGCAGCCCATTGCATATTGACTGGCACGTCGAGGATTGTCGGAGGCTTGGTGTGATGAAAACGCAGTGAAATCGTGTGCCCGTAATGAGGATCAAAAACCCACTTCTGGCCGATGGCATGACCGATACCCAGGACGGATCGACCGAGGATCTGGCCAGAGAGCGCCTTGGGATGGATGACGGTGCCTACGTCGGCCACGGCGAGAAAATCTGTAATTACGTATTTGCCGGTTTCAATATCGACTTGGACCTCCGCGAAGCTGGCTACGTACGAGAACGACTGGCCATCGCGAGGGTATTTGTCCTTAGCGGCGGCCACTAGACCCTGCCCGGCCAAGGCGGCAATTGACGCTTTCGTTACCTTATTCACATCGTCGGGTGGCTCGTGTCCATCATATTTTCCGCCCAGTTGAATCGCATGCTGCGCTGCCTGCGCTAGCGTCATCCCTCTGCCGCCCTTGCGAAAGACGCGCTCATTCGAGACTTCATATTGGTCCGGCTTGCCACCTAGAGTTTTGGCCGCGATCTCCTGCAGTTTCTGCTTACCGTCCATGGCGGCAGCATGCGCCGCGCGAGTCATCGCATGGGTGGTCTGGCTTCCTCCCGAGACGCAGGTCCAAGGCAGGTTCTTTGATGTGTTGCCCCAGGTCACATCGCACTTCTCCCACGGCACACCCAGAACCTCAGCGACGACACGGTGTACATCCAGAAGGGATTCCGTTCCCAAATTTCCGACTCCGGACTGGATCGCGATGCGTCCATCTGGTTTGATGACGAACAAGCCGTCGAATCCGATCGATCCTCCGACGAAGCAACTCGAAGAAACACCAACGCCTCGGACCTTGGTTCCACTGCGCTTGGGCCGCGCGAGACGGTCCTTCCATTGGAATTGTTCGGCTCCGCGGTCGAAGGCTTCTTTCAGGAACGCGCTCGTGCAATGATTGCGCGTGCCATTCCTCAGAGGACCTACCGGCGACTTGCCCTCGGGGCAGTTTACTTTCCGAATATCAACCTGATCGAGCCCCAGTTTGCGTGCGGCCTTGGAAACGATCGTTTCCATGATTACGATTCCTTGCATGCCACCGGGTGAACTCTGCGCGCCTCGCGGCGGAGTGTTCGTCAGGATGGTGGTTCCTCTCCACCGCATGGCAAGCGGCTGATAAAGCAAGGAAACGATATTCCCTGAAGTGTTCGCGTCACCCACGGCATCATAAGGACCGTTGTTGCAGATGACAAACATATCGAGCGCCGTAATGCGTCCGTTGCTGGCGAAACCGACTTTCATCCGCCCGTGGAACCCGGGGCGTGCGCGCCCGATGAAATGCTCCTCCTCGCGGCTAATGCGCATCATGACCGGCGCATTCGCCTTTTTCGACAACAAGGCTGGGATGATTGCGAAAATGTAACCCGTGGCCTTACTGCCAAAACCTCCTCCCGTGTACTCGCTGATCAGGACAATCTGGTTCGGATCCATGTTCAACCAGCGCGCCAGGCTGGCCAGTGTTTGCACCGTACTCTGGGTTCCCATATGAACGAAAACTTTGCCATTCTGCCAATAAGCTAAAGTCGTACGCGGCTCCAGAGTCTCGTGGCTGGTATCGGGTGTAACGAATGTTTCATCCAGAACCAGCACGGCATTTTTGAAGCCGACATCCAAATCGCCGACAACCCACTCGTCCTGGGCTTTTCCCATCGGCAAGCGGCCATGTTTCGCTTCAGCAAAATCGGCTTCGGTCCACTTGAGTTCCCCGATGTGGGGCAGCGGTGGGCTGGACGGTTTCTCTCCCGGTTTCGGTTGGGGCATTGGCGGTCTGATCCAGACGTTCCCGTTGATCCGCGGATTCGGTCCACCGGGGCGAAGCGTATCCAACGGGTCGACGGCGAAGGGAAGAGGTTCAAATTCAATATCGATTGCTTCGATGGCTTCTGCTGCCGTGTATTCGTCTACTGCCGCCACCGCCAGCACGGGCTCGCCGTGGTACAGGGGTTCCATGGTGAGAGCGTTTTCGCCCAACGGGTTCGCCTTGATGGTGACGCCAAGGTCGGTGACGCTATCCGCCGGAGCGGGTAGATCGTTTTGTGTCAGGATTGCTTTCACGCCCGGCATTGCCATGGCTTTCCTGATGTCCAGATGTTTCACGCGTCCGTGCGGTACCGGGCTCAGCAGCAACTTGCAGAACAACATGCCGTCGATGCGAAAGTCCTCTGCGTATTTCGCTTTTCCAGTGACCTTCGCATACAAATCCGATGTGGGATAATCCTTGCCGATCAGTTTGTACTGCGCTCCGAATTTCTGCTGATTGGGTTTCCACTCCGAGCTAGACATGGTGCGCCTTCCTCATGTTTTCTGCGCCGCGCATCATTGCGGTAAGGATTTTGTCATAGTCCTGGCAGCGGCAAAGATTTCCCGACAGCCCGTGCGCCATTTCTGACCGAGTCGGATTCGGATTGTTTTTCAAGAACGCCACCGCAGACATGATGAAGCCAGACATGCAAAAGGCGCATTGGAAGCCCTGTTCATCGATGACACCCTGCTGCACGGGGTGTAGCGTGCCATCCGGGTTAGCCAGTCCTTCAATTGTCAGGATTTTTCTGCCACGCACTGTGTGCGTCAAGACAGAGCATGAGTAGTAGGGCACATCGTCAAGCAATACTGTGCAGGCGCCGCACTCGGCGCGGTCACAGCCGAGCTTGGTGCCGGTAAGTCCCAGCTTGTAGCGAAGGGTCCAGGCCAGCGTTTCCTGCTTCATCACATCGACGCGACGCTGTTGGCCGTTGACGTTGAGAGTGATGAGGCGCTCGCCCATGCCGGGCGGTTGTTGGCCGAAAACCGAAGAGCTTCGAAACAGATAGGCCGCCGATGAAGTGGCTACGCCGCCCGCGATTACTCCCTTGATGAAGTTGCGCCGCGAGACGCCCATGATTTCGCGGTCCGCTATGACATCAGGCTTGTCGTCCATGCTGGGCCACCTCTCGAGAATCTGATCCCCCAGCCCCATTGGCATGCCGCATCGGCAAATGCGGAAGCAAACCCCGAAGGAGACTCAAGAAAGATGAATAAATTCTACTCCCCCGCAACCGAGAAATCTCGTGTGGCTCTGAAAAAATCCGATTGAACAAACGGCGCGAGCCGTAGGCGCACATTTGTACCCGCGTATGGCGACGGTTCATTGCGCTTTCGGGAAAGCGGTCGAAGCAATCACCTCAGGATTTTAGGTATCCGAATGATCGTCATTCCATCCATAAGCAGGCGACTCTGTTTGATCCGGGGTTCCACGAGCTCAGTTCATGCATACATCGATCACAATCAACAAGGCCATGATGGAGCGGGGTTGGATGGTTGGCCACGCGAGTGACTGGAATCTGGACCTACTCGATTGATAAGCGGAAGTGGGCTGGTGAGAATTAATCGCAGCCACTCCCGGATGACGGACAAGCGACTTCTCGGTGGGACCTTGCGGTCCCACCGATTTGCGATCGGATGCGGACTAATCGCCGTCTTTGTCCTTGTCGCTTTGGGTAACTGGAGCAGATGTTCCCTTCAGGCCTTCCCAAAGGATCTTGTTGTAGAGTTCGGCCGGAACGCGGTCTTCTCCCGAAAAGTCGAAGCCCCGGGTTTTATCCGCCCAGTATTGGGCGTCATGAGTCGGCTTCAAGTTGGGACCGGCGGCGAAGCTGACCTTTGTCGGGTCGAGTCCGAGTGTGGTCAACTTCAGGAGCGTCGATGCGACGGCGTCGAAACTCCACCGTCCCGATGATCTGATGTCGAAAACGTCCGCCATCGGCCGCGCATAGTAAGTGTTCAGGTTGAGGTGCTCGGTGGCGAAGATGTCTTCGATGGTGCGGACCACGTTGGGCTGACTGTAGTGGGTGCTCACGACGGCATGTTTCGCCACGTAAGGCCCAACGAAGTACGTCGTGGCGCGATGAGAATCGACGTGGTCTGCTCCGTCTTGAGAGTCGTCTTCGATGATGATGATCAGCGTGTCCTTCGCGTAGGGACTGTGAGCCACGCTTTGAACCAGCAAGCCGACTGCATAGTCGTTATCAGCCTGCTGCAGTTCCGGAGTGTTGACTCCGCCCAGCGCCGAACTGAAATTGCCGGTATGATCGTGGCTGAGACCGCGGATCATTTCGAGCGACGGCAGATTGCCGTTGGCGACGAATTGCTGGAACTCACGGTTCCACTCGTTGAAGCGCCAGAAATCCGGGTAGCTCTGATCGTATGCGCGGAAGTAGGGATCATAGAATCCGTTCTGATAGAGCAGTTGATTGGCCGTCGTGGTCTGGATGATGCCGGCGGCGAAAGGATCGGTGATGGGGTTGGTGATGGTTCCGATGCTGCCCGGCGTGTTGGCCATCCAGCCGTAGTTGCGAACCGTTCCGCCGGCATTCAAGACGGCATTGAAGATATATCCCTCCTGATAGCCCGTGGGACCGTCGGTGGCGGCGTGGTCACCGTCACCAGCCAGGATATTTGCCGTGCCGCCTTTTAGCGAGGACGTGGAACTGGAATAGGGTGTGGTTGCGCCGGTTGGGTCAAAGAAAAAGTCGCGTGCGGCAGTGGTATTCAGGTTGCCTGGAATATTTCGGTTCTGGCCTTCACCTTCATAGGAGAGACCGCGGTTCACGCGCGCATAGTTGATCTGCTGGGTGAGCGTCTCGGTATTGGTCACGCGGCCACGCATCGACCAGGACCAGCCATCCATTGATCCGTCGCCCGGATCCATGAAGTTGTCCAGAGTTACGAAGTCTCGCGCCATGCGATGGAAGCTGGGTGTGACGAGTTCGCCGAATAGAGCCAGCGAAGGATCACCGTTGGAGCCATTGTTGAGGTCACCCAGAATCTGATCGAACGTACGGTTTTCTTTCACGACATAGATGATGTGCTTGATTTTCGAGTGAAGGAAGTGCATCACTTCCTCATCGGATCGGGAGGGTTCGAGCAGATATCCGTTGTTGGCGGCTACCTGAGCGGTCAAATCCCAGAGACTGTCTCCATTCGGAACTCGAGCGCTGACAAGGGTTGCGTGTTCCAGCTGAAATTGATACTGGTTGTTTGCCCGCAGGATGGCGGACTCCGCTGCATTGCCCCCCGGGAAGGGGCCGCCCGGCGGCGTGATGTACTGGATAAAGGCAAAGTTGCCGTAGCCATAGCCGGGATTCGGACCTGTGTCGCACTTGCCGTTGATGATGTACATCCAGCTGCCATCGGGGCTGAACGTAACGTCGGTCGGATCGTATGCGGTGGGGATAAGTCCGATCGTGCGGAACGCGAATGGCCCGCTGAGTGGGATCACAGCAATCGAGTTCGACCCTGCGTTGACGGCGTAGAGTGCTTTCTTTACCGGATTAATGGCGACTGCGGTCGGTGCCGCTCCAGTTGTGTTCGCGGGGAAGCCCAGAAAGGCGGGACCACGGGTATCGATCTTGTTGGTGATCGTGTTGGTTGCGGTGTTAATGACTGCAACCTGGTCCTGATTGTCCTGCGTGACATAGAGCGTGGAACCGTCTGCGCTGAGCGTCATGCCATTCGGATTGCCATCCAGTTGGATGCGGGCTACCAGTGATCCCGCGGCTGAGCTGGCCACGTTGACAGCGATAACCTCACGATCGCGATCGGCACCGACATAGGCGATCGAACCGTTCAACACGACGGCGTAGGGAAACGTGCCGCCTTTCGTGCCGTTGGGGGCGCCCGAAGTTGCGAAGGGCCGCAGGTCGTACTCGTAGCGCACGGTTCCGCTGGCGGTGTCAATTACGCTGATCGAATCGTTATAATTGTTGGCCGCTACGAGCGTTTTTCCGTCGGCAGTGATGGCAAGTCCAGCCACGTTGGGCTCGACGCCGAGACCGAGCCCGGTCCGATTGGCAGGGTTGGACACACAGCCACTTGGGGCGTGGCCAAGGCTGATCTTGTTGCTTAACGCGAAGCTGGTGCCGTTGTTGCTATAGGCGTACACCGCGTCGTCACAGCCACCCGAGGCATACAGCGTCTGACTGTTTGGAGCCCAGACCAGACCGACGTGCGCATTGAGCTGCTGGATGACCTGCTTCAGAACAGGGTTGGTCTTATTCGCTCCTGAAATGTCGTAGAGAAAAAGAAACTGGGTTGAAGCGGTTGTGTCAACGTTACCGGACGTGTCGTAAAGGGAGTTCATCCCGGCGGTCAAGATGGCCAGGGTCTTGCCATCGGGGCTCACCACCGCCTTTACTGCCTCACCCGCGACGAAGTTCGGGTAATTGGTGAGACCGGGGTTCAATGGCTGCTGGACGGCGTCAGCCAAGGCCGTTGGTGTTATGTACAGACCCGGCGGCGTCGGGGACTTCTGATCGCCATCGTTATTGCGTTGCGCGTTTGCAAGACCCGCAACGGCCAGAATGGTCAGGGCTAGGACAATCGTCTTGTGCGGCTCGTCGAACCTGAACAGTCTAATACTCTTCATATTCTTCTTCTCCGAAGGAAATCTGGTTGAATGTCTTAACGGCACACGGTTAGAGAATGGAGAACTTCATCGGACCAACTGTGATTGACGATAGGAGTGCAATGTTGTGCGCCGATGACAATCATATGAAAACTTATTCACAGGCAAGCGAGCGACTTGCGACAGACAAACAAGGATTCCGTCTGGGCCCACGTAAGGGACAACGAAGCAGCGCATGCCTGAGTCCGCGTTGCCAATCGTGGCAGGAAACGTTGGCAATGCTTAGCCACGCGACATGACAACCCTCAACATTCAACGCTACTTCTTCGACCTGGCCGATAGCGAACTCTCCAGATCCCCGTGATGAGCCTCATACCTAACATCACTTCAGGATGCAAGTTGCCGCTGAAGGTGGCGACTCAAGCGTCCTCCAAGTCATGCTTGACTGCGGTTTCGACCGTGATGGCGTGACGGCCCTGCATGGGGCCGCAATGTTTGGCCGAGCAGATCCGGTACGGGTGCTCCTTGCCCACGGTGCCTCCGTGAATCCTTTCGATGGTATGTTTGCCGCCACGCCGCTGGTGTGGGCGTGCGAAGGTTGGAACCATGGTCCACAAGCAGGCGCCGATCATCTCGCAGTAGCGCGCTTGCTGCTTGTTGCCGGTTCGCCGCTCGAAAAAGGGTGCCGTCAGAAAAAGGCTCCTGATTCGGGGATGCAGGACCTGTTGATCGAGCTGTGCCGAGCACACGACACACGGCTAGCGTTATGCGCAGCATCCCGAGCCTGAACAGTAAATGGTGTTTTTCCGATGGTTCCAGCCTGCTCGTACGGAGCGCAGGGGTGACCGATAGCCGATCAGCGTGAGGAACGGGTCGAGCAAGGCACTTCCACTAGCTGCCCGCACAGCTTCAGTCCGTCGACCAATTGGCTGCACACCAGGAACTTGCCACGTGTGGACGCGTAGAATCCAAGGCCTGCACGAGCCAAGATCACAACGGCGCCGAGGAACGGCCACAATTTCCCAGACATCGCACCCTGCACCAGGTTCGCGATAAATAACAAGGGCGAGGACAGGCAACAGGTGCGGGGCGTCGACTCCTCCGAAACCTTTGGTCTGACGTTTCGCCTACTCAATCGAATTTCTTCCACTGGAACCCCACAGACACAACCAGAGCGAGGGCGATGAGTCCACCGACCAAAATCTTGAGGGCATCCCCTCCCTTAGATGGGGCAACGCCTCTCAAAACGAGATATATTCGTCCGAGGACTTCCGCGCTGAGGAACAAAATCCCGAGCACCGCTCCCCATTTTTTCATCGTCAGTAGAAATAAGCCGGCCAGACTATAGAAGGCGCCGACTATGACGGTTGCAAAGCTTGGCGGGATAGGCTTAGAGAGGATGCCAACGAAATTGCCTGTAAGCCCAACGACCACCTCGTTTATCCCGGAAAGGATTGCAAAGATGGAAATCAGAATTATTCCGAGACGCCGAGGTTTGCTCATTGTACTGACCGATTCTTCTTACAGCGCATCGACATTTACGGTGTTAATAGGTCGAAAGTCAGCAACTCTTCAGAGGTATCGCTTTCACGCACCGCATACATACGACGGCCAGATCATCGATCCTGTGACCAAGTTGCGCGAGATCAATACGCGCCAGCTCAACTAGTCCGGCATGGTCCCCAGCTTGGTTGCAAATGAGCTCCGACGTGAGCTCGATTTCAAAACCGTCAACCTCAATGGTCCGCCTATTTGTCGTGTTATTCATGTTACGTCCTGGGTCGAACCATGCTGCCCACAGTCTTCTAGAATCTCCACCCAACGTGGACAGCCGGGAAGACGCTGTACTTTTTCTCATGAAATGTCTTCCCGGATATTGAGACATCCTTCGCGTTGAACTGGTAGTCCAGCGAAGCCCAGGGGCTCAGATACAAATGCTTACCAACGTTGAACCGGTAGCCTACGCGAGGTCCAAGCCCAACGACGTTGCGGTACGTGCGTTCGTGAGTTTCCTCTAATTCGTAGCGGACCCGCGAATAGTTGCTGTCAGCACCGACAAACAGCCCCCTCAATGGGCGCAAGGGAAAGAAATCGATCTTAAAGGTCCCTCCACGGGAATCTTCGGTAAAGCCGCTGTTGGCGTGAATCCATTCCGGGGTCTCGGCGCCGAAAGCCCCGACCTGCAACCGCAGCCGCCCCTCGAAAACGGGATGGCCAACATGCGCTGAGAAGCCATTGAGGGCATAGGCAGTAGGGTCGCTTTCGACCTCCCATTGCGCCTGGGCGGTGACTGGCCCCTGGAAAAAGGGAACGCAAAAGAAAAGGTATTTGTAGAACCTCACGGCTTCTTGCCCCTTTGATCCCACTCGATTTTGATTGCTACGATAGAACCGCTCCCTGTGGGTGGGGAATGACGCGGGCGGACAGAAACATTGACCGAAACGGCCATGCTCGGCTACCGGAGCGTGCTGGCAAGATTTCGCTTTCTATCCGCTCTGTGCAACCCATTCTCATGTACCTCACAGGCCGAGGCCACGACAGCACCGCCTTTTTGATTGCCAACGGAGTGGATCCCTTGATCTTCCGGGACCCCGAGGCGCGTCTGCCTCACGCAGTCGCAATTTCCCTATGGTCCGCAGCAGGTCAACTCACGAATGATCCGAATTTGGGGCTTCATGTGGCGGCAGGAGTTCGACCGGGAATCTATGGAGCGCTGGATTATGCTGTGCGCACTTGTGAGACTCTGGGGGAGGGGCTCCGACGCCTTGCTCTCTACCACCGTTTCCTGCACGACGTCGCGGAAACAAGACTCAGTGTTGATCGCGACCGCGCGGTTCTGAGTCATCATCTTCCGCTACCGGGTGGCGCACCGCGTCCGGTTTCGGAGTGTGTAGCCGCCGGATGGTTGCTAGCTTCACGACAGGCTACCGGTTTGAACTTTATTCCTCTTGAGGTGAGGTTTCCTCACTCCGCACCGGACGACATCTCTGAACACCAGCGGCTGTTTGGTTGCAAACTGCAATTTGGATGGGAGCGGACCGAGTTGGTTTTCGCTCGAGAATTTCTCAACGCACGTCTTGTGAAGGCTGATCCAGCTCTCCGAGCGATTCTCGAAGCCCAAGTTGTGGACGTGATCCGGAAATTGCCGAAGGGGGAAGCAACCACAGACGCGGTTCGTCGTCACCTTGCCAGCGAACTCGGCAAGGGGCAACCGACTCTCGAACTGATCGCCGCTCGCTTGCACATGAGTTCCAGGACTTTGCGCCGGCACCTGGACCAGGAAGGGACGAGCTTTCGCCAAATCCTGAGCGAGGTACGGTGTGAACTTGCATCGCGCCACTTGAGTGAGGGACGACTCGCGATCGGCGAAATCGCATTTCTGCTTGGCTTCTCAGAGCCAAGTGCTTTTCACCGTGCCTTCAAACACTGGACCGGTCATGCGCCCCATGCTTACCGTACCTTGCAGCAACCGCCTCCACAGCCAACCCGTTAGAAATTGCTGATCATTCAGAGTTCAGCCCGTGCTTTTCGCCTATGTCACGGGCGAGAAGCCGCGGGGAAGACTCGGCTCTACTTCTTGCGGGCTTCGAGAATTGAACTCCTCAGCTCTCTTTATGCGTCAGGATATCGATCCGACGCGTTTCTGTGGACGCTGCGGGTAGGTCTCCTCTCCACCAGCGAGCAGAGAAAACGATCAATGCGGCGGCCATCCAGCCCGTGGCATATACCGGCTGCGCGCCCCAGCGGAAGATGGGCGAATGCATCAGGCCGAGCCAGGAAAACACGGACGCAGCCACACACCACAGGGCGGCGCGGACGAAATTTCTATCAATCAACTCGGTAATCAGCGCGGCGACTACCAGCACAAGAAACAGGAATCCGCTCCCCAGGCCCTGGACCGACTGCCAATAGATCGACTTGTTCAATGCAGCTTGCACATCCGGATTCGCGGCTGAGAGCTTCAGGGCTGGAAGGGCGGAGTTCACCGCGGCCGCGACGACTGCACCCGTTGGTAGGACGAATCCGAGAAGAACCGCGCCGAGATATTTGCGATCGACACGCCGCAGCGTGGCCAATCCGACGCCCACTGAAACATAGGCGATCATCGCTGCCAGAATTGGCCACGGAAACAGCTGTGCGATGAACAGAGTGAGACCGCTCATCACGATGGCCAGGAAGATGATCGGGGTCCAGAATGCAAAACCGATGCGGGCGCCCATGGCCTTGTAGGGTGGGTGGAGGGCATATACGACGGGGGTGATCACGCTGCCGGCGGCGCCGCAAATCATGGTGGCCAGCGCATCGCAGGCGACGACGCTACGCGCGTCATAGTTGTCCGAGGCGGCGTTGGCGCCTTCGACGGCGGCGATGTCTTGCAGAATCTGATAAATGGACATCGGAACGATTACAGAAAAATAAGGCAGCGCCAAGGTCAGGCTGCGGAGCGGGCCGAGCGACGTGACCAGCGGCAGCCGGAGCGATGGGCTCTGCCCCTTCGGATGTACAAAGCCGACGAGCAGGCCCACGGCCAGCGGGATCAGCCAAGCCACGATGAAGGGAGGGATTCGCCAGCGCGTGATTGGCACGTTCGCCAGAACGCTGACCGCGACGATGGCAAGGGCGATGATTCCCACCAAGGGTTGATCGAATACGCGCTGCAGTAACACCAGAGCGAGAAAGCTGTACATAGCCGCGCCGAACACGGTCATCGACGCCGGCACCGGAATGAAGCCGCGGAACATGCCTGCGAACGGAGCCGCCAATAGCTTGATGAGGCCAGTCCAGACCACGGCCGCGGCGCCGGTTTGCCATGCGGCCATCGGATCATGGGTTTGCAGGTAGACGGGAAGGACGATGGACAAGGTGTAGGCGATGATCGCGGGAACATTATTCCCGTAAACGTGAGCGGTAATGTCGTTCCTCGCCTCACGACGACTCAGGCGGACGCCCAATAGAGTCAGTCCAAGGGAACCGGCAAGGAAACCCAGCGCGTATCCGGGAAGCAGGTGACTGACGCTGAATTCGAGGGATATTCCGATCGGGGCCAGCAGAAAGACGGGGATGATCATCTGCGCCAGGTTGAAGCCAACCTGCGCAATCGTGGCGTCGATATCGCCTCGACCCAGCGACCACCAACGGCCAGAGACTACCTTGTTTGACGACGTCAAATTGGATTTCCTTTATTCGGTGCGCGGGCCGCGGAAAGACTCATTTTGATCTTCGAAAGAGTCCCCAGCGGCTAAAGCCGGTAGTCTTCTGCGGCACTTACGGCATCGCTAAAGCGATGCCCGGATACGAATCGTGAGTTTTTCGGCGCCGTGCTTTTTCTGATCGGCCTCGCTCCAGCATTTTTAGTAACCGGCTAGATTTTGAACGACTCCAGTGACTCTGCGGCGAAAAGTTCCTGAGGCTTCAATAGTCGTCTCGCGAGGCCCTGCTCGTGAGAGTAGCGAAGGAACGTGGCAAGCGGCAGCACGTTCGGCCCGAAGCCGTAGGGCCAGAACTCCTGTCCCATGAGGCTGCGAGTGTCTTCTACATGCCGAATGAGCCATGGCAGCATGAATTTGAGTGCAGCCGTCTGGTATAGCTCCTGGTAAACCTCCCGTTGCGCGTATACAAATGCTTTGTACAGAGATTGAGCCACCCAGGGGTATTTCTCGTACACGTCGCGACGAATGACCACCGTGTGCATGATGGGGAAGATCTTGGTCCGCTGGTAGTACTCACGTTCGACTGCGGGATAGTCCTCGAAGAGCCGCTTCACTGTTCCGGAACCGCGCCCGAAGGTGGAGGGCATGCGCGCGGTGTAAAGAGCGTCAATCTCGCCCGAATCGAGCATGCCGGACAAGGTCTTCTCCGCCGGGATCGATTCGAGATGAATCTCCGGTGGCAACGAGAGTTTGAGTTTTTCCGGGCGCCCCGGTTCCTCTTCTCCACCGTTGAAGTAATTCGTGCTGCTGACGGGCACGCCGTACTCGTCGCTGAGAATGCCGCGGATCCAGACTCCCGCGGTCATCTGATACTCCGGTGTGCCGACCCGCTTGCCGATCAGATCCTTCGGATCCCGGATGCCGCTGTTGCAGTTGATGTAGATACACGAGTGCCGGAAAAACCGCGACGGAAAAACGGGAATCGCGATGAAGGGCGGCGGGTCATCGGCAAAAAGAGAAAGCACGTAGGAGGAAAGCGACATTTCTGCGGCGTCGAACTCGTGATGCCGCAGCATGCGGAAGAAGGTTTCTTCCACGGGGAGGTTGAGGTACGTGAGATCGATCCCGTCGACCGGGATTCGGCCTTCGAGGAGTCCGCGGGTGCGGTCATAGTTCCAGCAGGCCAGGGACAGTCGTAGCTTTCCCATTATTCTCCAATGATTTTGGACCGAACCGCCGGTGTCGTTGGCTCTCAGTTGGATGGAGACTTTGACACACCGTACTTACGTGCTGAGGTCTCCGAGTTTGTGCGATTATAGCTTTTTTGTGCGCTGCGAGTATCGCAATGCTTCGGAATTCGCGTCAAGCCCCAATCTGGACTTTATTTTTCTGTACGTCTGTGCGAATATCGCTCTCTGACTTTCCCATGTTGTCGAAACGACTAGAAACGGAACTGCTCACTCCCTCTGACGAGGCCATTGAGACGGGCGTTCCCGACGAGTTCGCGCCGTTTGACGGGAATCCCGATTTCGTTCTGTCGCTAGCTCGAGGGCTGCGAGTGATTGAGTCCTTCGAGGGCCACACCGAGGGGCAAACGGCTGCCGATGTTGCTCGCTCAACCAAGCTTTCCCGGGCTGCGGTGCGCCGGTCTCTGATCACTCTGGAGATGCTCGGCTACGTGGAATCCTCAGGCCGCAGTTATCGGCTGAAGACGCGGGTTCTGAAACTTGGATTCTCTTACCTGGCATCCAGCTCTCTTCCAGCGATGGCCCAACCTACGCTGGAAAGAATCACAGAGCTGGTTCATGAATCCAGTTCGCTCACGGTTCTGGATGGCGACCAGATCGTCTACATCGCTCGATCGACTGCCAAGCGAGTGATGTCGGTAGGGCTTTCGATTGGCAGCCGGCTACCGGCGTACTGCACGTCGATGGGGCGAGTACTGCTGGCCGCGCTCGCCGAGCCTGACTTGGCGGCATATCTGGATCGCGTCGAAATTAAGGCGCTCACGCCGAAGACCATCACCGACAAGCGGCTACTGGGCGAGATCATTCGGCGGGTCCGATGGGATGGCTTCGCGTTGGCCGATGAGGAGCTGGAGCTGGGCCTGCGCTCGATTGCGGTTCCGGTGAAGAACCTCCAAAACCGGGTGGTGGCGGCGATGAACGTCGGCGTACATGCCGCGCGTGTGTCTTCTGCCGAGATGATCCACCGCTTTCTGCCCATTTTGCGGGAGCATGCCGCACTGTTGAGTCCTTTGCTGCGCTGAACGTCTCGCGGTTTCAAAGATTGCGAATATTTAAGATTGTCTTACACGGATCTTTCGCTTTGATGGTGAGGAGGATGGAGTGGGTAGATCCAAGAAGGAATCGGTCAACCGTCGCGACTTTTTGAGGGGATCGGCGGCTGGGGTGGCGGCGCTGGCTGCTGCCGTGACACCGGTAGGCGCACAAGACTCGGGCAAGCGCGCGGCGGGGACGCCTCCACCCATGTCGAAGCAAGCGGAAACCGGCGATCCGGTGGCGGAAGTGTTGACCACCGACCGGCCCGGCGCCGATTTCATGGTCGATGTTATTAAGTCTCTGGGGATCGAGTACGTCGGGGCAAATCCAGGATCCAGCTATCGCGGTTTGCATGAGTCGGTCATCAACTATGGAGGCAACAAGAATCCGGAGTTCATTACCTGTTGCCACGAAGAGTCGGCCGTGGGGATGGCGCACGGTTATTCCAAGATTGAGGGCAAGCCGATGGGAGTCTTCCTCCATGGCACGGTGGGACTGCAGCATGCCTCCATGGCGATTTACAACGCGTTTTGCGACCGCGTGCCGATCTACATGACGATGGGAAATATGGTCGATGCGACGCTCCGCCGGCCGGGGCCGGAGTGGGATCACAGCGTGCAGGATGCGGCCGAACTGGTGCGTGACTTCGTTAAATGGGACGATCTGCCGGCCTCGCTGCCGCACTATGCCGAGTCGGCTGTGCGCGCGTACAAGATCGCCATGACACCGCCGCTGGAGCCGGTGTTGCTGGTCGTCGACAGCGAACTTCAGGAAAAAGGGATTGCAGAAAATACGAACTTGCGCGTGCCGAGGCTGACACTGGCCATGCCCCCTCAGGGGGACGCGGGATCGGTAGCTGAAGCGGCGCGGCTTCTGGTGGCAGCGGAAAATCCTGTGATCCTTGCGGATCGGGCGGCGCGGACTCCCGCCGGGGTCACGTTGCTGATCGAGTTGGCGGAAATCTTGCAGGCTCCAGTCATCGATCAGGGCGGGCGTATGAACTTCCCCTCGCGTCATCCCTTGAACCAGTCGGCGCAAGTGACCTCTTTGATTGCTGGGGCGGACGTAATCCTTGGTCTCGAAGTCGGTGACTTCTGGGGAACGGTGAACTCCTTCCGCGAACAACTGGTGCGCTCCTCAGAGCCGCTTGCGAACCCGAACGCGAAGCTGGTCAGCATCACGGCGAACGATCTTTATCTCAAAAGTAACTATCAGGATTTTCAGCGCTATACCGAAGTCGACCTGGCCATGGCCGCCGATGCAGAGGCTACACTGCCGTCGCTGATCGAGGCGGTGAAGCGGGGTATCACGGGCGACCGCAAGCGAGTTTTCGAACAACGTGGTAAAGAATTCGCCGAGGCACGACGCAATGCACTGGAGCAAGCTCGTCATGAGGCAACCTACGCCTGGGATGCGAGTCCCATCAGCACGGCCCGCATCTGCGCGGAGACCTGGGGACAGATCAAAGACAAAGACTGGTCGCTCGTGACCGAGACCGTGCCCTGGATCAGTAATTGGCCATTACGATTGTGGTCGTTCGATAAGCACTACCAGTTCATTGGAGGAGCGGGAGGGCATGGCATCGGGTATGCGGCGCCGGCAGCTCTCGGGGCTGCTCTGGCGAATCGGAAGCACGGCCGGCTAACCGTCGCCATTCAGTGCGACGGAGACTTAATGTATGCACCGGGCATTCTGTGGACCTCGGCGCATCACCGCATTCCTCTACTCAGCATCATGCACAACAATCGGGGATGGCATCAGGAGCTGATGCACGTGCAGCGCATGGCCGACCGGCACAATCGGGGCATCACTCGTGCCACCATCGGCACCACAATCACTGGTCCGGAAATCGACTATGCGAAGCTGGCTCAGAGCATGGGCGTACACGCTGAAGGACCGATCACGAACCCGAACGATCTGGGCCCTGCGATCCGGCGTGCGATCGAAGTGGTGGAAAAGGGGGAGCCGGCACTGGTCGATGTGGTGACTCAGCCGCGCTAGAAGTTCGGTTTTATTATTGCGATCAGGAGAGAGAATTGAAAAAAAGTGGGGTTTTCTGCAGCGTGTTGCTCACCGCTGTGACGGCGATGGCAATTTTGGTGTTCTGTGCTGAGGCGGGCTCGCAAACATCGGCTGCCAACAAGAAATCTGAGACCGCAAGCGGAAATGTCGAGAAGGGGAAGGAACTCTATACCAGCTACGGCTGCTACGAGTGCCATGGCAGGCAGGCGCAAGGGTCAAGAACCAGCGGGCCCCGTCTTTCGCCGAACCCGATTCCTTTGTCAGCATTCAGCACCTACGTGCGCGAACCCAGGGGGCAGATGCCGCCCTACACAAACAAGGTCGTATCGGACGCGGACCTGGCTGATCTTTACGCTTTCTTGAAGTCGATCCCGCAACCGCCTTCGGTGAAGGACATTCCTCTATTGCAGTAGGGGTGGTCTGGCATTGGACGCTCAGGGAGAACACAATGTCTTCTTCGTTGACTCCGTCGAAGGACAGCAAGCCGGCGGGGTCTGTCGTTCCGTACCGCCGTTGTGAACTCGGGACTCAACCTGAGTCCGCCTATCCCGCTTACCGCGCGACGCGGCGCAGAGCGCCCTCTCAGCCGCTGATTTTCTTGCCGCATACGATCTCAGAAGTCACGGGGCCTGTATTCGGGCATTCCGCCATCGGTCCGAATGACAACGATCTTACGGTTCAGCATCGGGGCGACCCGTTGGGAGAGCGCATCATCGTGAGCGGTCGCGTACTGGACGGAGATGGCCACCCGGTGTCGAACAGTCTGATCGAAATCTGGCAGGCGAACGCTGCGGGACGCTACGCCCACGCCAGGGACGACCACCCGGCGCCACTCGATCCCAACTTCACAGGTACCGGCAGAACGATGACGGATGAGAACGGCTGTTACCGATTTGTGACCATCAAGCCGGGAGCGTATCCGTGGCGCAATCACGACAATGCGTGGCGGCCGGCTCATATCCACTTTTCACTGTTTGGACCGGCGTTTGTAACACGTCTCATCACCCAGATGTATTTTCCGGGAGATCCGCTGTTTGCTTATGATCCGATCATGCAGTCGGTTCCGGATGAGAAAGCCCGTCAGCGTATGATCTCGAAGTTTGACTTGGCAAGCACGAAACCGGAGTGGGCGCTCGGCTATCGTTTCGACATCGTGCTGCGTGGACGCGAGGCTATCCCATTTGAGGATTGACATGGACCGTACTCCGACCCCGTCTCAGACTGTTGGACCTTATTTTCACCTGGGTCTCACGGATCGCAGATCGGTTCCTTGCCTGGTCGGCCAAGGCGTGAAGGGCGAACGAGTGTGGCTCACCTGCCGCGTTCTGGATGGGGACAACACACCCGTTCCGGACGCAATGATTGAACTTTGGCAGGCGGATGCGGATGGGCACTACAACCATCCGGAGGATGCTGGGAGTAAGAATGTGCATCCAGCGTTTCGCGGTTTCGGGCGAATGCCGACCGGCGAGGATGGGGCCTGCTCGTTCGAAACGATCAAGCCGGGACTGGTGCCGGGTCCAGGCGGCAACGCGCAAGCCCCTCACCTCAACGTGTCAGTGCTGGGCAGAGGTCTTCTGAAGCGCCTGTCCACTCGCATTTACTTTGCCGGAGATCCGTCGAACGAAACCGATCCCGTTCTGGCGTTGGTTCCCGCCAGGCGGCGCGATACCCTGATGGCGCGTCCAGATGCAAAGCAACCCGGTCACTGGCGCTTCGACGTGCACCTTTGTGGCGAGGGCGAAACTATCTTCTTTGATGTGTAATCATCATCCAGGGATGACCCGCCAACCCTGCAACCAGAGCCGCAGATCAGCATCAACTCCCACCAGGAGGCTGCGTTGACGGTGCGATTGATCGACAGTCTGGCAACCACGGAACCACTTGCGGAACTGTTTTCCGACGATTCGGTCCTCACCGCCATGCTGGAGTTCGAGGTCGCACTGGCTCGCGCCGAAGCTCGCTTGGGCATCGTTCCACAAACCGCCGCCGATGCGATTCGAACGTCAGCAAAGAGCAAAATCTTCGATTCTACGGCGCTCGCTCAAGCAGCGCTCCGTGCTGGCACGCCGGCGATCCCTCTGGTAAAGGCTCTTACTGAGCAGGTAAGAAGGAGCAATGCTGAAGCGGCACGCTTCGTTCATTGGGGGGCCACCAGCCAGGATGTCGCTGACACGGCAATGTCTCTGTTGCTCAAGAGGGCGCAGTCGTTGCTCAACGATGACCTCGCTCGGCTGGAAAAAGCTCTCGGCCATTTGGTGGAACAACACAAAGACTGCGCCATGCTCGGGCGGACCCTCCTACAGGCAGCGCCGCCCGTGACCTTCGGCCTGAAAGCCGCGGGCTGGCTGGGTGCGGTCCGCCGCGGAAAGCATCGTTTGCGCACCGGCTTCAATACTGCGGCGATCATGCAGTTTGGTGGGGCCAGTGGCACGCTGGCATCCTTGGGCGATCAGGGAATTCCGCTTACCCGGGCGCTCACAGAAGAACTGGGTCTGCCGGCGTCCCTGGAAGCGCCCTGGCATACGCAGCGGGACCGACTGGCAGCGCTGATCTGCTCATGCGGTGTGCTCACGGGGTCGCTGGGCAAGATGGCCCGCGACATCAGCCTGCTCATGCAAAACGAAGTTGGCGAAGCTGCGGAGCCTGCGGGAGCAGGACGCGGTGGTTCTTCCACGATGCCCCACAAGAGCAATCCCACCGCCTGTTCCCTTACGCTCGGTGCCGCGCATCGCGTCCCCGGACTGGTGGCGTCGTATCTTTCCGCGATGGTGCAGGAGCACGAGCGTGGAGTCGGTGGATGGCATGCGGAGTGGCCGATTGTGGCCGCGGTGGTACAGTCGACCGGACTGGCGATTTCTTCCATGGCGGAGGTGGCGGAAGGACTTTCCGTGGACACCGAACACATGAAGGCCAACATTGGGCGCACCAACGGAGTTATTTTTGCGGAGCGCGCCATGATGTTGCTGGGATCGAAACTCGGGCGCGATGTTGCCCACAAGGTACTCGAGACTGCTGCGAGGAAGTGCATCTTAGAAGGCAGACACCTTGCCGACGTGCTCGCCGAGATTCCCGAAGTGATGTCCCATTTTGATCCTGGGGCACTTCGACAATTGGAAGTGCCGGAACACTACCTGGGTTCTGCGGAGGAATTCCGGGAGGCATTGCTTTCCAATTCCGGACGGAACGCAGACAGCAAAAAGGAGCAATAGCTGTGCCCTTTGCCACCATTCAGAATGCGCGATTGTTCTATCGCCTTGAGGGAACGCCTGGGCGGCCAGTGCTGATTCTTTCGCACTCCATCGGAACCGACCACGGGATGTGGGAACCGCAGATGGCGGATTTGCTGCGCTACTTTCAAGTCCTGCGCTACGACACCCGCGGCCATGGCGCTTCGGACGCCCCCGCGGAGGAGTACTCGATTGAGTTGCTGAGCCGCGACGTGCTCGGCCTTGCCGATGCGCTTGGGATTTCGCGGTTTGCATTCTGCGGTTTGTCGATGGGAGGAGCAATCGGGCAATGGGTTGCGACCCATGCCATGGACCGGGTCAGTCATCTTGTTCTGGCCAACACGTCACCTCAATTTGTGCCGCGAGCCAATTGGGATACGCGGATCGCAGCGGTGCGAAAGGGCGGAATGGGTGCCATCGTCGACCTAGCGATGCAGCGATTTTTTTCGCCGGAAACTGTGGCGCAGAAGAATCCTTACGCCGAGTCGATCCGGTCGACGCTGCTTGGCACCGATCCCGCCGGATATCTCGGCTGTTGTGTCGCGCTGCGAGATTTGGACCACATAGCGTCACTACCTAAAATCAAGACGCCGACGCTGGTGATTGTGGGAGATCGGGATGTGTCGACACCCTGGACCGGTCACGGCGAGATTCTCGCCGGTGAAATTGTGGGGGCACGAACTCTTCACCTCCCGGCGACCCACTTGTCGAACATCGAGCAACCTCGTTCGTTCACCGCCAGCCTGCTGCAATTCCTGCTGCCGCCAACCGGGGCTGTCGATTCGTTGCCGGCTGGTTTCGAGACGCGGCGTGCGGTCCTTGGCGACGCTCATGTTGACAAGGCAATTGGCGCTACAACAGACTTCACGCGCGAGTTTCAGGAAATGATCACTCGCTATGCGTGGGGGACGATTTGGACGCGTCCCGCGTTGGACCTGCGAACGCGACGGCTCCTGGTGCTGGCTATCACTGCAGCACTGGGACGGTGGGAGGAGTTTACACTCCACATACGCGCAGGTTTGGGGCACGAACTGGAGCCGTGCGACCTGAAAGAAGTGCTGCTGCAGACCGCCGTGTATGCCGGACTTCCGGCTGCCAATACTGGTTTTCGCATCGCGAGTGAACACGTTGTCAAACAGGAATGAGGGTTGCCTGACCACGGGCGTGAATCCCGACAGATCGTTTTCTGTATTACCGACACGCAAAACTTCACCCGAGGGACGAAATGAAACTACATCTGACTCTAGCTTGTTCCATCCTCGTGATGTCATCGTTAGGCTTCTCACAAATGCAAGCGTTCGAAACATCGGCGGGACCGGTAAAGATCACGCCGCTCTTCCATGCCAGCACGCTGATCGAGGCGGGCGGTAAGACCATTTATCTAGATCCTGCGAAGCCTGCGAAGTTCGCCGAACGCCCGAAGGCGGACTTGATCTTGATAACGGATATCCATGGAGATCACATGGATCCCGTGTCGATTGCGGAGGTGAGTAAGGCAGGAACGGAGATCCTGGCAGCCCCGGCCGTGGTCAAGACTGTGACCGCGGCCAAGCCGATCGCCAACGGCGAAAGTAAAACATGGCAGGGCTGGACCATCGACGCCATCCCGGCCTACAACCTGAAACGTGGGCCGTCTCCCGGCAAGCTGTTTCACGACAAGGGCCGCGGCAATGGCTACGTCCTCACTTATGGCGGCGTCCGATTCTACTTTTCCGGAGATACGGAGGGAGTGCCGGAGATGCGCGCGCTAAAGAACATCGACGTAGCTTTTGTGTGCATGAACTTGCCTTACACCATGCCCCCGGACGAGGCGGCCGACGCGGTCAAAGCCTTCCACCCGAAAATTGTGATCCCGTACCACTATCGCGGATCCGACCTGGCCGTGTTTCGGAAGGGACTCGAGGGTACCGGGATCGAGGTACGGCTACTGGAGTGGTATCCGCAATAGGAAGCGAGTTACTGGTCATTCCTGCGCGCGGGCTTGGCACTCCGTCGAGACTCGACGGAACAGGAATTGGCGCGTCAGGTCGGCACCCCCAGCTTGGGGAGCAGCCATTGCGTCAAGGCGACGTAGCCGACGACAAAGACAATCATCCATGCCCAATCCGGCATTCAGCTTGTTCCTTCCAGTCAGAGCACCTTTGATCTGCGGCGGGCGTTGTGAATTTGGATTGCAGCCCTTCGCGATCTAAGGGCATATTGTCGCACGTCAGCACCGGCGCTGCGCTGGTGATGCTGCACACAAGTTTGCTGATTTCCGGGAGCGACGTTGCCGAATGGGGGGGAGAACGCGCTGACGTTTGAAGATCGAAGTCAGTTCTATTTCAACAATGCGGTTTGGCTGTAGCGAACTGCAGGGTGTTCGGTCACGACCAAGCCCGCCCCAGCGGCGGCATCGATTTCGGCCTTAAAGTCCGCGTCCTTCACCTGTCCGGACGGTTCAGCCAGGAGCACGATTCCACAGGGCTTCATCGTTTCGGCAACTTGGCTGAAGAACCAACCGGGACCTGGAGTCTCGTGCACGACAGCCATCGCCAGTGCAAAATCTATTTTCCCGCGCAGATCCGACAGGCCAAGAGAATCGGCTGTGGCGACACGAACGTCCACGGGCTCCAGCAATCCGGCCCGGGCTAGCCGGCGTTTCAAGCCGGCGATCATCCGAGGCTGCACGTCCACGGCCACGACGCGTCCCTTCGGACCGACGCGTCTCGCCAACTCAAGAGTGAAAAATCCCATGCCCGGCCCGGGCTCAAGAACTGTCATTCCTTGCCTGACGTAAGGCTGCACGATCGAGGCCGGGTCTTGGACGAGACGGCGAACGGGGCTGGCCAACAGATAGCCGAGCCACCAGGGACAAATGCGTTTTCCCATCTCGTAATTCTCATTCCATGTTGCTTGGGCTTCTTAGGTTCAATTTCACTGCTTAAGACTTCGCTACTTCGCTTCCGGAGCCCGCGATCCGAATGAGCCGCAGCGTCCAGCCATGGCTTGGCGGAATTTCTCCCGCTCCTCCGGTGTCATTTGTTCCCAGCGCTCAATCATGCGACGACGCCAGTTCCAGTGGCGGTGGGGACCACCACGGAATCCGCCGAACAGTATCTTGCTAAGAATCAGGACTCCCAAGGCTTGCCAGAAGGTGATGACATGCCAGCCGAACAGGGCCGGCATAAGCCAGTTCCATAAGCTCATCAGGACAAAGCCAAACACCGCCAGAAAGAGCACAACCAAAGGCAAAAACATCAATCCTCTAAGAAACCGATTTCTTCTCATAGTTAAAGTCCTATCGTTTCGTAAATTCGTCGTAGATGGCCTGGAGCCGCTTGCGCAGATGCAGGACCGCGTAGTGCTTGCGCGATATCAGCGTGTTCAAGCCGACGCCGGATCGCGCGGACAGTTCTTTGAAGCTGTAACCCATCAACTCGTGCCCGATAAACACTTCGCGCTGCTCCTCCGGCAGTTCATCAAGCGCATGATCCAGTTCTTCGAGCAGCACGCTGCGAGCGTAGGCTGCTTCGGGTCCGGCATCGGGGGAGGGAAGCAGTTCTTCCAGCAAAAGCAGTTCACCATCCTCCGCGGGCGTAGCCGGGTCGGTTCTTGACTCTTCCCGGTTCTTTTTGCGGAACAGATCGGTGATCCGATTGCGCGCAACCTGGAACAGCCAGGCCGTAACCTGCTCCACCGGCTTCATCATCCTGTAGGCATCGACCAGTTCGTAGAAGACGTCCTGCAGGATGTCTTCGGCATCGGCCACATCGGCGACGCGTTTGCGGATGAAGTTGTGCAGTCGGGGCCGGTCGCGGGAGATCACTTCGGAGATGCGTTGGTCTTGCTCCGCCATTTGCCACTGTCTTTTCAGCGCGTGGTCCATCTACTTGTGTAGACGAACGAGCGAGGAGAATATTGTAGGCCTACGGTTCTGAAGGCTAACGATCGCCGGATTCCTCGTCTGTTCAGTCACTTGGAGTCGTTACTTTTCACGCTGATCGGCAGAGGCCGTTTGCTGTCCACAGGCGGCACAGCTTAATCTTTGTTTGAAGTTTGAACCCTGCCAGCCGGAGAAAGCCCTGCGATGAACGTCCTGGTTCTCAACTCGGGAAGCTCGAGCCTGAAGTTTCAAGTGATCGCCACCGATCCGGAGCGGATCCAGCAACACAAAGACGAGCGCATCTGCCGGGGCGAGGTGGAGGACATTGGCGGCGAGGCGATCGTGCGGATTCAGTATCGCGATCAGCCAAGCCGGAGGTTCACGGCTTCGTTGCGAGACCTTAAGGCGACCCTGGAATACCTTGTGCGCTACATCGCGTCCGATCGATCGGGGGTGAAAGAGATCAAGAGCACGGCTGATCTGCATGCCGTAGGACATCGCGTTGTACATGGCGGCGAGCAATTCAAGGAATCCGCTCTCATCGATGACCAGGTTTTGAAGGGGATTGACGACTGCATCGAACTTGCACCGCTGCACAATCCCAACAACATCAAATGCATTGTGGCGGCGCGTGAAATCTTTGGCAAGGACGTGCCCCAGGTGGCGGTATTCGACACCTCATTCCATCATTCAATTCCTGAACAGGCTTATCTTTACGCTGTGCCCTACCATCTTTATCGCCGGCACCGGGTTCGCCGCTATGGCTTTCACGGAACCTCGCATCGCTACGTTGCGTTCCGCTATCGCGCCTTGCGGGGATTGACCCGGGAGCAAACCAACATCATCACCCTTCACCTGGGAAACGGGTGTTCCGCCACCGCCATCAAGGGAGGACTGTCGGTGGATACTTCTATGGGCATGACCCCTTTGGAAGGCCTGGTCATGGGCACTCGCTCCGGCGATCTTGATCCGGCTATCGTCGGTGTCATCGGCCGGAAAGAAGGATTGTCGACGTCGGAGGTCGATCGGCTGTTGAATACCCAGTCCGGTCTGCTCGGCATTTCCGGACTCACCAATGACATGCGGGAGTTGCAGGCGGAACTGAAACAGCATGACGACCGGCGTGTCCGACTAGCCATCGAGATTTTCTGCTACCGCGCGCGGAAATACATCGGTGCCTTCCTGGCCTCGATGGGCGGAGCCGATGCCGTGGTGTTCACCGGTGGCATCGGAGAAAACTCGCCCGAGGTTCGGGCCTGGATCTCCGCCGGAATGGAGTGGGCCGGGCTCCGTCTCGATGCTGCGAAGAATCAGGAGACGCTTGGCCGCGAAGGCATGATTTCGACAGAAGACTCCAGGCTACTCGCCTACGCCATTCCGACTGACGAAGAACTCCTCATCGCGCGAGACACGGTTCGCGTCATACAGGGCGTGCCACACCCGTCGTAATGCGAATTTCTTAGAGCGGTTTTTGAGTTGCTACGTCCGCTCTAGCTTGAATTGTCATCCTGAGGCGGACGCCTTTGCCCGCCGAAGGACCTGTGCAAGTGGCGGGTAGTGCGTAGCTCCTTCGGCGCCAAAGAACGGCGCCTCCAAATGAACAACTTCGATATATGCCGCCTGTTCATTCCTCTTTTAACCCGCTGAAAGCGGGTCCCTGGCTCAGGATGACAAGAGTTTGCGACGGCAGAACTCTGGGGCGCCCGTTCAAACCAGATGCACTCACTCGGGAATCGCTCTACGGCCATAATGGCGCCTCAGTACGGCCAAGTCCAGTCTGTCGCTTCCGGTTTGTCGATGCCGTGCTGGTGCGCGTAATTCCGGCATTCGATCTGTTGGTTCAAGAATCTCTCCTTGGCGTGGCCGCCGATTCTCTGCAATCGCGGCACGCGGTCAACGACGTCCATGGCCAGGCTGAACCGGTCAATGTTGTTGTCGATGGCCAATTCCAGGGGTGTGTTGATGCTGCCTTTCTCCTTGTATCCGCGAACATGAATGTTGTCGTGGTTGGTGCGGCGATAGGCCAGGCGATGAATCAGTTGCGGATAGCCGTGGAAGTTGAAGATGACCGGCTTATCGACGGTGAACAGGGAATCAAACTCCCGGTCCGTGAGCCCGTGCGGGTGCTCGGTGCTGGGCTGCAATTTGAAGAGATCGATCACGTTGATGAACCGGATCTTGAGGTCCGGGAACTCTTGGCGAAGCATTGCAGTTGCGGCCAGGGCCTCTTGGGTGGGAATATCGCCGGCGGAAGCCATCACTACATCCGGCTCACCGGACTCATCATTGCTCGCCCAATCCCAAATGCCGATACCCTTGGTGCAATGAGTAATTGCACTTTCCATGTTCAAATACTGCAGATGCTTCTGCTTGTCGCAGACGATCACATTCACATAGTTTTGGCTACGCAAACAATGATCCGCGACTGAGAGCAGGCAATTCACATCCGGAGGCAAGTAGATACGGGTGACGTTTGCGCTTTTGTTGACCACCACATCGAGGAAGCCGGGATCCTGGTGCGTGAAACCGTTGTGATCCTGCCGCCACACCGTGGAAGTGATAAGAAGGTTCAAGGAAGCGATGGCCTGCCGCCAGGAGAGGTGATTGCAGATCTCGAGCCACTTGGCATGCTGGTTGAACATCGAGTCGATGACGTGTACGAACGATTCATAAGTCGATAAGAAACCGTGTCGCCCCGTCAGGAGATAGCCTTCCAGCATTCCCTCCAGGGTGTGTTCGCTGAGCATTTCCAGGACGCGTCCGTCGGAGGCGAGGTTGCCCCCGTCGTTATCTTCAGGAAATGATTCCTCGATCCAGAATTTCTTGGTCACGGCATAGATCGCGTCGAGTTTGTTCGAGGTGGTCTCATCCGGCCCGAAGACCCGGAAGTTGTGCATGTTCAGCTTCATCACGTCGCCGAGAAAAACGCCCAGCGGGCGCGTATTTTCGGACAGAGTCGTTCCCGGCTTCTCGCATTTATCGGCGTAGTTGCGGAAATCCGGAAGGCGCAGGGCCTTCTTGAGGCGTCCGCCATTGGCGTGAGGACTGGCGCTCATTCGCCGCGTACCGGACGGCGCCAAGTCGGTGAACACGGGCGCGAGCTTACGATTGCCATCGAAGAAGGACTCGGGCTTCAACGCTCGCATCCAGTTCTCAAGAACGCGAAGCTGTTCGGGATCTTTCTTGACACCGGGCAACGGTACCTGATGAGCCCGCCAGAAGCCCTCGAGAAAATGGCCTTCGACTTCGCGCGGAGCCGTCCAGCCCTTCGGTGAGCGCAACACGATCATGGGCCAGCGAGGCCGGCTTACTATGCCCTGTTGGCGGGCAGTTCGCTGATGCTCGCGGATTTCTTGAACACAATGCTCGGTGGTCGCCGCCATGGCCTGATGCATGGCATCGACATCGGAGCCTTCCACGAAGTAGGGCGTCCAGCCATAGCCGCGGAACAAGTTTTCCAGTTCCTGGTGCGAGACGCGCGCCAGCAATGTCGGGTTGTCAATCTTATAGCCGTTCAGGTGCAGTATAGGTAGGACTGCGCCATCGCGCGCCGGATTGAGAAATTTATTAATGTGCCAGGAAGTCGCGAGCGGTCCGGTCTCAGATTCGCCGTCGCCCACCACGGCGGCGACGATCAGGTCGGGATTGTCGAAGGCGGCGCCGCAGGCATGAGAGAGTACATAGCCGAGTTCTCCGCCCTCGTGGATCGATCCCGGCGTCTCTGGCGTGCAGTGACTGCCGATCCCGCCGGGAAACGAAAACTGTCGAAAGAACTCTTGCAAGCCATCAACATCCAGACTCTTCTCCGGATAAGTTTCAGAGTAAGTGCCTTCCAGGTACGTCGGACCGAGAACACCCGGCGCTCCGTGCCCGGGACCGGCAAGGAAAATCATTTCCTGGTCATACTTCTTGATCAGCCGATTCAGGTGAACGTAGATGAAAGACAATCCCGGACTCGATCCCCAGTGGCCGAGCAGCCGGTTCTTAATGTGCTCGGGTCGCAGCGGCTCCGCCAGCAACGGGTTTTCTTGGAGGTAAATCATCCCCAGGCTGAGGTAGTTGCAGGCTCGCCAGTAGACCTCGGTTTTGCGTAGTTCCTCGTTATTGAGTGGCTTTGCGGTAATCGTGGAGCGGGTCGGTGCGTAGGGGCTGAGTTCGAGGGTTTCGGCGGAGAGGCTGGCATCAATCGCAGTCATAAGATTGCTCCTCCCGACAGGCTAAGCCCGCAGGTCGCTCGGTGACAAATGGCCACCTGTGGATATAACTGCTGCTCTTAAGCATGGCTGCAACAGCCTCCCCCAGCGCCTCTTTTTGCGGGGTGTACTACTGACCAAAGGCTCATTTCCCCTTCGTAATTTGAGGACACGCGCCGGATGGAGGAAAATTCCCGCTGATGCAGACAACCCCCAACACCCGCCGGTGGGATCGCCTTCCCGTAGACATGCCCGTACGGGTAGTAACCTCCAAAGGCTTTTCGACGACCGTGGTTACCGGGCGCGGCACCGAATTGAGCGAAGGTGGGATGGTTTTATATGCGGGCATCCTGCTGAATCCGGGAGATTTGCTGGAGATTGAGTTTGACACGCCGGTTCACTCACGGATGCCGGCTATCGTTCGCTCCCGCAATGGCTTCTGTTTTGGCCTGGAGTTCATCACGCCGCTCCCCGCCTGATCCTCTCGCTGCTACCTGTCTCGATTTGGAGTGCCTTGGAGTGCCGTCCGGCGTAGCTTTCGCCATCGTTTTGTTCTAGCATCTCTTTGCACAATCGGGGAGAGCGGCCACTATGTACTTCGAACAGTTCTATCTGGGATGCCTCGCGCATGCTTCCTACATCCTGGCTTCGGGTGGAGAAGCCGTAGTCGTGGATCCGCAACGCGACGTGGAGTTGTACTTGAAGGCGGCTGCCGAGCATGGAGTCGCGATCCGGCACGTTTTCGAAAGTCACCTGCATGCAGACTTTGTTTCTGGCCACAAGGAATTGGCTGCCCGCACGGGCGCGAAGATTTATATGGGAGCACAGGCCGGGGCTACGTTTTCTCACGTGCCAGTGAGCGACGGTTTCGAGTTGAAGTTTGGCAAAGCCTCAATCCGGGTGCTGGAGACTCCCGGCCACACGCCGGAGAGTATCTGCCTGGTGGTCACGGACGAGGAAAAGTCTAGCTCGCCGTGGGCAGTTTTAACCGGGGACACTCTGTTCATCGGTGACGTGGGACGCCCCGATCTTTCGCGCAGGCACACGCCGGCGCAACTGGCGGGCCTGCTCTACGATAGCCTCCACAACAAGCTGATGAAGTTGGGCGACGAAGTGGTCGTCTATCCTGCGCACGGTGCCGGATCGCTCTGCGGAAAAAACATGCGAGCGGAGAGGTCGTCAACGATTGGCACGGAGCGGCTGACGAACTATGCGCTGCAGACCCAGAGCAGGGAAGAGTTCGTCGCGCAACTTACCAGCAATCTGCCGGCGCGGCCGGAATATTTCCTCAAAGATGCCGAGATCAATCGCACGGGTGCTCCAGCATTGTCGGAATTGCCGCGGCTGCGTGCCATCACGCCGGCGGGGTTGAAGGCCATGCTGGACGATGGCGAAATCGTGCTCGACGTCCGGACCGGGGATGAGTTTGCCGCTTCGCACGTGCCGGGTTCGGTCAATGTAGCTTTGTCGGGACAGTTTGCGTCATGGGCGGCAACCGTGCTGGGACTGGCGGCCCATCCGGTACTGATTGCCGGATCGGAAGACCAACTGGAGGAAGCGCGGGTTCGGTTGGCGCGCGTGGGTATCGAAGTCATGGACGGCTATCTCCAGGGAGGCGTCCAGGCCTGGAAACAGGCGGGGTTGCCGGCGGCAACGCTCTCGCAAATGACGGTGAGCGAACTGAATGCGCGGCTCACCTCTGGCGAGGTCGAGGTGCTGGACGTCCGGCGCGGGCCCGAGTGGGAGGCCGCACACATCGAGAACGCGACCTGGTGGCCTCTGGATAATTTCAAAATCGCACCCCCCGAGATGGACCGCAATGCCTCCATCGCGGTTCACTGCAAGAGCGGATATCGCAGCATGATTGCCTGCAGTTTGCTTCGGCGTGCTGGATTCAGGAACGTGGTCAACGTGAACGGCGGATTTGATGCCTGGCAGGAGGCCAAATTGCCTACAGCGACCGTCAAGCCAGAAAAAGTGGGCATGAGATGAAGACCGACAAACTCGCCAAGACCTACCGCGTGGACAGCAAACATTTCAGGCTGAAAGACTTCGATCCAGCGGACACTGGTCATGGGCACTCGAAGGAACATGCGCAAGAAGCTCTCCAGCAGGGAATTGCCCGCATGGCCGAGCTGCAGGACATGCTCTACGCTCAGGACCGTTGGGCAGTTCTGCTGATTTTTCAGGCCATGGATGCCGCTGGTAAAGACGGCATCATCAAGCACGTCATGTCCGGTGTGAATCCGCAGGGTTGTCAGGTATATTCCTTCAAAGCTCCCTCCGATCTGGAACTGCAGCACGATTTTCTGTGGCGTACTACCCGCGACTTGCCGGAGCGCGGACACATCGGGATCTTCAACCGGTCGTACTATGAGGAAGTGCTGGTGGTTCGGGTGCATCCCGAGATTCTCAAGAGCCAGAAGACGCCGCCATCTCTCGTGGGGAAGAAGATCTGGGACGAGCGCTTCGAAGACATTCGCGCGTTTGAACGGCACATGGCCCGCAGCGGGACCGTTATCCGTAAGTTTTTCCTGAACCTTTCCAAGAAGGAGCAGAAACGACGCTTTCTGGCACGGCTGGAGGAGCCGGAGAAGAACTGGAAGTTCTCAGCTGCAGATATTCGCGAACGTCAATGTTGGAACGATTACCAGAAAGCCTACGAAGACGCGATCCGTAACACGGCGAGCGGTCATGCTCCGTGGTACGTAGTGCCCGCCGACAATAAGTGGTTTACGCGACTCGTAGTGTCGTGCGTTGTTGTAGACACTCTGGAATCCCTCGGCCTCGCCTATCCCCAGGTGGATGCAGCCAAGCGCAAGGAACTCGAAGCTGCGAAAAGGCTGCTATTGAAAAAGTGAGAATGAGTTTTGCATGAATGAACGCGACCAGGGTGGAGCGGGCACTCCTGCCCGCTACCGCCGGCGGTGCACAAGAAAAGGGCAAGAGTGCCCGCTGCACCCTGGTCATAGCCGCCGGTCACTGTGCTTCTGCGCTTTGCATCGAACTTTTGCGGGATTACCATAGAACAATTGCTCGTTACTTCCCCACGGAGATAAATCTGAATATGGTCGGTTCAGTCGGACTTCGCAGTCATGTGTCATTGATAGGGAGGGTGGTTCCGGCGTTCGCCCTTGCGGTCTGGTTCACGTCGGCTCTATTCGCCCAAACCAAGCCCGAGCGCCAATCAAAGGCGGCGAAACCGGCGCAACCGTCTCAGACGGCAGCAGCGCCCGCGAACGAGAAGGATGGTGAGGAGTCCGAACCCGCGAAGCCGGAGGAGAAGGCTTTCAAGGGGATGAAGTACCGCCTGATTGGCCCCTTCCGCGGCGGACGCTCTCTGACCGCGGCGGGTATTCCCGGCGACTCTACGACCTATTATTTCGGGGCGACTGGCGGTGGAGTCTGGAAGTCCACCGATGGCGCCATGACGTGGTCGTCGGTTTTTGACAAAGAGGGTACATCGGCAATCGGCAGTATCGCGGTGGCGAGCTCGAACCCCAACGTTCTTTATGCGGGAACGGGCGAGGCGTGCATTCGCGGCAATATCTCGCACGGAGACGGCGTCTACAAGTCTCTGGACGGCGGAAAGACGTGGAAGAACGTTGGCCTTCACGATTCGCGTGCAATTGGCAAGGTCATCATCAATCCTTCGAATCCCGACATTGTTTTCGTCGCTGCTCTTGGCCATCCCTATGGCACGAACCCGGAGCGCGGCATCTTCCGCACCACTGACGGCGGCAAAACCTGGGAGAAGGTTCTCTACAAAGACGAGAGCACGGGCGGCATTGATGTGGCATTTGATCCGCATAACCCGAACATTCTCTTTGGCGCGCTGTGGCAGGCCCGCCGCACCTCGTGGAGCATGGAGGACGGCGGCCCCGGAAGCGGTCTCTACCGCTCGAACGACGGGGGCTCCACCTGGAAGCGGCTGGAAGAGCACGGATTGCCCAAGGGACCTTATGGAAAGATTGGCGTAGCGGTCGCTGCGAATTCGGAACGCGTGTATGCGTTGATTGAAGCGCACAATCCAGATGGCGGTCTCTACCGTTCCGATGACGGCGGGGAATCGTGGCAACTGGTGAACCCCAGCCACAGCTTGTGGCAGCGACCCTGGTATTACATGCACGTCATCGCCGACCCGCGCGACGAGAACGTGCTCTACATCATGAACGTCGACGCCTACAAATCCACCGACGGCGGCCACCTGTTCGACAAGTTCAAAATCCCGCACGGCGACAATCACGGACTCTGGATCGATCCCCTCAACACCCGCCGCATGATCGCCTCCAACGACGGCGGAGTCACGGTGACGATGGATGGCGGCAAGAATTGGACTCGCCAGGACAACCAGCCAACTGCGCAGTTCTACCACGTCATCACTGACACGGCCACGCCTTACCGCGTTTATGGGGCGCAGCAAGACGCCGGGACGGTCGCGATCGTGAGCCGCAGCGACGATGGGTCGATCGACCGCAGCGATTGGTACGACGTCGGCGGCGGAGAAGCCGGCTACATCGCTCCTTATCCGCCGGACCCGAACGTCGTCTACGCGGCCGATTATCAGGGGAACATCACGCGTTTCGACAAGCGCATCGGGCAGGTGAAGGCGATCACCGAACAACCGGAACTTTCCGATGCCCACGGTGCTGCGTACCTGGAGCACCGATTCCAATGGACGGCTCCCGTCATGATTTCTCCGCACGATCCCAACACGCTCTACCACGGCGGAGAGCGCGTGTTTAAGACCACCGACGGCGGCGTACACTGGCAGGCCATCAGCCCAGACCTGACGCGCAACGATAAGAGTAAACAAAAGCCGTCGGGAGGTGACATCACCCTCGACGACACCGGCACCGAGTACTACGACACGATCTTTGCATTAGTGGAGTCGCCGGTTAAAAAGGGGCTTCTCTGGGTCGGCACCGACGATGGCCTGATCCAGTTGACTCAGGATGAAGGCAAGACTTGGACCAACGTCACTCCCAAAGACATGCCGGAATGGAGTCGAGTCAGTCAGATTGAGGCGTCCCCTTACGATGCGGGCACGGCCTATGTGGCCGTCGATCGGCATCAGTTCGACGATCTGCATCCTTACATCTACAAAACTGCCGACTATGGCAAAACCTGGACGAAGCTTACCCAGGGAATTCCAGACACGACTTTTGTTCGTGCCGTACGGCAGGATCCCAAGAAACGGGAACTGCTCTATGCGGGCACCGAGCAGGGTGTCTTCATTTCATTCAACAACGGCGCCAATTGGCGTCCACTTAAGCTGAATCTCCCAACAACTCCAGTACACGACCTTTTAGTCAAGGAGAATGATCTGGTCGTCGCGACGCATGGCCGCGCTTTTTGGATTCTCGACGACCTTGCTCCCTTGCGTCAGTACACTGACGAAATTGCGCAGAAGGAGGCATTTCTGTACACCCCTGCTACTGCTTATCGCATTCAGGCGGGGGCAAGCGGCGAGCACCATCCGTCGAAGCGAACGGGTCAGAATCCGCCGGCGGGCGCCGTGATCTACTATTTTCTCAAAGATGTCCCGAAGGCTGAGAGTGAGACGAAAATCGAAATTCTCGACGCCTCCGGCAAAGTCATCCGCAAGTACTCAAGCGCCGAGTACAACTCGCTGGAAGAACCGCTTGATCCCGACGACAAGAAGCCTGAGAAGCAGATTAAGGCGGAGGCCGGTTTGAATCGCTTCGTGTGGGACCTGCGCTACGAAGAAGCGCACCGCGTACCCGGCTATTACCTCTGGGAGTACGGGAGCGGCGCGCGCGGTCCCGTCGCTGTCCCCGGACATTACCAGGTTCGGCTGACGGTCTCTGGTCAAAGCCAGACCGCAGGCCTTGATCTGAAACTCGATCCGCGTGTGAACGTCCGCCAGGCTGATCTGGAAGAGCAATTTAACATGCTTCTGGAAACGCGCGACCAATTGAGCCAGGTTTACGATACCGTCAATCAGATCCAGGACGTCCGGTCGCAGCTGGCCGGTTTAAGACGGCGTCTTCCCGAGAACGCCAGCGCCAAAACGATATCCTCAGCCGCGGATGATCTCGAGAAGAAACTCGTAGCCGTGCGGGAAGAACTCATTAACCTTACGATCAGTGCCAACGAGGATTCGCTGGCGTATCCACCGCAACTCGATGCAAAGCTGGCCTACCTGGCCATGGACGTCGGCACCGCGGATTCCGCGCCCACCGAGGCCGAGCAGCAGCAGTTTGAGAAGCTGAAACGGCAGAGCGGAGAACTCATCTCGCGCTGGGAAGATTTCCAGCGTCGCGATCTGGCCTCCTTTCAGAAACTGACGGCCGAAGGCAGCCTATCGACGGTGGTCGTTCCGCCCCCGGGGCGGACCGCCGATGAACCGGTTTCAGCCCACTGATCTGTCATCCCGAGGCGGGTGCATTTATCCGCCTCGTGGTTGACTCACCGGGTTACTTTCTATTACTTCCGTGCCACTTCCATGGCACGCTTGTGCCTTGCTCGCATAATGGGGCGTTGCTATTGTGCCGATAGAGTCAGATGTTGGTTCCCCCCTGACGATCAAGAATCGATCCCGACTGGGGGGTGATTATGCGGATGATGCACCTGTGCTATGCGGCAATTGGCTTTGCGGTGGCCCGCTGGATTTTCCGGCGGCAAGCTTTGCCAGTCGTTGATCCAGTCACGCGGTTCCGGTCGCAGGGCCTTCTGTAGAAAGCATTTCCAAGGCTTTGGGCGTGCGCCCCGTTGCGCCTCCATTTCGTCAGCGTGCGCCCATACGCTTCTTCCTGTCGTTGCCAGGTACTAAGGTTACTTCCGCTCGTTTTCCCTCTCTCCATACAATGCTCTTAGGGACTTTTGTCTCTCCGTGCGCCTTGTTCCCGTGAGTTTGGTTCCTCTTCGGCTTGGCGATCAGGTTTCGAGGTTCAGGTGCGGCGACTCCCCAAATTGTGGCTGACTCTCGCGCTGCTGGCAGCTTTGGCCGGTCTCAGGCCACTCTCAAGCCTCGCGCAGGACGCTTCCAACGAAGCTCCCTTGGGAGATGTCGCTCGCAACCTCCGCAAGAGAACGATTTCCTCGCAAGATGTGATCGATAACGACAACCTGTCGCAGGTGATGGATCACGTCGCGAGCAACCGGGGATCTGGCTCGGGGCTGAAGATCCTGATGGCGGGTGAAAGCAAGGGGTTTCATGTCTCCGCGCCCGATGTTACCTGCAGCCTATCCTTCACCGCGAACACCAAGTCGCTGCTCTCGAGCCAATACGCTCAAATGGAGCTGCCTCAGCACGACGTGGTCAAACTTCAAGGGCCCGCCACCATCGAGGGGGATGCCCTGACTGTTTCCGTTTTCAATGGCACCGACTGGCATGTCAGCGAGGTGGCCGTCGCATTGACGATCGTCAAGAAGAAAGAATCAGCCGACGGGACGATCGGCCTCGGGTCGGGAGGGCCGGGGGCCACGCTAGCCGGTAGTCTCGGCCGGGAATCCGAGGTACGTCCGGAGAAAAAGCCAGACGTGACGATCATTTACCGGATGCGTGCGGCCGCGCCTCCGTTTGCGACTACCGTCTTCAGCGCACCACTCAATCTCGAACTCGCCTCCAGCGACGAATGGCATTGGGCCCTTGTCCAAGCCAAGGGATATCCGCCCCCAACCTATGCGGCCCATGAGCAGATCGCGGCGCAGGCGGGCGAGGCTGCCCCTGCGCCTGCGGTGCCCCCTCCGGCACTGTTGTTGCCGCAGGATTCGCCCGCCGCCTCGATGTCACAAAATCCTCAGTAAGAACCTTGATCCCCATCGGTTGACTCGTGGTCGTCGCTCCCGGTCGTGGCTCGCTGCCGTGCTAGACTAAGCTCAAATTCGTCAACTGAGGGCACCAATGAAATTCGGCGTCATCATTTTTCCCGGTTCGAATTGTGATCACGATGCTTATTGGACGATTCAACACGTCGCCAAGCAACCGGCCACCTTCCTATGGCACGAGACGCACGACCTGGAAAACTGTGATGCCGTCATTGTTCCTGGGGGCTTTGCTTACGGAGACTATCTGCGCACCGGGGCGATTGCGAAGTTTTCTCCGGTGATGGAGTCGGTCCGCAAGTTCGCCGCGGGCGGCGGCTTGGTGCTGGGCATCTGCAATGGCTTTCAGATTCTCTGCGAGTCGGGCCTGTTGCCCGGCGCCCTGATGCGTAACGTCGGCCTGAAGTACGTTTGTAGGCCAGTGCAGGTGCGCGTCGAAAACGTTGAGACTCCCTTCACCAACGGGTGCACGAAAGCAGAAGTGCTGACCATCCCGATCGGCCATATGGAGGGCAACTACTTTTGTGATCCGACAACCTTGGAAGAGTTGCGCCGGGACAACCGGGTGGTGTTCCGCTATGCTTCGCCTGCGGGTGAGATCACGGATTCCGCCAATCCCAACGGTTCACTCGAGAACATTGCCGGAATCTGCAGCCCCGGGGGCAACGTATTGGGCATGATGCCTCATCCCGAGCGGTCAGCCGAGCCCGAACTGGGTTGCACAGATGGTGTGAAAGTATTCCAGTCCATGGTTGGTGCTATGGCTGCCCGGTAATCCGACTGGGGTTCGACCCTGTTGATCAGGGTTTCCCGAATTTCCTTGGCGATCAACAACTTCCGGTATATCTTCATTTTCTTCCCCTGCAGTGCGGGTCCCAAAACCCGGTTTTGTTCGCAGGCACACGCAGGGAGGCGTGTCTCCGATGACCCCAAAGCAAATTCTTGATTCTTTGTCCGAAACGTTAATGCGGGACGAACGCATTCTCAGCGCCCAGGAACGTACGCTGCTGGCGACAGTGCTGCAGCATGCCAGGACGGCAACCTGCGAGAATCCTGAATCGCAGGAAGCGGTTCGGGCGGTGATCGCGTCGGCGGTAGGCGAAACCGTTGCGCAACGCGCTTTCGCTGTGCTCGGCGGTAGCATGGTCGAGCGCATCCTCGAGAGCAGCGTTTTGCCGACAACGGATTCAAACGGTGGGACGACCGAGATTCATTCTGGTCCAGACCCGCAAGCGCCGGGGGTTAAAGCGCCACCACCCAAGCCGTCTCACAAGCCGCCCCACAAACCATCACACAAGCCGGCACCGTCGAAAACGCCTGCGCCAGCACCGCCGCCGGCGCCTGATCCGCAAGCGCCTGGCCACGGGCTTCCCATGGGCGATCCGCAGGCTCCCGGACACTTGATCGATACCACCGTTGTTTCCAAAGCGAGAGTCGCCGTCGCCCAGAGACCTCCGGTGCTGCCGGCTCAGTCTGTCGTTCTGGATGAGTTCCTCGCGCCGCAGGAAGTTGAGGAACTCATGCGCTTCACGCTGGCTCATGAATCAGACTTCGGCTCCAGCGAAGTGGTCTCGCCCAGAGAGGTGAGTGGGGTGGTCAACTATGAACACCGCCGCTCGCGCGTTCTGATGGACTTGGTTCATCATCAGGACATCATGCTGGAACGTATCAAGGCGGTGTTGCCGCAAGTGCTGCACAAGCTGGGGATGGAAGAATTCTCGATCGCCGGGGTGGAGGCCCAGATCACCGCCAGCAATGACGGGGATTTCTTCCACTTTCACAGCGACAACAGCAGTCAGCCGGTGGCCTCGCGGCACCTGACTTTTGTTTACTTCTTCCATCGCGAGCCGCGGCAATTCGAAGGCGGTGAGCTGCGGATTCACGATGCGCGCCTGGAAGCCGGAGCATACGTCAGCCAGGGAAGCTACCAGACGATTGTTCCGCAGCAGAACCAGATCGTTTTCTTCCCCTGCGAATTGCTGCATGAGATCACTCCGGTGAAGTGCTCCTCGCAAGCCTTTGCCGATAGCCGCTTCACCTTGAACGGATGGCTTCGTCAGTAGACAACTCGGCGTGGATGAAATGGATGACCACCCTGCTGGCAGGAGCGTCGCGGCAGACCTATGCCGCGACGCTCTCCCCCGACCGTTTCTATTGCCTGTTGGATGAGTTGCCCTTGCACTTGATTCCACAGAGGGCTCTGCGGTCATTGCGCTCTCAAGAGAATCTGCTGCGGCCTCTTTATCTGAATCCGCACTGCGTCTTGTGTCCTAGAGGCGACTTGCCGCCTGAACTTGACGACCGTGAGGATATGCTCTCTGGCTTTGCCACGGAGGGCACTACAGCCTGGGCGCGCGACTCGGCGAGTGAATCGCCACTCCCTTTCTGGTTGGGGCCGCAACTTGAGGCTGTGGTACGAGATCTCCGCCCGAATGAACCCGTTCCTTCTAAGGTCGCCGGCATCACGAGGAGTCTGCTTGCCATGGCAGGTATCCTCGTTCCCGAAGGTTGCACCGGGCAGCGCCACAGTGAGCGCCAGGCCATGATCAATAAGGCGGCTCCGATCTTCCGCCAGAAAGGCTATGCGCCCCTCGCCGACTTGATCCATCCGTTTCATGTTGCAGCTTTGCGCCGTTACTACCGGTTCATGATCCGCACGGGCGCGATCCGGCTTGGCGATCGCCAGAGCCCGCGGCGTTACGTGGCCTACAACGATTCGGTGGCGCGCTTTTTCCACCATCAGATGACATGGACTCTGAGCGCGGTGGCCGGGGAGCCCCTCAAACCTTCTTATGTGTACCTCGCCTCCTATTTAAGCGGAGCGGAGCTAAAAAAGCACACCGATCGGGAACAGTGCGAATTCAGCGTCACACTCTGTCTGGATTTTTCTCCTGAGCCTGCGCTTGAAACTCCGTGGCCGATTCGACTGGAGACTCCCATGAGCACAATTACCGTGTACCAATCAATCGGGGATGGACTCGCCTACCGAGGAATTCGGCTGCCCCACTACAGAGCAACACTGGGCGAGGGGCAGACATCGACTTCAATCTTCTTCCACTATGTGCCTTCGGATTTCGCGGGCTCTTTGGATTGACGAAAAATCGAGGCTCGTTCGGTTAATGCAAGCCCGTGACGAGGTAGAGAACAGACAGCGTCTGGTTATAGCTGTAGGCGAACCGGGTCCCATCGCCACTCACCATCACCGGGGCAACCATTACAACCCCGGCGGGAGCACCGGGCCTCAGTTCTCCAATCAATGTTTGTTTGCCCGTCAGGATTTCGATTTTGTAAACCTTGCTGGGCAACTCACCTGGGTAGTACCCGAACAGCGCCGAGCCGTCATTGGACCACCGCACCGGATTGAACTTCGGGTCCAGGTGGGGAATGAGCCGCGGTGCTCCTCCCTCAGCCGAGTAAAGTACGGGCCCACTCGGTCCTTTTCCGATGATGGATCGGCCGTCGGGTGAGAGCGGGCCACACAACACTCCCTCCGGAGTTACAACTTTGGCGTTTCCGCTGGACGCGTCGACGAAGTAGCAGCGGGGTGGATGGCCCACTTCGTTGGCATTCACAGAAAGTTTTTTCCCATCCGGCAGGAAGCGGGCCCACCCATTCTGAATGTGCTGAAGACCACTTACGTTGATCGTGCGAGGCTGCCCGGCACCGGTCGGGAACAGTGTGATCTGGGCTGCCTTACTGGTAGAAATAGAGGCCGCCCATTTTCCGTCAGGCGACATTCCCCCAGTGCTGCCTTCGCCCAGTCGCACGGGCAGGGTACCGTCCACCTTCCGAAGCATAACCGAATATCCCGGCCCCGCTGCCTCGCTGGCATCTTCGAACAGCACGAATTGCCCATCGGGCGAGATATCCCGCGCGGAATCCCAGTCATGCCAGGAAAGGTCCGCGTCTTCCTTACTGCCCAGTGCGCTGAAAGACATGGCCAGACGCTGGGATTTCGACGCCGCAAGGACACGACCGTCTGAAGCGATGTCCTGGAGAACGAGGCCCACGGGCAAATTCAGCAAGGTGCGTACCTTGGCGGACAAATCCACCGCCATCAAATTGAGGTTGTTTCCTTTTTCAACCGCGGTAAACCAGATTTCATTTCCGTCCGGACGCCAGGCCAGTCCACTCTCGGACTCCCATTCTCGCGAGAGCGTCCGCATATGCCCGGCGAGATCCACAACGCAGACACTACCGCGGTTGTCCCACAATGCCGGATGATCCATGAACGCGATTTTGTCGCCCAGCGGAGAGAAGCGTATATTGCTGATCCATCCGCCAGCCTGATAGAGCACGTTCCCGATGGGATACTCCAGGCGACTGTGGCCTTCGACGTAGTGGACGACTGCCAGTTCGCTTTCAGCATTCCAGTCGGCCCACCGAACGTCAGAAAGTACTTCGCGCGGCGATCCGCCTGCCAGCGGCGAAACCGCCAGCATACCGTCGCTGGTCTCCATCTGCCCTGTGGGCGCGCCGCGCTGCACCACCGCCAGTTCATTGGACCTTGAAACGCCCAGCAGATTGGCGTCACTCAAATTCAGCGGCTGGGCCAGCAGGGAATTCCCTACGGTGGAGAATATCTGCACCGGCTTTCCGTTCCAGGCGGCGCTGTAAACGATGGAGTCTCCGTTCGACGCAAAGCGCGCGGCATAGACGGTTCCGGCCTCAAACGTCAAACGGCGATAGACCGGAGGCGGGGCCGGAGTACGAAGCCATTGCGCAACCGCGAGAAGAGCGGTGGCTGCGGCCAGTACTGCGACGAGCGCCCACGGCATCACACGGGCGGTCGGACGCCTCGGCACCGCGACGCGAGTCTCTCCGGAAGGGGAAGAACCCGACAGAGTCTCGAACGCGAAAGCCAGATCCTTCACCGACTGGAACCGGTTCTCCGGTTCTTTTTCAAGGCAGTGCTTCACCACGTCCCGGTATCCGGCTGGGATCGCAGCCTGTTCGAGGTTTGCGTCCGGTGGCTCTTCGCGGAGAACGGCGGTCATCGTGTCGACTTCGGTCTCGCCCCGAAAGGCGCGGCGTCCGGTCACCATTTCGTAGAGGATTGCGCCGAAGCTGAAGATGTCGCTGCGGTGATCCACCGACTTGCTTCGGAGTTGCTCCGGAGACATGTAAGCGACGGTGCCGATAACAGTTCCAGTCTTGGTCACCGTGCTGAGGTTTTCGATGGAGCGCTGGTCTTCCGGCGGTACCTGGAGTTTAGCTACTCCGAAATCTAGAATCTTGATACGCCCGTCGTTGGTCAGGAAAAGATTTTCCGGCTTCAAATCACGGTGCACGATGTGGCGTTCGTGAGCTGCAGTCAGTCCGTGCGCGACTTGGAGCGCGTAGTCAGCCGCCTCTCGAATCGAAATCGGGCCTTCCGACAAGCGTTGCCGCAGGGTCTTTCCGTGGAGCAATTCCGAGACAATATAGGGAGTCGTGCCCTCGAAACCAACGTCATAGATCGCGACGATGTTGGGGTGGTTGAGCGCGGCGGCGGCCCTAGCTTCCTGTTCGAAGCGGCGCAGATGATCGGGATTGTCGCTGGAAGCGGGGCGAATCAGCTTCAGCGCAACGTCGCGCCCCAGCCTCTCGTCATGGGCCCGAAAGATTTCGCCCATACCTCCCGCGCCGATTTTTTCGACGATTCGGTAGTGCCCAATCCGCTGGCCGATCATAGGGAAGACACGGGCGCGGCGCCCCGACTTGGCATGTTAGGTGCGAAGTCAGACCGAGTCAATACCGCTTACAGACTTCATTCCGCGGCCGCTGCGAGCCGTGCTAAACTTAGCCCGCTGTGGAACCGATTCCGCAACCGCCGTCGCCGACACCGCCTTCGTGTTCCGATTGCACCACTAAAATGCAGCCGGCTGGAGGTGGCCAGCCCTCGCAATCTGCGTCGCGTAGGTGGCGTTCCAGTGACGGCAAAATGCGCCTCGATACGCCGCACACCAGTGTGATTTCCGATCCAGCATCGGGCCATACTATCCTGCTCGATCACCTTAAGAAAGAAGCGACCATTCTGCCGATGACTCTCCAGACGGCTCCAAAAGTGCCGCCGGGCAGTCCGCAGGCGCCAGCCGGAGCCGTTCCTCCTCCACCTCCGATGCATGTGGAGGATCTCGGGAAGTCGATGATTGAAGGACACGAGGTCGAGGGCAAGCGCTTTACCCTGCCCGCGATGGCACCGCCACCGAAGCCGCAAATGCCTGAGCCACAGGTGCCCAAGGCTAGCGTGCCCGGCGCCCCTCAGATGGCGAAGCCCCCGGCTGCTCCCAAACTACCCGAGCCTCCAAGAATGCCACCTAAGCCCAACGTGACCGAGGTGTGGTCCAGCGTGAAGCTGAAGACTCCCGTGCTGACCAAGGTGTCCACCGCGGCCGGCGAGCAAACCACTTATTGCAAACCGACGTCAACTGAAGAACCTCATCCCTCGGTGTTTCAGATTCCGCAGGAATACAAGATCAAGCCGCCGAAGCTGTGAGGTTCCCCATGGGGTCATGGTATAATTCAGGTTCGCCTGCATACTTACCGAGGGCAACCCGTGATCTCCTCTGAAGGCGAATCCTGCGCCATCCAAGTTCTTTAGATACGAGGTCTAACCATGTCCGGCCACTCAAAATGGGCCACAATCAAACACAAGAAGGGCGCTCTTGACGCCAAGCGCGGCAAGATTTTCACGCGCCTCATCAAGGAAATCAGCATTGCCGCCAAGAACGGCGGCGGTGATCCCGACTCCAACCCGCGCCTGCGTGGCGCGATCGTTGCAGCCAAGGCCGAGAACATGCCCGCCGATAACATCAAGCGGGCCATCCAGCGCGGCACGGGCGAATTGCCTGGCGCTACCTATGAGGAATTCTCGCTCGAAGGCTACGGGCCGGGCGGAGTTGCCATTCTGCTGGATATCAACACCGACAACCGCAACCGTACCGTCAGTGAGATCCGTCACGTCTTCGGCAAAAACAGCGGCAACATGGCTGAAGCCGGAGCCGTCTCCTGGATGTTCCACAAGAAAGGCGACATCATCATCCCCAAAAGCGCTGCAAAAGAGGACGACCTGATGAACATCGTTCTCGAATCGGGCGGGGAAGATTTGAATGACGATGGAGAGAACTGGGAAATCCTAACCGAGCCTTCCGCTTTCGAAGCTGTGCTCGAAGCGGTGAAGAAAGCTGGCATTGAGCCTGCATCTTCAAGCGTTTCTTTTATCCCGCAAAACTACATCAAGCTGGAAGGCGCCGCGGCCAACACCATGATCCGGCTGATGGAAGCGCTCGAAGAGCATGACGACGTGCAGAACGTTCACGCTAACTTCGACATCGATCAGAAATTGTTGGAAGAAGTTGCTGGCTAGATTAGGTTTGACGAATTTCAAGAAAGCCGCCCAAAATCGGGCGGCTTTTTTCACGCTTCGTGCATCGCGACCTGGAAGTTTTCAACATGTTCGTGGAAAATTCTGTGGAAAAGGGGCACAGTAGCCTCGTAAGTGATTCAACGAGAGATGCTTCTACACTTTGCACTGGAGCGAGTGCTGGCACTTTCGTGGTAGGACTTCTGGCGAAAATTTTCTTTTGAAACTTCGGCTCGACAAGCTTCTCGTAGATCGAGGTCTCGCCGCTTCACGCGAGCGGGCACAAGCATTGGTTCTCGCCGGCAAGGTCCTGGTCGACGCTCAAAAGGTGGATAAGGCTGGCGCACAAGTGGCGGAGGATTGCTTGATCCGCCTGCTGGGTGAGGACCTACGCTACGTCAGCCGCGGCGGACTGAAGCTCGAGCGTGCTCTGGACCACTGGACCATTGATGTGAGAGGCAGGATCTGTCTCGACATTGGCGCGTCTACGGGAGGTTTCACCGACTGTCTTTTGCAGCGTGGCGCGGCGCGCGTGATCGCGGTGGACACCGGCTATGGCCAGATGGACTTCAAGCTTCGTCAGGATGCGCGTGTCAAGTTGCTGGAAAAGACCAATGCCCGCTACCTCACGCGCGAAGTAGTCGTAGAGACGGTGGATCTGGTGGCGATGGATGTGTCGTTCATCTCAGCAACCTTGGTTCTTCCCGCTGTGATCGCAGCGGCATTTCCCGCATCGCCAGACGAACGGAAGGGGCGGACGATCATCGTTTTAGTCAAGCCGCAATTCGAAGCGGGCAGGAAACACGTGGGCAAGGGCGGCCTGGTGCGTGATGAAGATGCGCAGTCAGGGGCGGTACAACGAGTGAGGAGCGCGGTGCTGAGTCTTGGGGCCGCGCAAACCGACGTGATCGAATCCCCGATCCTTGGAATGGAAGGCAATCGCGAATTTCTGCTGCGCGGACTTTTCTGATTCCGCAGCGTCGGCTTAGTCCGCTGCGGCAGATGTCCGAAACCTTGTACAATCTCTCTTTCGCCATGGCCCCCCCACAACCGCCTTTCTCGAAAACCGCCGCTCTCATTTCGCGGCCTGATCGTCCTGAGGTGGCGCAAATCCTTCCCGGACTTCTTAACTGGCTGGCAGAGCACGGATACAAAGTGATCGTTGATGGGGAGACGGCTGGATACATTGAGGGGCAGGAGGTTGTGCCGCGGACGGAAATTGCCTCGCAGCCGCTGCATCTGGTGGTCGTGCTGGGAGGTGATGGGACCCTGCTGTCGGCGGCGAGGGTCACGGCTGCGATCGATGTTCCTTTGCTCGGCGTCAACCTGGGATCGCTTGGCTTTCTGACCGAGGTACCGCTGCAGTCCGTTTACACCATGCTGGAGGCGATTGCCCAAGGCCGCGCCGCGGTGGAGCGGCGTTCAATGATGCTCTGCGAATTGTTGCGCGGAGATACGGTGCGCGGCAGTTATTTCGTCTTCAATGACGCGGTCGTGAATAAGACCGCTCTGGCACGGCTCAACACCTATGACTTGTTCATCGACAAGGCTTTTGTGTCGAGCTATCGCGCCGATGGCATGATCGTGGCCACACCTACCGGGTCTACGGCATATTCGCTTTCTGCTGGCGGACCCGTGCTCATGCCGACGGTTAGCGCTTTTGTGATTACGCCGGTGGCCCCGCATTCACTCACGCATCGCCCACTGGTGGTGCCCGATTCAGTGGAGATTGAAATCCTGCTGCGCAGTGAAGAGGAAGTTGCGTACCTCAGTCTCGACGGTCAGCCGGGTCTGGACTTGCGCGACGGCGACCGGGTCAGGTGCCGGCGGTCTGAGCATAATGTGAATCTGTTTCGCACCGGAACCGATTTCTTCCACCTGCTGCGCACCAAACTGAAGTGGGGCGAGTGGCAAATCTGAGCGTTTGATTTCTCACCCCTTTCACAACACCAAAGCGGACCTAGGGTTCACCTCGCAGCAGGTCCGACACTCGTTCGCGCTTCCGAATTATTTTGGCCGACTTGCCCGATACCAATACTTCCGCCGCTCGCGGGCGCGTGTTGTAGTTCGACGCCAGTACCATGCCGTATGCACCCGCATCCAAAATTGCCAGCAGGTCTCCTTGTTCGACCGGCGGTAATTCGCGGTCGCGGGCGAAGAAATCTCCGGTCTCGCATACCGGCCCGACAATGTCCAATACTTCTGATCTTGACGTTGGGCTCGCATCCTGCGTCACCGGAACGATCTCGTGATAGGCGCCATACAGCGCGGGACGGATCAAATCATTCATCGCGGCGTCAACCACCACGAACTGCTTGCCGTTATTCCTCTTCTTGTAGATGACCGTAGTGAGCAGAACACCCGCCGGCCCTACGATCGACCGGCCGGGCTCCAGCAGTAACCGCACCCCCAGTCCGCGCAAGGGCGACACCAGCGCACGCGCATAAGCGGCGATGGAAACGCGCAGGTCGCCCGAATCCGGCTTCTCGTAGTTGATACCGAGCCCGCCACCCGCATCAACGTAATCGATGCGATGGCCGTCGGAACGCAGTTCGCGAACCAGTTCCGCCAGGCGCGCCATCGCCTCTCCGAATGGAGCGACATCGGTGATCTGCGATCCAATATGAACGCTCACGCCGCTTACCCTGAGGTACCGCGCGCTGGATGCCTTGGCGTAAAGCGACTTTGCGTCGCCGAGGGGCACCCCGAACTTGTGCTGGTGCAATCCGGTCGAGATGTAAGGATGCGTCTCGGCCGCCACGTCAGGATTGACGCGCAGAGCCACGGGGGCCTGAGTACGCAAACGGCCGGCGCACTCGGCCAGCGCCCACAATTCAGACTCGCTCTCCACGTTGAACAGAAGGATTCCCGCTTTTGTTGCGGCCGTCAACTCCTCGCGCGTCTTGCCCACTCCAGAGAACACGACTTTCTTCGCCGCCTTGCGGTCGGCCGTGAGTACACGTTCGAGTTCACCACCGGAGACGACGTCGAAGCCGCATCCAGCCCGCGCCAGAAGGCGCAAGATGCTCAGGTTCGAATTTGCTTTGACGGAGTAGCAGAGCGTGTGGGGTACCTGGCGAAAGGCCTGTTCAAACGCGGCATAGCGTTCACGGATCATGGCAGCCGAGTAGACGTATAGTGGGCTCCCGTGCTGCTCGCTGAGTTTAGATAACGCGATATCTTCGCAGTGCAACACGAACTGCCCGGCGCGACGCAAGACGCCACGCTTCGCTTGGCGATACGTAAATCCGGGGGGACGCCCTGCGGCGAGATTCTGGCGGGCTGGGGTCATTTCTTCTTGGGAGAGCTTTGTGCGGCACTCTTCACACGGATGGCGACCACTGTCTGGTCATCAAAGGTTTCCACGCCGGCCGAGTGTTCGGCCACGGCGCTGAACAGCAAATTCACGACGCAGTCGGCGGACTGTTCCGTGCACTCCCCGATGAGTTTTTCGACCCGGCCCCGTCCAAACAGTTCGCCCTTGCGGTTGCGCGCGTCGAGAATGCCATCGCTGAAGAAGACGAACATATCCCCAGTCTTCATCCGAAATCTGAACTCGTCGTAGTCTGCTTCGTCGAACAGGCCGAGGGGCAGGCCCGTAGCTTCTATGACCTCGTTCTTTCCGCCATGCACATAGATCGGACGGGGAAGCCCTGAATTCGCCACGGTCAGGGTTTTATGCTCGTCATCCCAGAGCGCGTAAATGAGCGATACGAACTGCGCTTCAATACGGCGTTCGGCCAGCGAGAGATTCACCGCCGAGAGCATCTCCGCCGGGCCCGGTTCAATGGGAGCGTGGGACCGCAGTATTCCACTGACCAGGGCCGCGTAAATAGCTGCCGGCGCACCTTTGCCGCTGACATCACCGATAACGATGCCAAGCCGCGACATGGAGTAGGGAATGAAGTCGTAAAGGTCGCCGCCAATGGTGCGGGCAGGCACGAACTTCGCCGCGACGTCGAGGTGGGCCAGTTTCGGATGCGTCTGCGGCAGAAGCCTTCCTTGTAATTCGCGCGCCAGGGAGAGATCGCGTTCCAGTCGGCGCTCCTGGCGCTCAATCTCTTCGTATAGGCGCGCATTTTCGAGGGCAATTGCAATCTGCGCCGCGAGCGTCATCATAGTGCGCTGGTGCTCTTCGGTAAAGAATCCGCGCCGGGTATGTTCCAGATCGAGGACCCCGATCACCTTGTCTTTGTAGATCAAAGGGACGGCCAGTTCCGAGCGCGTCTCGGGATTGGCTTCAACATAGCGAGCATCTTTGGTAACGTCGGGCACCAACACAGCCTGCTTACTCTGAGCGGCCGCGCCCACCAAGCCGCGGCCCAAGGGGATTTCGCGCTTCAGATGAATATTCTCATTGAATCGCAAAGAGAAGCGGTGCTGAAGTTTCTCGCCTGACGCATCCAGAAGCAGGATGCTGAACATCTGGTAGTCGATCAAACGACGTATGAGTTCGGCGATGCGGCCCAGCAACTCGTCGAGGTTCAGGATCGATGACAGCTCGCGCGCAATCTCATTCAACAAAAGAAGAATTCGCGCCTGTTTAGTGGTGCGGGTGTAAAGCTGTGCGTTTTCAATACCTGCGGCCATCCGCGACGCGACTAGCGTGAGCAGTCGGCGATGGTCTTCCGTGAAATAGCCTGGTTCACGCGCCTCGATGTCGATGACACCGATCACGCGGTTCTTGGTGATCAGTGGCACTGCGAGTTCGGAGCGAACGTTGGGAACCGCCGGAATGTACCGCGGATCGCTGGTGACATCGTCAATGAGAAGGGCTTGGTGCAGTTGGGCCGCCAGGCCGGTCACGCCCTCGCCAACCTTAATCCGGGTTCGCTCGGCAAACTCGGGCGGATACCCTACCTGAAAGCGGAACCGCAGTTCCTGGGTCTTTTCGTTGAGCAGGAGGATGGCAAAGATTTCGTAATTGATGACTCTGCGCACGACCTCGGCGACTCGGCGCACAGTCGTGTCCAGGTCGAGGGACGTGGCCAGCACATCGGCAACGTCTAGCATCAGCGACTCGACCGGCAAGCGGTCAGATTTGGGGAGGACGGTTCCCATCCTTGGTATGATAGCAGCCGCGTTTTTGGGGCCTGGTTCGACGGCTTATTGGCGGCGCTCGGTTCGACTCGCGGTTATTCTCTAGGCACTACGCAAATGTCAGCCAGGTTGCGGTACTTTTCCGCGTAGTCGAGTCCGTATCCGACGACAAATTCGTCGGGAATCTTGAAGCCGACGTAGTCTCCCTCCAGCGGCAGCTTGCGCCGCGACGGCTTGTCGAGCAACGACGCGACCTTCAGTGACCGCGGTTGGCGTGCCAGCAACATTTTTTTCAGATAAGTCATGGTCAGGCCGGTGTCAAGGATGTCCTCCACGAGAATGATGTTTTTGTCCTTCATGGTCTGATCCACATCTTTGGTTAACTTCACCTCACCGGTCGAATCCCATCCGCTCTTGAGTTCCTGGGTCGGGCTGGGCCGATTGCCGTAGCTGGAGACGCCTATGAAATCGAATGTCGCGTCGAGGGCGACGTGCCGGGCCAGATCCGAAAGAAAAATTGCGGCTCCCTTCAGTACTCCCACTAAAATGACCGATTGTCCTGCAAAATCCTTCGTAATCTGCGCGCCCAATTCGCTCACACGCTTGGCGATCTCTTCCCGCTTAATCAGCACTTTGAGGTCTGTCATGGCGTTTCATATTATCCTAGGGAGGACGCTTAGCGGGAAAAACACTCAGCTTTTCGGCAGCCGATGCCAATCTTGAAGTTTCCAAAATAACCTTCTGGCTGAATGCTGATGCTTGCGTACGAATGACTGGAATCTGGAGCAACATGAATCTGAAAGGCACTAAACTCACCTGGTTGGGCCACGCTACTTTTCGCATCGAGACTCCGGGTGGCAAGACCGTCATCATCGACCCTTGGGTGATCGGCAATCCCATGTGCCCCGCAGCCGACAAGACTGTGAAGAAGGTGGACATCCTGCTCTGCACTCATGGTCACGGCGACCACATCGGCGACGCCGTCGAGATTTGTAAACAGCACAACCCGGTCGTGGTTGGAATTCCGGAGTTGGCGCGGTGGCTGGGAAAGAAAGGCGCGAAGCAACTTGCCGAGATGAACAAAGGCGGCACGCAGACAGTCGGAGACATTAGAGTCACCATGGTGCATGCCGATCACTCCTGCGGCATCCGGGACGGCGACGAGATCGTCTACGGCGGCGAAGCTTGCGGGTACGTGGTTGAGTTTTCCAACGGTTTGAAGATCTACCATGCGGGCGATACCAATGTGTTCGGTGACATGGCGATCATCCGCGAACTGTACGCCCCCGAAATCGTCATGCTGCCCATCGGCGACCACTACACCATGGGGCCGCGCGAGGCCGCCTATGCCTGCACTCTTCTGAAGCCGAAGACTGTGATTCCCATGCATTTCGGAACTTTGCCGGTTCTGGTCGGACGGCCGAGCCAATTACAGCAGCTCGCGCCCAGCGTAGAAGTCCTGGAAATGCAGCCGGGAGTGACGATCGGCGGGTGAATCCACATAAACAAATCCAGAAAGGGAAGCGCGTGACTCAAAGCAAGCAGAAAGAAGCCGCGGCTAGCTGGCGGCATTACAACTCCACTACGGCGGGCCCTGTCGATGATTATCTGTATTCCATGCTGCCCAAGCGCGACGAAGTGCTGGCAGAGATGGAAGAGTATGCCACCCAGCACCACATCCCCATCGTGGGCCCTGCTGTGGCCCGCGTGCTGCAGCAACTGGCCGTGATGATCGGCGCCCGCACGGTGTTCGAGTTGGGTTCAGCGATCGGGTATTCAACGATTTGGTGGGCGCAGGCTGTTGGCGACAAGGGGCGCGTTATTTATACCGACGGCGACCGCAAGAATGCCGAGCGCGCCCGCGGCTACTTCGCCCGCGCCGGAGTCGCCAATCGCATCGCCATTCACACTGGCGACGCCTTGGAATTTCTGTCTGAGCAGAAGCAAGAGTTCGACATCATCTTCAACGACGTCGACAAAGAGGACTATCCCCGCGTACTGCGCCTGATCAGTCCCCGCCTGCGAAAGGGCGGTCTGTTCATCACCGATAATGTGCTGTGGAGCGGACGCGTCGCCGAGAAAAATCCTACCGACGCGAAAACGAAGGCCATCCTCGAGTTCAATCGCAAGCTCTATGACTCGAGGGACTTCTACACGACGATCTTGCCCATCCGCGACGGCTTGGCGGTGGCGGTGAAGAAGTAGACTCCCCGTTAATTGGGGAGGAGTCCGTACACGTCAACTTCGGTCCGCGTGCCTACGTACACCTTGCCATTGGCGATGGTCGGCGGAACAAACTTCACGGCGTTGCCCGCCCGGTCTCGATTGTTCGCTGCCATTGCGCTGTTCCAGTACTCGACTGCGAGGTTCGTTGCGCTGAAAGCATGCAGGACCGCGGGCCCGGAACAGGTAGAAGGCATGGGCAGGGTCGAACAATTGACTCCGGCATTCGGGCTGGCGTAGCCGTAGAGGCTGGCATCGATAGCCCAAACAATGCCATTCGATCCTCCTCGCGATGAAACGGATGGGGTCGTGCCGGGATAGCCGAAGACTTGACTCGACAGCGACGCGACGGCCGGGATAAACATTCCCTGGTTCGGGTCGAAAGTGAACTGCCGGAGGGAATCTCTCTTGCCTCCGAGGTACAGATTGTTTCGCCACAGTGCCGGCGTACCCCACAAACCATTTTGGGGGCCGAAGAAGGTCTGCACTATCTGATTGTTGCTTGTGCCGTTGTACTGCCCCATGCTGTCGCGATCAATGAGATAGACGACACCCTCTTTGCCAACCTGCGTCAGAAGGTGGGTGGGGCCGGAGGCTTGATCCGGCAACAAGACCGCCGCACCCGAACCCAGGTCAGTATCGTTTTGCGAGAGCATAGCCTGATCGTAGGGAGTGAACCAGCCTGCGACGCTCAAATTCACGCCATTCGGCGTGCTCCCGTTGAACGGATGCAGCCTCAGAATGCTATCACCGTAATCGTTGTCGGGCGGCGCCGGAGCCTCATCGAATGCGCCGTTCCCGGTGGTAATGTATATGTCTCCTCCACTGTCGGCGGCCGGCGCTCCACCCCCAGCCCAGATGCCGCCATCGGCTCCGTTCAATCCGTTGGGTGTGGTGTTGAAAATGGCGAATTGGTGCTGCACGTTCGATGCCGAATGGCCGATTACCCAGCCGTGATACGGGGTCGCATCCTCGTGTGAAGCAAAAGCTACAAATATCCTGCCCCCGACTTGCAGCAGGCCAGACCGCTGGTGATGGAGCTGCGAGTTAAAGCTCACCATGCCGCCCGAAGACCCGTCTCCGGTTCCGGGCACCGTGGCGCCAATCGTGACAGGCGCATTGAACCTCTCGCTTCCTGTGACCGGATCCAAGGCGTGCAACCGGTGATAAAACGTCGCCGCCGAGCTGGAACAAAGACCCGAACTTGTGGGGCTGCTCTCGGAGGCGCTCACGAGATAGACCACCCTCGTGATGGAGTCGATCACTGGCGTGCCCGTGACTCCGACTTCAGGATAGATATCTCCGTAGCATTTCCCCACATCATTCCACACCACCGGGGTCTCATGGGCCGTGCCGCCATGCGATGCGTCCAGCAAATTGGCATGCCAGTAGGTTTTGCAGGGGCTGGCATCGGCATCGAAGGCGTAAACACTGTCATGTTGTGTGGCGACGAAAATGACGTTGCGCACACCGCCGCCGATGCTCAAGCCTTTGATCCATAGCGGCTGCGCGTAGACTGCGCCGTCTACATGGCACGAAAACAGCTTGCCAAAAGTCGACGTGGTCAAAGTGGTTGGGGTTAAGGCATATTCCTTGTTGTTAATTCCGTTGCGCGCCGGGCTGTTGTGATAGGTGAGAACGGCGAACAGGTCCGATACGGCGACCGTCGAGGAACCGGAGACAGGCGGTGCCGTAACCGTGGTCGCTGTGATGATGTGAGTTCCTCCTGCCGCTGGCGGAGTGTAGAGACCACTGGCGCTGATGGTCCCCACGGTTGCGTTTCCTCCTGTCACTCGGTCGACACTCCACGTCACATTCGCGGCCGACGAGGTGAATTGTTGCGTTTGGGTAGTCGCAGCGACCGCAGCGCGCTTAGGAGAAACCGTAACGCTCGTCTGTGCCCAAGCGGATACCAGCGTCCACGTCAGAGCCAAGCCGAGTCCGGCGACATGCAACCGGTTAATCCTTGAACCGCTCTTCATACCAGCCTCCACCAAGGCGATGGTCAGAACCTCCGCGGCACAGTCGAACTGGCCAGCGTTAGTTCATTTGGCCGGCGGCTGGATTAGCTCTGCGTCAATTGTGATTGTGATCTCGTCTCCGACCGCGCCCGGCGCACCGTTGATGCCAAAATCCTTGCGGTTGATCCTGGTGGCCGCCGATGCGCCAATCCGTTGATTGCCCCACGGATCTTTGATCGGGGCTGACGGCCCATCCACGTCGAGCACGACTTCCTTGGTGACGCCGTGAATGGTCAGATCGCCCGTGATTTGTAGCTTGCCAGCCCCGGCTGCTTTCGTCTGCTTGGAATGAAAAGTAATCGTCGGATACTTCTGCACTTCGAGGAAGTTGGGGCTGCGCAGGTCGTTGTCGCGCATTTCCACTCGCGTATCCACCGAGCTGGCGTCGATCGAGGCGTCCAGGGAGGTCTTCGAGGGATCCGTTGGATCGTGCTTCGCAGAGCCGCTCACTTTCGTGAAAGCGCCCCGCACGGTAGAGACGCCAAGGTGCCGCACCGAGAACTGCGCCGAGGAATGGTTGGGATCAATCTGCCATGTTCCAGCTTGAGCTGCCGCGGCGGCGGTTAGTGCGATAACGGTGACCAGATTGAATGCACAGCGCGACATCATTGGGCACTTCTCCTGTGGAGTGGATTTGGGTCTGGATATCCTAAATGGATTTAACGGGAAGCGCCAACAAATCCTCGACCAGCCCGACTTCTTTCTCGAGAAACGGTTCGGCGTAGGTGACGCCGCCCAACATGCCGTAGAACCGCGCCATCGCCGCTACTCGGGCATGGATCTCGTCATGAGCAGGGAACAGGTCCTTGCCAGCTTCCTGGTCGCTGAACTGCGACTTGTACGCTAGGATCGAGGCGAACTTTCCCTCGAACTGGTCGCTGATATCGACCACGAAAGTGGGCCGAATGTCGTAGTAGAGCGTTGCATAAATAATCTTGAATGGCCGGTGGGGAGCGAGCGAGTCCCCGTCTTTTTGGTCACCCGATGTACTGAGTGTTGTGCCGAGTGCTCTTTGAGGATCCAGCTTGGCCAACCCCGCAAGAAAACACGCTTCATACCCAAGGACGGAAGCCGTGTAATGATCCGGATGCCGCCCCTTCCAGTAGGGCAGAATGACCACCTGCGGCCGCGTCTCGCGAATCACGCTCGCGACTTTCAGGCGGTTCTCCCAGGTGTTTTCGACACGCCCGTCCGGGATGTCGAGGGCGCGGCGCCACTGCACTGAGAGAACCTTCGCCGCGTCGGCTGCCTCGTGCGCCCGGTCATCCGCCGTGCCGCGTGTGCCCATTTCGCCCTGGGTCAGATCAAGAATTCCTGTACGCTGCCCGTGCTGCGCAGCTTTCAGGAGCGTGCCGCCGCAGGTCTGCTCGACGTCGTCGCGGTGCGCGGCTATGGCTAAAATATCGAGGGGTGAGAGCATGAATCTGGAAGGGTACTAGTATGCCGTAGCAGTGCGCAAGCGGCACAGAACCGGAACCGCGAGCCTCGGACTCGCGTACTCGACAACGGGGAGGCATCATGTTGCGCAAAATCTTCCACAATGGCCGAGAGGTGCGTTCAGGATGGCGGCTACTTCTATTCTGCGTCTTGTTCTTCGCGCTTGGCTACGTTTTCAGAAAAGGTTTAGAGCGCCTGCATCTGCCCGACTATCCGCCACTGCATCCTATGGATCTGATTATTGGTGAAGGTGGCACGCTCATGGTCGCGCTGATTGCAACCGCCATCATGTCGCGTCTCGAACGCCGTAGCCTTGCGGTCTACGGTATTCCCCGATTGCGTGACCTGTTTGGACGGCTGTTCTGGGCAGGCGTGGTTTGGGGCCTGGTGATGCCATCTGCCATTATCCTGCTGATCTTCCTTGGCGGCGGTTACCGTGTGCACGGCCTCAATGTGACGGGCGGTGAGCTTTTCAAATTCGCGGGCCTCTGGCTCATCACGAACTTGGCCATCGGGTTCGGCGAAGAAATCACGTTTCGCGGCTATTTCTTGTACACCCTGGCCGACGGCATTGGATTCTGGGCAGCTGCCATGATCAACGCCGTTGGTTTTGGGGCCTTGCACTATTACACCAAGCCGAACGAGCGCTGGGAAGACTGGGTGGCCGTGACCCTGTTGACGGTCTTTATCACACTCGCCTTACGACGTACAGGCGGCCTGGCCTTTCCGATCGGTATGCACGCGGCCTTTGATTTCATGTTCCTCTACGTCTTTTCAGGGATGAATGGCGGGCACTTCGCCATCGGGCGCCTGTTGAACGCAGAGTTTCCCGGTTCGACGGGAGTGACCGGCGGACTGCTCGGGCCGGAGGCCAGTTGGTTCTGTTTCCCGGTGGCGATCGCAGCGATCGCCTTACTGCATTTCACGTATCGGAAGGCGAACTGGCCTGCTCGGGCGAAGGATTAAGCGTGGAGAGTCAGTCGAGGTTCCCCTGCTCCAGCACGACATTCTCGCGCACGATGAGTCGGTGTGCGGCCATTTCCTTCAACGTGGAAAGCACCCGGCTGACGTGTTCGTCGGTGTCGACGAAAATAATGATGACCGGAAGCTTGCCGCCCGCCTCGACCAGGTGCGCGGTTTCGACGCGCTGCCGTCCCAGAAATCCCGCCACGCAGTGGAATGCCGTCGCCGCGTAAACATTCTCTTTGCGCAGGTAATTGAGGATCTCCATATGCAGTGGCCGGTGATGCCAATGATCGGCTTCGTTCAGATAGATCGTGACCTGCACGGCCATGGCATCAGGCATTTTACTCGCGAACCTCCCTGATTTGCTCCCAATCGCGCCGCAGCATGCCGTATAACTCCGAATCGACGAACTGATCCCACTTACGAAGATGCTCCCGCTGACAGCCCTCGTAGCGCATACCCAGCTTCCTCAGTATTCTGCCGGATGCGGGATTGTGCCTAAAATGCGAGGCGAAGATACGATGCAACTGGAGATCTTCGAAGCCGTAGCGCAGCATCTCTCGCGCCGCTTCGGTCGCATAACCCTTTCCCCAGTGGGGCACGCCCAGCCAGTAACCGAGCTCGGCGTGCTGGTGCTGCTCCTCGATGTACAGGCCGACGCCTCCAGTCTGGCGTCCATCATTGCGCAGAGTAATCGCCAACCAGATCCTGCCTGGCTCCTGTACAAGGACGAGAAAATCTCTCGCGTCCCACTCGGTATAGGGATGCGGGATGCGAAGCGTGGTGGCTGCCACTTCGCGAGCGCCAATCAGCGGCACCAGTTCCGCGATGTCGGCCTCGCTGTACGGACGCAACCTTAACCTCGCGGTTTCTAGCGTCGGAATCTTATTCATGCTTACAATGCCCGCGCCAACGCCATGCCGGCGAGCGCTCCGCCCAGGCATAGCAGATTGTTGCTGATGATGTTCACCAGCATTAATCCCCACTGGCCTTGCTCAAAGTACGACATGGTCTCGAAGGCGTAGCTGGAGAATGTCGTGAACGATCCGCAGAAACCTATCACCACCAGCAGCCGCCAGCGGGGATCGACCAGCACGCGCTCTGTGGTCCAGATGACGAAGAATCCTACGATGAAACTGCCCGCAATATTGATGGCAAGCGTTCCGTAGGGAAAAACCGGGCCCAACTCTCTGGCGGCAAAACGGCTCAGTAAATACCGCAGGTTAGCGCCGACGGTGGCGGCGACGGAAATCGCGAGGAAGTCTTTCACAACGGAACTCTCCTACAAAACGTTGTTCAATTCTGTAGGAGTCATCAGCCGGCGCAGCAGGCGGTTATGGCGAACTCCATCGCCGTTTCTATGTTTTAACACAGAGGCTGGCTAGGCGGACAGCCAGTTCCTTCGCGTGAACTCATCTAGCCTTTTCCGCCCCGTACCCAACCCAACGAGGGCGGTCGCATCCCGCTGATAAATACTCCGATAGCCGGGAATCAACTCTCGCGACTCGTCGTTCCCGATAGATACGTCATCCCCGACAGAGTGGCCGTTTTCCCGCAGGACGATTGCCGCAACTTGCCAAATCCGCGCTCGCTCGGGCGACCCCGCGTGAGCCTCACACATACGCGAAAGCAGCCATCCTTCTCTGATTGCGTTCTCTCAATGTCGAAACCTTGCGGTGAGGCTTGCTCGTCGTCACCCGAGAAGAGTCCAGCCTCAAGCCAGGCGAATGGCGGCTTCAAGTTAGGGTCTGGATACTGGCGATCATAATCAGCTGCGCAGGCGACGGCTATATCGATTCTGTGAAGCAGTGCCTTGCTGAGATACGGCGCAAAAACCTTCATGTCCGCGCCCTCCGGGATACCGATCGGGTGACGAGCCACCACCTCGCTATAGAGGCACCGCACCACCGCTTCGGGCTGCTTCAGTGCTCTAGTAAGTGGCTCACTCCGCTGACCAACCTGGCTAAGAGCGAATGTCGTCGCGAACTGCGGAAGAATGACGCAACCCAAAGGAGTCATATCATCACCCCGGCGCTACACGGTCTGAGGTCGAGCACCGCTTCTACTTCTTCCTTTCGACCAGAAATCGCGCCAGTTCCTTCAGCGTCTCCGCGCGCTCCCCGAAGCTGTTCAATTCCTCCAATCCGGCGTTGACCAGCGTATCGGCTTTGCGCAGCGAGGCTTCGATCCCGAACAGCGCCGGATAGGTAGCTTTCTCTGAAGCGGTGTCTTTCCCCGCAGTCTTACCAAGCTGCGCAGAAGTCTGCGTCACGTCCAGCACGTCGTCCACAATCTGAAAGGCCAAGCCAATTGCCAGTCCAAACGCTCTTAGCTTGGCAACTTGGCTGTCCTTACCTTCGGCGTAAATGCCTCCACTCACCAGGCTGGCCGTTATCAGGGCGGCAGTCTTCGAGCGGTGAATATACTCCAGCATCTCCGCAGTTGGCTTGGTGTGTTCCGCCTCAAGGTCGATGACTTGCCCGCCAATCATGCCGTCGAGCGTTCCGGTGCTGCGGGCGACCTCTTCGACAATACGCACCCGCGCCTCCGCCGGACACTTCAATCGGGCCAGCACTTCGTACGCCTGAGTCTGCAGTGCGTCGCCAGCGAGGATGGCGATGGCTTCTCCAAATACTTTGTGGCATGTCGGACGGCCTCGCCGCAGATCGTCGTTGTCGAGCGCGGGGAGATCGTCATGGATCAAGGAATAGGTGTGCAGCATTTCCAGCGCTGCACCGAGCTCTTCGATTCCCGCAGGCAGTGATCCGGCGACCATACGCCCGGCTTCCATGCACAAGACAGGCCGCAGCCGCTTGCCACCGGCGAATACGCTGTGACGCATGGCCTTGTGAATGGAGACCGGATGTTCGTTCTCAAGTGGGATGAGCCGGTCGAGCGCTCGGTCGGTCAGGCTCCGGCCTTGTTCGAGAGTCTCGGTCAGCATGCCGAGGCAGTATAACAAGGCACGAACGCGGAACCGTGTTGGAATCCGGAGGAGAAATGAAAAGGGACGCCAGCAGGCGTCCCTTTGGCAGCGAACTGAATTAGGCTACGGCTCTTTGCGACACGGCCATGCTGCGCAGAACTGACGTCAAGACACCTGCCACGTCGTCGGTCGGGCAGATATCGCTGGCCCCGGCTTCCAAGGCAGCCATCCACATCTCCTCGTCCGGGATGCGGTGGGTGCAGACGATCGGCAATTTCGGGAAGTCGTGGTGGAGATGTTCGACATCCGTGAGGAGCCACTGCTCGATATTGAGCACGATAGCTTCGGGGCGGGTGTGCGCCAGCTGATCCCGAAGTTCCTCGCGGGAATTGATCAGTTGTACGGAGAAGTGAGGGCGCAGTCCACCAGCCAAGGACCTCCCCACTCTGGGATCTTTTTCGAGAACGACTACGCTCTGACCCATAAAATCCCCCGATCTGAAAACCGTCGTCAACGGCAAAACGTTTGACTAGGCTGCGGGAAGGCTGGGAAAACCTCAAACCCACAGACAACTGAGGTCCGGGGCCGCGGTCAGAGAGGGCTACGCTTAGCGGCGGGCTGACGCCTTCTCCATCAGCGGCTCAAAAGGTTCGGCCTGGAGCTTCCCATTCTTCTTCAGCAGAATCTCAACTTTCCCTTCGGCCTGTTCCAGTTCGTTCCGGCAGGCCGACGAGAGCTGCATACCTTCTTCGAAGAGTGTCAGAGACTTCTCAAGCGGGACGTCTCCCTTTTCCAGTTCCTGAACTATTTTCTCCAATCGCTGGAGACACTCTTCAAACTTGGCCAACGGGGTTTTGCTCCATTCCTATTGTATTGCACCGCATTGCTGGCGGTGTCCAGTGTTTTTTGCCAAAAATATCCACCAGCACATACCGCGGCCCCAAAAGGGGAACTTTAAGTCAAGGCCGCCGGCTCTGATTTTCCCAGAGCTTCCAGGACATCGACGGCGGAGCTGTATCGACCCATCGGCGCGCTAATTTGGGCGCCCTGGACCATCTGCCGCGCCGCCATGAGCATTTCTCGGGCGATGGCCACGCCCTCTGCCCGAGCCGTCTCTGGCGTTTGGGCCCGGGCCATGCGCTCCAAAATCGAGTCCGGTACAGATACCCGAAGTTCGTTCTTCATGAATTCAGCATTGCGTACACTAACCAGGGGCCAGATCCCCGCCACCACCGGAATCCGGCAATGCTCAATGCGCCGCAGGAAGTTTTCCAGCAGGCGAAGATCGAACACGGGCTGGGTCACGGCATATTCAGCGCCGGCCTCCACCTTGTATTCAAAGCGGCGCACCTCCTCGTCCAGGTCGGTCAGACCAGGGTTGGCTCCCACCCCAATCACAAAGCCGGTTCCGGCGCCAATGGGATTGCTCCCAAGATCCAGCCCGCGGTTGAGATTGTGCACGATGTTCACCAGGCCGATCGCGTCAACGTCGAACACTGCGGTCGCATCGGGATAGTTGCCCATCTTGGGGGGGTCACCCGTGATGCATATGAGGTTTCGAATGCCGACCGCTGCGGCTCCCAACAGGTCGCTCTGGATGCACAGAACGTTGCGGTCGCGGCAGGTGTAATGCAGGACGGCGTCAATGCCGACCTCGCGCTGAATGAGCAGCGACAACGCCTGGTTGCTCATGCGAGCCGACGCGCGCGGGCTGTCGGGAATATTGACCGCGTCCACGCCCACCGACTTCAGAAACCGCGCCCCTTCGACCTCTTTGCGAATGTCGGTTCCTTTCGGAGGCACGATCTCAACCATCGTGACAAACTCACCGCGCGCCAGCTTGGCGCCCAGTAGAGAACGGCTCTCGAGAACGACGGCCGGGACTGCCAGGGGCGCCGTCTGGCTTCCGGTGGTGTGAGGGGCAGGCCCTTTTCCTCGCGCTTCACCAACCCGCAGCGCCGACTTCATGGTGCGGATGTGCTCCGGCGTAGTCCCGCAGCACCCGCCGACCACTCTCACTCCGGCGGCCACGAACTTGCGCGCGTAGCTCGCCATGTATTCCGGCGAACACAGATATATGTTCCGACCCTCGACCGAGCGCGGAATGCCGGCGTTCGGCTGAGCCGCCAGCGGCAGGGAGGTCACGGCTCGGACGCGCTCGATTGCATCCAGCATGGCGACCGGACCCACACTGCAGTTGCACCCGATCACATCCGCGCCCCACTCCGCCAGTTTGGGAGCAAACGTCTCGGGATCAGAGCCGTCCAGGCAGTTGGCGTCCTCGTCAATCGTGACCTGTGCCAGAAGCGGCACTGACGCGCTTACATCCCGAGCCGCCAGCATGGCTTGGTGGATCTCTTCCAGGTAGCCGAATGTCTCCAGTATGATCAGGTCGACCCCACCTTCCAGCAGCGCCTCAATCTGTTCCCGAAAAGCGTCGCGGGCCTCCTTGAAGGAGGTCTTGCCGAGGGGCTCAATCCTGGTTCCCAGTGGGCCAACCGATCCTGCCACCCATACATCGAAGCTCTTGGCGGCTTCGCGCGCCAGCTTTGCCCCGGAGCGGTTGATATCTCGGACCTTGTCCGCGAGGCTATGGCGAGCCAGGCGGAAGGAATTTGCTCCGAAAGTATTGGTTTCAACAATCTCGGCTCCGGCCTGCAGATACTCGCGATGAATCCCGCGAATCAGGTCCGGCTGGGAAACATTCAATTCGTCGTAACACCGGTTAATGAAGATGCCCTTGGCGTAGAGCAATGTCCCCATGGCGCCGTCACAGAGCACAGGGGACTGCTTGATCCGGGCAAGAAAGTCGGCACTCATATCGTTTTTGAGAATACAGGATGAGGGCGCATTCGTGCATCTGGTCTGCGGCTGCCAGGAGCGACGGCTTGCCCTGAAGCCGATACCGGATACTCCCGACCGCATACAGAGTGGGTTCCGGGTCTGCTATAATGCACGATTTCGCACTTAAATCTTCCTTTTTCATGTCGTTAGGAGCCTGTCGTTTGAAGAGATGCTTCCTCGTGTTGGTGCTAGGCCTCTGGGCTGGCTTGGGTTTGGTTTCGTGCGGCGCATCAAAGCGCACCGGTCCACCGAGCGGCTTGGTGGATCGAGTCCTGGTTTCTCAGGGGGTCACGGCGACCAGCACCTCTGGCAGACTGGTGATCGTCGACGGTTTCAACGACACACTGACTGCCGTTTCTCCGCTGAACGCAGGAGCCTCGCCGGGTTTGATGGCAGTCTCGCCCAGCCGGAACATCGCAATGGCGTTCGATCCCGTCACCAACATCGTGTATTCGGTAAACACGGCGAAGGAAACGAGCTTAGGGAACACCGGTGTTCAGCTTCCGGGTCCAACCTTCAGCATGACGGTTCCGACCTCCAGCACGGTTGGTTACGCTGCGGTCCCAACCGCAAGCGTACCCGGCTTTAACTTCCTAGGAGCGGTCGAGGTGATGGACCTGACAGGGTCGTCGATTACGACCACAATCGCCGTCACCAATGCGGAGACGGTGGTCGCCAATGGCAATGGCAGCCAGTTGCTCGTCTTCAGCAACGACTCGGATTCGGTGACTGTGCTGACGCCTGGTGATGCTCTTCCAGGCATCGATCTGAGCTGCTCTGCTCCCACGAATCCTGCGGTGTGCACTGTCCTGACGGGTTTCAACCGGCCGGTGTATGCCGTCATCAACGGGACCACGGCGTATGTTTTGAACTGCGGTTTCGAATGTGGCGGAAGCCAACAGGCCAGCGTGCAGACCCTGGACCTGAATTCGCTCGCTGTCGGTAAACCTGTCTTGGTAAACGGCGCTACCTACGCCTTCTTGAGCGGCACGAAGCTCTACGTTGCCGGCAGAGGAACGCCAACCGGACCTCAATGCTCCTTGCTGACTAGTTCGGTCAATGCCAAGACTGCCGCCACCTTTTGCGGAACGCTGGACATCGTCGATCTGACCACGATGACCGATCCGTACTACAAAAACCTCGGCGCCGAGATTGCGATCCCCGACGGCTACCACGACCGTATGGACATGAGCATCAACGGCCAGCTTTTTGTCGGATCGTACGGCTGCACGGATATCGGCGATGTCAATAATCCGAACGGGGAAGTGCGCGGCTGCCTGGCGATTCTCAATACCAACACCGGCGCGGTGATCATTCCTCCGGACAACGGAGACGTGGACGGCTTGCAGAGTTTCACCAGCCGCGAAATCGAGTACGTCGCCGAAAGCGGCGCCTTGCGGGTCTACGACACCACCAAAGACATCCTGCTGATCAACGACTTTCTTCCCCTGGGGACCATCGACGTCATCGGTTACGTGGGCGATGTGAAGGCGATCGACTTCTTCTAGCGTGACTCCCGGGAAGGCTCCAAAACCAGCCGGTGTTGTTTGGTAGCCTCGACCGCTTGAGCGCTAAAGGGCAGGGTGAAGGTGATGCCTTCGTACCAGGCCTTCCACTGATCCATGTAGTAAGGGCTCAGGAAATTCCCGCCCTGCCCCGTCACCGTATTAAGAGTGGACTGGTCCAGGTCGGCCATGTTGGCGGTGAAGCGCTCCGAGGGTCCATGATGACGACTCACCGCCTTCACGGTGTATCCGCTGCCGGATTGCTCCTGCAATCCCGGCCCGGACCAGTGGTTGACCAAAGGGATCTTGCCCAGAATCGGATGCTGGATCTCGACCGCATTGAACACGCCCCAATGCCATGAAGCCAGGTCTTTTGGGGCTTCCGGGCTATTCACCGCGGCGTCTACGGCCGCGGCTAGCAGTTCGTCGTAGTTGGGATATTTTTCCGGCAGCCAGCGCTTGGCCCGGTGGAGCAGAATGTTCTCGAGCCAGACCGACCGCATTTCCCAGGAGTAACTCTTCCAGCTCAAGGTCCCGTCTTCTTGGGTGGAATGAGTCGAGGCACTTCCCAACTTCGGTTCGAGGAGCAGGCGCCTGAGTTCGCGGATCGAAGTTTGGACGATCGTCGGAGCCGCCGACGCAGCGAGCATGCGTCCGTCCCAACCCCGCATCAGATCCGCTGCCTGTTTCGCCCGTGCCGATGGCTTGGCGGCGTGATCCACCGCGTATACCAGCCGTTCGGCCGCAAACAACTCAGCTTCAGAGTGAATATCCGTCTCCAGCGCCAGCATATCAGCCGGTGAGAATTGTCGCCCTGACTCCAGCACGTGATAAATGCGCTCCGTGCGCCAGGGCGCTTCCCACTCCATACTGATCGCATTGGGGTAATTGTCCGGCGTGATTCTTGCGTTCGCAGTCGCAATGATTCCAGACGGCGGGTTGTAGATGCTGGGCAGTTTTTCGAAGGGTATGTAGGACGTCCACTCATGCCCGTTGTCAGCCCCGTTCACTGGGAGACTCCCGTCACCCGCGGCACGGATCGGAACTCTCCCCGTCGTCTGATACCCGATGTTTCCGTCAACGTCGGCATAGACGACGTTCTGACCCGGCGCGTCCAGCAAGGACAATGCGTGCCGGAACTGCTCCCAATTCTGCGCTGTATCCAGGTCGAAGAATGGAATGTGCAGGCCGTCGTAGAGCGTCCAACGTAGCGCCAGTGGCCTGGTTTCGCCCGGAACGAGCTCCGTGATCACGGGTCCGTGGCGTGTGATCGTCACATTCACGGTCGTGTCCGGCTTTCCCTTGACGTGAATTACCTCGACGCGATGATCTGGTTGCACCCATCCCGCAGGCGTCTGATACGCCCCTTCGGAATTGAAGTTCTCGATGTAAAGGTCGGTAACCGTCGGCCCAACATTGGTGAATCCCCAGGCGATTCGCTGATTGTGGCCAACGATCACATACGGCATGCCGGGCAGCGTTACCCCTGCGACATCGACAGCACCGGCGCGCAGGTGAGCTTCATACCAGAGGTTCGGCATCTGATGGCCCAGGTGCATATCATTGGAGAGCAGTGGCTTTCCTGTAACCGTATGCGCCCCGGAAACCACCCAATCGTTTGAGCCGTTGACCGGCAGCCCTTCCGGCGATGCGACAGGAATCGCGCCTTGCGTTACGAAGTTATCGGGAGCGTCGTCATCGCTGTCGTCATCGTCATCGGAATCGCCCGCGTTGGTCTGCGGTTCGGTCAGATCCCCGCGCATGACGGTCGGCGGCCGATCATGCCAGGAACGATTGACGTACAGATCTGCGGTCAGCTCGGGGCCCAGCTTGGCCAGAATCTTCTCGCGGTTCAGCGCGTCGTAGAAGTAGTGATAATTCAGATCCTTCACCATCTGGTTGGCGATAACGACTGAGTCTTCGGCCAGCCACGGCTTGGGCGCATAATGCAGGATGCGAAACTCGATTGGGAGCCGGTTGGCGTGGGTCCCGATATACGCATTCACTCCACGCGCATAGGCATCGAAGAACGTGCGATCGCGCTCGCCGGCAGATTCAAGAGATTTCTTCGCCGCCGTCCGCAGGCCCAGAATTCGTTGTTCCCGGTCGACCTTGATCAGGTCCGAGCCCAGAATCTCCGAGAGTTCCCCACTGCCAAAGCGCCGCATCAGGTCCATCTGCCATAGCCGGTCCTGCGCCGTAATATAGCCTTGGGCAAAGAACAGGTCCTCCAGATTGCCGGCTTCGATCGTGGGTACGCCGTGGCTGTCCCGGGTCACCGTGACCGGAGCGGAGAGGCCGTTGATCTGAAGCCGTCCGTCAAGCTGGGGAAGGGCGGAGTGAACTACAAAATAGGCGTATCCGAGCCCGGCGACCAGAATCGCCAGAATGCCGAGCAGAAGCCACAGCATTACGCGGAGAACTGGCGAACGGCGGGAGGTGGGTGCGCTGATGTCGGATACAGTGGTCGTGCTCATGCGAATCTCTCATTGTATTCCAGAGCGAGCGGCCGCGGCCGGCGCTGAAAATGAATTTCATTTTCAAGATGCCAGATGGTATGCTGCTCTCAGTCCCGCCCGCCATGCTGCAAAACCGCATCGATGACCAGCCCACCATCTCCCGCCAGATGGTTCGCGAAGCCCAGGAGATCCTTCACCGGCACCTGAAGCGCGTCGGCTTGAAGCAGACTGGCCAGCGCGATACCATCCTGCGCACATTCCTGGAGACCCGCGACCACCTCTCCACCGACGAACTCCACCGCCTGGTGCAGAAGAAAGACTCCCGCATCGGCTACACCACCGTTTACCGCACGCTGAAACTGCTGGCGGAATGCGGCTTGGCCAGCGAAGTTGCCTTCCACGACGGCATCGCCCGCTACGAGCATCAATACAACCGCCGTAGCCATCACCACATGGTTTGCACCGAGTGTGGGAGTTCCGTCGAGTTTTTTTCCCAGGCGGTCGGGCAACTCGAACAGGAGATCGGCCTCAAGTACCACTATCTCACCACGCGTCATACCTTTCAGATTTATGGGATCTGTCAGGATTGCCGCGCCAAGAATCAAGCAAATAGAAGTTGAGACGTGCGTTATCGAGCGAGCTGGCAGTTCACAAATGCCGCATCGCACCCGGCACCAGCAGTGTGAAGGGATGGAAGGGAAGATTCCGGACAATCCCGAACAGAACGATGGCGGCGCCCAAGGCGCGGATCCAAACCGCCGGCAGGTACGGTTGTGGCAGTCCCCGGCCACGAATCTCGAACAGGAGATGAGAGGCCAAGCCGTAAGCCAAAAACGGCAGCAAAAGCACAGTCAGAGGATTCATAGCCCAGGCTACCCATAGGTGGCCATGAAGAATTTCGTGGATGGCCCGCAACGATCCGCATCCCGGACAATACCAGCCGGTCAGATAGCGCACCGGACAAGGCGGGAAGATTCCCGACCTAGCAGGATCGAAGGCACGCAGCAGTACGGCCGCGACCGCAACTGCAGCGACCGCTATGCCCCACCACCAATTCTTTCCCGTGTCGATCCTCAAGTTAGTTCGCATGCCTTATTCCATTGAGGATCCCGGCCATGATCAGGACTCCGTAGAGCAAACACACAAGGACGCCGAGTCCCAGCGAAATGAAGCACCACATCTTGGCGTTATTCGAGGCCTGTTGCGCCCCGGCCAAATCCCCAGCCTGCATTTTGCCGTTGACCTGCGCCGCGTACACAATGGCGGGGATGCCCGTCGGAAGGCAGCAAAACACGGTGGTAAGAATCGCAAAAACCAGGTAGTTCGGCACCGTCGCGCCAGGCGGCAACACGACCCCGGTAACCGGCAAAGGCGCTGGAGCTGCGCCTGGCTGCAGACTCCTGCCGCACTGCACGCACACCCAAGCGTTGTCCGCATTATTGGCGCCGCATTGAGAGCAGAACATTCAGTTCCTCCTGAAAATGGATCGTAACTGTATCACTGCAGGGGCGAACCATTCGCCAAGCAATTCTCTGGGGAACCGCCCTGCTCAACTTTGATCACATTCGATTCATCAGAACAGAATACGCGCGTCCCAGTCGAATTTTGAGTTATGGGAGATGCGACCACTTGATACTTGATGATCGCTCCGCTCCCGGTCGGCGTGCAGCCGGACAATCTGAAGACATATCCGTTCTTCTGACCGCTCGCCAGTTGGCCATCGATGGAACGGGAGAGATCTGAGAGCGAGCAGGTGTAACCCGCATTCGTGTGTTCGTTGGAGTAGGTAACCTCGGCGACGTTGATCTGCCGAGTCCCCGCCCCAGCCGATGATTCGTTCGCTGCCATCCGCGCCCGCAACAGGTTCGGTATCGCGATCGCAGCAATTATCAAAATGACCGGAATTGACACCATCCAACGCGTAACCCAGAACCAGCCCCGCGATGGCCAGGCCCTCACCTTTCAACCGACCCGCACTCTTCCGAATTTCCGATAGAGCGAGGTGGCCAAATACGATGGCTGCGACAAACGCAAGCGGAATAAAGAACAGGAGCCCGCAGACCAGGCTGGCGGTGGCCTTCCCGCTGGTCTGGGCAGGAGCAGCCGGGGTCAGCGGAACGTTGGCGATCGCGACTGGTGATACAGGGCCAACTACTCTTCCGCAAACCCGGCAGAATCGGTCATCCACGGCAAAGGTGTTGCCGCATGCCACGCAAAGTAAAGCCATTTACGCCTCGCGCTGAAATTGCACGAAACACTACACCGTGCTTTCGACCACGTCAATGCGGCGCGGGATGGTCCGGGATGGTCCGGGTTTGCGGAGACTGGCGCATTTTGATAAGGTGCGCCTCAATGACCTCAGCGATTCCTCTGCCGCTTTCCTGTCCCGACTGCGCCGCTCGCATGCCGGAGACTGCGGCCTTCTGTCCCGGCTGCGGACGGCCCATGCCCGCTCCGACCAGAGCAGAAGCAAGAACGAAGACCGCCCTGTTTCCCGAGAAGGTTGCGGCGGCGCTCGCCTACTTCACTTTTGTTCCCGCAATCCTGTTCCTTTCCATCGAACCCTACAACAAGAATCAGTTCGTGCGTTATCACTCGGTCCAGTGTCTACTGGTATGGGCCGCCGCAATTCTGGCGGCGATTGTGCTGAGAGTCGTTGGGCTCGTTCTGTTTCTGATTCCAGTGGCGGGGCCTCCCCTGGTCTTTTTGGCCTGGGTCGTGGCAGCCCTGGCCGCTCTGTTGCTCTGGCTGGTTCTCATCGTCAAAGCGTTTCAGGGAGACCTGTTCCAGTTGCCCCTGCTGGGCAACATCGCGGAGCGTTACGCGCCCGTGATCCAACGCTGAACGGAACTGCGTAAATTTGTTCATTGCTTTGTCAGGCCATTTTTGGTACGTTGCCGCCGACGCCGCTTGGGGCAGGTACCCGCTTATCTGGTCTGCTTGTCCTCGGCGACCAAGGAGGTCACCACGATGGCTTTTTGCAGCACATGCGGTGCACAGATCGCAGACGGCACCACGACTTGCGCAGCGTGCGCGGGACGAGTCGCCACCGCTCCAGTTCCAGCCAGCACCGGTGGCATGGCAGACAATGTAGCCGGCATGCTGGCCTATGTCACCATCATCCCGGCCATCGTCTTCCTGGTCATGGAACCGTACAACAAGAACCGCTTCGTTCGGTTTCATGCCTTTCAGTGCCTGTTTTTTGCCGTGGCATGGACCGTGCTCTGGATCGCACTGAGCATCGTGGCTCACATTCCGATTCTAGGGTGGCTGACGATCTTGATTTGGCCGCTGATCGGTCTGGCAGGCCTGATCATCTGGGTCATTTTGTTGCTCAAGGCGAATCAAGGGCAGATGTATAAATTGCCCATGATCGGAGATATGGCTGAAAAGCAGGCCAATGCGATGTAAGGGTGGCATTGCCGACCCGGAACGATTCTGAAATTGCGAGTTCATTCCCCGAATGAACTCGCTTTCTGCTGGCTTTCTGCTTCTGCGCTTGACTTTCTTCGCTTAAGCTGTCAATCCTATTAGCTTTTACCCACGGCGAGAACTCAGGCTCGAAGTGTGGCTTGCGGCGGGAAAAAATCCAGGAACGATCGGGGACTTCTTTGCGAGTGCGGGTGTTCTATCACGACAAATGCTTTGACGGCGCCTCCTCGGCCGCTCTGTTTTCGCGCTTCTACCTGGAGCGCATCCGCAACGACGCCGAATTCCAATTCACCGGCCTCGTGCACCGCGCCGGCGCCCTATTCGACGAGAACCAATTCGACGGCGACGAGAACGCGATCGTCGACTTCAAGTATTCCAGTTCGCCGAAGATTACCTGGTGGTTCGACCACCATGAGAGCGCCTTCCTGTCGCCGGCCGATGCCGAGCATTTTGAGCAGCAGGAGAGCAACCGCAAGTTTTACGACCCCGATTTCAAGTCGTGCACCAGTTTTATTGCCATGATCGCACAGCAGCGCTTCGGCTTCGATCCCACCCCGGTCGCCGATCTCGTTCATTGGACGGACGTGATCGATGGAGCTCTTTATCCCGACGCGAAGACCGCCGTGGAAATGGAAGCGCCCGCCATGAAGCTGACGATGGTGATCGAATCTGCGCCTGACCACGTTTTCGTCCCCAACCTGATTCCGTTACTGGCCAGCAAGCCTCTGGCGCAGATCCTCGAAGAACCCTTTGTGGCGCCACTGCTTCCGCCCTTGCTCAAACGCCACGAACTTTCCATCGGTATTCTGCAAGAGCGCACCGAGTGCAAAGACGGCACGATTTTTTTCGATGTGACCGATCACGATCTCGAGGGCTACAACAAATTCATTCCGTACTACCTGCATCCGGAGTCGGTCTACAGCGTGGGGCTGAGCAAGAGCAGCTTCCGCGTGAAAGTTTCAGTGGGATCGAATCCCTGGGCTCCGCAGGAGCCGGAGGTGAACTTGGCACGTATTTGCGAACGTTACGGTGGGGGCGGCCACGCCCGCGTGGGAGCGATCTCCTTCAACGTTAATCAGCACGCGGCGGCCATCAAGGCTTCGCAGGAAATTGTTGCCGAACTCCGCGCCGCGATTCGCCAGAAGCGAATCTAATCCCTGGTAAACCGAGGTAGTCATCATGAACAAGCTGAGCGTTTTCCTCGGGCTAACATCCGTCCTCGCGGCCTCGCTGAGCGCGCAAAAGGCGCCGAAGGAAACACTGCTGGCGTTGAGCAAGCGCGACCACACGCTCTCCATCGTTGACCCGGGCAGTCTGAAAGTACTCGCTAAAGTGCCTGTCGGGAACGATCCCCACGAAGTCGTTGCCTCCACCGATGGCCGAACGGCTTATGTGTCGAACTACGGTTTTGGGAGTTACAACACGCTAGCAGTAATCAACCTGGTTGAGCAGAAGCCTCTTCCACAAATCGATCTCGGACCCTTACGCGGGCCTCATGGTCTGGCTTTTGTTGGGGGAAAGGTTTGGTTCACTGCCGAGGTTGCCAAGGCAATCGGCAGCTACGATCCCGCAACCTCAAAACTGGACTGGATTCTCGGCACGGGCCAGAACCGAACTCACATGATCTTCGTCTCTGAGGATCTGAAACGGATTATTACGGCTAACACCGTTTCTGCTACCGTGAGCATCATCGAGAAGAGCGCGGCTCGCGCGCCCGGACCACCGACCGGCATGCCACCCGGACCGAATAATCCTCCCGGTCCGCCGCCGGGCCCTCCCGGAGGCGATTGGGAGGAAACGGTCGTGCGCGTCGGCAACGGCTCAGAGGGCTTCGACGTGTCTCCCGATGGCAGCGAGATCTGGGTGGGCAATGCACGCGATGGGACTATTTCAATCATCAACGTCGCGACCAAGAACGTGACTGAGACCCTTGATGCGAGTGTTCGCGGGGCTAATCGTGTGAAGTTCACGCCGGATGGCGCTCGGGTTCTAGTGTCGAGTCTCGGTGCGCCGGACCTGGTTGTATTCGATGCCAGTACTCGCAAAGAAATCAAACGAATCAAGCTGGGACGAGGGTCTGCGGGAATCCTTATGCAGCCAGACGGCGTGCGCGCTTTCGTCGCATGCTCCCCGGACAATTACGTTGCGGTGATTGATCTGAAGTCACTGGTGGTAACGGGACACCTCGACGTCGGTCCGGAACCAGATGGGTTGGCTTGGGCGGTGACGCACTGAGTCCGCATTCGCGGTTTTGGGCGCGATCAAACCTTACTGAATCGAAGTGCGGCTGGCTAGACAAGTGGCGGGGTTTCCGTCTTCGGAAGGCCGAATCACCCCGGATTGGTCGGCACAGTACGCTTTTCCCCCGAAGCTGTTTTCATTCGGCATGGCGGTGAGGTGGTAGGCGGTAGCCGGGGTTCCGTTGCACTCCGAAAGCGTGAAGATATAACCGTAACGTTTCCCGCTCGCCAGCCCGCTACTGATCAGCATCGCCTGCCGCTCATTCGGTTGACCTCCGCCGAAGCCGTCCAGGTTTGAAAGTGTGCAAGTGAAGCCCACGGTCGTGTAGGTGCTGGCGTAAGTAGCCTCAGCTGACACTATCGAGCGCATCGCCGCGATTACCTGGGCGTCGGTTCCTGCGCTTTGCGGGGCACTCTCGACGCGAGAACTGATTGTGGTTTGCCTTGGTTGCGGCTTCATATTCTCAGTGAGGGCTTGCAGCAGATCGGGGTCTGCTAACGGCAAGTGAAGCGTGATCGAGATTTCGCTCAGCGTCCACAGCTGCGCTTCCTTCTTCATCGAGAATGTCATCTGCGGCATGAACGGTGTTCGTTGGACCTGACCGTTCTTGTAGATCTGGAATGACAATTCGATGTCGTCCTGATCACCGTTCAGGGCGTCATTTTCCACCGTAATCTCAACTTTCTGTCCGGTCTTTGGGTCTTCTCCGGCCAACATCACCGAACCCGTGTCAAAGGTCTGGATATTCTGGCTTTGCGTCTGAAGTTGGCTCACCAGAAGGGAGTATTGTTGCAGGTTCGCGAGTGTCCCGGATTTCTCCAGCGCCGTTCGTGTCGCTGCAGGAAGGTGTTTTGCGAAAGTTCCCTGGGTCTTGCTGAAGAACATTTCCACCAGGGCCTGCCGCGCGGTTTGAGGCGGGGCCGCGGACTGCTGCGTAAATGAGTGAGTGGCCCCCAAGATCACAACTGCCAGAGAAACGGTGACTCTTCGCATTGTTCGTCTCCGCTGAGATCGTGACATTCCCCGACCCAAGTCTCCAGTTACGGAGGTAAGAATCGGGGCCTCGAAAGCCGAGACGGCCAATGGAATCGCGCCTGCGCGAACGGCCGCGCCCGTGATACTCTGCGTGAGACACGCCAGCGTTCATGCACGCGCCCGGAAACAACTCCGCTCGACACCGCCGCCAGCGACGCGTGCTTCGGGCCGTTGCCTCCTTTGAATTTGCCAAGGGCGTTTTCGTAATCCTGATGGGATTTTGTGCCCTTGCCCTGGTGCACAAAGATGTCTGGGTGATCGCGGACAGTCTTCTCACACTCTTACACATCAGCACGGACCGCCGATCGGCGCAGGTTTTTCTCGATTTCGCCGACAACGTGACCGACGCGCGCCTGTGGGCCGCTGCGCGCATCGCATTTGCCTATGCCGCGCTCCGGTTCACCGAAGCTTACGGTTTGTGGAAGGAACGAACCTGGGCCGAGTGGGTCGCTTTCGTTTCCGGGACCCTGCTTCTGCCGCTCGAGGTGCGCGAACTGTTTCGCGGGGTGACCTTGCTGCGATCCTCTCTGTTCGTCGGAAACGTAGCCGTGGTGGTTTACATGCTCTACATTATTCTGGCGAACCGTCGCGAGAGGCGGACTGCGTTGTCTGCCTGATCGTCTGAAACCTTTACCAGAAGCCGCAACTGGAGTCCAATGGCTCTGGCAATCCGTCACTCTTGACCGCATAATCAGTTCAGGATGAGGGGGAGGCCCGATGCGTTCGAGTTATTTCGTATGCCTGCTGCTCGCTCTGGGTGGAATCTCTACCGCCCAAGACACCAATTTTTCCGTGGGTCCACAATATCTGATCACGACGGATTCGCCGCTGTTCCTGCGGCCTATCGCTACGCCGTCGTTATCGTTCGAAGCGCAAGCTTCGGGCACCGGCGTTCTTTTCCCTGAAACGCGCCCGGCGGAATCCGTTTCTGCGCCCGAACTGCCCCGACCGGCCAACCTGGCCGACATTTATTGGGGAGAACCTCACACGAGTGAGAAGGTCACCGACATCGAAATCTCCTCATCGGAACCTCCCCGCAACTTGCCGCCGAGCTTTGTCGACACCGGCGTGGCGCTGCTAGCCATTGACCAGTCCCTGCCGGAACAAGGATATGGATCGACTCTCGCCGAAGTGGCCGCGCAGTGGAGGGCGCACAGACCGCACGCCTCCCGCCTCTACACCAATCGCGACATCGAGCGCTTGCACGGGGGCTAGCAACGGAGTGGAAAATCGGATCGGCCGGGCATGTTAGCCTGAATGGGCTTCAGTGAGGTAGCATGCCCGACGCAAACCCCTCGCACCTCAATTTGCAAGCGACGGCCAGAGAAGTCATGCTGGCGCACGGCTTCGAACCGGATTTTGCTCCCCAGGTTGCGCAACAGCTTGCCAACCTGAAGGAGCACCCGCCGAAAGTCGCCGCCACAGATGGCGTGCGCGACCTGCGGAGTCTGCTCTGGTCTTCGATCGACAACGATACCTCCCGCGACCTTGATCAAATCGAAGTCGCCGAACTCCAACCCGGCGGCGACACCAAAATTATGATCGGCATCGCGGACGTGGATGCTTTTGTTCTGCTCCAGACCCCAATTGATCAACACGCGGCTCGCGAGACCACCACGGTCTACACCGGAATCCGCAATTTTCCGATGCTCCCAGAGGAACTTTCCACCGGCGCGACTTCACTTCTCGAGAATCAAGACCGCCTCAGTGTCGTAATCGAGTTCACAGTCGATTCCGCTGGCGCGCTGAAGTCCACCGACGTCTATCGTGCTCTAGTACGCAACAAGGCCCAACTTCAGTACAACTCGGTGGGTGCATGGCTGCAAGAGAAATCCGGTCCGCCACCCAAGGTTGCCGCTTCGAGTGAACTGCAGGAGCAACTGAGGCGGCAGGATCAAATCGCACAGCGCCTCAAGGACCAGCGCTATCAACACGGTGCGCTGAATCTGCAGATCGACGAGGTCCATCCTCTAGTGCTTAACCAGCAGGTCATTGATGTTGTGACGCAGCAGAAGAATCGCGCCACGGAACTGATTGAAGATTTTATGGTTGCTGCCAACAGCGTCGTCGCCCGGTTGCTGGAGAAAGTTTCCTCTCTGCGGCGCATCGTGCGCACTCCCCAACGTTGGGACCGAATCGCGCAACTGGCGGCCACGAAGGGAGAAAAGCTTCCCGCGCAACCCGACTCCAAAGCGTTGAATGATTTCCTCTTGAAGCGCAAGGCGGCGGATCCCGATCACTTTGCCGATCTGTCTCTTGCGGTGATCAAACTAATCGGACCGGGAGAATACGTTCTGGAACGCGCCGGCGATGTTGCACCTGGGCACTTCGGCTTGGCGGTGCAGGACTACACTCACTCCACGGCGCCCAATCGGCGCTTCGCCGATGTCGTTACCCAGCGGCTAATCAAAGCAATGCTCGCGAACCAGCGCAATCCTTATTCGGATGAGGATTTAACCGCCATTGCGGCTACTTGCACAATCAAGGAAGACGCTGCCCGCAAGGTGGAGCGCGAGATGTCGAAGCGGCTTGCGGCGGTCGCGATGCAGAACCGCGTGGGCGAGGTGTTTGACGCCATCGTCACCGGGGTTACTGACCATGGTACTTTCGTCCGCATTCTTCAGCCCCATATAGAGGGACTTTTGGCACAGGGTCGGCATGGACTTGACGTCGGCGACAAGCTGCGCGCTAAGCTCCTGCGCACCGATGTGCAAAAAGGGTATATCGATTTCGCCCGCGCCTAGGCCTTTTCTCCCAACGCTATTCGGTCGGTCCGATTTTTTCCTGGTGGGAAAACGTCCTCACCTTGACAAGCCTACGGACGAACCGTTTTTCGCCTTCGCCGGAATTGGAATTCTACTCAGGATAAATTCAGTCGGTCGCCAGCTCATCGAGGACGATTTCTTTAGGGCCGATCAGTTGAATCCTCATCGCGAGCAGGCCCGAGGCGTGAGTTGAGCAACTAAAACACGGATCCTAGGCACGCACGACCGCGGACACCCACCTTCTTCGTCGACTTTGTAGTGATGAATCAGAGTCCCGCGCGGAGCTTCGATCATTCCGACTCCTTCGAGGGCGTTTACTTCCGCGGTTACTCACACATGTGAATCCGGAATTTGCGGGTCGGCGAGCAAGGCCTCGATCCGCTCCAGAGCGCAGACAATCTCAATCGGCCGAGCCTAGCGGTAAAGAATCGCGCTGTGGGCAACTGTTCCGAAACGCTCCTGAAATTCCTTGAACTCGGCGTCGTGCGTTGGGGGGTCCCGCACCGGTCGGCCGCGTTCAACCGGCCCAACGGGCCCACCCGATAAACGCCGGTGGGGAATCCCTGCGGTTTGAAATAGGGCGCTTTCACGTACGATTCCCGCAGGCTCGCCTCGCCGATCCACTGGGCGGAGTCCTCGGCAGCAATCTGGTCTTCAATACTTCGCCGCCGCTGCTGCGGAAACGCAGCTCGCCATCGTAAAACTGCAGGGTTTCCTTGCGGTCAACCATTCCCGCGTACATGGTGGGAAGGAACCGAAGAATTCTATTTCTTCCTTGGCGTTGTCGATCGCCCCCTTGAAAAAACGGAGGGTGCGGTGCGGTCCGCGATCGCCTTGCCTGCGGGCAGTTCCGAGAGAATGCGGTCCCGGGTGGCACTGGCCAGTGGGCTGGCAACGCCGCCGGGGACGATCCACGCCGGGTGCACTCGCTCCTGGGCGAGTCCCTCAATAATCTGCAGCCCGAATTTCCGCAGTTCGATGCCATCGCGCGCCAGTTCCGGATGCCCTGCGATCACCCCAAGAAGGTTGCGCGAAGCTGGGTCTGATTCCATCCCGAGAAGAAAGTCCGGCGCCCAATCCCGACGACCTCGAAGAGTACATCGCGATCGGCGGATACCAGGCGTTCTACCAGCTTCTGAAAGACGTGAAAGCCGGGAAGGTCGTCGCAGGTCGTGCTTCTTGAAGAGTTCAGGATGTTGCATCCAAAATCGTGATTCCCGGCATTCAAAAAACCGCTGCGACCAAGGGCTGAAACCGATTGACCAAGTCAGATCCTCCTCGTATGCTCAGTCTAGTAATGTTGTCTGATTTCCATCACCGCCACCATCACCACGCGCATCGCGTGACGGCGGGGATGTACACCTGAGATAACCAGCAATTTTAGGAACTCCGACCCGCTGACGCGACAAACGCTCAGCGGGTTTTCATTTTGTCGGGAGAAAGAACATGAATGCAGATCTAGATTTCGAAAAGATGGGCGGCCTGCTCCCCGCGGTAGTGCAAGATTCGTCCGACGGGGAAGTATTGATGGTGGGCTTCATGAATCGCCCAGCCATGGAGCGCACCATCGAGGAAGGCTACGTTACATTTTTCAGCCGTACCCGCAACCAGCTCTGGACGAAAGGTGAGAGCTCGGGTAACCGCCTGCGAGTGGTCTCTGCGCATACGGACTGCGACCGCGACACGCTGTTGCTGCGCGTTACGGTCGAAGGAGCCGGGTTGGTCTGCCACCGTGGCACTCGCTCTTGTTTCACCGACCCAATCCCGGTGCAGACGTCGCCTGCGAGTACGGTCGGCGCGAGCGGGGAGGAGCGATGAAGCTGCGCATCGGAATTCCCAAAGGTAGCCTGCAGGAGGCCACCCTGCAGCTATTCGCCCGAGCCGGTCTGCCTGCTTACACGAATGGGCGCTCCTACTACGCCTCCACCGCCGATCCCGAAGTCGATTGCATGCTGATCCGCGCTCAGGAAATGGCCCGCTACGTGGAGCACGGTGCCATCGACGCCGGGCTGACCGGGCTCGACTGGGTCATCGAAAGTGGACTCGAGGTCGCCGCCGTCGCCGATCTGATCTATGCGAAACGAAGCCGCGGAAAAGTACGCTGGGTGCTTGCGGTGCCAGAGGATTCTCCTTGTCAGCGCGCGGAAGACCTCTCGCAAAAAATCATCGCTACCGAACTCGTGAACGTCACCCGCGATTACTTCAAAAAGAAAATCGTCGAAGTAAAGGTGGAATTCTCCTGGGGTGCGACCGAGGTGAAGCCACCCATGCTGGCCGACGCCATTGTTGAAGTCACAGAAACTGGCAGTTCGCTGAAAGCAAATCGACTGCGCATCCTGGAGACGGTGCTCGAGTCGAACACTCAGCTGATCGCGAACAAATGTTCGTATGCCGACCGCGAGAAACGGCGCAAAATCGACAACCTCGCCCTGATGCTGCGGGGCGCCATGGAAGCACAAGACCGGGTCGGACTCATGCTCAACGTCCGCAAGACAGATCTGGCCGGCGTGCTCGCAGTTTTGCCCGCTCTCCAGAAGCCCACTATCTCGCACCTGAGCGACGAGGATTGGCTCGCGGTCAACACCGTGATCGACGAGTCGGCGGCATGGGAGGTGATTCCGCGCCTCAAAGAAGCGCAAGCCCACGGCATCGTCGAGTACCCCCTGAACAAGGTGGTGCTGTGATGCAGATTCTGACCGGTCGCGATGCTTCCGCGGCCTTGGATCGCATGCTGTGCCGCGACCAGTTTTCTGCGTTAGAGCCGCGAGTTAAGCACATCGTGAACGACGTCCGCCGCGGCGGCGACCGTGCCCTTCGGCGCTACGCCCAGCGCTGGGACGGCCTTGGCCGGAACCAGTCCTTCAAAGTTACTAGAAGTGAGCTCGAAGAATCGTCGCGATCTCTCAGCCCTCTCCTGCGTAAATCGCTCCGCCAGGCCGCTACAAACATCCGCAGGTTTTGTGAGCGGCAGAAGCCCTCCGCCTGGACGAAGACCCGTGGCGGCATCTCTCTCGGCCAGTTGGTGCGTCCGCTCGAGTCCGTTGGTTGCTATGTCCCGGGCGGTCGCTACCCGCTGCTATCGACCATGCTGATGACGGTGATTCCAGCTCAGGTCGCCGGAGTGCGGAACATCCGTGTGGTCTCTCCCCGGCCATCGCAGGAAGTGCTTGGCGCGGCCGCCATGCTCGGCATGCGTGACTTTTATCGAGTGGGTGGAGCGCAAGCCATCGCCGCCTTGGCCTACGGCACTGAAACGATCGCGCGCGTGGACAAAATTGTCGGGCCAGGAAATGCGTACGTGACGGTCGCGAAGAAGTTGGTCGCTTTCGATTGCGCCATCGATTTTCTGGCTGGACCGACGGAAGCCGTTGTGCTGAGCCACTCCGGCGTTCCCGATTTTCTCGCCGCCGATCTTGTCTCGCAGGCTGAACATGATCCGGACGCCCTAGCCGTGTTTATCACGACCTCCCGCAAGTTGGCGCGATCCGTGGCGGGGAGCATCGAGCAGGCCGCGCAAGACAACCCAACGGCTCGCGAGTCATTGCGGCAGCGCGGAGCCATCCTCGTGGCGGCATCGCGCCAGCAAGCCCGGGATTGGGCCAATGCACTGGCCCCCGAGCACATCACCGTCTCGAAAGACGATGTGCCATTCATCCAGAATGCGGGCTCGGTCTTTGTCGGCGACTACTCGCCGCAGGCTGCGGGCGATTACGCCTCGGGCCCCAACCATGTGCTGCCGACTTCCGGGCAAGCTCGATTTCGCGGCGGACTGAGCGTTCTCGATTTCTGCAAGCTGATTACGATTCAACAGCTTTCTCCCAGCGGTTTGCGGGGAATCGCCAGGACGATCGAGTGTCTTGCCGAGACCGAAGGCTTGCCAGCGCATGCTCATTCCGTGCGCGTGAGGTGCAATCATGCTTAACCCGCGGCCGGCGATCCGCACGCTTCCTGCCTACCACCCCCCTCTGGCACGACGCGATGGCCTGAGGCTCGACTTCAACGAGAACACCGTCGGCTGCTCACTGCGCGTGCTCGAACGCTTGCGCGGGCTGACGCCCCAAGATCTGGCCCGCTACCCGGAACGCGCACCGGTCGAGGAGAAGGTGGCGGACTTTCTGGGGATCCCATCGTCGGAGTTGCTTCTGACGAACGGCGTCGATGAAGCGATTCACCTGCTGTGCAGCACTTACCTCGAACCCGGCGACGAAGCGCTGATCGTCGTGCCGACCTACTCCATGTACCGGATCTACATCATGGCCGCCGGAGCAAAGGTGATCGGTGTGGCCGTGGGCAAAGATTTTCAATTCCCGCTTGGCGACGTTCTGAACCATCTCTCGCCACGCACCCGGTTGATCGCGATTGCCAACCCGAACAATCCCACCGGGACAGTCGCATCATCCGAAGACTTACGGCAAATCGCCCGGTCAGCCCCGGCAGGGGCCGTGCTGGTGGACGAGGCGTACTTTGAATTCTATGGGCAGACTCTATTGCCCAAGCGGGACAGCCTAACCAACCTGTTCGTCGCACGCACTTTTTCCAAGGCTTATGGAATGGCGGGTCTCCGAATTGGCGTTTTGGTTGGCCATGCCGATCAGATGCGGGCCGTGCGGCTTGTAAGCTCGCCTTATAACGTCAACGCGGTGGCACTGGCCTGCCTCCCCGATGCGCTTGCAGATCAAGCGTACATCTCGCGCTACGTGTCCGAAGTGAAAGAAGCACGCGGGCGCTTGGAGCGCGTCTTCGAATCCGCAGGGGTTCGTTTCTGGCCCAGCCAGGCGAACTTCGTGCTGGCGCGCGTCGCTTCAGACAAGCTGGGCGCGGCGTCGTTCGTCGAGCACATGCGACGGCGTGGGATTCTGGTCCGCGACCGATCGGCCGATCCCGGTTGCGAAGGCTGTGTACGCATCACGCTCGGCCCCCGCGATCACACCGATCGTCTGCTGGCGCCACTGCAGGAAACGATTGAACAGCTTGGTATCGCGCAAGGAGCGTCCCGGTCATGAGAAAAGGCACCATCAAGCGCGTCAGCAAGGAGACACAGATTCAAGTGTCGCTCACAGTCGAGGGCCGCGGGCGCTACCAGGTGTCGACCGGAATCCGCTTTTTCGACCACATGCTGGAACTCTTCGCGCATCACGGAGGATTTGACCTGAAGCTCAAAGCCCGCGGCGATCTCGACGTCGATCAACACCACACCGTCGAGGATGTTGGGATCGTGCTTGGGCAGGCTTTTGACAAAGCGCTGGGCAGCAAGCGCGGCATCCTGCGTGCCGGCTACTTCCTGATGCCCATGGACGAAACCATGGGAATGGCGGCCGTGGACTTCTGCGGACGGACCTCCTGCGAGGTCGATACAAAAGTCCACACCCGCCTGGTCGGCGACTTGCAATCAGAATTGGTGCACGATTTTTTCGAAGGCTTCGCTCGTGGGGCGCGCGCCAATGTTCACGCGCGTGTGCTCTATGGGCGATCGAGCCACCACAAGATTGAGGCGCTCTTCAAAGCTTTCGCGCGCGCCGTCCGGGCAGCGTGCTGGCGCGACCCGCAAATGACGGGTCTGCTGCCCAGCACCAAAGGAGTTCTGTGATGATCGCGATCGTAGATTACGGCGCCGGGAATCTGGTTTCGGTCAAAAAAGCTCTGGACTGGCTCGACCAGGATTGTGCGATCACTTCCGACCCCAGCACGGTGGCAAAGGCCTCGAAGATCGTGCTGCCCGGGGTAGGGCACTTTGCTGCGACCGTTGCGCTCGCCCGGTCGGGATTGCAGGACGCCATCGCCGGCGCAATCGGCCGCGGCGTCCCGTTCCTGGGGATTTGTGTCGGCATGCAATGGATGTTCGAACGCAGCCAGGAATCCCCCGAAACGCCAGGCCTCGCTGTATTCCCGGGTGAATGCGAGCGTTTTCCCGCGAAGGTCAAATCACCGCACGTGGGCTGGAATCAACTTGAGGTCGACGAATCCTCGCGGCTTTTTCATGACGTATCAGCGTCGCCTTTCGTCTACTTCACCCATTCCTTTCGCGTTCCCGTAGGCAAAGCAACCACTGCCTGTTGCGACTACGGTGGCAGCTTTTCCGCGGCGGTGGAGCAGGATGATCTCTTCGGTGTGCAGTTTCATCCGGAAAAATCCGGAGAGATCGGATTGAAGTTGCTCGCCAACTTCTGCACCCTCTGACATGCTGACCAAACGCATTATCGCTTGTCTCGATGTGGACAATGGCCGCGTCGTCAAGGGCGTTCAGTTCTTAAACCTGCAGGATGCCGGCGACCCCGCCGCCCTGGCGAAGGCGCACAGCGAGTCCGGAGCGGACGAGATCGTGCTGCTCGACATTTCGGCCGCGCACCAGCGGCGCGCCACCCTGCTCGACACGGTGCGCCGGGCCGCGGCTCAGTTGTTCATTCCTTTTACAGTGGGCGGCGGTATTCGTACTTTGGAGGAAGCTGTCGCGGTCTTCTCGGCGGGAGCGGACAAAATCAGCGTCAATTCTGCCGCCCTTGCCGATCCAACCGTGATCACCCGCATCGCGGCGCGCTTCGGTTCGCAAGCTGTGGTTGTAGCCATTGACGCCAAACGCCGTCCTGACCTGTTACATTGGGAAGCTTTCAGCCATGGAGGCCGAACATCCTCGGACCGCGATGCCGTCGAGTGGGCGCGGGAAGCGGAGTCCCGTGGAGCAGGGGAAATCCTGCTGACTTCGATGGATCGCGACGGCACCGCGTTGGGCTTTGACTGTGAGCTAACGCGCACGGTCGCCGATGCGGTTCGTATCCCGGTCATCGCTTCGGGTGGGGCGGGGGGGGCGCAGCATTTCGTCGACGTATTCGGCGAAGGCCATGCCGACGCCGCACTTGCCGCCTCGATCTTCCACTACGGCTTCAGCCGGATCGCAGACCTCAAACAAGAGCTCGGCTCGCAGGGAATCCCCGTGAGGTGGCCATGCTGATCCCTTCGATCGACCTGATGGGCGGCAAGATTGTTCAACTCGTACAGGGCAGTCGAAAGGCGCTCGAGTTCGACAATCTCCGGGAGTGGATTGATCGCTTCGCGAAGTATCCGCTGGTGCAGTTGATTGATCTGGATGCCGCTACCGGTCGCGGTGACAACCGCCACCTCGTCCGTGACTTGGCACGCCAGCTTCCGTGTCAGGTCGGAGGCGGAATCCGCTCCGTCGACGCGGCGCGCGTGGCGCTAGACTCGGGCGCACGACGCGTGATCTTCGGCTCCGCTCTGATCTCCAACGGCGCAATCGACCAAGCATTCGCCAGCCAAGCTGCTATTCAGATCGGCCCGGAAAAACTGGTCTTTGCGGCCGACTGTCGGGGCGGCCACGTGGCCATCAAAGGATGGCGCGAAACCACTGGCGTCGCCGCTCTGGAGATGATGCACGCCCTGGAGCCATTCTGTAGCGCCTACCTCTATACGCACATCGACACCGAGGGCTTGCTCCAAGGAATTCCTCTCGATGTTGTTCGAACTTTGCGCAGCGGCACGTCGCGTCAGTTGATCGCCGCGGGAGGGATCCGGAGCAAGGAAGAGGTCGCTGAACTGGACGCCATGGGCGTAGACGCAGTGGTGGGAATGGCGATCTATCGAGGATTACTGCAAGCCTAATCCTGGCTTCCATGGCAAGTTAGCTAGCTGCGCGAATGCCCGTCCCGAACGCTTTTTGCACCAGCGTGTAACGAGCAGCTCCAATCAGGCCGCAGTCGTCGTTGAGAATAACCTTCACCGGCATATCCCGCAGCAGCGTTTCCATGCGGCCCTTGTCGAGGAAAGACAGCATGAACACAGGATCTTGCATCTTGTTCACGATCCTACCGGCGATGATGCCACCGATGAAAATCCCGCCCGTCGTCATGTACCGCAGCGCGCAATTGCCAGTCTCGGCGCCAAATATGCTGACGAAGATCGACAGCGTCTGATCGCAAATCGCGGCTTTCCCTTCCAGCGCGAATTGCGAGATCAATGGTGACGGATCGTGCGCCGCCTTGAGTTGATCGCGCAGCCATTCCGGTTCCTCGGCCTTGTGCGAGTCCCGAAGAAATTCGTAAATATTCCGGATCCCGGGCCCGGAAAGAAGTCGCTCGCAGCTGATACGGCCGTACTTTTTCTGGAGATACGCCAGCAATTCGATCTGAAGTTCGTTGCGGGGAGCGAAATCGGCATGTCCGCCCTCGCAAGCAAACGGATGATGACGGAACCCGTCCCAGTACAGACCCGCTACTCCGAGGCCAGTTCGCGCCGAGATGACGGCGCGGTTGCCCTCGGCATCTTCGGAACCCTCGCTGAGTGCGATGAAATCCTTGGACTCGAGAGCGTCGATTCCGTAGGCATAAGCTTCGAGATCGTTCAGCAGACCGACGGAAGCGAGTTTGAGCTGCTTGGCCAGTTCGCGCGAATCAATGGTCCAGGGGAGATTGGAAATCTTGCTCTTGCCGGCTCGCACCGGCCCGGCGACGCCAAAACATGCGCTGTGAACGGCGATGCCCTCACTGCGGATAAACTGCGGCAGGATCTCCGCCAACCCGCCGTAGTCCTGGCTTACGTACGTTTTTCCCACCACGACTTGCAGTCGATTGCCCTCGGTCTCGAAAGCGGCCAGCCGTGTGCGGGTAGCGCCAATATCGCCGACAAGAATCATTCAATTTTCCTCCACTGACGATCGTCAAGTTCCAGCAATTGATCCGCCTCAGCCGGTCCCCACGTCCCGGACGCGTAGTTGGGGAATTTGCGCGGAGGCAGCGCTCTCCAAACGTCCAGCACAGGGTCGACCACCTTCCATCCCGCCTCGACCATGTCGGCCCGCTGAAACAGCGTCGCGTCGCCAATCATGCAGTCATACAGCAGCACTTCATAGCCCGTATAAGCATCTGCGCCAAAATACTTCGAATACTCAAAGCTCATGTCGACCGAGCCGACTCGCAATAGCGGGCCGGGAATTTTGGCGCCAAAGCTGAGCGAAATCCCTTCCGCCGGCTGAATCTGGATGACCAGCGTATTGGTATGAAGCTTGTGAAAGGGGGCCTTGCGGAACAACTCAAATGGCATTCGCTTGAACTGAATCGCGATCTCGGTATGGCGCTTGGCCAGGCGTTTGCCCGTGCGCAGGTAGAAGGGAACTCCCGCCCAGCGCCAGTTGTCAATACAGAGCTTAAGGGCGACGAACGTCTCCGTACGCGATTCTGGCGCGACTCCGGGTTCGGTCCGATACCCCGGCACTTGTTCGTCGCCCAAGATTCCCGCCCCATATTGCCCGCGCACACTGCGCTGCAACACATCTTCAGAATTCAGGGGCTGGATCGAATGCAGGAGCTTAGCTTGTTCGTTGCGCACGGCATCGGCGTGAAAAGAAACGGGAGACTCCATCGCAGTCAGGCTGACCAGTTGCATCACATGGTTAGGAACCATGTCGCGCAGCGTTCCCGCATTATCAAAGTAGGCGCCACGCCGCTCTACGCCGACCGTCTCGGCATTGGTGATTTGCACATGATCGATGTAGCGGCGGTTCCAGATGGGCTCGAAAATCGCGTTGTCGAAGCGGAAGACCATGATGTTTTGCACCGTCTCTTTGCCGAGGTAATGATCGATGCGGTAGATCTGGTTCTCGAGCAACACGCCCTTGATGTCGCGGTTTAACGCCTTGGCGGAATCCAGATCGTGTCCAAACGGCTTTTCGATGACGACCCTGCGCCATCGTTCGTCGTCTTGCTTCGATAACCCCGCCAGTCCCAGTTGCTGGACGATGGGCGCAAAAAATTTAGGCGCGGTTGCAAGATAGAACAGGTAATTTCCACCCGTGTGCCATTCGGCATCCACCGCAGCAAGCCGCTCTCGGAGGGTTGCGAATGTAGTCGGATCGCCAAAATCGCCGCGCTCGTAGAACAGTCGCTGCCGCAACCATTCCAGGTGATCGGCATTTCCATCACCCGTGGGGAGAAATTCGCTGACCTGGCTGCGAAACGCATCGACCGTTAAATCATCGACCGAAACGCCCATCACCGCGAAGTTGTCGGGAAGAAGTTTCGCTTGCACCAGGTTGAAGAGCGCGGGAATCAACTTGCGCTTGGTCAGGTCTCCGGCAGCCCCGAAGAGCACGAAGACGCACGGACCTGCGACCTTTCCAGTGTGCTCAAGGTCCGCACTCGCGTTCAGTGGGATGGTCGCAGCCATAGCTTTTGCGTTTCCCCAAAAGTAACAGTGGGCAGCATTGTAGGCGAAAATCCGCCCGATTAGCTAACCGCAGGGAATGTGCAAGGGGGGTTGGTTCGTGACCGCAGGCCTACTTGCTTTCAAATTGCCCACGTCGACGTGCTTCCTCGCAAGCCTGCACTGGATCGCGTCCAGTGACTTCCTTGTACCACGCAGGGTGGAACGTCCAGGCCCAGGCTTCGCTCACCGCGCCGCGGATCATGGCTGGGAAGGTGCCGGGCTCGCCGATGGTGCTGAGGTAGATGTGAATGAAGATTCCGCCGAGCATGATCACAGCCGAAATATCGTGCAGCACGTAGCTCACGGCGACCGCCCAGCGCCCGAAGGTGCGAGCCCCAAACCATAGAATGATTCCCGTGACCAGGTAGACCGCGGAGCCCGCAACGATCTCCCAGAACTGCGCTTTCTGCCCGCCATTAAAGAAGCCGGTTTCCGGCGGTTCCATCTTTTCTTTGCCGCCGAGGACCTGCCCAAGATTCTTCATCCACTTCGTGTCGGCGGGAGTCCACATCATCGGCTTGACCCAATTCAACATCTGCAACCCGAAGAATAGAACGAATCCCAGCCCGAACCATGGATGCATCAAGCGGCTGAGCGGTCCGCCTCCAAAGATCGGCGTGAACCAGCGGAAAAGCCAGGGGAGATAAATGCCAAAGCCCGAGAACAAGGCAAGAAAGAAGAAGAGGGCCACCATCCAGTGCAGGAAGCGTGTGTACACGCGGTGACGCAGCAACTCGCCCTCGTGCACCTCGGTTTGCCCGATTCGGTCGAAGGTGGCGCGCGCCTTATCGTCGAAGCGCTCAACCGCGGTGGACATCGGTCCCCTCCTTCAGCGGCGGTTCCGGTTGGGGCCGCCGCGGCCCTACCGACACATAGTGCATCAGCACTCCCACCAGACCCATGAGAGACAATGTCCCCAGCACCGGCTTAGCCAGCCACTTCCAAACAGTGTAACTCCATGGGATCACCGGATCCTTGGGCAGACCACCGTAGCGTTCGGGATCGCTCGCATCGTGCAAAACATAAACCACGTGCGTGCCACCGATTGACTGCGGATCGTACACGCCCGCCTGCGCGAACCCGAAATTCTCCCGCAATTGCTTCGCCCGCTCCTCAGCAATGTACTTCATGTCCTCCTTGGTGCCGAACTTCAAGCAGCCCGTCGGGCAGGCCTTGATGCAAGCCGGTTCCAGGCCCTGGCCAACGCGATCGGAACAGAGCGTGCACTTGTAGACCTTCTTCGTCGCCGGATTGAACTTGGGAATGTCGTAAGGACATCCCGAAACGCAGAATTCGCAGCCAATGCAGTTTTCCTGCTGGAAGTCCACGATGCCGTTGACGTACTGCACAATCGCCCCGTCGGCTGGACACGCGCGCAGGCAGCCGGGATCGGCGCAGTGCATGCACTGGTCCTTCCGCATGAGCCATTGCACTGTGCCGTCCTCTCGCTGGTGCTCGTTGAACTTGATCAGGTTCCAGAAGTTCCACCGCGTCTCCGGCATCGTCTGGTACGTGTTGTCGAATGTGGTGGGACCGAACGGCATGTCGTTCCACTCGACGCACGCGACCTCGCAGGCCTTGCAGCCCATGCAGATGGTGGTATCGATCAGCTTGCAGACTTCCGGTTCGCGCTGCACGCCGAACCCCGGCGCCTCCCCGGAGTGTCCCGACATCTATTGGCTGCGCGCGCTGGTCACTCTCACGTTCTCTCCGCCACGAATGCCCATGCGATCCGCCAACTCCGCCGGCACTTCCACAAACGGTTCCGGCACCAACTGCACGTTCATGGGATTGTTCTTCGTCCAGTAGTGATAGTGCTCGGTCAGCCGATACGTGGTGCAGATCACGTTGAATCCCTGATCTACCGTGCCGTACTTGTCGAGGTCAGTTTTGTACTTCTTCACCACAGGATTGCTCGACTGATTCGGGTGCAGGGGATTCGCGATCGGGCTCTCGATCGGCTCATAGAATTCGGAGAAGGGACCATCGGCCATCGCGCCCAGCGGGACGAACAATCGGCCTACGCCCTCGGGATTCATGATGAACGGCCCCATGTGGTCTTTCGGCGTTGAGTCGGCTTTGAAGTCGGGGACGTCATTGCCGATCCACGATTGCTTGGCCTCGTCCCACCAGACCTGGCGGCGAGAGGGATCCCATGGCTTGCCATTGCCATCGCACGATGCCCGGTTGTACAGCACGCGCCGGTTTGCCGGCCACGACCAAGCCCAGTTCGGATAAATTCCAAGCTCAGACGGATCTTCGGTTCCTCGCCTCTGCGTCAGTGCGCCCGCTTCCGTCCATGAGCCGCAATACAGCCAGTTGCCCGACAGAGTTGTGCCGTCGTCCTTAAGCCACATCGTCGACGAGATCGCCTCCGCTCCCCTGGATCTTTGGGCGCACGATCGCGGCTACGCGAAACTGCAGAAAAACCTGCTGGGAATGTAGCGCCCAGAGGTTCCGCTATGTACTGCACTGAGGACAGCCTTGATGATTTCACGGTCTGCGGGCGATGGCGGCCAGGCCGAATCGCCGAAGGAAAGGTGCGAGACACCGAGGTGCGATCCCGAGAGAAAGAGTGGGGGCCCCGGGCAGAGTCGAACTGCCGACCAACGGTTTAGGAAACCGCTGCTCTATCCATCTGAGCTACGGGGCCATCTGGTTTAAGCAACACAAACTAAACAACTTACAACCAACACCTTCGGTGTAGCACCTTCGTACCATCGCATATCATCGCATTCTCGATTACGATGGGGTCATGAAACTTGAAGACATCAGAGCAATGCAGCCGGGTGACACCCTCACCGAGAATTACGTGATGGTGCATCGCAAAATAGACAACACTGGTACTGGTAAACCAGTCTTCAGAATTTCCGCTCACCGGCTCGTGCCTTTGTTGACTGGCAACATGGGGGCCTACGGTGCCGAGGGTGCATTCCGACAGGTCCAATATTACCTCAACGCTGGCAAGCCTGATGCCGTCAAGGTGACCCGATGAGCCGACACCAGCGAGGCTACATCTACGAAGCTTTCAAAGCTTTCCATGTTCGCTATTACGCCACTGAGATTGTAGAAGGCAGCCCGGTCAGGGTGCAACGTTCACACCGCCTCTGCACCAAAGATCGAAGCACCGGCTGCGGTGCAAAGAGTGCTCACGCGGTGCGTGCCCTCTGTGAAGAGTTCATGCGCGGAATCAACCAACACCATCAGACCGCGCAAGGCTTAGAGCAAGACATGATGGTGCAGACCTTTTGGGAAGGTGTGTACCTGCCCTATTGTGAAGCTGTTCTTCCAGTCACCGGCCTACCTCGCCTCAAACCCTCCACCGTGCGCGGCTACAAACAAATCTGGAAGCAACACCTCAAGACGCATTTCGGCTCACGCACGCTGCAACAATACGAACAGAGTGCAGGCAGCCGGTTGTTGGATTCACTCACCGGCACACTCAACAAGACCTCGTTGAAACATGTACGGGCCTTGGGTTCATCCATCTTTGAGCGTGCGCGGGTGATGGGGTTGGTGAAGATGAACCCATGGAAGAACGTGCCCATGCCAAAGGATGCGGTTGACCCCGAGAACACACCCCATTACACACCCGAGCAGGCAGAGAACATGGTATCAGCGTTGGTTGACCACGTAGACGCGCAACTTGTGTTGACACTTGCGTGCTTCCTTGGTCTTGGCCCGGCAGAAATCAGCGGGTTGCAGTGGGGCGACATCGACAACAACTCAATCCACATTCGCCGCAACCGTATGCAGGGCACGGTGACCACCACAAAGAACAAATGGCGTGCGGCCTCGTTGCCAATCATTGACCAAGTGCGCGTGCCGCTCACGCTGTGGCGTGCCAAGTGTGAAGCAACAGCCGATGGGGGTTGGTTGATTTCCGATCTACACAACCTCGTTGGCCGGGTCATCAAACCAACCGTGAAAAAGGCGGGGCTTCCATGGCACGGATTGTATGCCGGTCGCAGAGGTGCGGTCACGATGGTGATTGAGGCAACCGGCAACGTTGGTGTTGCCCAAAGATTGGCACGCCACAAGACCGCAGACACCACGCTGCGGGTCTACAACAAAGGCATCAGTGAGAAAGGTTTTCAGGGTGGGATGCAGGAGTTTTCAAAGTCGCTCAACGGCAAGGTTGAAAACTAACACGAGGTGAACAACATGATGGTTGATTTTGAATTAGAAGAATTGGATTTTTTGCTGCCATTGGTTACCGAAAACATGTGCAATAAACAACGTGCGAATGGTGAGCCTACTCCGTTTGAAGCAGGTATTTTTAAGAAGCTTGCCGATGTGAGGCAGAGGATGATGGGGGAAAAATTTGGCCGCCCAAAACACGAAGCGCAAGGTTGAAAACTAACAAAGGAGCAACAGCAATGGAAAACCGATTTATCGACGCAGAGGACAACCCAACCGAATTCTTAGTCGATGCTCAAATCCCCATCATCAACGAGATGTTTACCATTGCTGGTGAGGAAGGGATTAATGAGATGTGGTGCGATGAACAGCACCCACTGACACAAGCGGTAAGGATTCTGCACAAGGCAAAGGTCCAAGTTAAATATGGTTGCGTTGAAAGCGAAGGTGATCAAGTGGCCTTTCGCCGCGTGGACTTCGACACGCAGAAAGGTCCCAAGTGGCGGTAAGCCGAAGCGCAAGGTTGGTCCTGTGGCGGGAATCCAACAACGAGGTGAGTTATGAAAAACATGAGTGCAGTGATTCTCTTGATGGGTTTGGTTGCTGTTGCTTGGAGTCAATCAACTGTCACCACCATCGACAAGAACGGTAAGGCAACCTCTGTGACAGCAGTATGCAACAACGGGGATTGCATCGCGTGGGATTCAACCAATGACCCAACATCCAAAGAAGTCAGGCAGGCCAA
>DATKFH010000150.1:0-4714 GCA_035511455.1 Candidatus Sulfotelmatobacter sp. | reverse complement strand
CGATAGCTCCAACACGTCGCCTACCCACAACAACGTTCGCATCCTCGCCACGACGGGCGCGTATCGCGATGACACTGGCCTGCCCGACGTGTTCTTCAACATCATTGCCTTTGCCAGGAGCGATAAGTTCTTCGGCAACATCGAGCCTCGGCCGGACAGCGTGCCGGGAACGCCCACCGATCCTGACAATCTGGTCTCGGGCAGTCCCAACAACGCCCGCGGCATCACCATGGAAGACATTCTCGGCATACCCAACAGCAACCTGCCGGGATGCAACCAGGGAGCGCCGTTTAATCCTAATCCGACAACCGGATGCCAGACTGCCTTCGAGGCATATGCCGGTTTGACGCAGAGGGTCAATGGCGCACTTGCTCCCCAACCCTGCGGCACCATGGGCGACGGTCTCAAGCCTTGCTTCCCTGTGACCAGCGTCGAGACGCCGCATCTTCGCCAGGATTGGAGAGTCTCTTCCAACCGGAACCGCATCGACAACTCCGCCTCGTTCAGCTACTTCAGCGACAACCTGCTAGGCATGTGGGTCATCACCTACCACTGGTACACACAGTTCGCCATTGGCGGACGCCCAAGCCAGATGGTGCCCACGGTGAACTGCCAGAAAGTACTGGCGGCCGCCGCCAGGCAGAACGGCTTAAACCTGGACGGAACTCCGATCATCCGCTCCGGCAACGAGCTGAACTTCCTTGAAGGCCAGCCCGGCATCCCGCCGCAGTTTGGTCTTACCGCCGCCGATCAGCCGCCTCTGACCGCACCTTGCGCTGCGGAAGGCAAGGAAGATCCAGGTGGTGCTGATGGCGGCGCCGTATGGCTGGTGTGCCCGACAATTCCGGACCCAACCTCCGGCGGTATTGCGCAGGATGCGTTTCTCGACAGCGTAAAGCGCCCCGACGGCACGCCCGTCGACTCGCGCTTCACCCGGACTTTCCAGTGCCTGCGCGACACTGGACAGTTCTGCTCGCCGAGCCAAGCACAAGGTGCCGGCCTCGCCAACGCTCGCTCGACCCCCAAAATCAACTAGCCGGATACTAACCCGCTCGCGTATTCTCAGATCGCCGGAAGCGGCTGCTTTTCCAGCCGCTTCCGGCGTGTTTTCTAGTTCCATCGAGAAGCTGTGGGGACTGAACACTGCCAAACCGCTCCCTTGCCCCTGCATCCCGATGTCACACTCGCACGGGAATGCTGACACGTTGGCATACGTAGTTGGGCGATCTGCTGACCTGTGTATTTTTCGAAGGGGAACAGGCATGGTTCAAAGGCGCATTCTTGGCCTACAGATTTCGCGCATTCTCAGTTGGGAGAGTCTCTCGCGAAATAGCAAGCAGATCTCCAAGTCTGGACCGCGCCCGCGCCAGGCAAGACATTACGGTTCCCATCGGACACTGCAAGACATTGGCAATCTCACTGTAAGAAAGTTCTTCGTACTCGCGCAGAATGATGATCTCGCGGAACTCAATTGGAAACTGCTGGATCACACTACGCACCTGCTCCCGTTGCAGACTGGCGCACAAACATCGCGATACCACTCATCAACCGGGTAAATAAGCGCCATCGTGACTCCATGAACCCGAGATGTCATCTTGCTATCGGAATACTGAGGTTAGTCGTCGATGAGCTAGAAGGGGTCGACCTGGGGAAAATGAATCTTCAGCTTATAGCAAACGAAGAGAATCAGGATCGCTCCCAGTGTGGAAAAAATGAGGCCGGCAGGGTGATATCGTTCGTTGGCAGGACGCGAAAACATGTGTGTCACCGCGCCGCCGAGAATAGATCCTATGACGCCGAGCACGATCGTCCAGAAGATCGTCATATGCACGTGCATCACTGATTTTGCGATAACCCCCGAGATGAGCCCAATGAGGATATACCAGATTAGGTGAAACATACTTTTTCCTCCGCGTTTGCCTGCAGAACGTCGTCGAGTATAACCCAGCGGTCTGGCATTAACCAGACATGCCCGGAGCGCGGCAGAGCTTCGGCAATTGTCTCACCCTGAACCTCCACCTCGGGCGAAATGGTATAGACGTCAGAGGATTTCAATTGACGTTAAATCTTAGCCTCCTATCGACAAGGGCGCCGGCGGTGAGCTTGCGCTGGGACCCAAGTGTTTCCCGCCGGGGCAGTTGCGATAGGAGGATCAGGGAGGAATGCGGTAACTCACGCGATCAGAATATTCTGAACGCCTCGTACGTCGGCGGGATAGTCGGTAGCGAATTCATACAGCTCCTGTTTCAAGGCTTCACTGCCGTGATGGAGGGGCGGAACGCCTGTTTCCCTCGTCGTCAAGCACGGCGCAGCCGATCAGGCCGAGCAGTTCATGGCAGCGAAGCGGACACTCTTGACAGCACTCGCGGAGCATAGGCTTACGAAGGCAAACGAGCGCAGAGCAGAACGTGTTATGCAAGCTCGTGCGCGCGCAATCTGCCCCGCGCCCAGGTTTCCCTTGCGGGGCAGTTTGTGGCTCTGCTACCATCCGTTGACTGCCACCCCCCCAAGAAGACTTCTGTTCACAATGAGGTAGCGTATGGCCAGTGCTCCGACTGTGCGCGTTTTTTCCGTTTCCCAGCCCTCCGTATCGCTGCGATGGGTAGAGAAGTATTTCTACGTATGCATGTCGCTGTTAATCGCCGCAGTCGTTGTTTACGGATTTAGCCAGACCGTTGACAGCAAACTCATCCATGCCAACCCCCGACGCCCGATTCTGCTGTGGGTGCATGCCATCCTTTTCTCCAGTTGGGTCGCTTTTTACATGACACAATCGGTGCTGGTACGAGTCCGCAAGGTGGAACTGCACCGAACTCTCGGCTGGGCGGGGGCGGCCCTCGGTACGTCCATGGTCGTGGTCGGGCCCTGGGTGGCAGTGGTTATGGCGCGGTTTGATACCAGCCAGTTGCACCGAGCAAATAGAGATGCCTTCCTGATCGTCCCCTTGTCCGATATGGCCGCATTTGCGATCTGTTTTGGGCTGGCGATCCTATGCCGGAAAGTTCCAGAACGCCACCGCCGACTGATGCTCATCGCTACCTGCGTACTTATGGGAGCGGCGTTCGGCAGGATATCAATCATGCACTCTCCACTATACTTTTATGGTGGAGTTGACGGGCTCATCCTCCTCGGCGCTTTACGCGACCTCGCGGTCAGCCGCCGCATTCACACTGTTTATTTGATTGCTATTCCGTTGCTCGTGGCCGGGCAGACGGCAGCCGCGCAAGTCTTTCTGCACAGATCAGCCTTCTGGATAAGCATCGCCCACAGCCTGCTCGGCTAATCCGAAAAACGCAGCCAGTGTAATTGGACTTCTGGAAGGAAATGATTGCTGACCGCCGATGGGCGTATTGTCGACAAGCCCGGAAGTTATCACCGCCCCCTGACCGTTTTTGGGGGAACAATGTCGCCCGCCCGCAAAGCAATTCACTCAGCGGCTCACGGAATGCAAAGTCATGCAGGGACTCTTGCGGCATTCAACTCTGCGATCAACCTTGGATGTGTATACCAGGCAATCACGCCAGCCAAACACGCTGCTCAGGCAGCGGTCTTGTCCTTGGTGTTTTCGCGGGAAGCGAATGGAACATCGCACCCGTCGTCAGGTGACGTTGCAGCTCGAGAAAATCGACACGGCAAGAGGTCCTCGATGGTTTCGTCGAAAATCAGCGTAACTCTTTTGGAATGAATGTCGGGGACGACGGGACTCGAACCCACGGCCTCTGCCGTGACAGGCAGCAACGAAGGCATGAACTTTCCCGAGCGTACCAAGACTGTGGTCCTGAGCCCGCGCTGAGTCTGCTCTGAGCCACCCATTATTACGCTCGCTCCTGCTTTGAATACCAGGCATCTCTTGATGCCGATCTCGCCATAGAATATTCTGGTGCAACTGCAAGCCTTGACCGAACTAACGGCGTATCCGCGACAAGTCGTCTCGTCATCAATCGCATAATTGACGACAAGCGCGTTCATCCTTACTGATCCGATGGACACAGACAAAGCGTCTAAGCGGACGGATGTTTCAGAACCTCCGCCAGTGCATGTATCCGCATTGAGTCAGCCGGGGTCTTCGAGGTTGCCGCGCTCTTTTCCAACGAAGGCGCCATACCCTTCAATTTCGCCATGCTTCTCTTGCTCATGTGCGAACTCTCTGCGCTTTTAATCGCCTTCTGCAAGTCTGCGATTTGGTTTGCGGGCAGAGCCTCCGACCTCGACAATTGGTCCACGTACGCTTTTGCCACGACCAACTTTGCAGCCCACTCGATTTTTTGCTGATTCTGGACATTCAGGTCAGTCACTCGAACTGTCTTGGCCGCGTCGATTTCATTCTGCGTGAGGAATTTGGTAGGCGTCAGTTGAAACACGTCCAGCCCACGCGCTATCTCCGAACCGTAAATGTAACCGTTATACCAATATGCCGACCAGTCGCCCCCGAGCACCAGCACTTTCGGATCAATGGGACCGCGATCGAAGTAAGCAATCTCAAAGGGGTTCGCCGGGTCGGTGAAGTCCATCACGGACACCCCGCCCTGGTACCACGCCTGCACTTCAATATCTCGGCCGGGAACCGGAATCAGAGAACCATTGTGCGCCACGCAGTTCTCCGTATCGCCCTGCGCGGATGGTAGCTTGTAGTAGTTCACGAAACTCAGCTTGTCGTCCTTCAGACGGAAGATGGCATCCGCGCCCCACTTGTTCGGGTCGTTCGGACGGCAGC
>DATKFH010000149.1:0-3540 GCA_035511455.1 Candidatus Sulfotelmatobacter sp. | reverse complement strand
TTCTCGAAGAGCCCCATCGACATGCAGAGATCGTTCTGGCCGAGGAACAAAATGTCGACGCCGGGGACGGCCGCGATTTCGGCCATGTGCTCGATGCACGACGCGGTCTCGACCTGCAGCGCGACGATGCCGTCGTTGTTGAAGTTGCCGGCGTAGCCCAGGAGGCCGGCTTTGTTCATGCTGCGCTGGGGGAAGTAAACGGAGCGCGTGCCAACCGTAGGATATTTCATGCAGCTTACGGCGATGCGCGCTTCTTCGGCGGTGTTGATGTAGGGGACGAGGACGCCGTCGGCGCCCATGTCGAGCGACTGCTGGATGCCGGGGCGGTCGTCGTATCCGCCGACGCGGACGAGGGATTTTGCGCCGCCGTTGGCGATGCCGCTCAGCATGGCGGAGAGCTTTTCGTAGCCCATGGGGCCGTGCTGGCTGTCGACCAGGAGCCAATCGTAGCCGCTGTGCGCGAGTTGTTCGGCTACCGTGGGGCTGTGGGCGTTGAGGAACAGGCCCATCTTGGGGGCTCCAGCGCGAAGTTGCTTCTTGAATTCGGATCCGCTGAGGGCGGCGTCGGTCATGAGTGGTCTCCTGGTGAAATTGAATTGCGTAGTGTAACGTATGCCGGCTCGCGCGACGGCTAGTGCGGCGTTAATTTTTAGCGGTGTGACCGTGGGACAGATAAAACAGCAGATTCCTCAGGTTGCTCGGAATGACAAAATACCGCGTGTAAGCCTATAGTTTTCTAGCCCCAAGGAGATTCAGATGCGGTTGCTTTTGAACTGGGTGCTCAGCGCACTCGCGGTTTGGATCATGGCCCAACTCGTGCCCGGGATTTCCGTGCACGGGGCGTTTGCCGCGCTGATCGCGGCGCTGGCGATCGGATTCATCAACGCGACCCTCGGGGCGCTACTCAAGATTCTGACCTTTCCCCTGACCCTGGTGACCCTGGGCTTGTTCTGGTTTGTGATCAACGGGCTGATGCTGGAACTGGCGTCGGCCCTAGTTCCCGGATTTCAGGTGCGGGGATTCCTGGCGGCTTTTGTGGGTGCAATCGTACTTAGCCTGGTGAACCTGGTGTTGAAGGGGATCGTGATGCCGAAAGACAATCGGTAACCCGGTTCGCGATGTTTGCCGCAGAGGGAGCGTTATGAAATACCTGCTTCTCGTTCTCGCTCTATTCGGTGTAATCGCATCTTCCCTCGCCTTGCGCGAACACTACCGCGAATATGGCGATGCTCCCTGCGATATCAACGCGCACTGGGACTGCGGCGTCGTCAATCACAGCCCCTACGCCATGCTGGCCGGAATCCCCGTGGCCGCTCTTGGCATCGCCGGCTACATTCTCATGGGCACGCTTGCATTTCTGCGCTCCTACCGTCTGCTGCTCGTTCCCACTCTTGCAGGACTTGCCTTCTCCCTTTATCTCGCGAACATTGAGGCTCACGTCCTCGGCGTCTGGTGTATCTACTGTGTCATTTCCCTCTGCATTATTTCGCTGCTGTCGCTGCTCAACCTCGGAACCGTCATCGCACAGATGGTCCGCCAACCATCGTCCGCCTAGTGCGGCTTCGCCCGAAGCCCTCACTTTCTTGTTGGTGGATGCCAATCTGGGGCGCGTCGGCGTGCCATCGTTTGGCGCTCGGCAGTCGGGGGCAGGCATAAAGGAGAAGCAGGCGATACTACTGCAACGAGGGGGCGATCCCCGTCATAGCGTCACGCCTGACGCCTGCCCCGCTTTCAGTTCAAGCCCAATTTCATTTGTCCGCTATCGGGTGATGACCCGACCGCAAGATCACGAGAGAAGACTCTACTCCCTCGGCGCCGCAGATCTCTTCGCGCCCAGCTTGCCATTAATGTCGCCGGCAAATTCGATGAAAAAATTCAGCAGCGCCCCGTAGCCCGCCTGTCCCAGCATCGCCCGTCCGCCTTCCGCAAATGCATTCCGCGGATGCGGCTTCCATGCCGTAGAAATCAATCCGCCACCGAACGAGCCTCCATACAGCGCCAACTGCGGACGCAACTCGCGCTCGCTCTCGTTGTAAGTAACAAAATTCCGCAGGATCGCGTGCCGCGCCCTCGGCCAAAACCCGCTGCACCGGCATTGATCGTAACGTGGTTCGTACTTCAGCTTCGCATTTCCCCACGCTGCCAGAGTGTTGGCCGAAATGAATTGCCCTTCGCGTGACGCAAATCGTTCCGCATATCCGTCCCACCCGTCATCCCATTGCGAAGGCGCGCCTCGCGCCTGATCAATTCCGGCCGCAAACATGCGCTTGAAATACGCGCCAGGAGTTGCGAGCGTCTGCTGCAGATAGATCTCCTTCCGCTGGGTCGCGGTCAATGTCTGCAGTTCCCGACTTCGACCGACATAGGGCCCCGTAAGCCACCCGCTCTCCCAATCTCGCACCTTCACCAGCGTCGCCGTTCCTAGCCTCTTCGTCGCCTCGGCCGCGTGCTGGGTAGCGGCTTTCGTCCTCTGTGCGGCAGCCTGCGCCGGATTCGGTGAGTCGTCTTTCTCTTCTGCTTTCGGCGGAGTCGGCGAAGGATTGTCCGGCAGGGGCGGTGGCGCGCTGGGCTGGTCCTGGGCCACAGCATTCCCGCACGCAAGGAGCAGGGCAGACGTCAGTACTAAATCCCCGCAGAGCCCTCGCCACGCCCAGAATCCAGCCCCCAAACTCTTCACCATTCCGCGTGGTTCGCGGCCTTTGACTACTCTACAGTCTTTTTGCCCACGCCCCGGCAAACCGCTAAACTCCTTTCGATGCACTCCCTCTACAACCGCGTTGCCGGACACAGCGTCGAACGCCTCGCTGCCCTCAGCGACGGAATCTTCGCCGTGGCCATGACCCTGCTGGTGCTCGACCTGCGGGTCCCCGCCGCCGAAACGGTTCAGTCGGAGCGCGATCTCTGGCATGTCTTGGCCGCGCTCGGACCACGCCTTCTTATCTTTCTGATGAGCGTGATGACCCTCGGCATTTTCTGGGTCGGTCAGCAGATCCAACTCAACCACTTCGCCCGCGCCGATCGCAATCTCGCCTGGATTCACATCTCATTCCTGTGTGCCGTCTCGCTGACGCCGTTCTCCACCTCGCTGCTTGCAGAATTCATTCACTATCGGACGGCGTTGCTGGTTTATTGGTTCAATATTTTTCTGCTCGGCCTGACGCTGTACTGGAGCTGGAGCTATGCTACCCGCGCCCGCCTCCTCTCCGACCAGGTCCCCGCCGAAGTTCACCCCGCAGTCCGGCGCCGTATCGTCATCGCGCAATCACTCTACGCGAGCGGAGCCGCACTGTGTTTTCTAAACACCTACTACAGCATCGCCGCGATTGTCCTGGTGCAGGTGAACTACGCCATCGCCCCGCAATTCTGCTGGGGCCTGTTCTCGCGCAAGTCGGCTGAGTCCTAGTACATCGTCCTGTTAATTCATTATAGTATTATGAGTTCGTCGACGCTTCCTTGGCTTGCGCGGGTGCGCCGCCTGATATTCCTTCGTGGCCTCGATAATACGCTGGAGCTTCTCCGGTCCTTTGGTCCATACGAACG
>DATKFH010000148.1:0-71055 GCA_035511455.1 Candidatus Sulfotelmatobacter sp. | reverse complement strand
TCAAGAACGAGAATTCGAGCGGCTGGGCAGCACCTGTACAAGGCGAGTGAATGTTCGAATCGTAGCCGCAACCAATCGCGATTTGCGAAGCATGATCGCGAGCAAAGAATTTCGGAGCGATCTCTACTACCGGTTGAATGTTTTTCCCATCCGAATTTCGCCCCTGCGGGACCGCAAGGAAGATATTCCCTTATTGGCAACTTACTTCGTTCACAAGTTTGCAAGCCAAATGCACAAGAGCATTCACGCAATTCCTCCGTGCGTAATGGAAGAACTTTTGACCTGGGGTTGGCCGGGGAATATCCGTGAACTGGAAAACTTCATCGAACGCGCCATGATTCTTAGCAGGGGCAGGTTGCTGGATGCGCCTTTATCGGAGTTACGCGATTTTAGACCGACACGGCAGGAGTTTCAGCCGGCTCATGCAGGACATAGCGCAAGTTTGAAAGAAGCCATTGGTTGTCTGCATCCCGAAAGAGCTCCAGTCGAAGGGTATACCAAGCAACAGAGCGAAGAAATTGTGGCCGCGCTTATTGAAAGTAAGGGCCAGGTGGGTGGTCCCGCGGGAGCTGCTGCGCGACTGCGCGTCAATCGAACAACCCTGATTGCGCGAATGAAGAAATTGGGAATAGACGCGAGACGATTTGTGCGAACAGAGTCCGGTGTCGAGAGAGCCTTTTTTGCAGCACCAGGAGGTCCTAGATGAAGGTTCCGACCTTGGCCAGACGCGAGTTGTGAATTCCTTCGGACGCTACAAGGGACGGGCTGAGAACGCCCTTTACGGCAGTTTCTTTCAATACGAATCGAACTAACAAACGAGAGAGAGAACTATTTCATGTCGACCAACTTGACCGCTGTGCTTCAACAGCTTTTGCAGAACACATCGAATCTCAAGGTGCTCCAGCAACTCATGACACCGGACGCCATCTACGTTTCATTGAACTTCGACAACCCCGAACTCAAGAAAATTGAGCCGTGGGCCGGCACTCACAAAGGGCCACAGGCTCTGTCTGACGTCTTTGCGGCAATCCAACGCTTCTGGAAAACACTCGACTTCGAAGCCACCGACACTATTGAGCAGGGTAGCCGCGTCGCCCTCTTCGGCTCTTTCACCTACAAATCGAACGTGACCGGGAAGGAGATCACATCTCCCTTTAGCCTTTTGGCGCGTTTCGAGGGGGATAAGGTTGCCTACCTGCAGTTTCTCCACTTTACAAAACGAATCGTGCGGCCTGACGGAGCGATTCGTCACATTTGTTGTGTGGGTGTTCCGGTCACGCAAGAGGGGACTTTCCAGGGTTTCCTTGGGACAGGGATGGATGTTACTCAGCAAGAGCAGCTGCGACAACTGGAGGCCGACCTGGCGCACATCAATCGTGTAAGCACGTTGGGGGAAATGGCCGCGTCGCTGGCACACGAAATCAAGCAGCCAATCGCTGCAACCATCACCAGCGCCAACAGCTGCATTGAATGGCTCGCACACGAACCGCCCGATCTGGATCGGGCTCGTGCGGCAGCAGCCAGAATCGATAAGTATGGGAAGCGTGCGATTGAAATCATCGACCGTATACGTTCGTTCTACCGGAAATCTCCTCCACAACATGAGTTGGTTGATCTAAACGGAACTATCCAGGAAATGCTCGCCCTGCTAAAAGGTGAGGCCGATCGATACTCGGTTGCCATGCGCACGGAACTTTCCGCTGAACTGCCCAAAATCATAGCAGACCGCGTACAGCTGCAGCAGGTGTTCATGAACCTCATGCTCAACGCCATCGAAGCCATGAAAGACTCAGGCGGAGAGCTTAAGGTGAACTCAGAACTGCAGGACAGTCAAGTCCAGTTCTCAATCAGTGACACGGGTGTGGGGTTGCCGGCGGAGAAGTTGGATCAGATCTTTTCTGCATTCTTTACCACCAAGCCGCAGGGCAGCGGCATGGGGTTGGCCATCAGCCGTTCCATTGTGGAGTCGCATGGCGGCCGGTTGTGGGCGGCTGCCAACGGCGGACGAGGAGCAACGTTTCATTTCACTTTGCCGACCGCAGCCGAAATCCTGCAAGTGCCAGCAACTGGAACGTGATTCGGTGTTCCCTCTAGAGAGATTTAGCTCCCGGCGTCGAACGTGAGGGATCGCAACGTCATCTTATTGACGTATGGCTTGCCTGTCACAGTTATGACACCGGTCGTTTCCCGCCTGTGCTTCATTACCCAAATCTGTCCCGAGACAATTGCCGCATAAATAAGCGCTCTCCGTCCTAGTCTTCTCCTTCGTGACGAGCACCTAGTGGCATTTCTCGATGGCAACGAATTTGCTCTTCTTGGGGATGGCTGCTCTGCATAAAGAACTCTTAGAGACGATTCGAGCCGTACACGGCGGAAAGAAGGCCCTATCGTCAGAGGTTACTCTTCAGCGTGCCGAGCACGCGACCGACGATGCGCTCACGCCAACGGAAATCCGCGTCCGGCAGCTGATTGCCGAGGGGAATTCGAACAAAGAGATCGCTTCGCAACTCTCGGTCACGGAAGAAACGATTAAAGGCCAAGTCCGAAATATACTCGCGAAACTGAGGGCAAATGACCGAACTCATGCTGCGATGATTGGCGTCAAGCGCGGCATAATCGGATTTTAGGTTCCCCGAAAGAGGCTGGCAGTTGAGCCTTTTGGGGCTTGCGAACTTATTCTGGGCGTTTCATGCTCCTGATCGAGCATGCGACGGTTATTCTCATCATTTGCTCGGGGCTGGCACTCGCGCAGGATCCGCCTCTGCTCAAGCAATCCAGGCTCATAAGATGAAACAACGATGCAGGTCGCTCGAATTTCAGCGACAGTAAATCAAGAAGGAGACCACAAATGCTAAAAGGCTTCAACGTTCCCCTGACTGCGAAAGGCAAATCGACTTTGAATCCAACTCCACCCTGGTACTACTCTTGCGATTTTCTCAACATTGAGTTCTGGGCGGACCCTTCCGCAGTCGCGGCTCTATTGCCTCCCGGCCTCGACCCCGATCGCGCTGCAAATGGGCGAGCCAGCGGTAGTTTTTACGACTGGCAGTTCAGCGGCAATGACGAAGAGTATCTGGACCCAGCCCGTTATCAATACCGCGAGTTTTTCATCCTTCTGGATGCGTTGTTTCAGGGGAAGCCGGTCTCTTATTGTCCTTATATTTTCGTAGACAATGACGCGGCGCTTGCCCGCGGGTGGGCGCAGGGCTATCCGAAGCGCATTGCACAGGTGTTCCAGACCAGATATCACGCCGCCACGGGTAAAGCCGGCCCCGCACTCGCACCGGGGTCTAAGTTTGCTGGCACCCTTACATGCGCCGGGCAAAGACTTGCCGAGGGTCTGGTTACTCTGAGGGAGCAGGTAAAGGACACGTCGAAGTTGATTGAGAGGCCGGTCCTCGGTCTCTTACATTTCCCGCGTCTCGCAGCCGACCAGCGGGACAAACCGGCCCTTCATGAGGTTGTCGAAAATGTTCCCCACGACATCAAAATTGAGCAAGCCTGGGTCGGAGAAGGGTCTCTGACATTGCCCGCCTGTAGAGGTGAGGAACTCTCGGATCTGGCGCCCGTCCGTTGCGGAAAAGGCATACGGGCGTCCCTGTCATATGTCGTGGATGACCTCAAGACGCTGAAGGATTTGAAACGGTAACAGGAGATGGCGTATTTTCTGTTTCTTTTTTGGCGCAACGAGTGTGAAACGTTGTGCCTCCAGTTTCGATGAGAAGTGAGTTCAGGAATTCAACCAGGTTCAGGAGAGGAATGACCATGGCAAAGACGGTGGCTGATCTGCTGGTAGACGTTTTGTTGCAAGCGGACGTTACGCGAATTTATGGAGTCCCTGGCGATTCGCTCAATGGCATCACGGATTCGCTTCGCACCCGCGACAACATCCATTGGATTGGAGTACGCCATGAGGAGACAGCTGCGTTTGCAGCCGGCGCCGAAGCCCATCTTACGGGTAAGTTAGCTGTTTGCGCGGGGAGCTGCGGGCCTGGAAACCTGCACTTGATCAATGGCCTTTACGAGTGCCAGCGCAGCCGCGTCCCTGTTCTGGCTATCGCGGCACAAGTTCCGAGTGCCGAAATCGGGAGCGGATATTTTCAGGAGACGGATCCGAAACATATCTTCTCGCAGTGCAGCCATTATTGTGAGCTGGTCTCGCAAGCCTCGCAGATGCCACGCGTCCTTGAGATCGCGATCCAGACTGCGATTGCAAGGCGGGGCGTCGCAGTTGTCGTGATTCCAGGGGACGTGGCGCTGCGACATTCGGTTGAGCAAGAGCCCCGGCTGCGTTTTGCCGAGCCCAAACCGACAGTGTGTCCATCCGATGACGAACTGAACTTGCTTGCCGAAGTTCTGAATCGCTCAAAGAAGACAACGATCCTTGGGGGCGCCGGGTGCGCCGGAGCTCATGACGAACTGGTCGAGTTCGCACGCAAACTACAGGCTCCGATCGTCCACGCCTTCCGCGGCAAGGAGTTCATCGAGTATGACAACCCCTTCGATGTGGGCATGACCGGCCTGCTCGGATTTTCGTCGGGCTATCACGCCATGATGAGCTGCGACACGCTCATGATGATCGGCACGGACTTTCCTTATCAGCAGTTCCTTCCCAAGGATGCGACCGTTGTGCAGATCGATCTTCGAGGCGAGCAGCTAGGGCGTCGCAGCAAAGTTGATTTTGGTTTTGTAGGAGACACGAAGGCCACGCTGCAAGCGCTCTTGCCAAGGCTCGAGCAGAGCCAGTATGAAGCGCATCTCAAAGAATCGCTCGAGCACTATCGCAAGGCCCGCCAAGGCCTGAACGAGCGTACAAGGGGCGATTCCCGCTCAACACCTGTTTATCCAGAGTACGTCGCAAGCGTGATTGACAAGCTCGCAACGCAGGATGCGATCTTCACCTTCGACGTTGGAACGCCAGTCGTCTGGGCGGCGCGCTATCTTCGAATGAACGGCAAGCGCCGTCTCATTGGTTCCCTCAATCATGGGTCGATGGCCAACGCCTTACCGCAGGCCATCGGGGCACAGATCAGCCATCCCGGCCGCCAGGTGATCACCATGTCGGGCGATGGCGGCTTAGCGATGCTCATGGGCGAATTGCTTACGTTAAAGCAGCACAATTTGCCGGTGAAGCTGGTCGTTTTTAAAAATGATGCGCTCGCCTTTGTAGAGTTGGAAATGAAGGCCGGCGGCTTTCTCGATTTTGCAACCAGTCTTGAGAACCCCGAGTTTACAAAGATTGCCGAGGGAGCGGGTCTTCTAGGCCTGAGGGCCGAAACTCCGGACCAGGTAGAACCTGCAATCGCGCAGGCTCTTAAGCACAACGGGCCGGCATTGGTCGAGGTACTTGTAGCACGTCAGGAGCTTTCGATGCCTCCAACGATCACCTTCGAGGAAGCCAAAGGCTTTGGCATCTTTATGCTGAAGGCCGTCCTCAATGGACGCGGCGATGAAATCATCGATCTCGCACGGGTGAACCTGCTGCGCTAGTTGATCCCGAGTCTAGTGATGTTTCCTGAGCTCCGGGGAGGCGGAGGTGTGTTCCGTGGTACAACTTCGGTACATAACAAAATGGCCGAAAGACATCCCTGTTGAAGCCAGATGTACGGCGTGCCCGAATGTCACATTCAGGGCGCAAAGGTATGGTCATCGCCCTAACCGCGAGGAATACCAGAGGTCTCTTCAGCTACAGTTTGACTTGCACTGCCAGTCGGCACACCCTAGTAGTTAAGAGCGGCCCCTTCCCAGTTTCCCATGCGAACACTTCTTCTTGCTGCTCTCCTGTAGAATCCGGCTATGGTGGTCCTTAATGGACATAACAACTGTAGTGCGGCAGTTGCGAATTCAGAGGGACCGGGCAGCCAATGAAGTACAGCGGCCCGATGCAGCGCTAGCGGCACTGGGTAGCAGCAACAACGGAATCCGTATCGGCGGCGGGGAGAACTTTGTCTGCGGCAGCGCGGGCAAGAATCGCGGCAGCTGAACGTGCGAGATGGGCTAAGGCTCGGGCTGGTGGACAGAAACAGAATGTCGTCGCGATGCCTAAGAAGCGAATGCTCCCGGCTGGCGCACGGAGGAAGATCGCCGCTGCGCAACGCGCCCGATGGGCCAAGGTGAAAGCTCGAAAGAAAGCAAGCGCGAAGTCAAGCTAGTACGGAATGTGTAGCCGTAGATTCTGCTTTGAGCCCGAGACTCGCTAGGTATCCAGCTCAAAGGTCAGCCACCAAGTCATGAGTCGAAGGGCCAAAGCATCGATATGAATATTTCCACCCGGAGTGGTTTGGCGGCGGTATTCGTTGTGGCCATCGCGGGAGCACTGGGACCGGCACAGTCGGATGGGTCAAACGAAAATAGTTCGGCCTCAGCGCAGGCGCAGAAGCAGGACGGTCAACGAGCACTTCGTACTCGGGAGTTTCTGGGATTGGGCAGGCAGCCCGATCCCCAACTTGCCAGCAATGGTGAGAAGATCTTCGGACCAACTTGCGGCTTTTGTCATGGCGCGGATGGGCGCGGAGGAACAGGACCCGATTTGTTGCGCTCGACTCTAGTTCTCGATGATGACAAAGGGGAGTTGATTGGGCCGGTCGTTCAAAACGGCAGGCCGAGCAGAGGCATGCCCGCGTTTTCTGCGTTGACTGAGGAGCAGGTTCGCGCCATCGCGGAATTTCTTCACATGCAGGTCGAGTTGGCAGCAAACCGAGGTACTTATCGGGTCCAGAATATCGTGACTGGGAACACGAAAGCGGGGGAAGCGTACTTCAAGGGTGAGGGCAAATGCTACACCTGCCACTCCGTGACCGGCGACCTCGCCCACATCGCATCGAAGCTGTCCCCTCTTGATCTGCAAGCCGTTGAACTCTACCCCGAGGCCCGCAGCTATGATTTCGGCGGCACGCACCCGCCGCGCCAGGTAACAGTGATACTGGCGGATGGGAAGAAGCTCACCGGTTCGCTCAAACACCTCGACGACTTCTACGTTTCCCTTGAGGACGAGCAGGGTCAATATCATTCGATTGCGATAACCAAGGGCGTGAAGGCGGTGGTGGAAGACAAGTTGGTGTTTCATCGCAAAATGCTGGATCACTACTCGGACAGACAAATCCACGACCTCACGGCTTACCTGGTAACGCTCAAATGAAATCGCGTCCGTTGATGTTGTGGTCGTTGCTCGTATTGCTTCATGGGGTTTCGATTGCACAATTACTCGATCCGCACAAGCTGCTTGAAGCTGAGCCAACGGACACGTGGCCGACTTACAACGGAGATTATTCGGGCCGCCGCTTCAGCCCTCTGATACAGATTCATACCTCGAACGTCTCTAGTTTGGCGCTTACCTGGATGTATCGGGTCAAAGTTGCCGCACCAATGCGAGGCGTTACAAATCCGGAGATCAAGTCCACGCCGCTCATGGTGAAGGGGATTCTTTATTTCACCATTCCCGATCATGTTTTCGCCGTGGATGCGCGCACCGGCCGTGAACTTTGGCACTACGACTGGGTAGACCAGGGCGGCCACCTGGTAGGCAATCGCGGCGTCGGAATGTACGGTGATTGGTTGTACTTCATGGCGCCGGACGGATGGTTCATTTCGCTGGAGGCGCGCACGGGTAACGAGCGCTGGAGAAAGAAAGTCGCTGACGAAAAGATGCAATACTTTACGACGATGGCGCCGATGGCCGTTGGCCATCACGTTCTGATCGGCGTGGGTGGCGATGCCATCGATGTTCCAGGCTTTCTGGAGGCCCGCGATCCGGAGACGGGAGAATTGCAATGGCGATGGAACACCGAGCCGCGAAAAGGCGAACCCGGCTCCGAAACCTGGCCGAACGCTGCTGCGATGGAACACGGCGGAGGCATGACCTGGCTGCCGGGAACCTACGATAGAGATCTTAATTTGCTCTTTTGGGGAACCGGGAATCCGAGTCCCGTCACGGCGGGCCAGGGGCGCAAGGGATCCAACCTTTGGACTTGCGCAATTGTTGCCTTGAATCCCGACACCGGGAAACTGGTCTGGTACTTCCAGGCATCTCCGCACGACACCCATGATTGGGACAACGTGGAGACTCCGGTTCTGTTCGATGCAACCATCGATGGCAAACCGCGGAAGTTGCTGGCGCAGGCGGCGCGCAATGGATATTTCTTCGTGCTCGACCGGACCAACGGCAAGAATATTATTTCCAAACCGTTTGTCCCGCTGAACTGGTCGAAGGGTGTCGATGCCTCGGGCCGGCCCATCCCCGATAAGGCGAAAGAACCCACGGTGGATGGTTCCTACTTGACGATCAATTGGGGAGGCGGAACCAACTGGATGCCCCCGAGTTTCAGCCCGCAAACCGGGCTGTTTTATGTGAATGCAACACGGGGTTACTCGATCGTTTATCTGACCGACGCGAGCGACGAGCCGGAAGGATATGGCGGTTTCGGTCAGCCGCTGTGGTCGCAGCATGTTCTGGAAGCGATCGATTTCCGCACTGGCAAAGTGAAATGGAGTCACGCGTACACCACCGCCGATGGCACGCAAGGTGGAAATAGTGGACCTGGAGTTTTGACGACCGCTAGCAATCTGCTATTCACCGGTGACTACAACGGCAACCTGATCGCGTTTAACGCTTCCAACGGAGACATATTGTGGCACTTTCCGGCGTTGCACTCACTGAGCAATGGACCCGAAACCTACATCCTTGATGGGCAGCAGTATCTGGTCGCGGGCGCAGGCGATACGCTGTATGCGTTCTCCTTAGTTCCACATCGGCCGTGATGCTTCGTCGATTGGAATTTCTTTCAAGGGGAAGAGTGTGAATACAAAAGTGGTGCGTTTATGGTCCTCAGTTCTGAGCGCGGTTCTTGTCCTCTGCTATGCACCGACCTTCGGTCAGCAATCCGCACAGCAGGGCCCACCGCTCTGGGGACAAAACCCCAACGGCATGCATATCTATCTGCGCGCCGGTCTGAAGACTCATGGCCCAGGTCTGCACGACTATCCGCAATTTCTTGCTGACTGGAGCAAGCTCCTCACGGACCACGGCGCTGTGGTCGATGGCTCTTTACATGCTCCGAGTGCAGTGGAACTCGAGCGTACTGACGTGCTTGTCATCTATAAAGGAGACAGCGGCTACATGAGCGATAGTGACAAGGCTGCGCTCGAAGGATTCATCAAACGTGGAGGTGGAATAGTCAGCATTCATGACTCGCTGTGCGGTCCCGATCCGGAGTACTTCGCAACCCTGGTGGGTGGAGGCAAGAAGCACGGCCAGATCAACTACACACTGGAGGCGAAAATTCCATACAAGATCGTGGACAAATCAGATCCAATCATGCAGGGAATGCCGGATATGACGATTTCGGACGAAGCTTTTTTCAATATGACCTGGGCGAAAGATCCGACTATCCATATCCTGGCAACAGCCGTAATTCCGGGAACTCCTTCCTCTGGAGTTCACCAAGGAGAAGTCGTGCCTCAAATCTGGAAGTATGAACACACTGTCCCCGGCGGTCAGCCGGCTCGAGCATTCGTGTGGATGCAAGGACATGTATATGCGAACTTTGCGAATTCTCAGATTCAAACCATGTTGCTTCGCGCCATCGCCTGGGCGGGGAAAAAACGGATCACCGAGTTAGTAGACTACGTGCCTCCTCCTCGATGAATGGTGGATATCAGGAACCACATGTCGATCAGTTGATGCAGGCCAACAAGGGAGCAGATTTCGATTTCCTGGTCAGATGCCACAGTGCGGCGATTGCCGGGGAATCGCACTCATGCAAAGTCGTCGCGGAACGGTCGGAACGGGACCAATGGTGGCCGAGAAATAATAGAAATAATATAATGGTGAGACACCTGCCGAGCCATTACCTGGCGGTCCAACCTCCATCGATCAGAATGTCAGTTCCGGTGATAAAGGCCGCGTGTTCGGAACAGAGATAACAGGCCAGGCTACCAATCTCTTCGACTTTGCCCCATCGCCCCACGGGCAGGCTGGCCAGAAATTCCGCGTTGGCTTCGGGATTGTTCATGACCGCGGCATTCATCTCCGTTGCACACGGTCCAGGGCTGATGCCGTTCACGGTTATTCCTTGGCCTGCAAGTTCCAGCGCCAGAGCACGGGTCAGGCCGAGGAGCGCAGTTTTCGCCGAGGAGTAGGCGGTTCGCCCGGGCAAAGAAACATGGCTCATGATCGAGGCCATGTTCAAAATGCGGCCATATCCCGAGCCCGCCATTCCGGGCACAAATGCTCGACACATCAGAAAGGTCGAAATTAAACTGCTGTCGACCACACTGCGGAAATCCGCCAAAGAGAAATCCACCAGAGGCCTGCGGATGTTGATCCCGGCATTGTTAATCAGAATCTGCACAGGCCCGAACTGCTCTGTCACCGCGCGTGCTACGGCAGCGACGTCGTTTTCCTGGGTGACATCGCCAGTGAGGGCAACAGCTGTCCCGCCGTGTGCATTGATCGCATCGCGTACCGACTCCAGACGCTTTTCGTCTCGAGCCACAAGAACGATTCTCGCTCCGGCGTTTGCGAGGGCTTTCGACATTGCCTCGCCAAGACCTCGGTTTCCGCCGGTAATAACAGCTGTTTTTCCAGTTAGGTCAGTTTTCATATCCAGATTCCTGGGTTACCAATGATTGTGACCGAATCTTTCACACCTCCACGTCTCGGCGCTGATGGGCGCCAATACGAAAACTTCAGTTCTTGCCAATCGAAACGCGCCACCACCGTGTAGGTCACCTTTGATCCCCAGACAATGTTTGCAGCTCTTGGATGGTCTTCGGCGCACCTTTGCGACACAACGAACCAAGTTTTGATTAAGCAACATTGAGGTTCATGATGAGCTTGTGTGCCTACAACGCGGTGCGTAATAGATGTCGCCATAGCTCACGCAAGCGCCAGATTCATGTTGCTGATCGCCTCGTCGATCTCCTGCGTGTTTTTGAAGCCGACCGTGGCGCAATCCACTCCCGCGTTTTGGAAAGCGAATCTCATTGCTCTCACACGATCGTCATGACTATGCTCGAACTGACCGCCACCGCAGAGCTTCATGCCGATCAAACCCAGCCCTTCCTTCTTCAACTGGTGGATGTGATCGACCACTTCGCTCACGTTGTCTGGGTGGTTGGTGTCCTCATAGGTCGGGCCGTCCATGCGTGCGCCGTTGTGGTTGATGCGGATCAGTCCCACGTCGAGCCAGTTTGTGCCCGGCATCTGCCGCAGCGCCGGCAGCCCGTGCACGGAGGCGCCATGGGTGCGGATGATCTTTCTCTGCTGCGCCTCAAGGATCCCGTCCTGCCAGCGTTTCGTAGTCTCTGGCCAGTCGGCCGTGTGCTGCCAATGCAGCAGCATGATGTCAAAGTACTCAGTCTGCGAGGTGCGCCTCAGCTCGTCGAACTTGGCCTGCGGGTCAATACCCTGGTGGAAGGTAGTCACCTTGCTCATCAGCTGATAGCTGTCGCGGGGCAAGCCTTTCAGCGCCTCTCCCAGCATTCCTGGCGTCTGGTAGGCCTCAGCCGTCTCAAAGAAGCGGATACCGCGATCGTAAGCATAGCGCACCAGCAGCGTGAACTCCTGCTGCCCCAGCGCGGCCTGTACTGCACCGCTATTCGTCCCGGTCCCGAAGGCCAGCCGCGTCACCTCCATTTTTGAGCGGCCAAGCACCACGGTATCGGTCGCGGACCGCTTGGCGGCGACCAGCGGAACAATTCCTGCGGTCGCCATGGCTCCAGCGGCCAGACCTGTTTTGAGGAAACTACGCCGTGTCGTTGGACTCATCTTGACCTCCGCGGCTCAAGCCGGTGGGCGAGCCGGATGAGTGGATGTTAGCACGCATCCAGTCGCAATGACGGCGATTGGATCATCCCCCAGCACCACCGGTGAACTCGACCTCGACGACAATCAGACATGATGTCGTTCATCAAAGACAACGGTAAGGGCTTTGTCGGAGTTCACGCCGCGCTCGACACAAACTATAAGTGGCCGGAATACGGAGAAATGATCGGCATTGGTTCGACCAACACCCCTGGATGATCTTCAACGCACCCATCATCAACGAGGCGCCGGACTTCAGTCACTTCCCGCATGCGTTCACCAAATGGGACGAAATCTAAAGGGTAGGAAAAAGAGGGACATGGAAAAGGTCCGCCAATATGCGCGGCAAAGTCACTACCAGGCGTGTACCACTTTGACGCGCGGTGGCCCTGAACGGCCTTGAATGACCTGGGTCTCAAGAACCACTTCAATGTTCTTCTTCTGCCAATCGGATGGAAGTTGTCTGAGCATCTCGCCCATGCGATGTTCATCGACCAGAAATTCACCCGCTGCAAGCGTGCCCCCACGGCCTATGCCAGCCGCAACAACTGACAATTGATCGGTATCGGGAGCGGTAAAGCGCGCAACGATCGCGCAATCCTTGTAATCTTCGGTTCGTTGTTGCAAACGGTCGAGCAGCCAGTCACGTTTGGTGGGAAGGGTTCGATCTTCAATCCAGAATTTCGTCATCGTCGCGTCATTCGCGAAATTACAATCTGCTGGCGGCAGCGATTTCAGCATTTCCAGTTCTCGCCACCGGCATTCTCGCGTGGCGGTTCCAACTCGAGGGGCAAAAACTGAAAGGCATTCTATTGCTGCACCTGACACTCGCCTGCGTTTCCGGTGGGGTGATCTGGCTGGTCTGGTGACTGCATTTCCGCGCGCGACGCCGGGCCGGAACCTTCCATGCTACCGCCTGGGGATTGAACTGCTGAGCATCGGGAGCATTGCACTCAAAGCTCACTTGGGCGGCTTTCTTATTGGTGTAAACACACCGGGCTAGCCCCGTGCTGTGCGTTCCACTGTCTGAGTGTAGAGATTCTTCTTGCCCTTCTTTAAAACACCCGGGAATAAAAGCGACACGCCACAGTTATCACCTCAGAACGGTGCAAACCGCGGAGAACAAAACAAGATGACAGGCAAAAGGCAAGATCTTATCGATCAGAAGTTGGTGCCTTCGCCAAGGCGTCCTGTTGTTGGTGTTGCTGCGACTGCTGTGCGGCCAGACTCATACCGCGACCTCGACGGCATTTCCACAACCGCAGCCAGGCAAGGCCGATTCTCCCGGACCGATGAAAGTGCCGGCGGAGCAACTGCGGAGTCTGTTGCGAATTACCGATGTGAATTACGCCCTGGGCCAGCAGTCCCTGGCGTTAGTTGACTCAACCCTTGCATAGATCGCCCCAGGGCCAGGAAGATCAAGAGCTAAAAAGGAACAGAAAAATGACGAAGAGAAATATGCGGGTTGCAGTTTTGGCCGTGCCAATGATGATTGCGTTGCTGCTCTTGGCGGGATCGTCGAGCGTTAAGGCGAATGAGCAGCCCTCAACGGCAAACGCGGAAGTGAAAATCGACAATTTCAGTTTTGGCCCGCAGACGCTCACAGTACCGGTGGGAGCGACGGTTACCTGGACAAACCGTGACGATATCCCCCACACCGTGGTCAGCACAGACGGTGTCTTCAAGTCCAAGGTGCGGGATACGGACGAAAAGTTCTCCCACAAGTTTGACCAGGCGGGAACGTATCCCTACTACTGCTCGATCCACCCGAAAATGACCGGCAAGATTGTGGTGCAGTGAGACACGGCAGCATCGCGAACCCTTGACCGAGTACTTAGCAGGGACAACGAGCCCGGACGGCTGCACGGCATCGCTCGCCTTGCAATTAAGAGCACAGACACTCGTAAGGAGCTGATGATGGCAGCCTTCTTGCCAATTCAGGGATTGCTCGGCACAGGCGGCACGTTTGAGGCGGATCTAAACCTCGTGTTGCAGTTCCTCATGGGAGGGGCGTTAGTCGCGGGTGCCCTTCTCGCAAGACGAAAACGCTACACAGCTCATGGAATTTGCCAAACGACCGTGCTGCTTTTGAATCTGGGGATCATCGGGTTAGTGACGTGGCCTTCGTTCCAACAGCAAGTTACGCCAGCACTCCAAAGGGCGTCCATAAATAGTATTACGCGGCGGCCACAATTCATGCGCTTTTAGGATCAATGGCTGAGCTGGTGGGACTCTATATCGTCATGGTCGCAGGCACGCGCGTTCGTCCCCAGGCATTACGCTTCAAAAATTGGAAGCGCTGGATGCGGGCAGAGCTGATCCTCTGGTCCGTTGTTCTTCTAACCGGTGTGGGGACTTACTACGCGTGGTATATCGCGCCATTCCTGCGATCGACGCCAAGATGATATCGACATTCTCGGACCCGTCACCCGTTGTTGCCGCCATGATCGTGTTCTTGCCTTCAGTTTCTCGCAGGCAGCAATGTTTTGACAATCATGTTACAAGAGGCCTGCTTCCAATCGACCGACTCGCTAATCAAACGTTAGAGTGAACAAATCGCACGGCTGATCCGGGGGCCAGTGCAAAAACGTGCAGAGCACACGGAAGCGAACCTGCCTCCGTGTAATGCGGCGGCCCGGTTGCAAGCCCGGTGCACAAGAAATCCCCGGGATTTGGAAAGTGACTCGGACGACATCTGGGAAAAATCGGGGCACGTCTGCCCCGGTTCCTTCGCACTCCAAGCCAAACGCGTCATGGAAGCGCGGAGGCGGTGGCCCGCTCCGCTGTCTGGGTTCTGGTCGAGACGTCGAGGCGGACCCCGCACAGTTCACCGATCAGGCTCCCCGCCCAGCGATAAATATTCTGTTCTCTCACCTGCTTGCGCAGCCGTTGCATGCGGGCGGTTCTTTCTTCCTGGTGCATCTCCAGCGCTGCCCTGATGGTATCCGCCGTATGCTCGGTGTCATACGGGTTCACCAGCACCGCATCCAGCAACTCGCGCGCCGCTCCCGTAAAGCGGCTCAGGATCAGCACTCCCTGTTCGTCATGACGGGCGGCGATGAACTCCTTGGCCACCAGATTCATCCCGTCGTGCAAAGCAGTCACCAGGCATAGGTCCGCAGCACGGTAGTAGCGCGAGATTTCCTTATGGCTGCAGTGTCGCTTGATAAAAACGATGGGCCTCCAGTTCCCCGTCTGGAAGCGCCAATTGATGCGTTCGGCCTCTGCCTCCACATCGGCCAGCAAGTCATGGTAGCGCTTGATATGGGTTCGGCTCGGCGAGCCGATCTGCACAAAAGTAAATTTCCCTTGATACGTCGGGTTCTTCTCCAGCATCCGCTCGATCGCCAGAAAACGTTCCAGTATTCCCTTGGTATAGTCGACGCGATCGACTCCGACCCCCAGAAACAGAGCCTCTACGCCCAACTCCCGCAGCAACGTCACTCGGTCCTCGTAAGGAGAATCCTCCACCCCCGCACCCGGCGGATCAGGAAATTCCACGCTGATCGGAAACGGTTTCACCATCGTGGAATGCCCCTCACGGTTTACCGTGAAGTGCTCCCAGTCAATGCGAGACTCCACCGTGCGATCGACCGTCTGCAAGAAATTGGTGCAATGAGATTGAATGTGAAACCCGATCAGGTCCGCGCCCAACAGCCCATCTAGCAATTCCCGCTGCCATGGACAAATTCCAAAACTCTCAGAACTCGGCCACGGAATGTGCCAAAAAATGGCGACCCGCGCATCAGGCCGTTGTTTTTTGATCAAAGCGGGCAATAAGGCAAAGTGATAGTCCTGCACCAGAAGCACAGGCCGCTCGGTATTAGCCATTTCTTCCAACACCGCTTCCGCAAATTTCATATTGGCCTGGCGGTAGTGCTCAAAATCGGCGTCGCGAAAGATCGGCCGGGTGTGCGCGATATGGCAAAGCGGCCAGATTCCTTCGTTCGAAAAACCGTAGTAGTAGCCTTCCTCCTCCTCTTTTGTCAGCCAGACCCGCCGTAGCGTGTACTTGGGCTCCTCTGGCGGAACCCGCAGGCGGTCATGCCCATCCACCGTCTCACGGTCCCCGTCCCCACTGCCATGCGCGATCCAGGTGCCGTCACAAGCACACAAGATAGGTTGTAGCGCGGTGACCAGGCCGCTCGCAGGAACCATGGCTTCCATCGACTTGCCCCGATGCACATGGCTATAAGGCTCACGGTTGGAGACCACGAAAAGCTGGCTGTCGCCCAATTTGCTGCGCACATGGACCGACAACCGGTCCGCGGTCCAGTACGATTCCGAAGCCTCGCGCAGTTTGGCCTCTCTTTCCGCCGCCAGACGCGCCGCAGCCAGGCTCTCGGCAATGCTCGCCATCTCGCGGGCCAGAGGTCGCAGCAAGTCCGACTCCGACATGGCGCCCGAAGGCGGCGCGACTTTGCCCGCCCGTAACGCCCGCATCCACTGCGCTGCCCGCGCGATCGGCCCGGCTATGCTCCACCGGACAATCAGCACCGTGATCAGCACAATCAGAAACACTTGCACCAGCACACGCAAGAACGTATCGCGCCATACGCGAGCGATTTGCGCATCGATGTAGCTGGCGTCATGCACAATGACCAACTCACCCGCCAATTCCCCGCCCTGGTGCAGGGGCAACACGTAAACGTGCAGGCGGCCCTTGGTGGTGCGGACAAATACACTCTGTATTTGGTTCTGAGCAATCCCCTGGGCTATTGCAGGTGGTTGCGCTTGCATCCGCTGCGCCAACCCGGCTGACTGTGCGATGGGCTGCAGCTTTGTATCCAGGATCGCCACTCCTGCCAGGTGCTCTCGATTGCTGAATTGCTCAACAATCCCCTGCAGTTTCTTAACCGATCCATTTTCGAGATGAGGACCGACGTTCCCCGCGAGACTTTCGGCCAGCACCGCCGCCCGGTGCTCCAGGTCGCCCCGCAGACTCCGCTTCTCCTCCAGCACCTGGTTGTACGAGGACAGAAACGACACCAGGGTAATGGCGAGGATTAGGGACAAGATTAGGCGAACGCTGAGTAGTCGCACGTCATTGCTCTCCGGTCGTCTTTATCGAACGCCCTTTCCCCGACTGCAGTGGGCGCGTTCTCGATTCACGAGGAACTGACCTTGCTACCCGAGGATGCCGCGAGGATTTCCTAGCGCCGCGTGTCGTGCTGAGCCTAACAGTCTGCCGAAAAACTAGCGATCCGTATCAGGGCGTCGCTTTAGCATTCCGTAAACGTCACAGAATCAGTCCGGCTTTAGCCGCTGCGGAGTGCCATTCACCAAGAAAATGAGCTTCAGCAGACTGCCCAAGCCGCAGCTTGTTGTCCGCTGGGTATTAATACCAACGCCACATTGCGAGTAAGTGTATCAGGACGCCGCCCCCTTGCAGACTGAAAACTCCGAAAACTTACAAAATCAGAAGTGCACCAAAAGCCCGCTCGAAACCTCCCGCGGGCGGCAAAACGGTCGATCGCCCCGCGCACTGCTATCCTATTTACGCTGACCCGGCACGGCCAGCCTTTACTCGGAGGAATACGGTTGACCTTGAAGCGCGAACCAGGTTGGTACAAGGACGCAATCATCTATCAGGTTCACGTGCGCGCCTTCTCCGACAGCAACGGCGACGGTATCGGCGATTTTCAAGGCCTAGCCCAGAGACTCGACTACGTGCAGGAACTCGGCGTCAATGCCATCTGGTTGATGCCCTTTTTCCCCTCTCCCTTGCGCGACGACGGGTACGACATCTCCGACTACAAATCAGTCCATCCCAGTTACGGAACGTTGGAAGATTTCAAGAACTTCCTTTCCATCGCTCATGACCGCGGCATCCGCGTGATCATCGAGTTGATCGTCAACCACACCTCCGACCAGCACCCCTGGTTCCTCGAATCCAGGAGTTCTCTCGATAACCCAAAACGCAACTGGTACGTATGGAGCGACACCGACACCGCCTATCGCGGAACGCGAATCATCTTTCTTGATACCGAGATGTCGAACTGGGCCTGGGATCCGGTTTCCAAGTCCTATTATTGGCATCGCTTCTTCAGTCATCAGCCCGACCTGAATTACGACAACCCCGCCGTTCGCGATGAGATGTGGAACGTAATGAAATTCTGGCTGGAAATCGGAGTCGACGGTTTCCGCCTGGACGCAGTCCCCTACCTGATCGAGCGCGAGGGGACCAATTGCGAGAATCTCCCCGAAACCCACGAGGTGATCCGCGAACTGCGCCAGAAAGTCGACGAGCAATTCCCGGGCACCATGCTGCTGGCCGAGGCCAACCAGTGGCCCTCCGATCTTCGTCCCTACTTCGGCAATGGCGATGAATTCCACATGGCCTTCCACTTTCCTCTGATGCCCCGCATGTTCATGGGACTGCGCCTGGAAGATCGCAAGCCGATCACAGAAATTCTGCAACAGACACCCGAGATCCCCGCCTCATGTCAGTGGTGCCTCTTCCTCCGCAACCATGACGAATTGACCTTGGAAATGGTCACCGACATGGAACGCGATTATATGTATGACATCTACGCCCGCGATAAAACCATGCGCCTGAATCTCGGCATCCGCCGGCGCCTCGCGCCTCTGCTCGATAGTGATCGCCGGCGCGTCGAGTTGATGAATGGCATGCTGATGTCCCTGCCCGGCACTCCCATCATTTATTACGGAGATGAGATCGGCATGGGCGACAATATCCACCTCGGCGACCGCAACGGAGTACGCACTCCCATGCAGTGGAGCGGAGGCTGGAATGGCGGCTTTTCAGCGGCGGATCCCGAAGCTCTTTATTCACCGCCGATTCTCAACCCGGTGTTTGGCTACCAGGCGGTAAACGTTTTGTCCCAAAGACGCAACGAAAATTCGCTGCTCTCCTGGATGAAGCGCATCATAGCCATTCGCCGTTCCAGTCCCGTTTTCGGCGCCGGCTCGATCGAGTTTCTGTTTCCCGCCAATCACCGTGTATTGGCCTACGTCCGGCAATTGGGGAAGGAGACGATCCTGGTGGTCAACAATCTGTCCAGTGCCGCGCAAGCCGTCGAACTCGATCTGCATGGCTACAAAGGAAATATTCTGATTGAGATGTTCGGTCGAAATATTTTCCCCCGCGTCGGTGATCTGCCGTACCTTTTAACCATGGGCCCATACCAGTTTTACTGGTTCCGCCTGCGCCGGATCTAAAATCAAAGTCAGGCCAGTTCGGGTCCGCTCCGAAAAAGTGAAAGTGGCGAGGCTTCAGCCGCCAAGCGGCGAAAGTATAAAGCCCACGGCGTAAGCCGTGGATGAAAATGTGGGAAACGAACAAGCCCGAAGGGGCGAAAGAAAAGCTGCAAACGACTGGGCTGAAACCCGCTAGCGGAGGATGATTTGGCGGAAGAAACACTTTTGACCGATGATTTCCTTCGCCAACTTATCAATGTCGGCGAAGTCGACATCCTGGTCGGCCTCCCCACCCATAACAATGCCAAAACCATCGAGCCTGTCCTCCGGGCCATTCAGGCTGGCATTCTCAAATGCTTTCCCCGCGAACGGGTCGTAATCATTAACGCCGACGGAGGATCGCAAGACGGCACTCCCGATTTGGTGACCGGCGCCTCCATCGACGACGTGTGGCGAGCCTCCAAGGTATACACACTCCGTACTCTGCACGCCATCAGCACTCAGTATGCGCGTACTCCGGAGCCCGGCACCGCCCTCCGGACCATCATCGCCGCCGCCGACCTGCTGCGCGCCCAAACCTGTGTGGTCGTCTCACCCGATTCCGCGACTATAGAACCGGACTGGCTCCAGCGCCTGGCCCGACCTGTCTACAACGACCACTTCGACATGGTTTCGCCCGTCTATCGCCGGCAGAAATTCGAAGGCGTCCTCACGCGGAATCTGCTTTATCCCATGACACGCGCCATCTACGGATCCAGAGTGCGCGAGCCTTACGCCTCGGAATTCGCCATCTCGGGCCGACTCGCCACTGATTTCCTGACCAACGACGTGTGGAACGACGAGTGGGGCAGAACCGGCGCCGAAATCTGCCTCACCATCGCCGCCATCATCGGAAAATATCGCGTCTGTCAGTCTTTCCTCGGTACGAAGGCTCAAGATCGAAGCGCCAGCGATCTGGTTGCCGCCATGCGCCGCACCGTGGGCGCTCTGTTCTCCTCCCTGGATCGCACTTTTCCGCTTTGGAGCACCATCGCCGCCTCTGAAACTGTGCCTACTCTCGGCACGCAATCAGACCTCGCGCTGGAGCCGGTTAAATTAGACCGCGAGCGGCTGCGCGAGATGTTCTCTACCGGCGTCGCTCAACTGGAACCTGTTTTCCGGTCCATCCTCTCGCCATCCACCCTTTCCGAGCTGCAAACAATCGCCGCTCTCGATATTAATGACTTCCACTACCCCGCGGACCTGTGGGCCAGGACCGTTTTTGAGTTCGCGGCTTCTTATCATAAATCCGTTATCAGTCGTGACCACATCGTGCAGGCCTTGGTTCCTCTCTTTCGCGGGCGGGCTCTGGCCTTTTTGCTCGAAAATCAGGATGACCATGACGAAAACATGGAGACCACGGTGGAATCTCTGTGTGGCGAGTTCGAACGACTAAAGCCCTACCTGCTCGAAGTCTGGGCAGATAGAAAGTGAGGCGCCAATGCGAGAAATCATCATCACGGAATTGACCAATGCCTTGCAGGAACTGGCCCGAGGCTTTGCCCACTATCTGCCACGTGCCGTCGTCATGCTGATCATTGCGTTCATCGGATGGGTGATTGCCTACCTGTTGAAGGTCATCGTGCGCGGGATCCTGCGCGTGACAAAATTTTCCAAGCTCTCCGAAAGCGCGGGCGCCACCGCACTCCTGAACCAGGCCGCGTTACCTTCCTCCACGGAACTGCTCAGCCGGTTTGTTTTCTGGGTCGCCTGGGTGGGCTTCATCCTCCTGGGCGTGAGCGTACTCGGCATCGTGGGTTTGGAGGAATACACCTCGCGATTCTTTCTGTTCCTGCCTCGCCTGTTTGTGGCCCTGGTGATTCTCTTTCTTGGGTCTTTAGCCGCCAGCTTCTTCTCGCGCGCCGCGCTGCTGGCCGCGGTCAACGCAAACTTCAGGTCGTCGCGACTGTTGAGTGCTTCAGTCCGGATCATCATCAGCATCTTCGCTCTCTCCATGATGTTCGAAGTCCTGGGAGTTGCCGAGCAGACGATGCTCATGGCCTTCGGGACCGTGTTCGGAGCGGTCATGCTCGGCATGGCCATTGCCTTCGGCCTCGGAGGCAAGGACCTGGCCCGCGAGTTCCTGGAGAGAAGGCTCGCCACCGGCAAAAAGGAAGAAAAGGAAGATGAACTGTCGCCTCTGTAGACTTTGGTATGTCAACGGACGCAGGTCATGGACTCTCTCTGAAACTCTAGGCCGGGACGGTTTCTCTCGGGTCGTGGCCGGCCGTTCGCGGAACGAACGGTTCAAGCAAGGACTTGAACTGCGGGCTCAATCGCAGTTCCTCACTCTCTTGCTCCAGCAGGAAGCGAGGATCACTCGCCGTCTTCAGCTCATACCGCAGGTAAGCCAGCCGCATCAGCCAAAGCGCACGCTCGAGGTCGTTTTCGCTCCGAATGCGGAACGTGATCCAACCAGAATCGGGAACCCAGTGATGCGCTTCCGCCAGACCTTCCGCTAAGAGCGCATCGCGAACAGCGCGCGGAAACGGTACATCCACGATCCCGCCAACGTGGACATGCCCAACTTCTGCGCTGCCGTAGAGGAACTCCCGGCCTCAAAACGATGCGGATGTACCGACACATCCGCCCATGCGGATACTTCAGCTTCGAGTTTTTTCAGGTATTCTGTCACCCTGTTTTCGGTGCCGCAGAATGGCCCCTTGATTCAGCGACCACACTCCGGCGTTCTGTGAACGCTGGGTCTTCAGCGTCGGTCCTCGGCGTCTTCCCGGTTATTTTCCCGCCTCCGGCTGGGTCACCATGATCGCCGGAACTTCCTTCTCCTTCACTAGGCTGTTGTAGGCCACCAAGTCGGTCGCGACAATCGCCTTCCACTTCGTCAGCTGTTCATCCACATCTTTGCCGACCATGTCGAACACTTCGTACGACTGCTTGGTCGGAGCCGTGTCTGCGCTCTGGACAACCCCGCTCAGCGCGACCAGGTGATTATTCAACCGCACCGGAAAATTGAGCACATCCTGCCCGCTCTTGGCCTTGGTCTGAATAAGCGCCTCCTCCACTTCCGTCATCTTCTTATCCAGGGCCTTGCCCGCATCGGCAATCGCCTTCTCCCGCGGATCATTCTTGAGCCGCTTGTTCAGCGCCGTGATCTGATCTCGCAGATCGCGAATCTGAATGATGGCATCGTCGGTCTCCGTCAGTTTGTCCCGGATCTTCAGTAGCAGGTCGAATTGTTTGGCGAGATCGTCCTGACTCACCTTCAGACGCGGATCGGTTTTGATCTCCAGCGGCGCGGTGGAACTGTTCCCCAGCACGGTTAGCCGCACCTGATACGTGCCCGGCAGCGCCTCCGGCCCGTCTGTGCTCCCGCCCCAAAGTGGTGCGTGCGGCACCTTCGTCGCTCCTTCATAGTGCAGGTCCCACACGAAGCGATTCAGGCCGGCCTGTGCGGGGAGGTCGCCGTCGCCGCGTCCGCGTGTGAAGAAGCTTTCCTCCTCCCCGGCCGGCTCCTCTTTCTTGGGGTACTTCCGGATCACCTTCCCGGAAGAATCGAGAATCTCCAGCGTAATCTTCGGCGCCTCCTCTTTTTTCTCTTCGCCTTTCCCCGCGTCCGCCTTCGCCTGCGTCGCATCGGCGCCGGCTCCCGAGCCTTCTTTCTTGTCCTTCTTGAGTGAAGTCTTCAGCCAATAATCAATGACCGCTCCCGCCGGAGGATTTTTCCCCGCATTGCCCCCCGCTCCAGCGGCAAGAAATGACCCCCGAAACACGGTGTGATTCGCCGCCGCCGGGTTGAACAAATGCTCGTCCTGCCGCGGGATCGCCTCCTCGTACTGCTCCAGCGGCGTAATGTCGTCCAGCACCCAGAAGCTGCGCCCATGGGTCGCCACCACCAGATCGTTGTTCTTAACCACCAGATCATTCACCGGCACCACCGGCAAATTGATCTGCATCGCCTGCCAGTGCCCGCCGTCATCGAAAGAAACGTACACACCCTGCTCCGTCCCCGCGAAAAGCAGCCCCGAACGCCGCGGATCCACCCGCACCGCATGTACGTAGTCGTTTGCCGGAAGTCCCGTCACCAGCTTGGTCCAGTTCTTTCCGAAGTCGGTCGTCTTAAACACATACGGCGCGAAGTCATCCGATTTATGCCGTTCGACCGCGATATACGCCGTCCCAGCATCGCGTGACGATGCCTCGATCATGCTCACCGTGCCCCATTCCGGCATCGCCTTGGGCGTAACGTTCTCCCACTTCTGCCCGCCGTCGCGGGTAAGCTGCACCAGCCCGTCGTCCGTCCCGGCCCAAATCAAGTCCTTCTGCACCGGCGACTCGACCACGGAAAAAATCGTGTCGTATACTTCGACGCCCGTGTTGTCCTTGGTAATCGGCCCACCTGAAGCCGCCTGTTTCGATTTATCGTTGCGCGTCAGGTCCGGACTGATAATCGTCCAGCTCATCCCCCCGTCGGTCGTCTTGAACAGCACTTCCCCCGCGAAGTACAAGGTCTTAGGGTCGTGAGGTGAAAACACAATCGGCTCCGTCCACTGAAAGCGATGTTTCACGTCCGCCGCCGCCCACCCGATCGGATTCACCGGCCACGGATTGATCGATTGCTCTTCATGCGTATGCTGATCGTGTCGCGTGATTTCCCCACCGTACGATCCGGCATACACAATCAGCGGGTCGGTCGGATCAGGCGCGATGTACCCGCTCTCACCCCCGCCTACGTCGTACCAGTCCGGCCGGTCGATTGCGCCGTTCGCGCTGGCGCTCGCGATGGCAACCGTAGAGTTATCCTGCTGCGCGCCATACATGTAATAAGGAAACTGGTTGTCAGTCGTCACGTGGTAGAACTGCGCCGTAGGCTGGTTGTAAACGGTGCTCCAACTCTCGCCGCCATTGGTCGAGATCGTCGCCCCGCCATCATTCCCATTCATCAGGCGCTTCGGATTCGTAGGATCGATCCACAGCGCGTGATTATCCCCATGCGGCGCGCGAATCTGGTTGAACGTCTTGCCCCCATCATTGGAGCGATACGCACCGGTGTTCAGGATGTACACCGTCTCCGCCGACTTCGGGTCGGCGAAAATGTGCGAATAGTACCAGGCCCGCTGCCGGAACCGATGATCATCGGTCATGAGCCGCCAGGAATCGCCCCCATCGTCGGAGCGATAAATTCCGCCCTTCTCCGCTTCCACCACCGCCCACACCCGGTTGGGATTTGCTCCCGACACCGTGACTCCAATCCTCCCCAGAATCCCTTCCGGCAGCCCGTGCCCCTTGAGTTCCTTCCACGTAGTCCCGCCATCGATCGACCGGTAGAGCCCGCTCCCTGGCCCGCCGCTATCCATGCTCCACGGCGTCCGCCGCGCCTGCCATAGCGCTGCGAATAGAATATTGGCGTTGCTGGGATCAAACGTAATGTCGATCCCCCCACTTTTCGCGTCCTTATAAAGAACCTTCTCCCAGGTCTTGGCTCCATCCCGCGTGCGAAAAATTCCGCGCTCCTCATTATCCGCAAATGGATGCCCCAGCGCCGCCACGAATGCCACATCCGGATTCTTGGGATGGATGATGAGCCGCCCGATGGCGTGCGTGTCGCTCAGTCCCACCGCCTTCCAAGTCTTGCCCGCATCGATCGACTTGTACACCCCGTTCCCGCCAACGACATTTCCGCGGATGCACGCCTCTCCCGTCCCCACGTAAATCACATTGGGATCCGACTCAGAAACCGCAATCGCTCCGATCGATGGCGACGCGTCCCTCGTCTTATCAAAAATCGGCCTCCAGTTGAGACCGCCGTCCGTGGTCTTCCAGACGCCGCCCGCCGTCGAGCCAAAATAATAGACGTCATCCTGCCCCACCACGCCCGCCACCGCTACTACTCGCCCGCCACGAAACGGCCCCACCAGCCGGTACTGCATGCCCCTAAACGGCCCCTGCCATTCGTTCTCATCCTTGTCCGCGTCAGCACTGGTTGAGGCGGCAGCGCCCGCGGCCTCCTCCGCCTTCTGCGGCTCTGCCTGCTTCTGGGCCCCCTCTGAGCTCGGTTTCGTCTGTTGTTTCTGCGCCCACACTAAGCTGACAAGACACACAATAAGTACAACGATTCTGATCGTTCGCAAGGTCTGTCCCTCCGGAGGAGTAACACAATAAGCCCAGACACCCCCTTTCCTCAACAACTTCTGTAGCAGAGCGGCCCTTCAGGGCCGCGTAGCGACATCGAATCAATGTGGGCTTTGGCCCAGTGGTCGTCTTTGGCGTATCGACGGACGCTTGTACAGTCGGTTCACTCGCGCCCCCGACACCCGCCCCCAATCCACTTTGTCATTCCGACCCTGACCGAAGGGAAGGGGGAGGAATCTGCTTTCCCCGTGTGCTCCACGTTACCCCCAGGGTCATAACCCGATGTGGGATACCACAAGCCGAATCGACCACCACCGGAGATTCTTGCGTCTGGAGAAATTCCCTCCAGGCTCTATAATTCCCCTTCGCCAAAATAAGACATATTCCAGGAGGCCTCCCCCTTGAAGCCGATCCGCTCCCTCTGCATCGTCCTTTTTCTCGCCCCACTGACCTGGTCCCAATCCGCGAAGGACCAGCTCTCCGGCTTCACCGTCCAATCCTCCAAGCCCGAGCGCGACTGGGAGAAGAAGTTTCAAGACGCCATCGTCCCCGACAACCTGCGTGAGAACAACCGCCGCATGAGCGCTCGCCCTCATCACGTGGGCTCTCCCTACGACAAAGACAACGCCGAGTGGATCCTCTCCCAATTCAAAGCCTGGGGATTCGACGCTCACATCGAAACCTTCCAGGTCCTGTTCCCCACCCCGAAAGAGAGAATCGTCGAACTCGTCGAGCCCACTAAGTTCCGCGCCAAACTCCAGGAACCACCGGTCCCAGGCGATTCCACCTCGAGCCAGATCTCCGAGCAGCTACCGACCTACAACGCCTATTCAGTTGACGGCGATGTAAGCGCCCCCTTGGTCTACGTCAACTATGGCCTCCGCGAAGACTATGAACAACTCGACCGCCTCGGCATCTCCGTCAAAGGCGCCATCGTCATCGCCCGCTACGGAGAGTCCTGGCGCGGCATCAAGCCCAAAGTCGCCGCCGAGCACGGTGCCATCGGCTGTATCATTTATTCCGACCCCAGAGATGACGGCTACTTCAACGGCGACGATTATCCCAAAGGCGGCTGGCGCCCCAAAGATGGCGTCCAGCGCGGCAGCGTAATGGACACCGACTACCCCGGCGACCCGCTCACCCCTTCAGTCGGAGCCACCGCCGATGCCAAGCGCCTGCCCATCAGCCAAGCCCCGACCATCACCAAAATTCCCGTGCTCCCCATTTCCTACGGTGACGCAATGCCTCTTCTCTCCGCCCTGGCCGGCCCTGTAGCCCCGGAAAAATGGCGCGGCGCGCTCTCAATCACCTACCACGTCGGCCCCGGCCCAGCCAAAGTCCACCTCAAGGTCGCGTCGAACTGGGATCTCAAGCCGGTCAATGATGTCATCGCGATCATGCGCGGCACAGATGCCCCCGATCAGTGGGTCATTCGCGGCAATCACTATGACGCCTGGGTCAACGGCGCCGACGATCCACTCTCCGGCATGTCCGCCGTCCTCGAAGAAGCCCGTACCCTCGGCGACCTTCACAAGCAAGGATGGAGCCCCAAGCGCACTATCATCTACTGCGCCTGGGATGGAGAAGAACCCGGACTCCTCGGCTCAACCGAATGGGTCGAAACCCACGGCGACGATCTTCAAAAGCACGCGCTCGCATACATCAATTCCGACAGCAACGGCCGTGGCTTTTTTCGCGCCGCCGGCTCCCACGACCTGGAGAAACTCATCAACGACGTGATTCGCGACCTCAAAGATCCGGAAAAAAACATCCCCGTCTGGCAAAGGGCGCGTCTGGCCCGCATCGCCAACGCCAAGAACCAGGAAGAACGCGCCGAGATTCGCAAACGCGCCGAACTAACCATTGGCGCCCTCGGAGATGGTTCCGACTACGCTTCCTTCCTCGATCACGCCGGCATCTCTGCCCTGAACATCGGCTACGGCGGCGAGAACGACGCCGATGCCTACCATTCCATCTACGACGATTTCTCCTGGTACACCAAATTCATCGACACCGATTTCTCCTACGGCCGCGTCCTGGCGCAAACCGGCGGCACCACCGTCATGCGCCTCGCCGATGCGGACCTGATTCCCTTCGAATATGCCGGAATGGCCGACACTATCTCGAAGTACGTCTCCGAACTGGAGAGTCTTCTCAAAGACAAGCAGGACGAAATCAAAGAGCGCAACCTCGAACTGAAAGAAGGAGTCTTCAACGCCGTCGCCGATCCCCGCAAAACCTCCGTCCCTCCGCCCCACGAAACCGATCCGCCGTACATGAACTTCGCCCCGCTGAAAAACGCAGTCGAATCCATCAAGCAAAGCGCCGATCGCTACCAGGCCGCCTTGGCCAAGTTACAGTCCGAAGGCGACCCCGCCCTCTCCCCGCAGGTTCTCGATTCGGTGAACACCGATCTTCTGAAAATTCAGCGCACCTTCCTGACCGACCGCGGACTTCCCGAACGCCCTTGGTTCAAGCATCAGGTCTACGCCCCCGGCGCCTATACCGGCTATGGCGCCAAGCCTATCGCCGCCGTCCGGGAATACATGGACGCAAAGAAATGGCCAGAAGCCGAAGCTCAAGTCCCACTGGTAGCCAAAGTCCTGGAGGATGTCGCCGCCGCCATTGCAAAAGTCGCCGCCGAACTGGAGGCCGCGTCCGGACACTAAGCCTGCCCCAAACACAGAGACCGCCCTCACCAGGCGGCCTCTGTGAACCATTCCCCGTTTACGTGGTGACTCAAGTAGCATTTCTCCACTAGGAGTCATCCTGAGCGTAGCCGTTCTTCGGGCGGAGCGAAGGACCTCCATAAAAACAGAACGCAAACAGCGACTACTAAGCCCTCCTACAGTTCTTCCCTACGGCTTGAACACAATCGATCCAAACGTTCCCGCCAAATTGCCGTGCGGTCCCGCCGCAAAGTACAACGCGTTCGCAGGTCCGTTTTTCCCCGTCCCATCCCCGAAGCCGATCCCCCAAAGCTGGTCGATCCTGATCGCTTTGCCGGTTGTGTATTTCAACACGCCCACAAACTGTCCCTCGAGGTTGAAGCCGTTGATAGTCCCCTGATTGGTGTTGTTCGAAATCAGAATCGTGTTGCTCAGCGGCCCAAAGTTCTTAGGAGCGAGGGTAATCCCCCAGGGCTGGTTCAGCGGCCCGTTTGAGATTAACGGCGTCCCTTGATTCACCGGCGTCCCGTCCTCTTCAAATGCGACTACGTAGCCGCCCCCGCCTCCGGCAACGCTGGCGTAGGTCACGTACACCAGTCCGTTGATGTCCTGGATGCCGAATGGCGCAAAACCCGCCGGTACCTTCGAGGCCGTCAACTGCATCACCATATTGAAGGTCCCGTCGTACACATCCACCGTGTTGTTCGCCAAGTCCGCGGCGTACAAGTGGTTCTTCGTAGCATTCTTGCTGATCGCCAAACCAGTGTACGACGCGCCCTTGGGCGCATTCACCAGTGGCGCCACGATCGCCTGGTTAAAGTTGCTTTGCGGTGCCCACCCAATGATGGATCCGTCCACCGCCGCAAACAGGAAGAACGTCGGCCATCCCCCAAGCTGAAAATCTGACGATCCATTGAACACGATCCCGGTCGGTGATCCTGGCCCATTCTCCCCCGCCGTCGGGATCAAGACCTTCAGACTCTGATTCTGATTTCCGTTGCCATCGTACAAGGTTGACCATCCCGACCCGTTATCGCTGACCCACCAGGGCGTGCCCGATCCGTGCACCAACCCCCAGGCATTCACCAGCAACGGATCGTCGTGACGAGCCTGCTTTACTTGGTTCGAAGAAAGATTGGTAAGTTGATACTGTGCCATCGCCGCGCTGGAAACAAATACCAGCGCGAGTCCCACGGCAAGGGCGAGCCTAATCATGCGACGCTGCATGTGGAATCTCCTTTTGAATTGCTAGTTCAGGGATAGGGAAGGGCCGAACGTCAGAATTCATCGCAGGCAGACCACAATTCCTCTGACTAGACGCACCGATGGTAGGAGGCGCGCCGTCGCCACTTGTCAGCACCATGTCACAAATTTGCTAATTCTTTGTCCAAAGTGTGGCGCGGGCGCTCCCGTCGACAAGCTCCAGAGCAGGCTCTGCCCGCGAACTCTGGCCACAAGAAAAACTGCCTGTTGCGGCATAATGCCCCCATCAACCTTGTCATTCCGAGGGCAGCCGGAGCGAAAGCGACGGCAACCGAGGAATCTGCTGTTTCTGTCCCTGCTTCCGAGTCGACTCCCCGTCTGCGATAAAATCAACTATCCATGAGAAATCCCTTGCGCCCTTCCCTGCTCCCGCTCGCTCTGGCTTTCTGCTCCACCCTGGCCTCCGCCCAACTCGACCATCCCCTCAGCAACGAAAAAATCATCGCCGGACTCAAAGAGGCCCTCCAGGTCAGCGCCACCAAGGCCATAGGTCTTACTGGCAAGCACGACGGATTCCTCAAGAACGAAGACATCCGTATTCTCCTGCCACCCAACGTCCAGGCCCTCGGCAAGGGCATGCGCCTGCTGGGCCAGGGCGAAAAGGTCGACGACTTGGAAATCGGCATGAACCGCGCCGCCGAGCAGGCCACCCCCCAGGCCAAGCCAATCTTTCTCGCCGCCCTCAAAAAGATGACCTTCGACGACGCCCGCCGCATCCTCACCGGCAACGAAACCGCCGCCACCGACTACTTCCGCCGCACCAGTTCGACCGACCTCGCCGCCGCCTTCACCCCCATCGTCCATCGTTCCCTGGAGCGTGTCGGAGTCGTCCGCCAATACGACGGCGTCATCAAAGAAGCCCCCGGCGGCAGTGTCCTGGCCGGCGAGTTTGACCTCGACAAATACGTCGTCGACAAAACTCTCGACGGACTCTTCTTGGTTCTCGGAATCGAAGAAAGCAAAATCCGCAAGAATCCCGCCGCCCAAACCACAGAGCTCCTGAAAGAAGTCTTCGGCGCAAAATAGCCCCTTTGACCGCAAGGATCCCGCGCCGCAAAGTGGCGAAAGAATGAAGCCCACGCTTGCCCTGAGCTTGTCGAAGGGGGCGTAAGCCGTGGGAAGGCAGCAAATCGAAAGAAGCAAGTCCAGGATTTGCACCAGCGCGTCCTGGGCATACGCCCCAGGCTGGTATTTGTGATCGCAGCGACGTGCGTTTTTCTCTTCTGGCTTGCCCACATGGCCCACCTCGAAGCGCTTACGACTGCGCCCTCGGTTGCTGGCCATAAGGAATCTCTGGGGAAGAGTGATCATTTTCACCCTCCACAACGAGCTCAATGCGTGTAGACGCTGTTTGCGACAGTCACTTTCCCGTAGCGCATCACTTCCTTGCGAGTGTTACTGCTTTGGAGCAAGTACGTAGGTATAGGCCAAGAGAGCGCCTCCGATAAGGAGAGGAATCAGCCCTACCAGATAAGCTGGACTTGGATCGCTGCGGTCGACCGCATTAATGAAGACCATCAGGCCAACACCAACTGCGACCGTGATTAGGCCACCCAATTTCTGGCCTTCTCGGCGCCGCCGTGCAGCGATCTTTTCTTCCTCGCGGAGGAACTCGATGGCCGAACTGCCTGCAGCCCCCTGCGCGTCGGCGACCTTCTTGATTGTCTCGCTTCTGTAGTAGGCTTCCCTTTCGCGTCGCCGCTCGCCTGACCACACCGCCACGGCTACGAACGAGAACAGCGCAACGCTGGCGACGCTTAGAAATAGGAATATGGGCAGGTGCTCGCTCATGTCATCCTCCTCGATCTCGATGCATTTGTTGGTTGCATCCTGTGGGACCGGCCAGAACGATCCTCGGTTGCACTTTCTTCAGCTCCTGGGCTGGAAAGAAAATGCAACCGCCCCCGGCTCCCGCCGGTCGTACTTGAAAAGGAGTAGTGTGGCCGCTGCCGAGGATCAGTCCGCTGTCGAGAAGGTCCTTTCAGGGGATACCTCCGCCTTCGAGGGTATTGTCCGTCGCTGGCAAGGACCGCTGGTGAATCTGGCGTTTCGATTCTGCAGAGACCGCAGTCGGGCGGAGGAAATGGCGCAGGAGGCGTTTCTACGCGCCTATCGTTCCCTTGACCGGTGGCGCCGGGAAGCGGCCTTTTCGACATGGCTCTTCGCGCTGGCCACGAACCTGTACTGTTCCGAATGCCGTCGGATTCCGGCGAGAACATTTTCCCTGCACGACATCGCGGAGCCAACGGACCCCCGAACTCTCGATGGAAGCCTTGCGCGCAAAAACCGGGAACGTCTCGTGCGGTGCGCGGTTTTCACTCTTCCGCCGAAATATCGGGAGGCCCTGATTCTCTTTTACTTTCACGACATGGACGTGGCCTCTACGGCGCGGAGCCTCGCCCTACCGGAGGGAACGGTGAAGGCGAGACTGTCCCGTGGGCGGGAAATGTTGCGCAGAAAACTTTCGCAGCGATTGGTAGCACTGCAACTGAGCAAGGAGGCGTGATGCGAGACGACGACCTGGATCGGATTCTCTACAAGGAGCAGAAGATCATGCCCTCGTCAGCCTTTGTGGCTTCGGTGATGGATGCCGTTCGACGCGAGAAAATGCCGCCGCCGCCGATTCCGTTTCCTTGGAAGCGCGCCCTGCCCGGCTTGTTTGCCGCCGGCATCACGCTCGTATCAGTTCTCGTCGCTGGCAGAACGCTGTTCATCCACGAAACAGCAACTCACCCACTCCCGGTCCAGTTGCCATCTACGTTTGCTGTGATCCTTGCAGGCTGGAATTCACTCGGCGCAAGTTGGATCGCTGTGGCGTTAGTCACGAGTGTCGCTTCCGTGAAACTGTCGATGCATTTCGCCACGCGCAAAAGATTGATCGGATAGGTCCAAAACGCCTGCCGCTCGGGAGCGGATCAATCGATCGAACTGATGAGGTGGTTTGAGTTACCGATGGGCTAATTTCGTCTGTTGACTGGAATTGGAAGAAACAGTTGCGCGTAGTTTTGATGCCATGATCCCAATGGAGCACGGCTGTCAGATCGTCCCTTACTTGTTGGAGATCACGAAGTTGACTGTGCTTACCTGATTACCGCTCACCGTCACAGATTTTTCCCACGTCTTCGGTTCCGAGAACAATGGGCGCTCGATGCTGCGTGCGGTTAGAGCATCGTAGGCGTGTTCCTTGCCGAGCAAATTCCAGCCTTCATGCCAGGCCACGATCTGATAGGTGCCCGACGGCACGTCGGTGAACTCGAAGCTGCCGCTTTCGTCAGTCACGGCGTAGTAAGGATGCGAGACGACCATCATTTCGGCATTCATCCAGACATGGCCACCGTTGCAGCGTAGATGGACCAGCCCGGGCGTAGACATGGCGCGCGTGGTTACGCGGTCCGTGAAAGGAAACGGCAGGTTGAAAGTGGCCGCGCCATCCATGTGGATGGTATGCAAGGTCGCATCGGAACTCATCATGCTCAGGGTGGCGTTTTGTGGAACCAGCAGAATGTGAGGGATGTAGCGGCACTGTTTCTGGTTGAGATGGCGCCGCTGTTCCGGCAGTTCCAGCGCCTTGCCGCTGGTGATGTTTTTCAAGTAGACGATGGTGTTGGCCACGCCTCCTTGCGGCCCAACGATGAGCCGCTCTAGATCTCGAGTCTTGACAGAGTCAGGATCGCAGATCTGGGGGTCCTTGGTGATCGGGAAAGTCGGGGCGTGCGGGGATAGCCCGGCCCATTGTACGGTGCCGGAAATGGTGCCCCCGTCGGTGACCGTAGTGACTTTGTAGTCGCTTTGCGCGAACGCCACAGCCGTGGCAGCAAAGAAGGTTGTAAAAAACAACGATCGTGAAACAAATCGGCGCATACCCGTCCCCTTAATGCTCTCGGCTACCGGCGTTTGTCGCCCTCACTCCGCCAGAGCATGAGATTTGGCCGTACAACTTGCTCCGTACCCATTAACCTGCGTCCGCACTTGCAGGAGATTCCGCGCTGGGCCGGACCACATTCCAGGGACAGTATTTTCTGTTTGCGGGTCTTTCACTTACGGTTTCAACGGGGAGCCGTTTTAGAACGACGGACTTGTGGTTGAAATCACCTTTAGAGTGCGCTCATCGGAGAGGGGAGTCGAGATTACCAATGTCACAATTTCTCGAAGTTGCAGAAAACAGCTGCGGCTCACACGTCTCTCGGATGGCGGTAACACCGACCTCCGGCAAAGGGACTCTGGGCACTCGGTGGTTCTATTTTCAGCGCGGAGGTCGTACTCAGAGCCGATCGGAGCCGAACGTATGAGATGAACCTAAGCTCTGAGCAAACCATTCGGCGACGGGGCGTACGCGTACCAGCGCTTGAACCTCGTGACGAGAGGGAATGCTTACGGACGAAATATCAAGGCTTCAAACCGGACCTGGGAAATTCGTCCGTCCGGCATTATAGGGGGCCTCGGAAAACGTGGCCATGACGGAATTGCGAACCCGCCTCGTGACCGAAAGGGTGAGAGTGCTAACCCTCCGCCTAAGCAAACGCGTCCGAGTTCTATGCCAACCACTGACATGAAATCGGGCGGGGATGAATGAAATTGATTCCACGACAATGTCGGGTTCAGTGCCGAGTAGGCTTGGTGGTGCCAACTAGGACGAGGTCGTGCGCCCTTGGGCCTTCTTGAAGCACAAGACTTCCTCCTCCGCTCGCAGCCAATCATCCGTTGCGTTTCCAGTCCCACCGCCACGTCTTTGATACAACTCATATGCCCGTTGGCGGATTTGCTCTTCGATTTTGGCATCGGTTAGGTTTGATCGAACCAAGATCGGCAGGCTGGCACCCATGGGGGAGTACCTACCCTTAGAATTCTGCTCACGACCCGTGCACGGTCGCAACGCGTCCATATGAATGGTGCGAGCAGACGTAGGTCGCGGATCCCTGGCGGGAAGGGGAGCGATTGCCGAAACGCTGTTTTCGCGGTTAGATAGTGCCAAGAGCTGCTTGATGATTTCTCCTTTTTCCCGCTTCTCTACCCTTTTGGGCTTACGCCCGCATGTTTTTGCCAATATAGCGAGCACTGGCAGCGCTGTCATAAGTCCGATGAGTAGGATACTAATCATCTACGCCGTTCGCTTGGTATGTGGTCAAAGTAGTGGTTCAAGACAGGATTGTGCGCTTGCTGGAGCGCTGGGATGTAGGTTACCGAAGTTCCTGTCCCGAACTCGTCTTTGCTGTGTCCTGATGACGAGCTTGGTGTCGCCGGATCGAGTCACATTCATTATGTTGCGGCATAGTTTTTGTCAGGGAACTGATGACTGCTTTCTGAGGTGATGGTCGAAAACGTGGGCTAAACCGTTGAAAACACGTAGTGGCCTACCCTCGTTTTCATCAAGTTTCGCGGGCCGCAGGCCCTGGATAACAGTTACGCCGGTTCGATAGGCCAGTCTTAGGTGGGCAATGGCTTCCTATTCGTTTCTGGTCCCGCAAGGAGTCACGATCAGCCCGAGAAGATAGATTAGCGACGTGACGGGCCGCAGCCGCCCCAATGCGACCAAAGAATGAAATCATCCAGTCGGCGCTGACCCTATTTCGAGAGTGGCAACGAGCGGTCCAATGACACTCGGCGCGTTGGCGGCACAACCGCTGCCTTGGAGGCGAAATACCGTATCGTCACATCTGCTCCGAGATGTACTTCCTTATACGCGAGTTGTACTCGCGGCGTTGCACGTGTGGGGGTGAAATGGCGTATGGTCACATCTTCAGCAATGTAGTCGACTTCATTCGGCCCGACCTGCACCCGCCTGAATGCGGGGCTCGGCGCCTTAGGCTTTGCTCTTCCAGCTACGGCGGCTTGCGCCCTCAGCGAAAGTGGCGGCTTTGCGGGTGCGAACAAAATCTCCTGCCCAGCAGCATTCGATCTCTGTGGCGACTGCGAGGCACCCACGGGTGACGCAGGACGCAGGTCGTATGGAATCCAGCGACTCGCGATTATGAGCACGGCAATAACTGCTGCAATTGGGCTTAACCGGAGATTGTGCGGGCGGGAGTTAGGAGATATCGACTGCTCGGCGGCTCTTCTCCCACTGACCCTTGTCCTCCAAATTGAAGCGATTATTTCGAACACGTCGAGCAGACCGAACCAGAGTAGTCTTGCAACCACGATCGAAGGAATCAGGGCAATTGCCAGGACAGCTAATAGCGTTGCGCTCCGGAGAGTCAGAGCGAAATACGCTAGCGTGCCAGGAATCATCAGAAGCGCGAAAAGCACGAAACCAATCCCGAGTTGCCGAATCCGCTGTTTACGTTCCCAAGTGGTTAGATCGTCCCATTCTGCGGCTCCGCTGAGATATTTTCGACCGCACTGGCATACATGCCACATCGGGCGGAGCGGTTGCCAAAGGGGTGCTCTGTCGTGATGCAGGTTTTTCGTCACGTCCCTGCCACAGTTGTCACAGAAATAGACCTCTGCGCGGTTAGGAAAGCGGCTCGCCGGAAGTCGTGAAATGGTCTTTGGGTCAATGGTCTCCACTCAAGTACCTCTCACACTCATTAACCACTTGTGCTAACGCCTTGAGACCGCCATCTGACACAAGCTGAAGGGTCGCAGTTTCGGCGAATCGCTTCAAGGGCTCCTCCACGTGACAGGCAAGTCTATCGTATGCGGGGCAGGGCTCATCGATCATCTCCAATTGTTTTAGCAACTCCGCAGTCCTTGCAGAACGTTTCCCGCACGCCTTCGCTTCCTCTTCGGTCATCTCGACAAATGCGGCCTCTTGCATAGCAGTGCTTTGCTAATCGCTTAGTCTTGTGATCTGCATTGTCAGGTGTTCAATGAGCAAGGGACGATTCAGAGAGGCGATTCGGGACATCTTGAGCACCGCCTTTAGGCCCCAGTTAGAATCGCCAATAACGCATTGGGTTGGTTTGCAAGAAAAACTGATTCCGTACATGCTTTGCCCTATTGCGTCCGATGGATGCGAGTTGGTAGCCTCCCCGACAGTTGAGCTAATTGAGCGCATTGCATGAACGAACTACAACGCTGTCCGTACTGCGTCGACGCTGATGAGTTGCCTTCGATGATTGCTCTTTCAGACGGAAGCAACGTTTGCCGGAAGTGTGGGCACGTTGCTGCTCCCCCTGATTCCGCGATTGTCTGTGACTGTATCCAATGTTTGGATACCCGAAAGCCACAGGTTGCATAGGGTAAGTGTTGATGAATCTCTATATCGCTCATTTACCCTGAGTCAAACTAGTTTTCCTCGCGCTCACTTGTGCATCGCCTGTGGGTGTTGAAAGACTCCTGTGAGTGAAATTGACCAAAGCAGAATTGCGCTTTGGGATGCTCTACAAACGACTTTCCCGGTTTTCTTAGCATCTTGTATCACCAAAAAGTTTGCTATTTGGAAGGAAGATGGAGTTTTTCAACACCCACGCCGGTTTGCATCAGTTACCGCCCTTATCCCAATTCATTTCACCTTCGAGAGCAGAATCAGTTCTCCCTTGGAAATGGGGACCTTGGTTGTGTATCCAACCACTTGGGAGCTTTTTCGTGGCACATCCCGTGTAAGTGCGCTGACCTTCATGCTGGTAATCGTGATGTCCTTATCCGTAATTTTCCTTCCGGCGCCAAGGTCAGTCGTTGCCACCACGACATCGATTCGTTCATCCGTTTTGAGCAAGATGCAGCCAGTAGAGGCTAATGCCAGTACCAACGTCAGAACCGTTCGTGACCACTTCATGGCAGCCTCCCTTTTATGGCCTGACATTGTAAGCCACCTCCAGCCTACCAAGTTCCTTTCCGCGCTGCATGGTCACTTCTCTTGAGGAGGTCTCCGCTCAACAACTGTGGCAAAATCCCATTTCGCTCGTCCTGCGTTTTGATTCGAAGCCTGTCGAACTCCCCTCGCCGCAGTTCACAACGGCTTTAGATTCTTGAACCTCAAGTCTGAGAATTTATCTCTCAGAGTTTTAAGCGGCAAGCAAATCGATGACTTGTTGGATGGAAGCGTCGGCTTTTTCATAAGCGGCTTGGAGTTTGCTGGCAGGAGTGTGGCCTGGTGTGGGTTTACGGTGGAAGAGGCTGTTGGCCAATGGGCCACAGACGCGCTGGTGGAAGAAAGTGAACATGAGGGCGACGCGGGTCCCTTTATCGGTGAGCCGGTAGGCGTAACGGGAGCTGTCGCGCTCCAGTAAGGCATGGGTTTTGAGTTTGCCCAGGTCATAGCGGAGTTGGGTGAGGGTGTAGTTTTCTGGGGTGAGTTGGAAGGCGGAGAGGATGGCTTGGTGGATTTGACGGGAGCGCCATCCGCCGAGTTGGGTGCCGCGGTGGAGCAGGACTTCCAGGAGACGGAGCATGCGGGTGTCATGGATCTTGATGCCGGGGATTTTGGTGTTTCCCGAGGGGATGGGCAAAGCCAGACGCTCGAACAGGGGAAAGTCGACGTGGACATCGAGAGCTTGGGCCTCGAAGGCAGCGAAACGATCGGCAACGGCGGCCAGGGTTTGACGAACGGTTTCCAGGTTATCTAAGGATTTTTTCAGTCCGAAGTCATGCAGGTTGTTGCTGAGGACCTCCAAGCGTAGGAAGGTAGAGAACTTCTCGTACATGCGGAGCACAGCAGTTTTGGCGCAGGCGCGCAGCACATGATGGCCATGTTCCATTCTTTCCAAGACGGTGGCCAGTTTGCCTCGGATTCTTTTGTGCAGGCGAAAGCCGAACATCTGGGAGAGTTTGTCGGCGGAGAGACGAACAGTCCTAAGTCACAGGAGCGCTCAAAAAGTTTGTGGATGGGAGAGTTCCGGCGGAAGATAAAGTTGCGACAGTATTCGACTTGCTGCAGCGAGTAATGACGGCTGAGATTCATGGCGGCGCGGTCTTTTTTGAGAGAACTTCGGCCCTACCACCCAGGTCCAATGATCGAGCTGCTTATGAATGGTCTGGGGGCTGAGACGGTCGGCGGCCGCCTGTAAGGCTTTGGGGTCAGCCACCCAGAGAAAGGCGTTGTCGTCTTTCCGAAACTGCACCCCGGCACGGAGCAGTTCGCCTTCGATGAAGGAATGGCCATTGAGGTAGTAGGTGATGGAGAAGGGCAGGAACGAGCCGACGCATAAGGCAATCGACCTAGCACTTCATCGCGAACGTAAAAGTAGTAGTGAGTGTAGCGGGAGCGCTGTCGGGCGAGAATGCGGTAATGGGGATCGGCGACGGGAAACCTGGGAACGGCGGAGCGGAACGACGGTCCCAGTTCCATACTCTTCAGGATGAAGTAAACTCCGAACTGATTCCGGCGCTCCAGTCGTCGTAGGTGGGGACGAACGTAGTCTTCCTTGCGGACGCCCTTCTCGGCCCACTCCATGGGGATCGTACTTTTCTTGGCAAAGGCCTCCACCCAGCGATGGTAATCGTCGGTTCGCTGCCGCAGGACTTCTTTGCTGATGGTCTCCACCTGGTGGATGTCGTGGAAGAAGTAGACGATGTTCTCCGGGCGGGTGAGTAAGGGCAAATGGCCGAGGATGACGATACGATCGAAACAGTGGTATACCAAGGCCAGCAGGCTGCCAAACAGCTTTGCAAAGGTCTCCATCGGTTCCTTCCTTTGACTTTGCTTCGAGAACAAAATCATCGGACAAAGAACCGATGGAGGTCAAAATTTCAAATATGTTTGGGTGGCCCTAGCGGTCGCCTTTGGCGTGGACAGACTTTCTCCCATTCGTTGCCGCGCCCCCCTGGCTGGTCGTGGCGCCAGTGATTCTGCACCAGTGGCGCCGAATTCGACAGGCAAGGCGGCAGGGCCAAGTCGAGAGCCGAGGAGATGCGATCCACGTTCATCGTGTTCCTCTTTTGCGACCGCAAAGGTCGGATTTCTATTTGCTGAATGAGGAGCCGAGATCCTTGATCTGCGAACTCCTTTCTGAATCCGCGGTGGGACGGACCGGTTTTTCCCGCTCACTTGTTTAGAAGCGACGTTCTTTGGGGAAGTCTCTCAAGAAGAATAAGAATTCTGGAAAGGCGCCGGTTTGTTTGTCCTGATTTCGTAACAAAACTCAGACAGTTGCCGCTCTCAGCTATTATTATGTGATCCGTATATGCTCACGCGACTCAAGCAGACCTCCCCCGCCTGCCGTCGAGGGAGGAAATCATGGCTGATGATTGTGACGCCAGTTCGCCTTCTGAAGGCCGAAAGTCCACTTCTCACTCCGAGAAGCCCAGCGTAAAACCCAAGACCTCCTGGGTTCTTCCCGTCATCACTGTCGCCGTTCTGGCCTCGGCCTTCTGCGTCTATTACTTCGTTTACGTCGCGGCGCAGCGCGAATATCTGATCAACCGAAATTTTCGGTCTCTTGCGGTGCTGGGCGACCAGGTCCAGGCGCTGGTCTCCATTCATGGCAGCATTCTTGAGTTCAGCGCCGATTTGGCGAACAGGAAGCACGAGGATTTGAAGCAGTTTGTCGTGCCCCGGATTGAGGACATCTCGAAAGAGAAAGCCGAGATGGAAAGCGAGGCGCTGAAGGACTATTTGAAGTACCTGGCGCCAAGTTTCGAGTTGCCAGAGGACGAGGAGACCCCCGTCAAGCCGGCCAAGTCCGGATCGAGACTAAAGGTGCAACGACGGAACGGACGCTGGGAGTTAGTCTTAGCCGCGCGTAGACATGAAGACTCAAAGAAAGAACGCGTCGGTCGAAAAGATTATGTCGGTTCACTGGAACTAAGCGGCGTGCTGACGCCTCTCGTCGGCTCCCTGCCGTTTGATGACATCCTCCTGGTTTCAAAAGACGGAACCATTGTGTACCAGAGCAATAGGGCCGGCCCGCAGTTCACCACTCTCACCGATCTTCTGCAAGCCCAACCCGAGGTTGCAACCGCCAACTTGCCAAGCAGTGCCGCAGAGACCAAACAGGAGACGAAGTCAGACGAAAGCGGCGCAGACACAGAAGGGCCCTCGGGCAAACCTGCGGAGCGCCACTCACCTCCGGCGTCCGGACGCGACGAGGGCACCGGTCACGGCGCCGTCAATCGGAACTCGGATCAGGCGTGGCGGAACAAGTCCATCCACTTGACCGATGTCCTGCTCGCCGGCACCCGTTACAAGCTTTTCCTTCAACCGGTGCTGCTCGACGTCTTCAACGACGAAGCAACCCAGGAAGAACCAGCGCAAGAGTGGGTCCTTTGCGGGCTCAGATCCTCCAAAACGTTGGAGTGGGAGGCCCTGTCAATTTCTTCCACCTCCATGGTCTGGTTGACGGCCCTGTTTCTTGCCATTCTGATGAGCGGCCCAATTCTGAAAATTCTTTTCCTCAACCGGCGGGAGCGATTACGCCTCCGCGAACTTGGCTTCCTGGCGCTCTTCCTTGTTCTGCTGACCAGCGTCTTCACTCTATCCGGGCTCAACGCCGTCGGCTTTCCTCTGAACGACGACACCGAACAGCAGTTACAACGTCTTGGCGGCACTCTTTCTCACAACATACATCAAGAACTTAGCCAGATGCGGGAACAACTGGAGCAGTGGTGCAGCGCGCCAGACCTTCGCGACGACCTCAAGTTAGTGGAGAGCGGCACTTCGGAAGTGATTAGGAGGAGGTCCACTGCCGCCGGTATTGCTCGCAAGACCCCTACCGCGAACGCCTACCACTTCGTGAACAACGCGTTCTGGACGAACGATGACGGAATGCAAATCGTCAAGTGGAGTACGAGCGGATATCTCACACCCATGATCGATCTGTCTCGCCTCCGGGTCTACACTCAACCAAGATCGACCTACCTCGACAACCAGGCCCCGGCCTTTCACTTCGATTCGACTCTGCCTCCCAACAAGCTCGAATATCTTGCCGCCATGATCATGAGCACCGGGGAGTGCAGTCAAGGCCTCCTCAACTCCGGCATCCGAGAGGATGTAAGAAACGGGTCCGCGTTTCTGACTGCCGAGCCTCTTTCCCTGATTGACCCCATTCTGCCCTTCGGTTACGGATTCGCCCTCTTCGACCAAAGCGGCCTGGTCTTGTTCCATGCCGATAAGACCAGAAACCTCCACGAGAATTTCCTTCAGGAGACGGATTGGAACAAGCAACTCTATGCCCAGGCTTTCGGCCATTCGACCCGCAGTTCCCTGACCATCAAGTATCTTGGCCACGATTACCAGGCGAACGTTCTGCCTGTTACCGGCGTTTCTCAGGCGCCTTGGTCCCTCATTGTCTACCGGGACCTGACCAACGTCCGGACCCTTAACCTGCAGGCGACGACGATGGTGGCAACCTTGCTGTTGGCGATTCTGGCGGTCCCCTTCCTCGCCATCGTGATTTGGTGCGTCATCCGCCGGCCCGGGTTTGCACCCGAATGGGTATGGCCCAATCGCGCCCGCATGACCACTTACGTCTATCTAATTGTCACCTACGCCCTCCTGATTATCCTGTTTCTGTTTTTGGGTTTCACCGGCCCCAGCGAACAAAACTTGATCGCCTGCGCCGTCATCCCTTTCACCGCTTTTTTTCTGACCGTGTGGTGTATTCGCGCATATGCTCCAAGGCCCGAGAGAGTGGTGACGCCGATCGTAGAGGGATCTCGCTCCGCTCTCGCAAACATCGCCATGTTGATTGCCCTGGCTTTCCTGCTGACGGCGATTTGGCGGCTGCCGTATTTGCGCGCATTTACCTTTTTAGTTTTCTTCCTGGGAATGGCTGCGCTCCCTCTGCTTGACCGGCCGCCCCACTCTCTGGCCATTTGGTTAAAACACCTTTATCGACACACCGTGGAAGAGTATCTTTCCTCGCGCCCTGAAATGGATTCGAGTGTCTGGAGGCGGTGTTACCTTCTGACTATCCTCTTGTTGCTTCTTCTGGTTGGCGTTCTGACTCCTTTGGCGCTGTTCCGCGTCAGCCTCAACGTGGAGCGGGGACTAAGCATCAAACGAGCGCAACTGCACCTGGCTTCCGCCTTGAATCAACGCCTGATGTCGACGATCGAGCGCTGCAAAGATCAACCGGGCATCGATCAACTCGGCGGCGACGCCTGTGCAGAATTCAAGAAGACCGACAGTCCCGCATGGCGCTCGATCGTCCTCGACCCTCTGTTCCCCACGGATGGCAAGCTCCCGGTTCGCGAACATTCGTCCAACCAGCAGCGCCACGACCTTTACGCCGGTTGGTTCCACAATCTCATCTATGCATTTCACCATGACTACAACCAGACGGCCGCGGAGATGTTAGGCGTCCTTTCTGACCGCGTCGATTCCAAACCCGACAACGTCTCCGACTGGTTTTGGAACAATGACGGATCGACCGTGACCCTTCGCTGGCACGGCGTCCATTTGCCGGAAAGCGGAAATGCGCCGCCCAAACCAGGGGAACTCGAACACGATTTCGTGATCAGTTCCAGCATCCCGCCTTCTTCCGGCGCCCAGATCTTGTCCGGGGCAACGGTAGCGGTTGTCGTAATCGTAGCGATCGGCTTCATTGTCTGGGCCCTCGCCCGCCGCATTTTCCTTTTTCATGTCGCCCCGTTGAAAATCACCGGCGCGCTGAGGGCGGCCGAATTAATTCGCGAGGGTCACAATATCCTCATTCTTGTGCCACCCGTTTCGGACTGGCGGCTCGAGGCTCAAAAATCAACCCTCGACCTGAGGGAAATCGCCGCCACTCCAAAATGGGCCGAAGAGTTCGACCTGGACAAGGTGCCCGCGAATGCTCTGATCGAAATCCTCCATTTCGAACACAGTTGGAACGATCCTGAACTCGACAATCAAAAGTCCATTCTCCTCCAGCGCCTTGAAAAGACAGAGAACACCCAACTCGCCGTCATCATGACCGTCGCTGCCTCGTCGGAGGACTACGGCCGCATGTTCCCCACTCTCGAGCTCGTTGATCTTCGCGAAGAGCCTTTCCACTGGCTGAAGCAGTACGAGGGTCCGGCGCGCGACTTTATATGGAAAGAGTGCGGCCCCATGGCTGCCCTCTGGCCCATCGGCGCGCAACTCGCCGAAGACATTCGGAAGGAAAACATTTTCTCCGAGGAAACAGTTGTCTCCGAGATCCTGGAGCGGGCGGATGGATATTACCGCTTGGTCTGGAAGGAATGTTCAGAAGAACAGAAATTCGTCCTCACTCAACTTGCCGAGGATGGACTGCTGAATCCAACCAATGGCAGGGCCATTCGCCAGTTGGTGCGCCAGGGTCTCATCACCACGGACCCGCAGTTTCGCCTCATGAACGAGAGCTTTTGTCGCTTCCTCCGTTCCGCGCCTTCCGTGGGTTTGAAACAGCAGTGGGCACGCGAATCGCGGCTGAGCGGCTGGGGAAAAATGCACGGCGCCTTCCTCACCACCATGATTCTCCTCGGCGCCTTCTTGCTCACCACCCAAAACGCCCTGTGGCAATCTTCCGCCGCCTACGTCACGACCGCTCTGGGCGCACTCGGCACCCTGGCCAAGCTATTCAACATGTATCGCGGCGGCGCGACCACAGAAAAAGCTGGTTGAACACCTTGCACGGGCACGAAGTAGGCTGCCCGATGCTTCGCGATTTTCGAAGCATGGGCACCACGAACGATAGCACTAGGCCACTTGTCTCACTACAGGGCTTGCCCGCCTTTGCGCCATTCCCTGAAGTGGGTGCCCCACTCTTTCGCGTTCTTTGCCAAAGGGTGGGCGGCAGTTAGCGGTAAGTTCCACTGACCTCTCGTTGAGTCGATCGCCAATCCCGCGCTTTGAATATCACCGCTGCAGAAAATATTAAGTCACGCAGCCGCCGCGAATCGCGCCTCCGTGGCGGAGATGAAACGGTCAAGCCTGTAGCGTGATCACAGCAGCACTGCCCGCCGGAACGCGAACTTGCGGCGTTCGGTGAGACGTGCTGACCTCCTCCGGAAGGGTAGGCTTCCATAAACCGGCAGCGGATACGCTTGCGCCGCCTAAAGTTACGCCGGATTTGCTTTCCAACGAGGGCCCTGAGAGACGGACAACCGATCCAGTCCGAAAAGACGCGGAAGCACCTGCGTCGATGACCACTACACCATCCCATTTCGGTTCCTTATTAATCAGGGTCAGAACGGTCCGATCCTTGGTCGGCTGCGTTGCGTAAGCGGAGATGTTCCTGCCTCCCGTATCGATAGTGCTCCCCATGATGCGGCCGACGCCAGCCCGGGCAAAAGCGAGCATCCCGTAGTATTCAGGAGTTGCCCAATAGTGTCCTTGCTCATCGTCGCCAATTGGCGAGTAGGAGCTGATGAATCCTCGCTGGTTCACTCCGGTTTCCATATTCACCCCAGCGCAACCCGCAGAAGCCAGAGTGAACATAAACTCAAGCACCCAGAGCCCGGCGCCAACAGTGTCGCTGACCCCAGGTTTGCCACCGCCCGAAAATGAGTTCGTCTCACAGATACGGTATGGGACGCCCGAAGACTCCGCGGCGGCCCTGAGTTTCGCAAGAATCGGCGCAAGCTTCGGATCGGTGTGGAGTAGTTTGTCAAGCGTACTGGTAGGATTCTGGCCCTCACGATAGTAGTGGTGGGTCAGAAGCTTAAGGTCTTTTCCCTCGTCGGTGGCAAACCTCGCGACCCACTCGGTCGCCACTGCTACATCCGGTCCGGCAAAGTCAATGTTCGGGATGGCCTTCCGCAGAGCATCTCGGTGTGTGCGGTATTCGCGAACATAGTCGTCATAGCTATAACCCGCGTGGCGATGACCTTGATGGGAAAACAAGTCAGGCTCGTTGCCGATTTCAAAAGTGAGCAGATGTTTCTTCGCCGTCGCTGTTACCGCCTTTGCCTCGTCAATCGCGTTTTCCAGCCCGCCGTTGCCGAGATTGAGTCCCCAAATCAGCGTCCACCCGGTTGCATCGAGAAAAGAGCCAAGCTCCTGCAGCACCGCGTCGTTGACCACCGATCCTGCTTTTCCCTCCGGCGACGAAAGCGGGTGTCCGGTTGCAGAGTAAGAGGAATAGTCCGATGTGTTTCCACCAACGCGTATGACTCCACGCGCTCCCAAGGTCTTGACGAGTTGAACGTAAACCGAATTTTGAGCGCTGAGCAGGCCTGGACGCGCCACGGAAGAAATCTCGTAGCCGAGTCCCATGAAGCCCGGTGGAATAACAGCAAGAGTCCGCGCCGGTTCAAGTGTGACGCGCACCTCTGCCTCACCTGCCGCAGCCTGGATAGCCCCGTCGAAACCCGACTCGGCGATTGCAGCCGCGACCATACCCACAACTCGCATCAAAAACGTGCGCCGATTCATTGTCTTTGCCAACGATGAAAGATACCAGATCGGCCAAACAAACCTGCATCGGGGAACGTTGTCAAAGAATGAGAAAAGCGTACAATTGCCGCGTCCTCGAAGCCAACAAGGTGGAAAACTGCGCGGACATGTGAAGCCACTGGGCGATAGCCATGAATAAGAGGGCCTTTATCAAACTCATTGCCGCACTGGTCGCAAGCCCTGTCATTTCTCCTCTGCTGACTTGGGCTTCCAAGAGCAAACTGACAAATTGGGCCGGCAATCTGCAATACAGCACCGACCGCCTGTACACCGCCAACTCGCTTGATGCGGTGCGCAGTTACGTCAAGAAACAAAGCAAACTAAAAGTGCTTGGCACTCGCCACTGCTTCAACAACATTGCAGACAGCACGCATAGCCTTCTGTCCTTGAAGCCGATGGACAAGGTAGTTGAATTGAATTCGGAGGCTCACACCGTAACCGTCGAAGCAGGCATGTCCTATGGCCAACTTTGTCCGTACCTGCATGAAAAGGGCTTCGCCTTGCACAATTTGGCCTCGTTGCCCCACATCTCCATAGCCGGGGCGTGCAGCACCGCAACCCATGGATCAGGAGAAAAGAACGGCAATCTCTCAACCGCCGTTTCAGCCCTTGAGATCGTCACTGCGTCGGGCGAGGTGGTTAAACTGTCACGCGCGCACGACGGCGAAGCGTTTCGGGGAGCCGTAGTGGGCCTTGGCGCGCTTGGCGCAATCACCAAGGTCACACTCGATATCCAGCCCACCTACATGATGCGGCAATACGTGTATGAAAACCTGCCGTTCTCTGCCCTGAAAGATCACCTCGACGCCATCGAATCCAGTGCGTACAGTGTGAGCCTTTTCACAGATTGGCAACAGCAGCGTATCAACGAAGTGTGGATCAAAAGCCGCGATGACCAAGGCCAAGCCTTCGACGCCACCCCGGAATTCTTCGGGGCGAAACGAGCCACCAAAAATCTTCACCCGATCGCAGAACTTTCCGCCGAGAATTGCACGGAGCAAATGGGTGTGCCCGGCCCGTGGTACGAACGCCTTCCGCATTTTCGCATGGGCTTCACCCCGAGCGCCGGCAAGGAGTTACAGTCAGAATACTTCGTCCCGCGCGAGCATGCCGTCGAGGCAATCCTGGCCGTCGAACGACTGCACGACCAGGTCAGTCCGCACTTGCTGATTTCGGAAATCCGCGCCATTGCCGCCGACAATCTATGGATGAGTCCATGTTACGAGCAACCCTGCGTAACCATCCACTTCACCTGGAAGCAAGACTGGCCCGCGGTCAGCAGACTCTTGCCCGTAATTGAAAAAGAATTGGCTCCATTTCACGCCCGCCCCCATTGGGGAAAGTTGTTTACCACCCCGCCCAGCGAACTGAAATCCATCTACAAAAAGTTGCCCGACTTTATTCAAGTGAGCCAGACCTACGATCCGCAGGCCAAATTCCGCAATCAGTTCCTGGACACGAACATCTTCGGCTAGGAAAGTGGTGGCCCACCTTGCACCGCCACGATAAGGCACCACGGAACGGAACTCTACGTCCACCCGTCATTCTGATCTAACCCCTAGCCCCCTAACCCCCAGCCGTTTCTGAACCTCGATTGAACTAGGATCGGTTCCGTGCAGTCGGGGCGCGGCGGGTATTGTCTTGCAGGGTTCACACCAAAGCTTTTCTATTTTCGCACTTGCAAATGTTATTTGCTTTTATGGTAATCTTGTATCTTAATAGCTACAAGATGAAAAACGATCCCAAAGGTTCGGTCGCTGCTCGCTGGCGCCAGCAGAAGTTTCAACTTCTGACCCGCTATCCCATCCCTTCCGACTTGTTGCCTGGTTCTCTCACCATGAACCGCACTCGTTGCGGCAAGCCTTCCTGTCACTGCGCCAAAGGCGCAGGCCATGAAGCCTGGACTTTTACCTTTATGTCAGGAGGAAAACATCGCGTGGAACGCATCCCCAAGCTCTGGGTCGACCAGGTACGCCGGCGGGTGGATGCCGGTCGCGATTTTCAGAACGCGGTGCGCGAAGTCCTCACCGCCAATGCCGAACTGCTGATTCTGGCCCGTAAACAGGAGTCCAAACACCGTCGCTGACCATGCCTACGCCGCCTGCGCTGCTCCGTTTCGTCTTGCATCGTCTCGGCCTGCAGCGCTATTTGGCCAAACCTGGGGATGGGCGACCGCAACCGATCATCGCCGCACGAGTCCTGCTCTGGGCGATGCTGGTCGGACGGATCTTGCGCGAGATTAGCTTTTACGGGATGGAACAGATCGTGCGGGTTGCCGGCTGCCGGGTCCTAGGTCTGGAGCAGTCGTTCAGCAATGACACTCTCAGCTACTTCGTCGAACGATTAGATCCGGCTACTTCCCGCGCCGCTCTGCTTGAGGTGATGCGCCACGCCAAGCGCGGCAAAGCGTTTCAAGATTGTCGTTTTATCGGACTCGCTCTGGATGGCACCGGGGCGGGGCGGAGCCAGCAATCCCATTGTGCCTGGTGTCGTCCGATTCGCGATGCCAAGCACAAGGTGATTGGGTACCATCACAAACTGGTAACCATCAGTGTGGTGGGCACCGGTCTGACCTTGCCCTTCGACGTCGAGCCCTACGGTCCCGGAGACAGCGAGATAGCAGCCGCCGAGCGGCTGCTGGTGCGAGCCATGGGGAGCCTGGGCACCCGTTTCGCGGATTATCTGGTGGGCGATGGAGCCTACGCGGGCGCGCCCTTCCTCCACGCCGCCAACCGCTTGGGGCTGCGAGTCGTCGTACGTCTGAAAGAGAATCTGCCCCTCCTTCTCCAGGCCGTGCAACGGCGCTTCCAGCAGCAAGCCCCCACTCACGTCTATCGCGACGGCCAAGACCGGGTCCAGATCTGGGACGCCGACGACTTCGATCCCTGGGAGAGTTTGCAATGGAAAACGGTGCGCGTCATCCGCTATCGCCAGCACAAACCCAACGGCCAGGTGGTCGAGGCCGCATGGTTGACCGACTTTCCCCTCCGCCAGGTTGGCAGCCTGTCCTTGTATCACATGGCGAAGAGTCGGTGGGAGATTGAAAACCAAGGCTTCAACGATGCCAAGAACCGTTACGGTTTTGAGCACACTTGCCACCACGAACAGAACAGTGTGCTGCTTAACTATCTGCTCACTCTGTTGGCGCTAACCATTGAGCGACTCTATCGCATCCGCTTTCTGCATCGTGGTACTCACACGGTGCGTTCCGCCGAGCAACTCTGCCGCATTCTTTGGGTCGCGCTTTCGCGCCCTCTGGCCCCCGACACCAGCTAGCCGGGTGCACTCTCCGCCGAACCGTCCTCGTTGTCCCCACCCACTGGAATAAACCCCGCGCCGGTCGTCTGCGCGGATCGGCAAATACATGCCGGAAAATGAACTCACTCAATCTCGTCAGTCCTGATCCTCCTCCCCCTGCGTCTTGACCTAATCCCCGTTGTCCCGATACATCCAAGTTCAGAAATGGCTGCCTAACCCCCGTTCTTGTTGACACACTCCTTCCCTTGTTCTAACGTGTTCCTGCCCACCGGGCGACGATCATCCCGTCGAGGGGTCGGGATTCAGAGATTCTCGCTCGCGGCTTCCCCCCTTCAACTGAATACGCGCAGACCTGCGGCACGAATTCGTGTGCCCGGTTTTACCCCGGGAGGCAACTCTCTCACACCTCCGGCTCGGCGGCATGCGCCCCTCATGCTCGTCCGAGCGCGGACTTGCATAATTCACGGACTCGCAAATTCCAGAAAGGAACCTCACCACCATGGACCTCAACCAAGCGATCCTCTATGCACAGTTGGTGAACGCGGCCTACGCCGTCGACCCGGCCAATCTGGCCAATTCGGCAGGCAAGATCATTCCTGCCGGCACGCCTGCCGCCAGCTACGAAGTTGTCGCCACGATTTACGCCAACGACCTTGCCACCGACATGCGACCGGACCGCGGCAACAAACGGGTTTCGATCGGCCTCATCCTCCAGGCCACCGCTTCCGGGGACGTCGTCATCGCCGTCCGCGGCACTGAGGGCATTGACGAATGGATTCACGACGTGCAATTCCTTCCCGTCAATTGCCCCTTCATTGCCGCAGCCGGCAACACCGAAGATGGCTTCACCGCCATGTACTCGTCCATGAAGGCAGGCGTCGATCCAGCATCACCCAGCGTCACAAAAGCTTTGTCCACCCTGCCCTTCCACCGGCCGATCACCTCGATAACCATTTGCGGGCACAGCCTGGGAGGCGCACTCGCCACTCTCCTCGCCCTCGACGTCGCGGTCAACACCCCATTCTTCCCCGCCGTGTACACCTACGCCAGCCCGCGCACCGGCGACTCACAGTTTGTCGCCCTCTACAACCACGCCGTCCCCAACACCACCCGCATCGCCAACCGCGTCGATCTGGTCCCGAAACTGCCCCTGCCTCCGCTCTATGAGCATGTCCTGGGCGCCTACGACCTGAGCTCGATCACGCTGGTCCCTCCCACATTCCTGATCAAGCCCGACATCGCCGCCCAACACATTCTGACCAGCTATCTCTACCTCCTGTCCCGCCTCACAGGAGGCCCAATCCTGCCCCTGAACCCAGGATGCACCCCGTAAGGCTGTTGTCTCGACTCGACGCCGCGAAAAAAATGGGGACGCGCGATCCATTGCCGCTTTGAGTTGCGGAAACATCTTCCAGCCGCGACGCGGCGCAAGAATAAAGCCCACGAAAAATCGGGCCGCCCGAAGGCGGCCCGTTGATTTCAAGCCCAGAGCCAAAAGCTCAATCCCCCGCCACCGGCTCCGCAATCTCCGGCTTCGGCGCCTGGGCTCCGTTCCCATTCGGCTTCGCCAACGCGCCCAGCGGAATAAACCCGTCCTGCGACTGCACCGGCTTCTCCTTCAACACGACTTCCCGATACAGCGACGCCATGCGCGCGTTGTAGGCCGCATCATTCTTCTCCGGCCCCCGCGCCTCGGCATTCTGCTTCTGCTTCGCATCCCGCGCCCGCACCTTCTCCTCGCGCGCGTTCTTCGCGATGCCCAGCTTATCCAGATCACGCTGTAGTTCGTTGGTCACGATTTCTTCGCGCAGCTTCAGATAGTCGCTGGCGTTGTCTTCCATCTTCACTTTCTTGCCGCCGGCAAAAATCTCATGCCGCCCGTGCTCCTCGTACCACTTGGTCAGCGTGGCCGTCATATGCATCTTCTCGATGATGTTCCGCCACCCCACGCCCGTGTTATAAGCGCAGAACGAAATCTCCCCTTCCTGCGTCGCGTACGGAATAATGCATTGTTCGGTCCGCCGGAAATCGTAATTAAACAAATCCTGGAACCACATTCCCGCGATGAACAGGAAGTTCCAACGATCGCTGGTGCGTCGCTTCATCACGTCGTCGAGCGTGCGGTCCCCTCCCACCTTGCCGTAGTTCGTTCCGGTTACGTTGTAGTTCTTGTCGAATTTTTTCAACAGGTCCATCAGCTTGAAGTGCGTGGGCGACTGATAAGGGTCGTAGTTCTTCATCAAACACAGCGCCATCCCAAACGCAGTCAAAAACTTCCCGCGCGCCGCGTCGTTCACCTTGGCAATATCCCGAGCCAACTGATCCCCATGCAAAAACGCCGTAACCGGCACGGCTTCCTTAGTTTCCTTGTCAATCATCACCGCCATGCCAGTCCCACAATTCGGGTGACAACCGCAAGAGAGTTGGCCCCAGTTGTTGTTGGCGTCGCTGGCGTGCATCAGGTCGGCCCAGTCGCTGAAGGTTCCCATGAACGAGATTGGGAACCAGTCTCGCGACGGCTCACCCAGCCCGGTCTGATTCTTCACGTCGTGCGCCAGGTGCGACAGCGTATAGCGCTGCGCCTGCCGCCGATCGTCCGTGACCGCTTCGTCGCGGCCGGTAAAGCTGACCGGCTGGAAGCTGAGGAAGCTGATCGTTTTCGGATTGTCCAGCGCGAACTTGATGATGCGTCCGACCTGCTCGTTGTTGATGCCGTTCACGATCGTCACCACAGGAACGATTTCCACTCCCGCCTTGTGCAGGTTTTCGATCGCCCTCAGTTTCACGTCAAACAGATTGCCGACCAGGCGATGCGCGTTAGCCGCATTGCCGATACCGTCAAATTGCAGGTAGGCGTAGCGCATGCCCGCCTCGACCGCCTGCTGGCAGAATTCAAAGCTCTTCGCAAACTCGATGCCGTTAGTCGCAGCCTGCACCGAGTTGTATCCAACTTTCCGCGCGTAACGGACCGCATCCAAAAAGTACGGCGACAACGTAGGCTCGCCGCCGGAGAACTGCACACTCATCTGCCGCTTCGGCTTGATGGTGATAGCGTTGTCGAGCATGGTCTTGATTTCTTCCCAGGTCAGCTCATGCACGAACCCGACCTGGTTCGCATCCATGAAGCACGGATCGCACATCATGTTGCAGCGGTTGGTCAGATCGATGGTCAGCACCGACCCGCGCCCGTACTTCACCGTCGACGACCCGTGATGATGCAGCTTCTCATCATTGTGCGCCACGATGTCGCGCCCCGGGAACACGTCCTCCAGATGCTTCGAGAAATCGGTGTCGATCGACATCACGTCTTCGAAGTGCCCGTGCTTGGGGCAGTCCTTCACCATCAGGATCTTGCCCTCGCGCTCAATGATCTGCGCCTTGATCTCTCCGACCTTTTCATTCATCAGCACTTCGTGCGGCAGATGCCCGTCGAGAATCTGCTGCCTAATCTCCGGCACACACTTCGGGCACAGCGAATCCGTGGTGCGCGGCCACCCCAGCGGCGGCTTCGACTTCTCATAAGACTTGAGCAGCGGCTTATCCGACCATTTCGGCGTAGGCGACGGATTCGGCTTGACCCGGTTCAAACGTTCGAACACGAACCAAGCTCCCTTGGCGGCGGTAACAGCTGCTTTCTCGACGTACTTGATCGGCTTGCGCATGTTAGCTCTTAGCTCCTGGCTGCTAGCTTTAGCCAAAACCTCTGGCCCTCTGGTAAGTGCTCTCCCCAGGACTGCTTAACCCACTAAATTATTGTTCTAGGCCTGGGCCTCGAAGCCTGGGTCCTACACTTATCCCTGGGTATTGATCTGAAGCTATCCTATTGGATCCCCAAGGAATGCCGCATCCACATCCCAACGAACGGTGCAAATTCGAGGTTTAGCGGTGCTGTAGAGGATTGAACGGGGTTAAGTCATTGAAAGCAAAGGACCGTCCCGTCTGAAAGCCGGGCAGTCACGATCCAGTGCAGCCTTACATAAGCCAATGTGACGACTGCCGCAGCATTATTCGCCCACCACGCCCGCAAGCCCCCAAGAAACCTGCATCCGGTCTGCATCCGGAAAGAGTGCGTGAACAAATACGAAAGGAGTTTTTGCCACACTACCCCGTCGTCTGAAGGCTCCAAGTCGAGCGGCTAAGCGAGTTTCAGAAGACCAGCCCGACGCCTCCTGTGATCATGTCGGTGCGCCAGTTGTAGAAGTTGCTGGGATTGCCGAGGGCCGGAGTGAATTTGAAGTAACGCGTTTCGTAGGTGCCTCTGGCGTACCACTTGCCGAAGTTGTAGCCGAGGCTTCCGCGGACGAAGTAAGCGTGATCGAAGGCGGGATTCGGGAGTGGGGTTGGTCCGGAGGCGGGGGAGCGCCAGCGCGGGCGGAATTCGGGCGCGCCCTGGGCTTGGACGAAGAAGTGCTTTTCGGGGCCGAACTTATATTCGAGGACGAGAGGAATCTCGAGGAGTTCCATATTATTGCGGTTGAAGATCTGGTTCTCGACTGTACTCGGAGGAACAAGAAGTTTGTGAACCTGGACGTGGAATCCGGCGGAGAAGGAGGGTTTGAAACGGAACATGACGCCGCCGAAAAGGGCGAACTCGTTGGCATGATTCCTGGTGTCGGAAGGAAAACGGACTTCGCCTCCGGCAACGATGCTGGGCAAGCCATCTTTTTCTTTGCCTTGTTTCACGACCAACTGGCCATTGACGTCACCGACCACGGCGGTGGAGCGGGGCAACGCGCCAAATCTGTCGGCAGTCTGGCCGAAATCAATCCCCAGGTTCCCTCTTTGGCCTTGGCCATAGGCAGGGACGATGGCGAGGAGAATCAGGCAGAAGCGAATCATCGTGGTCTTGACAGTCAGTGTCTTGCCAATCAGGGTCTTGCAGAGCTTCATCAGTACGTTCCTCTCCTGTGGCAGTTTACACTGCCGAAAATGCCGCCAGAGATCGAGCGGGGGTGAGGTTGCCTAGAAAGTATCTTTAGCTGAGATGCAGGCCGAGCGGAGGCGGGAGGGCTGAACTGGTCACAAAGAAAGCGACTGGACTTGTTCTCTCCTAGCGGTTCCAGCGCTTGGCGTCGTATTGGAAGTCGACGAGGGCGTCGCGGTAGTCGATTTTTATGTCGAGGAAGCGAAGCATGACGAAGCCGAGGAAACCGGACACTTCGGTGCCCAGGCCGTCACTGAGGGATTTGGTGTCGAAGGCAGTCATGTCCTGATTTTCCTGGCGAATGTGGCCGAACCTGAGCACTGCTTTATTGGCGCTGTAGACCTTGTCGACATTGCCACTGATGCCTTTGACGATCGTGTCGGAATCTCCGTGAACCTTGGTGACTTCGCGGGCAGCGGCGGGTGAAATGAAATTGAAGACTGACCCGGTGTCCATGATGAAGAGTTTGGCGGGAACGTCGCCGATGGTGGTAGGAACGAGCAGATCGTGGCCGAAGCGAAGGATGCGGGTGTAGGACTGCATCTCGGGTGCAATGTAGCGATCCTGCGGGCCTGAAGATGGATGCGGCTGTAGGGCGGTTCCGGCGGCCGGTGATTTGGCGTTCTCAGCGGCGTCATCGTCGGAGTCGTCGTCTTCACTTTTGAGCGCGAGTTTCTGTTCAGACTCGCCCGGGCGTTTGGGAAGTTCGCCCAGTTTCAGTTTTTCGTTGGGAAAATCGATGTCCACGAGAAAGCCTTCGAACACATCGGCGCCAATCAGGCCTTCCTCACCAACGATGGAGCGGCTTTCCATGACTTTGATCGGGCAATCACGGAACTCGAGATCCCCAACCTTGATGGAATCGGCGATGCCGATGTAGGCATTCCTGTCTCCCTTGCTACCGATGCCCCACACCTTCGTCTCGGTGATCTTAGTGATGCCGGCGTGTTCCGCGATCGACCGCTTGACCAAAATACCGCTGGCCCCGGTATCGAGCATGAGCGAACTCTTGTGTCCATTCAGGGTGACGGCAAGACCATAGCCGCGCAGATGCTGAGGATCAATCATGAGACGATTGAGAGGCGTCTCGGTCGCGGCCACTTTACTCACCAGTCGGCAAGTGCTTCTTTTCTGCTTGGCGCGTTCTCTGAGATATTCGAGATAACTCGCGCTGTCAGCGCGCTGATCGGCGTCCCAGTTGTTTTCGCCAGCCAGGGAGTCCTCAAGGTATTTGATGCGTTCGGCGCGGGAGAGCGTGTCGACCCATGCCTGCTGGATATCGGGGTCGTCAGGGTCGAGTTGGTGGGCTTTGTCGATCATCTGCTTCGCACTTTTGTACATGGCGACGGCGTTGCGTACGCGCGCCAGACCAAGGTAAGCATGGGCCTCGGGATAGGCGGAGTTGACCACTTGCACCCACTCACGTTCGGCATCGGTGATTCTGCCCTGACGAAACCATACTTCGGCGCGGGTGGAGCGCAGGCGCGGATGATCCAGGTGTGCCATGCTCTCATCGGCCGCCTTTGCAGCCTCATCGACTTTCTTTTGCTTCAGGTAGACACGAACCATACCGGCATAGGCGTCGGCCGATTGGGGATGATCCTTGAGAACCTCGTGATACTTGGCCAGAGCGCCGTCGAACTTACCCTTGCGGTAAAGCAGGAGCGCTGCCTCGAGCGTGGTGGAAGGAATGGTCGACGCGGGGGCGCTGGTGGAGGAAGCAGGCGCGGGAGCCTCGGCCGGCTTTGCCGGCGGCGACGAGGGTCCGGTCGCCGGCCCTGCAACAGGAGTTGATGGAGTTGGAGCGGATCGGGTGGTTGATTGCGCGAAACCTGATTGAGCAAGACCATAAAGCGAGATCAGCCCGATCGCCAGGGTGTACACAAGGACTCGGAACATGCGCGACCTGCTCTTTCCGGGCCGAGGGACTAGGGGAAGTCTGGGCACGGACCAGCGATTTTCACACGGCACAGCGTGCGGGCAAAGAAAAAAATCTGCGGCGGTGTTCCAGCGTATGGTTGTACAATCAGGTGTAGCTTCCCCCAAAAAGAGCACCAGTCCTTGGTGACAGAGATCGCCCGCGGGACATCACGGATAGGCGACCAACTTTCCGGGCAAGGTGGATGATTTCAGTTGCGGCCAATCATTTCTGCGCTTTCGTTAACGGCTTTGGTGATTGTGGCTGTCGTTTTCCCGGCGAGTCGCAGAGCGATCGCGACGGGCAGCTTGGCGGTGGACGTCAAGTCGGTAGCGGCAGCGGTGGATGCCCACTACAACCATCTGCGGACGCTTGAGGCGCAGTTTACCGAGGTGTACCGCGGGTCCGGAATGGATCGGACCGAGTCCGGGACTCTGTGGCTGAAAAAACCAGGCAAGATGCGGTGGGAATACCGTTCTCCCAGGGAGAAGCTGTTTGTCTCGGACGGCCGGGATGCGTGGTTTTACGTCCCGGACGACCGGCAGGCGCGGAGGACGGCGGCAAAGAAGCTGGAAGATGTAAGGTCCCCGCTGGCGTTCCTGCTGGGTAAGACCAAGCTGGAAAAGGAATTACGAGGACTATCGGTGGCTCCGGATGTGACACCGCTGAGCCCGCAAGACGTGGTTCTGCGGGGAGTGCCGCAGGGGTTGGCGGATCGGATCGGTGAGATTGTGCTGGAGGTTACCCCGGACCACCAGATTGCGAGGATTTTCATCCAGGATGTGGATGGGGCGGCGACGGAATATCGCTTTACAGAGCAGAAGGAAGATGTGGGGGTGGCGGATGCGCGGTTTGAGTTCAAGCCTCCGGCGGGGACTGAGACGGTGGAGGGGGGACTGGGGCCGTAGGGGCCTGCGGGCAAAAAGCAGATTCCTCCCCTTCCCTTCGCTCAGGATCGGAATGACAAGATCTAAAGAGGTTGTGGTTACTTGCGTACTCAGCGGAGTAGGTTGGGCCTCGGTTAGCGGCTTAGAATGAGGGAATAGGAATGTTAGACTTAGGCGGTAGAGCGTCTCAGAGAAAGTCGTAGAAAAAGCAGGAAATGGCGGAATTTGTAGTCAAAATCGCAGACGAGCGCGGGCGGGTGCTGCAGCACGTCGAGCAGGGGTATTCCGAGGCGGAGGTACGTGACCGCTTCGCGCAGCAGGGATACCTGGTTTATTGGGTCAAGCCGCAGGGGGTGATGACCGGCGGAATCTCGTTCCGGCGGCGGCGGAAGCTGAAACAGGCTTCGTTCCTGGTGTTCAACCAGCAGTTTCTGACGCTGGTCCGGGCCGGATTACCGATCTTGAACGCGCTCGAACTGCTCATCAAGCGGCAGAAAGACGCGCAACTAAAGCAGATTCTCGAGAACGTGCGCGACCGTGTGAAGGGCGGCGAGTTGCTGTCGGACGCGTTTGCGGCGCAGGGGATTGTTCCGAAGATCTACACCACGACGCTGCTGGCGGGGGAAAAGAGCGGTGCCATTGACGAGGTGCTGACGCGCTACATCAGCTTCCAGCGGATGGCGATGACCTTCCGCAAGAAGCTGTTTGTTTCGCTGATTTACCCGACGCTGCTGGTTTCGGTGGTGACGATCATGGTGCTGTTTCTGTTCACCTATGTCGTGCCAAAGTTCGCGGAGCTGTTCAACAGCCTGGACGCCAAGCTCCCGGCGATCACCGTATTCATGCTGGCGGTGGGACAGAATGCGCAGAAGTATGCGCCCTATGTGCTGGTTGGGCTGATCGTGGCGGGTTTCGTATTCTGGCGCTGGAAGGACACGGATGGTGGCGCCGACCAGATTGACCGCGTCATCCTGAGCCTGCCGCTGCTGGGAGGAATCCGGCTGAAGCATCAGGTGGCAAGTTTTTCGCGCATGCTTTCGACGTTGCTGCAAGGCGGGTTGCCGCTGGTGCCGGCGATGGAAACGGCGGGCTCCTCGATGTCGAGCCGGCGCATCTTAAAAGGTGTGATGCGCGCCGGGGTGCGGGTTCGCGAGGGTCAGGGACTGGCCGGGAGCCTGGAAGAGCAGGAAATTTTTCCCGAGCTGGCGGTGGAGATGATCGAGGTCGGCGAGTCGACCGGAGCGCTTCCAGCAATGTTGAACTCGGTGGCCGAGTTCTATGAGGAAGATGTGCAGACGGCGCTGGGAGCGGCGATGGCGCTGATCGAGCCGCTGATCCTGATAATCATGGCGGTTTTTGTCGGCGGGGTGTTGATTTCGCTCTATTTGCCGATCTTCACGTTGGGAGTGCGGTAGGCGCGGGAAAAGGCAGATTCCTGCCTCCGGTCGGAATGACATGAGTTTTGGTTTTGGTCGGAATGACACGAGTAAGAGTAGTGGTGGGATGACAAGGGTCGAGAAAAACAAGTTGCGGTGGGGATAAGTGAATGGCGATGGCAGAAAAGAAAACACTCTTCGCGAATGGCGTGAACAGCGGGCCCATCAGCCCCACGGGCAATCCGATCACGGACCTGGAGCGGGCGCAGGACGTGGCGCGGCGCTATCGCTGCGAATTTGTCGACCTCACGGATTTTGAGCTGCATCACGAGCTCTTCAAAAAGATTCCGGTCGAGCTGATGTTCCGCTACAACTTCGTGCCGCTGGAAGAGACGGTCGACGGCAGGCTGGCGATCGCGATTGCCGATCCCAGCCAGCTGATGATGATCGACGAGATCAGCCTGCTGCTGAAGCAGCGCATCATCACCAAGGTTTCGACCCTCAAACAGATCTCGGACATTCTGAAGAAGACCGAGCAGTCGCAGCGCGTTCTGGAGGAGGCTAGCGAAGGCTTCCAGATTATCCGCGAAGACGAGAATACTGGCGCCGAAGAGACGCTGAGCATCGACAAATTGACGGCGACGGGCGACACCAGCCCGATCATCCGGCTGGTCGATACCACGATTTTTACGGCGCTGCAGCGGCGGGCTTCCGATATTCACATCGAGACGCGGGACGATTCGGTAGTCATCAAGTTTCGTATTGACGGCGTGCTGACACAGGCCATGCCGCCCATCGGCAAAGAGCACCACTCGACCGTGATTTCGCGTATCAAGGTCATGAGCGAGCTCGACATTTCCGAGCGCCGCGTGCCGCAGGACGGGCGTTTCCGGGTGAAGTACAACGGGCGCGCCATCGACTTCCGCGTGTCGATCATGCCATCGATTCACGGCGAAGATGCGGTGCTGCGCGTACTCGATAAAGAGTCGATGAGCGAGAAGTTCCGCACGCTGACTCTGGATGTAGTTGGGTTTGACGAAGAAGACCTGCGCAAGTTCCGACGCTACATTAAAGAGCCCTACGGCATGGTGCTGGTAACGGGGCCAACGGGCAGCGGCAAGACGACCACACTGTACGCCGCGGTCAACGAGATCAAGACCGACGAAGACAAGATTATTACGATTGAAGACCCGGTCGAGTATCAATTGCGCGGCATCACGCAGATCCCGGTGAACGAAAAAAAAGGATTGACGTTCGCCCGCGGGTTGCGGTCGATTCTGCGTCACGATCCGGACAAGATCATGGTCGGCGAAATCCGCGACACGGAAACGGCGCAGATCGCGATTCAATCGGCACTGACCGGACACCTGGTATTTACCACGGTCCACGCCAACAACGTGGTGGACGTGATCGGACGATTCCTCAACATGGGAGTCGAGCCGTACAACTTTGTATCCGCCTTGAACTGCATTCTGGCGCAGCGACTGGTGCGGTTGATTTGCGACTCGTGCCGTACCGAGGTGCACTACGCGCCGGAGGTTCTGGAGGCGAGCGGTCTGGATCCGGTGCAGTGGGGCAAGGTTCCGTTGTATGAGGGTCCGGGATGCATTGAGTGTGCGGGCACGGGATTCCGCGGACGAACCGCGATTCATGAGTTGCTGGATTTGAGCGACCGGATTCGCGAAATGATTCTGGGAAAGAAGCCGACGTCGGAGATCCGGCGAGCGGCGCGGGAAGAAGGCATGCGCTTTTTGCGCGAGTCGGCGCTGGACAAGGTGCGGCTGGGCATGACCACGTTGAAGGAGATCAACAAGGTTACGTTCATCGAGGCGATGCGGTAACGCCGGACCCTTATTGTCGTTGTGATCCCGAGTGTAGCGAGGGATGTGGGTTCTGGCTCGCACCGGGATTGACTCTTGCTGCAAGCAAAAACCTGGATCCCTCGCTTGGCTCGGGGATGACAACCGCTGGTGGAACGTTCGAGTGCTCGCTCCGGTATTGCATTTGTTAGCGATTGGGTTTCTGATTTAAAGGAAGACGAATCCGAGAATGAGTTCGAATTCGAACATAGCGAAACCGAAGCTGGCTTGCGAGATTGCGGCGGACCGCGTGCTGGCGGGGCGGCTCTCAGAGAATGGGAGCGGCTTGGAGATCTGCGCTGCGCATGCCCTGGCGCCGGGGAGCGTCGTCCCGGACCTGGTGGAGAACAATGTTCGCCAGCGGGAGGCAGTTCGCGCCGGGATCGCAGAAGCGCTGGGAACGGTGGCGGGACGGTCAAAGGATGTGATCGCGGTGGTGCCCGACGCGGCGGTGCGCGTGATGCTGGTGGAATTCGACACGCTGCCTTCCGACCCGGAAGAAGCGCTGGGCGTGGTCCGGTTCCGGCTGAAGAAATCGTTGCCGTTTGACGTGGAGAAGGCGAAAGTTTCCTTCCATGCGCAGAAGTTCAAGGATGAGGTGAAGGTAGTGGCGGCGGTGGGACTGGCGAGCGTGATCGAAGACTACGAATCGATTTTCCACGAAGCCGGATACAGCCCGGGCGTGGTGCTCCCGTCAATGTTGGCGGCGCTGGGCGCGGCCGATGCCAAGCGGCCCACGCTGGTGGTGAAAGTCGATGCCCATACGACCAGTATCGCGATCCTGAATGAAGATCAGCTGCAACTGTTCCGAACGCTGGAGAACGCGCGCGGGGTTACGATCAGCGGGGAGCAACTGGCGGAGGAGGTTTATCCGTCGGTCGTGTTTTTTCAGGATACCTACCATCTGAATATTGAGCGGATTTACGTGGCGGGATTGTCGGAGGCGGGCGGAGCGGCTCCGGCACTGCGGGCGCAGACGGGAGCGGAGGTGCAGGAGTTGGTGGCTTCCGCGCAATTAGGGTCGAGCACGGGTGGGCCGGTGCCGCGGTGGAGAATGGCAGGAGTGGTGGGAGCGCTGATTTCCTAGCGCATGCAGGCAGCCGGTCTGCGCCCGGCGGACAGCCGAGGGCGGCTGTCCCCACATGAGTAATTAGGTTGGATTATGCGACTTGATATCAATCTGGCGAGCCAGCAGTACGAGGATGCGCGGCAGTTCTGGATGCGCTGGGGTACGGCGGTGGGCGCGGCGGCCGTGATCACCCTGGTGCTGCTGACGATGACGATCACGGGCTGGGCGAACGCGCGCCGGGATCACCGGGCGATGGCGGAGAAACGCGCCATGATTGCCGATCGCGATCAGCTGCGCGCCAATGCGGAAAGAATTCTTAACTCGCCGGAAAACCGCAGCACGCGCGACGAGTCGCAGGTGCTGAACCAGTTGATCGAGCGCAAGGGGTTCTCGTGGACGCTGGTGCTGGAAAACCTGGAAAGGGTGATGCCGGCGCGGGTGCACCTGGTGTCGATCAATCCGGAGCTGGATGAGGATAACCAGCTGGCGCTGAAGATGTCGGTAGCGGGCGAGTCGCGCGACCGGGCGATTGAACTGGCGCGGCGGATGGAAGAATCGCAGCGCTTCGCGCAGACCCACATTACTTCGGAGCACTCCACGCAGTCGAACACGGGAGACACCGAGCAGACCGAACTGGAGGCGATCTACATTCCGGAGATCGGTCCGGCAGCGAAGAAGGTGGAAGCGAACCCGCCGAAACAAAAAAAGGCTGAGACAGGAACGGGAATGAAGACCGGCGCGAAGCCAACGGCGGCGAAAGGAACCAAGCACTGATGCCGGATCTGCGGCAAACCCGGAAGAACATCAAGATCGCGCTGGGGGTCATGGCCGGCGTGGATCTGCTGGCGCTGATCGTGTACATCTCGCCCCTGGTGGGGTCGGCGGAGGGACGGCGGCAGGAGATCAACCAGCTTCAGGTCGAGTTGACCACCAAGACACGGCAGGTGGCGCCGCTGAAGGATCTGCCGCAGAAGGTGCACCTGGCGAGCCAGCAGATCACAGACTTCTACAAGAGGCGCATCCCAGAGCAGTACTCGCAGCTTTATGCAGAGCTCGGAAAGCTGACAGCAGCCAATGGAGTGACGATCGACCAAGTGAAATACAAGCCGAGCGAGGAGCGGCTGGGCAAGCTCCAGCCGGTGGAGATGGAAGCAGATCTGGTGGGAAACTACACCGCGCTGGCGAAGTTCATCAATGCGCTGGAACGCGACGACATGTTTTTCATCATCAACAGCGTGACCCTGGGCGGCGAGCCGCAGGGTGCGGTCAAACTGCAGGTAAAACTTGAGGCGTATTTGAAGGCGGGATCGTAGTGAAGCTGGGACTGGACAACAAGAAGAAGACGACGTGGGCGATCGTGCTGGGCGTGTTGGCGTTGCTGCTGGTGGCCTACGAGTTCATCCCCATGATCATGGACTCGTCGTCGCCGGGTTCGAGCGCGCAGGCGGCGCCACCGGTCGCGCCCCGAGTGACGTCGCGCGCGGGCGGGAGGGCCGGAAAGAAACAGCGGCCGGAGAATCTGGACCCGACCCTGAAGCTGGATTTGCTGGCGACTGCCGAGCAGACGCAGTACGAAGGAAATGGACGGAACATTTTCGTTTCGCAGGCGGAGCCGGTGGCAATTCCTAATCCGGTCGCAGCAGCCGTGACCGATCAGAGGGTAGTGGAATACGTGCCGCCCGTGGTTCCGCCGCCGCCACCGATTCCACTCAAATTCTTCGGGTTCGCCAGCAAGCCGGGAGAGCCCAAGAAAATATTTCTTTCTCAGGGCGAGGACGTTTGGGTGGCGGGCGAGGGTGAGATCGTGAACCGGAGATACAAGGTGATCCGGATCTCGCCGACGTCGGTCGAGATGCAGGACGTGGTGAACAGTGGGCCCCCGCAGAATATTCCGCTGACCCAGGGATGAAGCAGAGGTTCAAGGTTTCCGAGTTCCCGCTTCGGAGCTGCTTAGTGATTGGCGAAACTTTGAAAACCTTGAAACTTTCTTTTCGATGAGTTGCTATTCACCAATGCGGAGTGGTCGGCGCGAGGAGCGGGGTTACGTTCTACTTGCGCTTCTGTTGACGATGGCGATGCTGGTCATCTTTGCGGCAGCGATTATGCCCACCATCAAATTCCAGATCGCACGCGATCGCGAAGAGGAACTGATTCATCGCGGGACGCAGTACTCGCGCGCGATTCGCGGGTACTATAAGAAATTTGGGCGCTATCCGGTGAAGATCGAGGATTTGCAGAGCACCAACAATATGAGATTTCTGCGCAAGCGCTACAAGGATCCGATGAATTGCGCAGGCGCGACGTGCCAGGACTTCAAGCTGCTGCATTTTGGGGAAGTGCGACTGACAGGGGCAATGATGGGAATTCCCGGCGCGCAGGTAGCCGGAAGTCCGGGAACCATCCTGCCAACAGTGGGGACGAGCGGGTCTGCGGCACAAGTTTCGGCGTTCGGCGGAAACAACGGTTACGGGGCAAATACGAATTCGTCGGTCGTTGCTGTTCCGGCTGCAGCGCAGGCGGCGGGATCGGATTCCCCTCCTGCCGGCGACGACGCGTCCAAAGCATCCGGCTCTTCCGGTTCGGACAATAGCGGCGCCACTACAGGCGGCGCCACTACAGGCGGAGATACGGGCAGTAGCGGCGGTCCGGGTGCGGGCCAGGTTTTTGGGGGCGGGCCGATCGTGGGCGTGGTCAGCACCAACAAGAAGGACACGATCCGCGAATTCAACCATAAGAAAAAATATAACGAGTGGCAGTTTATTTATGATCCCGGGACCGATCGCGGAGGGCTGCTGACGACGCCGAACCAGCCTCCGCTGACGCCATTTGGACAGCCGCCAGGCCAGCAGAATGTCAATGGGCAGAACGGTGGAGCGACGCCGACGGGATTGCAGAACAATCCGAATCCGCCCGGGAATGAGCCGCCGCCCGCGACTCCGAACGATCCCAACAATCCTCCGGAACAGAAGTAGGGGAAAATCAGTGTGAATTGAAAACGGCCTCATGGGGATGAGGCCGTTTCAGTTTTGCGAACTTTGCTGAACTTTCATCAGCAGCCGTGCTTGGCACGGCTGGACAGCCCCTTCGACTTTCGCTCAGGGCAGGCTAGGCGGCTGTCCCCACCTAACACCTTTACACGCTGAAGGAACTGCCGCAGCCACAGGTGCTCTTCACGTTCGGATTTTCGAACTTGAAACCGGCGCCTTCGAGGGTTTCCACGTAGTCGACGATGCAACCGTTCAGATACATGACCGAAGTGGCGTCCACAAAGACCTTGAGGCCGTCCATATCGAAGGTCTTGTCCATCATGCCGGCAGCGTTCTCAAACTGCATCGAATAAGAGAAGCCGGAGCACCCGCCACCGACCACGCCGATGCGCAGCCCTGCGGGAGCGGGGTTCTGTTGGCCCATAATGTCCTTTACCTTGGCGATGGCATTGGGGCTAAGGGTAATGGGGGCAACCTTTTTGGTAACTTCCGGGATGGTAGTTGTGGCCATTCGTATCTCCTTGGCTTTAAAGCTGATTGATTATAGCAGAACAGCTTTCCACTGTTACCTATTGGATGCGAGTGGGGAGCCGGAAGTCGCCAGGTTTCCGGTCATGCAACAGCCCGTAGACCGCCAAGGATTTCTTCGCGCCGGGGTTGGCAAACAGGGCTATAATTATCCCGCTAAGGCCTTTCTTCCGGCGCTGCGTGCGGAGTTTTTGGCCCTTTTAGCGGGTAAGAAGAAAGGCTGCTGCAGCGGGTTGTAATCTGCCGAGGTGGCTTATGGCAATGACTGTGGTGTCGGTGGTTTTCGGGGTTTTCGCCGTTGGTCTGATCGTCCTCCTGATTTACAAGAGCACGCTGACAATGCACGAGGATGACCAGTTGTTTCTGGATGACGCCAATTCGCATATGCAAGAGGAGCAAACCGAACTGTTGACCAAGGTCAACCGGTTGACGCTCCCCGTGCGTGTCTTCAGCGTCGGCTCAGGGGTATTTCTGCTGGTGCTGGTGGCGATGTTGATCTACCAGAAATTGAACGAAGTCCAGTAGCGTCATTCGTCAGGCCTTGCGCCATTCAGCCACAGTGGCGCGGTGTTGTGCGAAGGGGCCGCGATTCAAAAGCGGCATGGCTTTGTTGTGCCGAACGCGACCGGTTGGTATCTCCGGCGAGTGTCGAACCTTTTTCCTGCCCCGTCGGGGCGCTTGTTTGATCTTCCGCTCAAAGCTACGACTTGCGCGGTGGGGTTTTTTCGCCCCGGGGGCTTCGCAGCTTGATCCAGTTCCAGTTGCGGCGCAGCTGAAACTGCTCCCTCCAAAAAGCGCATCTCTTGTTCGGTCTGTGAATTGGGCGATAGCAACGGACGGTCTTGCGGGCTCCGTCCGTTGCCGCCGGCGATGGGAAGCGCTACTGTTGGCAGGAGTCGGAGACCATGCGAATGTCGGTGACCTTCAGGTGTCCGTGCTCGGCATTGTTTTTCTTCGCGCCGGCATCGTGCGCCATGTTTTTCTCGTCTTCTTTCATGTTATGCATCTTGGCATGAGAGACCACGCCTTTGGCTTCAATGGTGTGGTTCACATGGCTTGCCAGATCGACGGAGTTGTTGCCATGCACTTCCCAGGTGCTGCCGTCGCTGCCGGTCAACAGGTATTCGTTCCCACCTCCGGACTTGGTCAGGCATCCGGTAATGCTCCTGACCTCGCTCTTGGATTTGGCGTCAGAGTCGGAGTCCTGGGCGACCGCCCACGCCGTAGTCAGACCAGCAAGAACTAAACACAATAGCGAGCGACTTAGTTTTGTCATCGAGAGATCTCCTTTATTAGTTGCCCCACGTGCTGAGGCATACAGCGACCTGTGCTTTCAGGAGATAGGTTGCACTTTTGCAGGAGAGGGTTGTCGCCAGCGTCAGAGCTTGTGAGAGAGGGACCTGGAAATGGGGGCAGTAACTGTCGCTGAAGTGACCGTTCGTAATTTGAAAGCATCGGGCACTGCAATCAGAATGGATTTGCCCACCACTTCGTAGTCCAGCGGTAGCCTCCTGCCCGGAAGCAACCCGCGTGGACCTGTCGATCCATTCTGGCCGGAACGGAATGCGAAATCCATGTCTCGGGTAAAACCCACGATTCTCTGTATTGACGACCATTGGAATGGGCTGATCCGCCGCAAGATATTTCTGGAACAGAACGGGTATCAGGTTCTGGAAGCGACGAATGGTCCGGAGGGACTGGAGTTATTCGCCTCGCAGCCGGTGGACGCAGTGATTCTCGATTACCAAATTCCCGGGATGAGCGGCGATGTGGTGGCGGCAAAAATGAAATCCATCAGCCCGCAAGTTCCGATTCTTCTGCTATCGGCATACGGACCACTGCCGAAGGCAAAGCTTAAAAAGGTAGATGCTTTTCTATCGAAAATGCAGCCTCCGATGATTCTGTTATCCACGCTTCAGCAAATGCTGGACGGGGCACCCAAACCATTTTTCTATCGCTGGCTTTACGACTGGAAGCAGCGAGCGCAGGGAGTAAGACCATGAAATTCTTGAGATTTCTTTGGGGAAGAGGCTGCTCGCACCGGTTCTCCTGGCCGCGGGCCGATGCCAACGGCCACTACTATCAGGTTTGCCCGGATTGTGGAACCGCTTACGAATATGACTGGAAATTGATGCGGCGCACTGAGCGTTTGCTGGTGGCAGCGGCGCGGCCGACTCACTAGGCATGGAGCTGGGGACGAAATGGAACAGATATCAGGACAAGTGTGTCAGTTCGGAAGCACGCGACGATGGCCGCGACATCAGGTCGATCTGCCGGTTCGGATCATCGCGCTCAACGGGATTCTCACCACGCCGGTGGCCGGTCGTGGCAGCGAAATAAGCCGGGCGGGCATGGCGCTGCGCGCTCCGGTTGCGGTCAGGCCGGGCGATCTGATGGGGCTTCAGTTTCCAACCTCGACTCCGGCGCGGGTCAACGCCGTAGTTCGTAATCGTACCGGGGAATGTTTGGGACTGGAATTCCTAAGCCAACTTCCTCCGGACACCGAAGCCGGGGACGAATCCGGGGTGGTGTCTGCTTCCCTTCCCCAAGGCTCGCCTGAGCCACTGAGATCAGGGCGCGATTGCTGCAACCCGCAGGCGCTATTCGCAAGTCTGCGGAGGAAGCGGGAGGAACTGAAGCAGGTGCAACGGGAGATCGAAGCCCTGAGACTGGCCATTGTGCTGCTCCTCGCCGACTAGGCCACAATTCCGCGGCACGCGGGCCCAAACGCAAACAGAGCCACACCCTACGCGGGATTCCGCGCGGGAGATCCCGCGCGAGATCCTTCGCTCCGCCTGAAAAACGGCTGCGCTCAGGATGACGCCCTGGTAGAAACAGCTACTCTGCCTCCAATTTGATTCACTACGTGCCCGCACCGACCTTGGCGCGGCGGGAGCGAATACATTTAGAATAGTCTGTACTGTCACTAAACCGCTCGATTGACTGTGCCGGCAGAAGAACGCAGCGATCGGGTTGTTCCATTGCGAAAGTGGCGGAATTGGCAGACGCACCAGACTTAGGATCTGGCGGGTAAAACCGTGGGGGTTCGAGTCCCCCCTTTCGCACCATTAGTTTAGGGCCGATTCAGGAATCGGCCCTTTCTCCATTGTGCCCATTTTTGTGCCCACCTCGCGTTTTCCTGTGGCTACTTTCCCTCAGTTGAGAGCACAGTCCGTGCTGCCGTTGTGGCTAGACGCACCATTTCGTATTCCGGTGGGTCTTTTACACCGACCTGTCGGATCTTCATCCTCACGGGCGAAGGATGATGGTCTAAAGTTATCGGCAACGTCACGCGGAGCTGTGACATAAAGTGTGACTTGTGCATGTCTCACTACTGACATCATCACAACTTCTTCCAGACTCCACACATGGCCGGATCTGGGTTGGCAATGGGAGGCGACGTGCTCTGGAAAGCGTTACGCACCGAATGGGCTAGCTTTTGTTTTAACCCGGAGGATGCACGCTAGTAATTCCCTTCCCATACGCCGTAGATTACGTAAAACCAGGAACATATCCCGTGAAGGATAGCCCACCCGACTGAGTGGTTGAGCGTAAAGGAGAGGATCATGGCAAGGACTGACCCAAAACCTATCCCGACTTCGGCTGCTCTGCTAGTTCCATTCGCCTTCAACTCGTCGGCGTGCGCCTTCAGCTCTTCAAGCTCGCGCTGCATTGCGACGATCTGCGCCTTCAAATCTTCGATAACCGTTCTCATTTTCTTCCTCCCACGACTGCACGCGATCACGTGGTGAGCGATTCTACCGGCTTCTCAGAGAGCCTGATTGGCAGTAGGAAAACGAGGACGTCGTTTGTAGGGCATCCTAGCGCAATTCTGTTTTTGCTAATTTCGTGCGCAGGAGTTTTTCAACACCCGCAGGCGATTTCACCAGTGAGCATGGGGAAAACCATTTTGACTCGGGGTTGATGAGCGCAACCGAGATTTTTCAACAGCACTCGTAAGAGCAGCCCCGTCAACGCATAGTGTTCAAGATTGACCATTCTTGCGCATTGGTTTGGGGCATTATCTCTCCCATGAAAAAAGAACTCAGCCCAAACGGATCGGCCAACCACGGCTGCCCTGCGCGGCTCATGAAAGAGAGGGAAGAAAATGACCAGATTCGAAGCTCATACAAAACCACCGATGTTTATGGCGTTACTATTCGCCGCTCTGCTTGCAGGTGGCGGAATCGGAAGGGCCTTTGCTGCCGTTGACCCCGGTGTTACCGTTGCTCCCGGCACTCTTGTAGGCGCGGCTACAGAACCCACGGTAATTTCGTCAAACCCAAGTAACAGGGCCACGAACGCACCGACCAGCACAAATGCCGGCGATAACGTTGTAACTGGCACCAAAGTGACCGCAACCTTCAGCCAGTTGATGGACGCGGAAACGGTTAACTCGCTCACGTTCACAGTCAAGGAGAGCAACGGAAACGACGTACCTGGTACCGTCGTCATGAATGACGCACAGACTGTGGCAACCTTTACGCCAACCTGGTTCGCTCTCAACCCGAATACCAGCTATACCGCCACGATTACGACGGCGGCGAAGAACGCAGCTGGGGTTGCAATGGCCAATCCCGTTGAATGGACATTTACGACCAACGCCGTCGCGTTTACGGGACAGGCAGTGGTACCCCTTGGAACAGCAGGCCCTTTCGCGATTCTGACCAAATCAGGAATCACAGACGTTTTTCCATCTGCGATCAACGGAAATGTTGGAGCTAGTCCAATCACCGGAGCGGCTATCCACCTGAAGTGTTCAGAAATGCTGACAGGGACAATTTACACCGTTGATGCGGCGGGTCCTCTTCCATGCAGGGTAACTGCCCCCACCTTACTCACAAAGGCTGTAGGCGACATGCAAATCGCCTACAACAACGCCGCCGGACGGAAAAACCCCAATTTTACTAATCTGAAAGGCGGAAAGATTGGCGGGTTAACCCTCCTTCCCGGCCTCTACAAATGGACTACCGGTGTTTTAATATCAACGAATGTCACGCTCTCGGGTGGCCCAAACGCTGTCTGGATATTCCAGATAGCGGGAACTCTTACTCAGGCCAGCGCTACGAGCGTGATCCTGAAAGGCGGCGCACTGCCCAAGAACATCTTCTGGCAGACTTCCGGTGCTGTGGCCATTGGAACGACCGCGCACTTTAGCGGAGTAATACTGGCTAAAACAAATATCGCCATGAACACGAGCGCATCGGCAAATGGCAGACTGTTAGCGCAGACTGCTGTCACTCTTCAAAAGAATGCGGTTAGGCGGCCCTAACGACGACTGCGGCGCTTGCGCCATGGGATACCTCGAAGGATCCGTACCCACCGGGCGTACCGCTCCTCTGACGCAGCGTCGAAACAAGAGAATTCAAACCTCGCGACGTTTGCGATTCAATGGACAAACCCGAAAATGAGCACTGTTTGTTAACAGGCCGTTTCGCCTGATCGACCTGTCGATGAGTGCTTCTATGAGGGATTGTTGCGCCAATTGATCACGCCCATAAAGAGAAACTCCTAAGAGTCGTGCAGTCGCGGGAGGCACTGTAGCCACAACCGCACACCCTCTCTACGGTTCCAGCACCCCTGGCGAACCGCCCGCAATATACGGCAGAAATTGAGTGCAAGGGGATTCGATTGGCCGGACGCAGCTTCCGGACTGGTGATTAAGACTTCGGAAAGCGGTGTTTAGCACAAACGTGCAAGTCAAATTCTTTGTCACGCCGCAGCTCGAAGTTTCGCACCATTTCATCAAAGGATTTGCTTGTGGGCAAATCAGAAGGGTTGAACAACCAGGTGCATTCGGAGCACCCCCAGCCATGAAAACGGTCTTCTTCGATCCATATAAGTTCGCGTTTTGCTGCCACTTATAGGTGAAAGATAAAATGTTGGGTCAGAATGTTTCGTACCATTATCTTTTTCTCCTCAATCTGCAGCATGATTCGTGCGTTCCAGTGGCCCTCCGCATGAATCCCGGCAACTTGCTGTTTCGATACGCCTCAGAGCAGATCCAGCACCCGGACGCGGTGTGCTCCGCCGTGTACTTGGGGGCAGCACGCACATATCCTGATTCGCTCTTCACGCCCGACTTGGCGAGGTAAAAATGTGTCGACTGAAGTCAGCGAACGGCAAGCGCTTTCGAACCTAATACGTTGCTCTAGGTCCCGCGAGCCGATCATGACACATGATTCGGTCTCGCTCATGTCGCGAGTCGATGTCGGCGCCCGCCTTGCAGGCACAGAACACCGCCGCAAAGCCTCGCTCTTTCCGGGCGCCAGTTGTTGGCCGCGGTCGGAAAACCTCGTTGAGCGTCTGCGTAGTTGTGTAGGAATGTCTAGGCTATTGGAATGGTTTCTATTGTTCTTAGCCACGATGGTCTCCAGTGAATTTCAAGCGGCCAGGTCTTGAAAGACGTTTCTCGCGTACTGCCTATACTTCAACGCGCTCCGAAGGGCGTGCAAGGCATACATCGCATCATCTATAGCATGCTCTTCTTCGATATTGTCTCCTGCTGATGAAACAGTTCGCGTGCACGCCTCACAAGTGCCGTTTCCGCAGCAGCAATTCGGTCTGGAATTTTGTTGGCGTTCAACTCACAGAGCGCAATCTTGTAAAGTTGAGGCCAAACCGTGCCAGTGTTCCTAAACAACTCCTGGACAAAGTAGCAGTTCAAACGAAGATGAGGGGAGGCGATGTAAGCCGCCTCCCATTTTCTCTCACACCTGTTGGTTCTACGCAGCCTTGCCTGGAGCCTTGGCTTCGAGGATATTCTCCCCGCCAACATTGACCTTGATCTGCTTGGGCTTGGCTTCGGCCTTCTTGGCGAGGTTGATCTTCAGCACGCCCTTGGCGTAGTCGGCGGTCACTTGCCCCGGATCTACCGAGCTGGGCAGCGTGAACGACCGGGTGAACTCTCCGTATTGCCGCTCAACACGACGGAAGTTCTCCTCTTTCTCTTCCTTCTCGATCTTGCGCTCGCCATGGACGGTCAGGGTGGTGTTCTCGATGCGG